>JAFGBD010000009.1 GCA_016933335.1 Bacteroidales bacterium | reverse complement strand
TATGTCATGATATTTGCCATCTCTATCCCGGCAGCTTTAAGTGCTAAATGATAAGAACCCGCATGAATAGCTATGTCGCTTTCACCGGTTCCTTTAGTAATAAAGTAATCTTTCGGAATTCGATTACCAACAACCACTCCTGTTGTGTGGTTATTTACTTCCACAGCTGAGCTGTGTAGCAAATTACTAAGAATCGGTTTTTTCATTTTTTTACAATATGTTACGATAGTTAGACCATAAGATATAAATTTTTAATGTTAGACAACCTTATATATTTTGTTTAAAGATTGTTCTCTTTTGACGTTGAAAGCATAAAATGTCACAGTCAATAACGACAGAGTTATCAACATAATATAATAATCAATTCTTTATTATTAGATTATCCAACAATGTATCATTTACCACCAGTGTGACCATTTTTAAAAAGCGCGTCAAAATTGTGTAAAATAAATAAAAAATGAAAGTAAAAATGCATCTATGTTTATTTAATTTCAAAAAAAAATAGGCAGGCTTCGAAATATAATCATATGTAATTGAATATAAATCTATTAGACATACTCTTAACATCTTCTTAAACATGATGAAATGTAAATGCATCAAGGACTATCATTCTCTGGTAGCGCTAAAATTTGATGTGAATAAATTCTATGATTATGAATATGTTCCATCCATGGGTAATTATCAGGCAATATACAGGGTTTATTATGATAATGGGAAATTCTGCAATTTTTCATTTGCAGAATTCAGGGAATTTTTTAAAACTTTTAAACACGATTTTGATTAATTTTGGTTGATATTCATTCATAGATAACCAATTAATTAATAATGTCTTTTAAGAATTTCCTTGATAACAGACTATTCAAGGCAGGTGAGGTTAGCATTACTGTTTTTCATCTGTTTGAGATCATTCTCATCCTGGTAATTACGTATATACTCATCAGACTTATCAAAAAAATCATTCACCGGCAGGAGGTTAAGAAGCGGATGGAGATTGGACAACTTTACGCTATCTATCAGATAATCAAATATTTTCTATGGATTATCGCCATTGTTATTATTCTGGACACTTTAGAGGTTAAAGTAACAATATTACTTGCAAGTTCAGCAGCGCTTCTCGTTGGTCTCGGGCTTGGATTGCAGCAGATCTTCCAGGACTTTGTGTCAGGAGTAGCATTGTTGTTTGAGGGAACTATTAAAGTGAGTGATATTGTTGAAATTGAAGGTAGTATTGTTGGTCGTGTCCGGGAAATAGGAATCAGGACTTCAAAAATTGAGACACGGGACAACATCATTATGATTGTCCCGAATTCAAAATTTATTTCTGACAATGTCATCAACTGGAGCCATCTGGAAAAAAAGACGCGTTTCTCTGTTAAGGTTGGTGTTTCTTATGGATCGGATGTAATACTGGTCACCGAAGTGCTTTTAAAATGTGCCAGAGACCATAAAGAGATTACAACGGATCCGTCTCCTTTTGTGAGATTTACCGATTTTGGTGAATCCTCTCTCGACTTTGAGTTGTTTTTCTGGTCAACGGAGACTTTCAGGGTTGAAAACATTAAAAGTGAGCTTCGTTACGAAATTTTTAATGCATTTGCAAGGAACAAGATCCAGATTCCCTTTCCACAGCGGGATGTGCATATTCGATCTGGTTCATGAACTGAAAGTGGCGATCCCGGGAACACACTTAAGATCATTGATGTTCGGGCCGGATAAGATCAATAACTGTTTTAACAGGATTAAAAGTGATGGCGGGTACTTCCACAAATATGGTGTTCCAGTCCGACATGGAGCCATTCCATAATCCGGGCAATTCCATAGCTTTGAGTTTCTTTCCGTCTTTGGATTTCTTTGAAATAAATCCGGTGGAATAGTCTATCAATTTATGCAAATCAAACTTATCTCCCTTATAATCTTTTGTTGTGCAAACAATATCAACCGGGTTGAAATGGGTTGAACTCTCAAGGATTGTTCTTTGAAGCATATTCTTTAAATCAATCTGGGTTGTCTCGACAATCTGCAATGAAACTGTACCATCAGGATTCTCAGCCCAAAACGGACCTCCTCCCGGCTCCCCTGAATTTTTAACCATGCCGCAAATCCTGACTGGCCTGTTAAGCTTAATAAAACACAGCTTCCTTTGTTCTTCCAAAGTGAATTTCTTATCCGGGAATATAACGCACAATTCCTTCTCAATAAACTGCCAGATCTCTTTTATCAATGCCTTATCCACTGTTTGCTCTTCAATCTGTTTGATGTAATCATGGATTTTTTCCTGATATTCAATCAGGATGCCTGCCAGTACCTGTTTGTATAACACCGTTTCTTCCCTTATTTTATCCGGCACTACATTGTCTATATTTTTTATGAAAATAATATCAGAATCAAGGTCATTCAAATTTTCAAGAAGCGCGCCATGACCTGCAGGCCTGAACAGGACAGTCCCGTCTGTATCCCTGAATACGGCATTTTCTTTATCAACTGCAATGGTATCGGTAGAGGATTTCTGAACAGAATAAGATAGATAATATCTGACATTCAGTTCTTTTTCAAATTTGATTTTCACTTCATCCAATAGTTGCCGGAAAGCTGACATATGTTCAGGTGATACCGTAAAATGAATAACAACCGAATTATCGGAATTTTTTGCATATGCTGCACCTTCAGCAAGGTGTTCTTCAACAGATGTCCGGTTGTGATCCGGGTAATGATGAAAAAGAATCAGTCCTTTGGGCAGATTGCGGTAATTCATTCCATTTTTGTCCAGCAGTGCATCCAAAATCTCATTAAACTGATTACTGATCAATAGTTTTTCAATATCCTTACCGGAATTATCCAGTACCTGTTTTAATCTTGGATAAAACGCAAAAAGCTTCAAATTTTCAAAGAAGGTTTTCACCTGCCGGTAGGCCTCATTTTCAATGATAGATGGATCATAATCCGACATACTGTAAGCAGACTCGAATTCAAACAAAGCCTTGAACATACGGGTAGCAGCTCCTGAAGCCGGCACAAATTTGAGCCTCTTTAAATCTTTTGATTCATGATAAATATTTTTATATTTTTCAATTTCAGATTTGCTTACGTGCCTGATACCATTATGCAGCGTTGCGGCACGTACAAGCTTAATATGAGGGAATCCATTTCTGAAATTCTCCATCTGCCTTTCGATCTGTTCAACATTAATACCTTTTTTCTCAAACTGCTGAAGGTCCTGGTCCGAAAATTTCATGGTTGTTATATTATGTCCGGTTTTCATTAAGTTCAGCTGAATATTGTAAGTACAAGAGTTCGGGGTCCGCCATTATTTCTGAATTCACAAAAATAAATTCCCTGCCAGATCCCCAGGTTTAGTCTGTGATTTGTTATTGGTATTGTGAGGGATTGTCCGAATAACGATGATTTCAGATGTGCGGGCATGTCATCGCTTCCCTCAAGTGTATGGGTATATAGCGGATCATTTTCAGAAACCATTTTATCCATAAACCGACCGAAGTCAATCCGTACAGAAGGATCTGCATTTTCATTCAGGGCTATTGCAGCTGATGTATGTTTGACAAGTATATGAAGCAATCCTTTATCAGGTAAATCCCCCAGATTATCCATAATGGTTCTGGTGATAAGATGATATCCCCTCCTGAAACCATCAAGTGTTATTTCCTTCTGTAAAATCATTGTTATCAGTAAATATTCTGATCATTATATTGAAATAAGAGATATTGTTTAATGTAAAAATACAAGAATTTGAATTTTTATGCACATCAATAATTATTCAATATTTTGACTATTTTTGAAGCATCTGATGAGAAGACACAACCATGGAGTTTTTATATGAGGTTTATATTTGTACTTTTTGTATTTGCATTAATGGCAGTTAATGAGTCTAACGCACAGAATGAAAGACTTATACAACTAACCGGACGTATCAGGGATGAACTTCTCCAGCCGCTACCCTTCTCTCATATCTTCATCATGAATAATATGAGAGGAACAATAACAGATAATCAGGGCAAATTTTCAATCGTTACTGAAGTGAATGATACGGTCATGTTTTCCTGCCTGGGCTATAAAAGAAGAACAATCGTAATACCCGGTAATTTACCCGAGCCTTTTTTAACACTGGATATCATCCTGCCTCAGGACACCTTTTTTATTGGTGAGGTTGTAATTTATCCGTGGAGAAATTATGAAGAATTCAAAGATGCTTTTCTGAATCTTAAGTTACCGGAAGACGACTTGGAACGTGCAAGACGCAATATTGCTTTATTAAAAACGCAGATCATCATGGAAAACAATCCGAATGCCAGGGAAAATTATCAATATATAATGGAAAGGCAGTATCAGGAGACGTTTATCCAGGGAACTGTGCCTTCCTACCAGGTTCTGAATCCGCTTGCATGGATTAAATTCTTTGAGGCAATTAAAAGAGGTGATTTTAAGAAGAAAAAATGATCATCCAACAATTTAATTGTTATTATCCAGTTATAATTAATCTAAGGTAATAAGCTGCGGATGAAGCTCATCAGACTGTTTATCATACCGGCATTCATAAATATTGCATACCAGATACCGGCACAGGAATATGGCACGGTCAGGGGCAGATTAACTGATGAAAATGAATTACCTGTGCTGGGAGCAACCGTAACGGTTAAAGAACTGGTTACAGGTACGATCAGTGATAAAGACGGACTATTTGTAATAGATTTGCCTGTAAATCAGACGTATACTATCGAAATCTCATATATTGGTTACCAAAAACTGTTAATCCCTGTTAAACTGGCACAAGGCGAAGTTTTTTATCTTAAAAGACAGTTATCGCCATCGACAGAAAAGATAGATGAAGTATATATAGAAAGAAAGTATGAAAAAGCCGGCACGCTTGAAAGAATCAATATCAGGTCTATTGAATTGCTTCCTTCTGCCATGGGGGGTGTTGAATCGATGCTTGGTTCTTTCGGCGCAAGTATAAGAAGTGAGTTCAGTTCGCAGTATTCTGTCAGGGGGGGTAATTTTGACGAAAACCTGGTTTATATCAATGACATTGAAATATACAGGCCACTTCTTGTCAGAGCCGGACAGCAGGAAGGTTTGAGCATCATCAATTCAGGTCTCGTATCATCATTGCAGTTTTCAGCTGGCGGATTTGATGCGCAATACGGTGATAAAATGTCATCGGTACTTGATATCAAATATAAAAGGCCTTCAGGTTTTGGAGGAAGCTTTAACGGAAGCCTTCTCGGTGCTTCTGCCCATCTGGAAGGAGCCTCAGCCAATAAAAGGTTTACGGCAATTGGTGGTGTCAGATACAAAACCAATCAATACCTGCTGCAAAAGCTGCAGACCAGGGGTGATTACAAACCATCATTTTTTGATGTCCAGACATTCCTCACCTATGATGTCACAAAACAGTTAGAGCTGTCTTTATTGGGAAATATTTCTCAGAATCTTTACAGGGTCATTCCTGAAACGCGGGAAACCGAATTCGGAACTTATCAGCAAACCCTTAGTTTTACAGTATATTATGATGGTCAGGAATCAGACAGGTTTGACACATATCTTGGAGCCCTGTCTCTTGATTTCAGACCAACAGAAGAAATGTCATTTAAACTAATCGGAACTGCTTATAATACAATCGAAGAAGTCACCTATGACATACAGGGGCAATATCTGATCAATATGCTTGACAATGTGGCAGGTTCTGAATCGTTCGGTGACAGCGTGCTGAATATCGGAGTAGGAACTTACCTGGAGCATGCAAGAAATTATCTCCTTGCAAAGGTTTATTCACTTGAACATAAAGGAAGTATTTATTCAACCGGAAACAACCTGAGATGGGGAATAAAATATCAGTATGAAATTATTGACGATAAAATACGGGAATGGGAGATGCTTGATTCTGCGGGGTATTCAATTCCTTACTCAGATTCTGAATTATTTTTAAACTCGACCACCATTTCCAAAAACCTGCAGTTCAATAACAGAATTACCGGATATTTCCAGAACACCTTTATTTTACAGGGAAACAGTGCAGAATATTTCCTCACGGCCGGTCTTCGCGCCCATTACTGGTCGCTGGGCAATCAGGTCGTACTGAGCCCGAGGATTGTACTTACAATGACTCCATACTGGCAGCAGAGAATCAGCTTCCATGCTGCTACAGGTTACTACTATCAACCGCCTTTTTATAAAGAACTCAGGGATCCTGATGGAAACCTTCACAAGGATATGAAAGCACAAAAGTCAATTCATTACCTGCTGGGAGGTCGGTATGATTTTGCTTTATGGGAAAGGCCATTTGTTTTTTCAGCCGAAATGTTCTATAAACATTTGTGGAACCTGATACCCTATAAAGTTGATGATGTTGATATCCAATACCTTCCCCAGTATATTGCGCGTGGTTATGTTGCAGGGATAGAATTCAAGATCAACGGAGAATTTGTTAAAGATGCCGAATCATGGGCATCGCTGTCTGTCATGCAGACCAAAGAGGATGTATATAAAGACTACTATCTGTTGCCTGATAGAACTGTAGTCTGGCCGGGTTATTACAGGAGACCTACTGACCAGGTTATTAATTTCGGCCTGTTTTTCCAGGATTATTTCCCAAATAATCCTGATTACAAGGTACATCTGAATCTTTCTTATGCAAGCCGGATACCTTACGGGACACCGGATTATGACCGGCCGGATCTGAATGTCAGCATGAAACCTTACAGAAGAGTGGATATTGGCCTGTCAAAATCGTTGAACAACCTGAAATTTATTAACCAGTACGCAAATGTCTGGTTAAGTTTTGAGATATTTAACCTGTTCGGCTTGAAAAACCAGGCTTCATACCAATGGGTAAAAACGGTGAAGAACAATCTGAACCGGAATAACACTTTTGCAATTCCTAATTATCTGACCGGAAGAATTTTTAATATCAAGATCGTGGGGAAATTCTGATCCTTCATAAAGGATATTCATATTGTCTATCTGAAAAAAAGGTTTTAACCATAAATCTATATGTTATAACTGCGCTGCCATTTACCATAATACAGAATCTCGCTGATATTTTTTCTTGACCTTTCTTTCTTTTCACGGTCGATTAAATCACGTGGAAATTCCATGACATTTTCGGCCGGATAACCCAATGCAAACATGGCAACCGGTTCAAACCTTTCAGGAATAGAAAGGCTTTCTATTGCCAGTTCCGGATCAAATCCGCCCATGACATGGGTATAGATACCTGAAGACATGGCCTGAATAATGAGAAATGCCATGGATAAACCAACATCATGTCTTGCAAATCTGTTTTTCCTGTTTTTATAGGTGGAAATCGATTCTGCAATGCTTATACCCAGAACAGGTGCAAACTTAGCCCACAATATGTTACCTTCTGAAAGACATGAAAGTAATCCTGAATGCTCATCAGGAGTTTCCCTGGTGGCAATAATATATCTCCAGGGCTGCTGGTTGTTAGATGATGGAGCCCATCGTGCAGCTTCAAATATGTCAATCAAATCTTCTCTTGAAATACTCCTGCCTGAAAATAAAACCGGACTCCGTCGTTTACTTATTAAAGGATGTATCATAATGTGTATGTTAGAATTTACCGGTAAAGATATACAATGAACTCATTACAAGCCAGCTTTGCAGAATGTATTAATATCTGATCTGATATCTGAGCAGCTTTTAAAATATTGTAAATTTGTTAAAAATGCAGATAATAAAGAGATCATAAAGATCCTGATTGTAATTATCAGTATAAAACCTGTTTTTTATCATATTTAATTTGTATAAAAATTCAATACATTTGTAAATTAATTCATTAATGATAATATAACATAATATGACAAAATTGACGAGTATTGACTACATGAAGAAGGAAGAGCAATTTGGAGCCCATAATTACCATCCTCTTCCGGCAGTATTGGAAAAAGGCAGCGGTATATTTATGTGGGACGTCGAAGGTAAAAAGTATTTCGATTTTCTTTCAGCCTATTCTGCTGTAAACCAGGGACATTGCCATCCTAAAATAGTTGAAGCCCTTGTTGAACAATCGCAAAAACTGACACTTACATCAAGGGCATTCTATAATAATTGTCTTGGTGATTATGAACAATATATTACCCGTTATTTTGGTTATGACAAGGTCTTACCCATGAACACCGGTGCAGAAGGTGATGAGACAGCATTGAAATTATGCCGTAAATGGGCATACAAAAAGAAAGGAATCCCTGAAAACAAGGCTAAAATTATTGTATGTGAAGGTAATTTTCATGGAAGAACCATAACAGTCATATCCATGTCGACAGATCCTGATTCATACGCTGATTATGGTCCCTATACACCCGGATTTGTTAAAATCCCGTATAATGATATTGAAGCGCTGAAAAAGGAAATTACAGACCCCCATGTTGCAGGTTTCATTGTTGAACCAATCCAGGGTGAAGCAGGTGTTTTTGTTCCTGACGATGGATATCTGAAGGCTGCTTTTGATCTTTGCAGGGATAACAATGTTCTGTTCATTGCTGATGAGGTACAAACCGGATTGGGAAGGACAGGTCGTCTGCTGGCTTGTGATTATGAAGGTGTACGACCGGATATCCTTATTTTGGGCAAAGCGCTTTCAGGAGGGTTGTATCCTGTTTCAGCGGCTCTTGCTGACGATGAAATCATGCTATGCATCAAGCCGGGAGAACATGGTTCCACCTTCGGAGGCAATCCGGTAGCTTCAAAAGTCGGTATCGCGGCCCTTGAAGTGATAAAGGAAGAAAAACTTGCTGAAAATGCTTATAAAATGGGTAAAATTTTCAGGGAAGAAATGAAAACGCTCGAATCAAAATCTGAAATGGTTGAGCATGTCAGGGGCAAAGGTCTTTTAAATGCAGTTGTTATCAAACCAACCAGGGGGAAAACAGCCTGGGATGTTTGTGTGGTAATGAAAGACAATGGCTTGCTTGCAAAACCTACGCACGATCATATTATCCGTTTTGCACCACCATTGATAATCAATGAAACTCAGCTGAGAGAAGCCATTGAAATCATTAAAAAAACCATTATTCAGATGAAATAATCCGGGGAGGTCTTTAATTTTTTTTTCCCAGAAGCTTTTCAATTTTAAAAAACAGATCTGAAATATCAATTGGCTTGGAAATGTAATCATCGCAACCAGACTGAAGGCATTTCATCTCATCACCCTGCATGGCATAGGCAGTCTGGGCAATAACGGGTATGTTCCTGTCTATGCTTTTGATCATCTTCGTAACTTCAAGTCCGTTAATATCGGGTAACTGCACATCCATTAATATGAGATCAAAACTTCTGTCATTCATGAACATGTCAACTGCTTCCTGACCCTTTGTTACAAATACAAGATCAGCCTGAGTCAGCTTAAAAAGCACCTGCATAAAAGTCAGGGTTGATACATCATCCTCAACCAGCATGATGCGTTTATTTTTCCATTTGTAATTGATGAGTTTGGATTCAGGAATATTGATTTCCTGTTCTTCCTGATTCCTTTTTTGTGGTATTGTGAAAAAGAAGGTTGTACCCTTTTCTATCTCAGACTTCAGCCAGATGTCCCCCCCCATAAGCTCAACAAATGCCTTGCAAATGGCAAGTCCTAATCCATTTCCTCCGTATTCCCTGTCAAGTGATTCATCGATCTGCCTGAACCTTTCAAAAATGATATGATGCTTATCCGGATGTATCCCAATACCGGTATCCCTGACAAAAAACTCAAGATTATCGTTATTAACAGCTTTATATCCAAATTCAATCTCACCGGTCTTGGTAAATTTGATGGCATTGTCCAGCAGATTACATAAAATCTGTTTTAATCTGACCTGATCCGCATAAATAATGCATTGCTTATCTCCGGCACCTTTTGAAATATTCAGGACAATCTGAAATTTGTTTTCATTAATGAGTTTCTGGGCATATTCAATATACAGCTCTTCAATCAATGCATTCAGCGAAAAGGTATTTTCTTTCAGTTCAATCTGGTTGGCTTCAATACGCGAAATATCAAGAATATCATTTACAATTTGCAGCAGATTATTGCACCTTTCTTTTATTACGCCGGTATAAAGACTGATATCGGGAGTGTCCAGCGAGGGATCGGCAAGTAATTCACTAAAACCTATGATTGCATTCATTGGCGTACGAATTTCATGGCTCATATTTGCAAGAAATGCAGACTTAAGTTTATCGGATTCTTCTGCTTTCTCCTTTGCCTGTATAAGCTCATGCTCAGCTTTTTTGAAACGTGAGATATTCTGAAAGACAATAATATAGTATTCAGGATGTTCATTTTTATCCTTGACTGCATTACCTGAAACAAGCCCATAGAAGCGATCCTTGTTTTTCTTAATAAACTCAATCTCCTCGTTTCTGACAAATCCCTGTAATTTCAGTTTATTCAAAGCAATTACGAACTTTGCCTCATTATCCTTGTCAACCAGTTTCGAATAATCAATTCGAAGCATTTCATTTTTTTCGAAGCCAAAAAGATTTAATACTTCATTGTTGCAGTCGATAAATTTCAGGTCCGAAGCTGTAATAATAATTGCCTCAGGAGATGAATTGAAGATATTTCTGAGATTTTCTGCTCTTTCTGGGATTTTATCAAGGCCATCTATAGAATTGGTAATGTCTCTGCAATATACCAGCGTTCTTAACAGGTCTCCTTTATTACTATATTCTCTTCTGTAAATACCTTCAACAAGAAGTACTTCACCGGTCTTCACATTTACTGAAAACTCATATCTTGAATGCGTTTCCCTGTCAGCCTCTGACAAGCCGGTTTCTTTCTTCAGGCGCTCTCTGTCCCCGGGATGGACAAACTTCAGGATATCTATCAGTCCTAGGTCATTTTGAGTATACCCGAAAGTATCCAATGCACAAGGATTCGCATACAAACACTTTCCGTTACCATCAAATAAAAAAATAAAGTCCTTTGAATTCTCAGCCATAAACTTAAAAATCGAAGATTCTACAGTCAGTTGTTCAGATTTCTTAGCAGCAGAGTTATTTTGTTTTGAATCTTCTGTCTTTCCTTTCATCTTAAAATTAAGGCTTGATTATGTAATATTAGCTATTTTTCAAATGAAATGAAATAAATAGGGGTGCTATTATTTAACACCGGAAACATCCGTTAACAATACGGGCTAATCCTTTCATGTCAATACTGACCTGTTGGTGAAAATACAAACACATAATTCACAGGATTTAACTGAAATCAGGTGATCATCATTCAAAAAAGGAAAAATACAGATCATCGTCAACGAATCAGCGGATCCTTTTCTTTTGCGACGGTACAATTGTATCTCATTTTAATGATAGCTGTCCTTTTACAGAAGGACGGTTTGGTTTAAGAGAGATTAGTAACCAGTTGATTATTGAGGATTTCAGGACATAAAGTACGGGAAAGATTTAACAAAATGAACACCGAAATCAAGAAATCAAATGCGATTTTTTTTTAATATACTATATTCGTACTTAAATGCATTATAACAAAAAAAAGAAACCGCTATTGTATTTTGCTTTATTGTTTGTATTGTGTATTTTGCTGAAACATTCCAGTTGCCAGGTAATAGTGATGGCCTGAGAATTACGAATTCGACAGACTTTATAAACAGATGAAAATCCCACATTATTATGACAAAGTTGCCCAGGGTTATCAGAAAAAGATTACCACCGGTTATTTAGGCAAATTGCGTGAAAAAGAAAGAAAAGTGGTATTTGATTTACTAAATCCAATGCCCAATGAGAACATTCTGGATGCAGGATGCGGATCTGGTTCTGACGCAATCATTTTAATGAAAAACAACTGTAATGTATATGGCATAGACATCAGTAAAAGCATGATTGATGTGGCTGTTGAAAGAGGTATAAAAGCAGAGGTTGCGGATCTCGAACATTTTGATTTAAAACAGAAGTTTGATAAAATTACCTCAAATGGGGTTCTCGAATTCTGCAGTAATCATACTGATATATTTGATAATTTCAATAAACACCTTAATACAGGAGGTATAGCAGTACTTCATTTTCCAATAAAAAGTCTTACAGGATATTTATACTGGCTTTACCATAGAATACTACATTCAATAAAAATCAGGCTTTTTACCTATAAGCAAATAAAAGGTTTTGCTGAAAATTCAGGTTTCAGTATTCAGGAATATACAAAGGCGCATAGCTTTATTGCAGTCATGAAGCTAAAAAAAGTAAACAATATTCTCTGATTAAAACTTTTTGTCTGTCCGGCTGTTTTAAATCCTGAATGTTTATGAGTTTCATATGAACTACTAATATAATTAGTTATTACCTTTACACACCCGATTTAATGGGGTATAAAATTCCAGCTTAAGACAGAATAACGGCTATAAAGTAATTAGGGTTTATTATTATATGTTGAATAGTGACACCGGATTAATATGAATAAAAAAGTCAAAACCGTCATCTGGATACTGGCAGGAATCATAGTTGCTTCAATACTGGTATTCCCGAAATTAAAAAGCCTGAATAACAGAGACAGATCAAGACAGAATCAGGCAGGACAAACATCGACCATGGTAAGAACCGTGGTCGCAAACCCAGGCAGGCTCAGGGAGATCATCAAAGCTTCAGGCAGCCTGCTGGCTGATGAAGAAGTTGATCTGGCGTTTGAAACATCAGGTAAAATCACAGCTATTTATTTTACAGAAGGTGCTCATGTTAAAAAAGGACAACTGCTGGCCAAACTGAATGATGATGAGCTGAAAGCAGAATCAGGGAAGCTTGAAATTCAGAAAAAACTCGCGATGGAAAAAGCAGAACGACAAAAGGTTTTACTGGATAAGGAAGCAGTCAGCCAGGAGTCTTATGACCAGTTAAAAACTGATCTACAGGGAATTGAAGCTGAGATTGAGATACTGCTCGCACGGATAGCAGAAACAGAAATACATGCACCCTTTGATGGTATTATCGGTTTGCGGTATGTCAGCGAAGGGGCTTTTGTAACCTCATCCACATTCATTGCCAGACTGGTAAAAATCCGGCCACTGAAAATAGACTTTTCAATTCCCGAACGTTATGCCGGTATGGTAAAACCAGGAACAAACCTTACCTTCCGGCTGGAAGATGCGGTGACCACTTATCATGCAAGAGTCTACGCAGTAGAACCAGGAATTGACACCAAAACCCGTACCATTGCACTTCGGGCTGTTTATGATAACCGGAATGAAGAACTCCAGCCAGGCAGATTTGTTTCAATCGAGCTGGTCATCCGTGAAAAGGAAGATGCACTTCAGGTGCCAACTGAATGTATCATACCTGAACTCGGAGGAGAAAAGGTTTTTATTGTCAGGAATGGCAGGGCATGGTCTTCACAGGTAAAAACCGGCTTGCGAACGGAAGGCACCATTGAGATACTGGAGGGGATCAGTCCGGGAGATACAGTCGTTGTTAGCGGGATCATGCAACTGAGAAATGATATGCAGGTTGTTATAGAACCTGAACAGAAAACCAATCAAGACTGACCAGTCATGAGCATTTCTTCACTGAGTATACGCAGACCTGTACTGGCAACAGTAATGACAATTGTGATTGTCCTGTTTGGTGCAATAGGTATGACATTTCTTGGCGTCAGGGAGTTTCCCAACATTGACCGGCCGATAGTTACAGTCAGAACAACCTACACAGGGGCAAATGCCGATGTGATTGAAACACAGATAACCGAGCCTCTTGAGCAGGCCATAAACGGCATTGCCGGAATCCGTTCCCTTTCCAGCGTAAGCCGTGACGGATCAAGCCGGATAACAGTCGAATTTAATCTAAATATTGATCTCGAGACCGCTGCAAATGATGTCAGGGATAAGGTGTCTGCAGCCCGGCGTCAGCTTCCTTCAGACTGCGAACCTCCTATCATCATCAAGGCAGATGCCGATGCCGAACCCATCATGTTGCTGAATATTCAGAGTAATAACCGGTCAATGATTGAGCTGAGCGACTTTGCTGAAAATGTCTTTAAGGAAAGATTGCAAACGATCCCCGGAGTCAGCAGTATAGCCGTCTGGGGAAGTAAAAGACCTGCCATGAGACTATGGATGGACCCGGCCAGGCTTGCGGCTTATGAAATCACTCCCCTCGATATACTAAATGCTTTGAACCGTGAAAACATCGAACTCCCTTCAGGAAGAATTGAGGGCAATGCTACCGAGTTGACAGTTCGTACTGTGGGAAGACTGGTAACACCTTCTGATTTCAACAACCTTATCATCAAACAGGAGGGAAACAGGGTCGTGAAATTCAGGGATATCGGGCATGCTGAAATCGGTCCTGAAAATGAACGCACAGGAATGCTTCGAGACGGCAACCAGACGGTCGGTAATGCCATCATACCCCAGCCCGGCTCAAATCATATTGATATTGCAGATGAGGTATATCACAGACTGGAGATCATTAAAAAGGATCTGCCCGAAGACATTAGGGTAGATATTGGATTTGACAATACCCAATATATCAGAAAATCAATCACGGAAGTGGAAGAAACCATCTTCCTGGCATTTTTTCTTGTCGTTCTGATTATATTTTTATTTCTCAGGGACTGGCGAACAACCCTGATACCTGTTATTGCCATACCTGTTTCACTGATAGGGGCCTTTTTCATCCTGTACCTGACAGGTTATACCATCAATGTCCTGACACTCCTGGGCATTGTGCTTTCCATCGGACTTGTGGTTGACGATGCCATTATCGTACTTGAAAATATTTATACAAAGATTGAAAAGGGAATGGCTCCAAAAGAAGCAGGTATGAAAGGAGCTGCTGAAATCTTTTTTGCAGTTATTGCCACCACGATAACCCTTGTGGCAGTATTTACACCCATTGTATTTCTTCAGGGTACAACCGGGAGATTGTTCCGGGAATTTTCAATTGTCATTTCCGGTGCTGTAATTATTTCTTCATTTGTTGCACTTACATTAACTCCCATGTTATCAAGCCGTGTGTTGAAAGTCAGGCATGAAAAGAACTGGCTGTACAGGAAAACAGAACCTGTTTTCAGAATGCTCATCAACGGATACGGGAAGTCATTGAAGTCCTTCATGAAACACCGCTGGATGGCACTGCTGATCATGTTCTTTACATTTGGATTAATTGTTTTGCTGTTTATATCAATCCCATCGGAAATGGCCCCGCTTGAAGACCGTTCGGCACTTTCAGTGAATTCAACAGGTCCGGAAGGAGCATCGTATGAATTCATGTACAAATACATGATGGAATTGTCTGATATGATACAAAAAAATGTTCCTGAAAAAGAAGGAATGATGGTTATGGTATCACCCGGGTGGATGGGAACATCAAATATCGGCTTTGTCAGGCTTATTTTAAAGCCCCGGAAGGAACGAAACCGCTCCCAGGAAGAAATTGCCGAGCATTTATCGGCAGAAGTCAGAAGAATGACAGCAGCCCGGACTTTTGTCATACAACAACAGACGTTCGGAGGAAGAAGGAGCAGGCTGCCGGTACAATATGTCATCCAGGCCCAGAACCTTGAAAAGCTTAAGGAAGTACTGCCTGAATTTATTTCACAGGCTATGCAAAGCGAAGTATTCCAGGTTGTTGATCTTGATTTGAAATTTAATAAACCTGAGATCAGGGTCAGCATTAACCGTGAGAAGGCAATCCTGATGGGTGTTTCGATGCAGAATATCGCCCAGACGCTGCAGCTGGCATTAAGCGGCACAAGGTTCGGTTACTTCATTATGAATGGCAAACAATATCAGATACTGGGTCAGCTGGAAAGAATAAACAGAAACGAGCCTCTTGATTTAAAATCAATCTATGTAAGGAACAACAGCGGTGAAATGATTCAGCTTGACAATCTTGTCACATTAAAAGAAGAAAGCAGCCCCCCGCAACTGTATCATTATAACCGGTATATGTCAGCCACTGTATCTGCAGGCCTTTCAAAGGGAAGAACCCTGGGTGAGGGAATCAAAGAGATGGATGTCGTTGCAAAACGTGTACTTGACGACACATTTTCCACAGCCCTGACAGGTGACTCACAGGATTACGAGGAAAGCTCATCCAGCCTTGCTTTTGCATTCATCCTTGCACTTATCCTTATTTACCTGGTACTGGCCGCCCAGTTCGAAAGTTTCAGGGATCCCCTGATCATCATGTTTACAGTACCTCTTGCCATTGCCGGAGCACTTATTTTCCTCTGGTATTTCAATCATACCTTAAATATCTTCAGCCAAATAGGTATCATCATGCTGATTGGCCTGGTTTCAAAAAACGGTATTTTAATGGTTGAATTTGCCAACCAGCGAAAAGCTGCCGGGCTAAGCAAGTTTGAAGCAATACAGGATGCGGCTGTCGCCAGGTTCAGACCAATATTGATGACCAGTATGTCAACCATTCTGGGGACCTTACCCATTGCACTTGCGATTGGCGCAGGGGCAGAAAGCCGGATATCCATGGGAGTGGCAGTTGTTGGCGGAATGTTTCTTTCCACCCTTTTAACCCTGTACATCCTGCCTACGATATATTCTTACATATCGGAAAAAGCAAAATCAGTCTCCAATATTGATGACATCAATCTGGTAAAATAAAAAATTTAGTAGAACAGGTAACAAACGACTCATAAAAATGAAGCATACCCCCGGGATATTCAATTCAGTTTTTTTTCTGTTTTTTTCTTTTACCGGCATTCATGCGCAGGACACCATATCTTTTAAAGAATGCATTCATACCGGGATTGACAGGAATTATGAGCTCCGGATCGTCAGAAATAACGAAGCAATTACCGAAAATAACCTGACACCTGGAAATGCCGGCTTTCTGCCGACCGTCGATGCGGGAGGAAGAATCTCACAAAGTATCGTTAACTCTGAACAAATCTTCTTTTCCAGGCCGGATGAACCGCAAATAAGGGATAACGCAAAATCCACCTCCACATCAGGCAATGTAACTCTTAACTGGACAGTATTTGACGGTTTCGGAATGTTTGCCAGATATGGCAGGCTAAAAGATCTGCTGGATGAAGGCCGGCTGAATACACGCATGAACATTGAAAACCTTATTGCACTGATCGGTGACAGATATTTCAACCTGATACAGCAGGAAAAACGTCTTGAAACATTCAGGTACGTAATGAATCTTTCCAGGACAAGAATGAAGGTGGCAGAAGAAAGATATCGTATCGGTAAGGAATCAAAACTGGAATTTCAGCAGGCCAAAGTGGATTATAATTCAGATTCATCTCAATATTTGAAACAACAGGAAAACCTCCTCTCTTCAAGGATCATGCTGAATGAAACCATGGGTACTGACATGGACAGCCATATTCAGCCACAGGAAAAGATCATCGTGGATTTTTACCTGGATTACACACAGCTGCATGAGCAAACCATTCAGAATAATACAGGTCTGCTGATCGCCTTAAACACACAGGAAGTGACAGAAAAAGATCTGAAATCCATCAATTCAAGATTATATCCGGTTCTTAGTCTTACAGCCGGATACAATTACAACCGCAGTGAATCGCAGGCCGGTTTCCAGCTGTCCAGAAAAGAGCATGGTTATAACTATGCCGCCGTACTTTCATACAATCTTTTCAATGGATTTGAAAACAGCCGGCAAAGGCAGAATGCTATCATAAGTATTAAAAATTCCGAATTGCAGTATGAGAATATCAAAAGACAGGTACTGGCTGAACTGGCCATTATTTATAACATCTATCAGAACAGCCTGAAGCTGATCGCTTTGGAAGAATCGAACCTTCAGACTGCCCGTGACAATTTTGAAATTGCCATTGAAAAATTCAGGCTCGGCACTTTATCCGGACTGGAAATGAGAGATATCCAGCGGGTTTATCTTGATGCGGAAGACCGGCTTCTTTCAGCACAATATCAGGCTAAACTGGCTGAAATTTCACTCAAGCAGATCAGCGGTAGAATTTCGGAGTATCTCTGACAGGAAACCATGATTCTTACCCTATATACCTGTGGAAACAAAGGATTATTTTTATATTTACCCTCATATTCATTTTTAACAATTAATGCATTATTTAAAATTATCTGACATGAAATTAAGACTTTTTCTTTCAATTTCTTTATTGACTATCAGTGGCTTGATCGCGGCAAACATTAAACTGCCTGAAATATTCAGTGATAATATGGTATTGCAGCGTGATATTGAAATACCTGTATGGGGATGGGCAGATGCAGGTGAGAGGATCACCATCAGCTTTGGTGAGCAGAAAGTGAAAACCATTGCTGATAAAGATGGCAAATGGATGGCAAGGCTTGCTCCGGAAAAGGCAGGCGGACCGTTTTCAATGACCATCAGAGGAAAAACGGAAATCACCTTAAAGAATATACTGGTTGGAGATGTATGGTTATGCTCGGGACAATCAAACATGGAATGGCCTTTATGGAATACAAACAAAGGAATGGAGGAACTGAAAAATGCAGATAATGAATTCATCAGGCTGATTGAAGTACCTCATACAACATCTTTATCTCCGGAAAATGATATAGTAAGTGACGGCTGGGTTGTGTCCAATGCTGAAACAGCCCGTAATTTCTCGGCTGTGGGTTATTATTTCGGGATATTGCTGGAGGAAAAGCTCGATATTCCGATTGGTCTTATTCACTCAAGCTGGGGAGGTACGAGGGTTGAACCATGGACCAGTGCCGAATCGTGTGAAAAAAACAGCTTTCTGAAAGAATGGTATGAAAAGATCAAGCAGGTGGATATCGAAACCCTGAAAAAACAGGAAGCAGAGAAACTATCCAAATACAATGATTTGCTGGATAAAGCGCTTGGAAAAACAGGAACCCCGCATCCATTTGTTAATCCGGAATACAACGACGGTGAATGGCAACAAATGAATCTTCCTTCCCTGTGGGAAGATGGAGGCATTGGTGAGTTTGACGGGATCGTATGGTTCAGGAAAAAATTCGCTTTGCCTGAAAACTTCAATCTGAATAAAGCTGCCTTAAAAATCGGCAAGATCGATGACACGGACATCACATGGCTTAACGGGACCATTGTTGGCCAGACATACATGCAGTATGCAAAATTGCGTGAATATGTGATACCAGAGGGTATACTGATACACGGAGAGAATACGATAACAGTCAGGGTGGAAGATTACATCGGTGGAGGAGGTATTTATGGCAACTATGATGAAATGGTGATCTCAGACGGGGAGACCCGGGTATCACTTACAGGAAGCTGGAAATATAAAAAAGAAGATATAAGCGTACCCAGGAACCCAAGAAATCCCGATGCCAATATACTGAGACCCAATGATTATCCGACTCTGTTATACAATGCAATGATAAATCCTCTGGTGCCTTATGGCATAAAAGGTGTTATCTGGTACCAGGGAGAATCCAATGCCGGCAGTATAACCGAATCTGTCAGGTACCGCGAGCTTTTTCCAATTATGATCAATGACTGGAGAAATAAATGGGAGCAGGAAGGTGATTTTACATTTCTGTTTGTCCAGCTGGCAAATTACATGGAACCTGCTGAAGAGCCAAAGGACGAGTCGTGGGCATACCTCCGTGAATCACAGACCATAACATCAGAAACAGTCCCGAACACAGGAATGGCTTGTATCATCGATATAGGTGAAGCAAACGACATACATCCCCGGAATAAAAAAGATGTGGGCTACCGTCTTGCACTGGCAGCATTGAAGAAAGCGTATCAGAAAGATGTGGTTTATTCCGGCCCCTTCTTTGATGAGTTCTCGCCTGAAGGCAGGAAAGCCATTTTGACTTTCACCCATGTTGGTTCGGGACTTACGGTTAAAGACAGATATGGCTATGTAAATGGCTTTGCTGTTGCCGGACCGGATAAGAAGTTTTATTTTGCAAAAGCAGAAATCACAGACCGGGATAAAGTGACGGTCTATGCCCCACCCGATGTACCCGAAATTGTATCTGTGCGCTATGGCTGGGCAAATAATCCGGATGACCTGAATTTATACAATAAAGAAGGACTGCCTGCAGTTCCTTTCAGGACTGATAACTGGTAGCCGGCATTTGTATTCACATATTACCTTACAGATATTTCAATCTCGCTACCTTTTAAGTGATCAGCAGTTGCCTTAAGGGTAATTTCGCCTCTTTTTTCAGTGGACTGCAACACAACAAGGCACATCCCGTTGAATGCTTTCCTCTGGTTTGCCCGGAAAGATTCATGACTGATCTGGCTCCCGTTATCAACACCTGCGATGAATCCTTCGCCAGATACCTCGAAAGTTATGAGGTCATCCGCTGTAGGAACCAGGATTCCGTCGTCATCAAAAATTTTAACGGTAATGAAAGACAAATCCCCGCCGTCAGCTTTTATGACTTTTCTGTCAGCTTCCAGTTCAATTGCTGTCGGATCACCGGCTGTCCTAATGGTCTTTATGAGTATCTGTCCGTCTTTATCCCCGATTGCTTTAATTGTGCCCGGCACATAAGGTACACGCCACACCAGGTGAAGATCATTTCCGGTCTTTGTCTTCCTTCCAAGTGACTCGTTATTTAAAAACAATTCAACTTCATTTAAATTGGTATATGCCCAGATATCAATGGTATCACCTTTATCCCAGTTCCAGTGCGGAAAAACATGCAGGACCGGCTTACCTGTCCATTCGCTCTGGTATAAATAATATACATCTTTCGGAAATCCTGCCAGGTCGATGATTCCGAAATACGAACTTCTTGCGGGCCATGAATATGGAGTCGGTTCACCCAGATAATCCCAGCCTGTCCATATAAACATGCCGGAAAGAAAATCATATTCCTTCATGATCTTCCATGTTTCTTCATGGGTTGATCCCCACGGAGCTGAGCAGTTATCATAAGATGAACATGTATAATCACTGTTTCCGGTAGTAAAAGGTATATCCCATCTCACAGGCCACCGGCGGATGCTGTCTGATGGCATGTCATAGCTTCCCCTTGTTGCCAGACCTGACACTGTCTCCGTGGCGATGAATTTCTGCCCGGGATAGGTTTTTGGAAAATCCGGATACATGTCCTGATGATAATTATACCCGATTAAATCAAGTGCTCCTGATTGAATAATATTATTCCAGGGATTTGGATCGTTACATCCCGATGTAACAGGCCGGGTGGTATCCAGATCCTTAACCAGTTCCGCGAGTTCAAGCGCTATTCTAACCCCGCTGGTATCCCACTGCTCAAGGATCTCATTCCCGATGCTCCAGATAAATACCGATGGATGGTTGCGGTCTCTGCGTATTAAATCCTGCATGTCTCTTTGATGCCATTCATCAAAGTGCATATGGTAATCGTACGGAGTTTTTTGCTTTCTCCACATGTCAAATGCTTCATCCATCACAATAAATCCCATCCTGTCGCATAAATCAAGTAATTCGGGAGCAGGCGGATTGTGAGATGTGCGAATACCGTTGCAACCCATTTCCTTCAGCATTTCCAGCTGGCGCTCCAGAGCACGCGTATTAACAGCAGCTCCCAGGCATCCCAGGTCGTGGTGATTGCAAACCCCGTTTATTTTAACCATTTCACCATTCAGAAGAAATCCCTTTGCGGTATCAAAGCTGAAATATCTGATTCCGAAAGGGGTTTCATACCTGTCCTGCAGCTTTCCGTTATATCTTAATTCTGTAACAGCTGTATATAGATATGGATTTTTTACCGACCATAAATCCGGATTTTTAATAATCAAATCCTGCCGGACTTTTTCTGTATTGTTACCGCTGACTGTTTGTCCCGATTCAATGACGGCGACTTTTTCCCCTTCTTCATTGACAACTGAGGTACGAATGCTTACAGGTTTGTCTTCAGGGCAGGTATTTCTGATATCAGCCTCAAAAACAACCTTTGCTGCCTCCTCTGTGATTTCAGGCGTTGAAACAAATGTTCCCCAGTGGCTGATATGAATTCTGTTGGTGCGAACCAGCCAGACATTCCTGTAGATCCCCGAACCTGAGTACCACCGCGAATTTGGCTGTTTTGAATTATCTACCTTCACTGCAATAACATTGGCCTTTTCACCATAATTAAGATATGGTGTAAGTTCATACCTGAAAGAGCTGTATCCATATGGTCTGATGCCAAGGTAATGACCGTTTATCCAGACTTCACTGTTGCAGTATACGCCATCAAAATCAACGTGGAACAGTTTTCCGGAATCGGCTTTGTTAGCTGAAAATGATTTGCGGTACCATCCGGTTCCGCCCGGCAAGGCTCCGCCTCCCGGAGTAGCAGGATGTTCAGGCCTGAATTCTCCTTCAATACTCCAGTCGTGCGGAAGGTTTAGTATCCTCCATGCTGAATCGTCATAACCGGGAAACATTGCACTGTCATTTTCACCCAAAAAAAATTTCCAGGTACTGTTAAAACCAACGGTTTTTCTTGTTTCAACGGGTTTGCATGCAAATACCAGTAACATAAATAGTACCAGTATACATATGTTTATTGTTCCTTTCATATCAGTTTTACTTTTATTTATTCAAAATACAATACAAATCCACCCGAAGGTTTGACAGTCAGGTTAAATTTACCATCAACAGGTTCAATTTCCTGCCGGATGAAACTTCGGCCGGTTTCACCATCGGTTATCATCAATCCTTTATCAGCGGTGCATAAACCGGATAAATCCAGGCTGAGATCTTTCGGCGTCTTTTCACTGTTTATCCCGGCAATAAACCAGCCATGATCAGATTTTCTGGCCAGCACAACATATTTTGCCGGATAGCCTTCAATAAATTTTATATCATCCCAGTAAGGGGGAAGCTTTTTAAGGAAATCAACAACAAAATCCGGCAGCGCTTTCATGCTTTCAGGTATATCTGCATAGTGCTGTATGCCGGACTGAAACAACACAGACAACGCCAGTTCAAAAGCATTGCTTGTTTTTCGGTAGATCCCGGGTATTTCCGAAAAGCAGACAGGCGTAAAATCCATTGAGCCAACAACATTCCGGGTAAAAGGCAGGACAGAGCAATGCGTTGCAGCGCTGTCTGCATTTTGCTGTTCGAAAGTAATATATTCAAAACCCCTGACCGATTCCATGGTAACCAGGTTTGGAAATGTCCGCTCCCACCCCCTTGGTACGGTAGTACCATGGCAGTTAACCAGAAGGCCGAATTCAGCGGCATCTCCAAGCAAATCATAATAATACCGGATCACAGACTGTCCGTCACCTGCCCAGAAATCGACCTTTATACCCCTGACTCCCATTTTACTTATTTTTTCCATTTCTTTCCTGCGGGTCCGGGCATCAAACATGATGTCTTTGGGCGTATAGGTTGTTGTATTCCATGAACCGGAAGAGTTGTACCATAATATGATACCAGTATTTTTTGTTTCGGCATAATCAATCAGTTCCTGAATCTTATCATATCCGATACGCTGATCCCATTCAACATCAATGAGGCAGTATTCCCATCCCATATCTGCCGCCATATCAATGAATTCTTTCTGAACATCGTAAATTACGGAATTGTCTTTCAACAATGCCCAGCTCCAGGATGCTCTTCCCGGTTTAATGAAATCCGTATTTCCGGTTTCAGCAGGTCTGGCCAGATCGGTAACAAGCGTGGTTTCCACAATCTTATCCAGAGAGCCCATCACAATTATTCTCCATGGTGTTTTCCATGGAAGCTTTGACCGGGGATGGAGAGCGGCAGTTGGTAATGTACGTTCCTTATCCTGGGGAAAATCAATAAAATACTCTCCGCCCGGAGAATCTGCTGCAAGCCTGGTCCCGCAGTAGTCAGGTTCAAGTCCCGATTCTGCCAGTAAAACCCACACACCATTTGACTGAAACAGGGCTGGAAACGACCATCCGGCTTCAAACGGGGCATTTGTGCCTGCGTCAATATTCTGGTGATAATGCATTTCGTAACAGGGCTCCACATTGCACCAGCCTGTTTGTGCGTTGGTATGAGGATGCAGCCATGCCCTGGCACCGGAAGGAAAATTAAAGGAGGTTTTTTCTCCGGTAATGTACTTTATCTCTTCTGATTCTCCGGTGAAGTTATAGCAAAATGCCACACCGTCGTCCGACACCCGGAAAATAATCTCAAATTGTTCCCCGGCTGAATTCTCATATAGAACTGAAAGCTTATTGGCAGTATAAACACAGTTTTTTCTTTTGCCGGTAAGGATGGAATAACTGTCGCTGATCTTTTGGACTTTCCCTTTTTTTTTGATTTTCAGTCCGTCTGAGAAATCCGCATCTGTGCGGACAATACCCAGGGCAGATTCTTCCAGGACTATGATTCCGTTTTTGGATACAGTGTAAAAGGGAACCCCTGTCTCGTTTAAACTCAGTGTAACAGCAATGGTTTTATCCGGGCTTTCAACCCTGACAATATCCTTTTGGATATCCGGACAGGATAACATACATACAGTTATTATAACAAAGCTTATTGGTTTCATCAGCTAATGATTTATTTTTTTGATGGTCTGATGTATCTCAAACCGCGAAAACAGGTACGCATATCTTAATGCTGCTTTGTACCAACAGGAAAACTCCCGACTTATGGCAGCCTGAATGATCACAAGAAGTTCAATAACACAACTTAAAAGAGGAATCAGTAAAGACCGGACTGACCGGCACTTTGAAAAAGAGGCTGTCCCATAAGACAGCCTCTTAAGCAATTCATTCCAGGTTCGGGTTTATTGCTTAACCAAATGGAATCCGCTGTATTCGTTTTTATCACCGTTCTTTTGTCCAATCCAGATCCCTTCTGGTGTGTATGCCTCATACTCTTCCTCACTTCCGTAATTATTAACATCAATTATAGTAACTGCAGTACCTGTAAGAGTATGGTTCAACCATGAAGTTACCATGCTGAATTCAGTTGTGAGTGCAGTTGTGAAAGTAATTATACCGTTACTTACGGAATAATTGTTTGCCACACCGTTCAGAGTACAGGAACCGTCACCGTTAAATACATAGGTAAATGCATCATTTGCTGTAAATACAGAATCTATTTTATCAAGACCCCATGATGAAAGTGTAGCCACAACTTCAGTACGGTCATCCCATTTTTCGAATAAACGGGCCGGAATAGTTGTTCCCTGGTCTCCAACTTTCGTATATCCAATCCACCCCATCGGAACATCACCTATTTTCCAGGTACCTACTAAATCGGTAGCCGTAACAGATGTTTTAGGAGCTTCCTCAAAAGTAAATTCTTCTGGTACAGGATAATCGTAATCATCACAAACAAAGTTGTAAACATTAACCCATTTGGATTCATCACCACCTTCATAACTACGTTTAATACCAATTTGCATTGCTGAGTCTGAAAGTGAAAATATCCTAAGGTTCTGAAGATTTGTTTCTTCATACTGACCCTCGTTCAGCCGACCCGTATCAATAGGTAGTGTTACCCCGGTTATGGTCAGTTTCCAGGTTTCCGGATCCAAATTAAAAGTACCGTTTTCAGTAACTCCGAATACTGCGGTTGAAACGGTCTTAGCAACGCCATCAAAAGTAATTGTTCCATAGTCCTGGGCTGGCATGATCCATGTATTTCCCGGGTAGTCGGGTTCCCAGTTGAAGAATGAGGTCATCTCCTGTCCGTTGACGGTATAAGGAAGTTGCTCCGGTAAAACATTCCATGCCCAGTAAACCCACTCTTCTCTTCTGTCATCACCAACAGAATAGCCGCTATAGTATAGCGGACCGGCAAAATAAACACATTTTCCGGCAGCGTTCATATCCAATCTCCAGGTTTTTTCATTGGCAACCCCGGCAGTATGTCCACCTGTCAGGTACAGCCACAGACCGCTTTCAAGATATGTTAAATCACTTTGCGTAATAACAACATCAAAAGTGTCTGAATTGTATGCAATACCTTCGATAATGGTATTGCAAATAAACGGATAGGTCCCTGCAACAGGCAGATTAACCACAACTGATCCGTCAACGGGTTGATATTCGGTGCCGGTTGTACAATCTTTAAAGATCACCGTTCCAACCAAACTGGTTGTAAAGGTTACATCGTTCTCATCCACTGTGTAGGAAAAATCTTTGTTCAAAACAGGAATCTTTGATTCTTCTCCGTTTTCATCTTTTTCGCAGGATGAGAGCATCAGCATAAAAGCGCTCAGAAAAACAAATAATAATTTAAATTCAATTCTTTTCATAGTCAAATGTATTAAAGGTTAATAATAGAAGATTAATTATATTAAATATCTAAGCTTATGTTTTGCATTACCATCCGGGATTTTGTTTCAACACACCATTGGTCAGAGTAATCTGATTGTTGGGAATTTGGAATAATCCCCGGGTATTGATGAGATTCTGACCATCGATTTTTTTATCTATTTCGATGTTGTTGGTTAAGACCTTGTCAACAATACTTACTTTATCTGCTGCATACTGTAAAGTATGATCATAACGAAGCAGGTCATAATATCGTATACCTTCAAAAGCAAACTCCAGACGACGCTCTTCGAAAATGATATCTTTATCGACCGAATTCAGTGTATCGGGACAGGAACGGGTATGCACCATATTCAAATATAGTAAGGCATCCGGACTGCCCAGTTCGGCTGCCATCAGAAGTACATCGGCATAACGAATGCTGAAGTAATCCTGGAATTGTCCGACC
Source organism: Bacteroidales bacterium (assembly GCA_016933335.1). Lineage (GTDB taxonomy): Bacteria > Bacteroidota > Bacteroidia > Bacteroidales > UBA10428 > JAFGPL01. The sequence continues at coordinate 56,894 of JAFGBD010000009.1, read as the reverse complement.
ATGAAATTAGCCCCTCCGTAAATATCCTCAGCCCAACTGTCTCCATTTGCATCGCAGGTAGGAATGTATTTTTTGGTAAAATACCCGGTATATTCCTTAACATCCTTGATGTTCTGTTCGGTAAAAGTAACACCTTCTTCCACTACGGCCAAAATGGAGGCCTCACACCTGTCATCTGCAGGATCCCAGTTCAGGTATACCTCCGGTATCACTGTGCAGGCCCCCCAGCCTTTGCCGTAGCCATATTTGGGTTCCGAAACTTTACGTAATCCATTCATTACCATCCAGTGATTCCCATCCGTGTTTCCGTCATAATCACTGGTATATGTATATTTTATCGCAAATACCACCTCTTTATTTGTCTCACCGGCATAGGTGTTATTTGCAATGGCTTTTCCATCCCTGGCAGCCTCGTAAGTAGCAGCAGCCGGCCACAAATCGGCATAGTTGTCCAATAATTCATAACCGCTTTTCTCAATAACATCTTCCAGGTAATCCAGTGCCTGTTGCTGGGTTACCAGTCCTACCAGATCTGACTTGTTATAATAGCCGGTATAATATAAATATACCCGTGCCAACAGGGCTTCGGCTGCCCACCTGTTGGCATGTCCGTGCTTGCCTGCTTCAATACTGCCATATGGTATTGAATTACAGTTATCAATGGCAAACAACAAATCACCGGTTATTAATTCATAGGTTTTATCCGGATCTTCTTCCTGAGGGACATTTTCTACTGTAGGCTCTTTCAGCAGCGGAATACGTTCCCACATGCGAACCATATCAAAATACAGGTAGGCACGTAAAAACCTGGCTTCGCCTTCAATTTCGGCTTTTAATGAGGTATCATTACCCCATTCGATCTGTTCTATCTTAAGGATCAAAGTATTGCAACGATTTAATGCTTTGTAATAAAATTCCCAGTTTTTTTCATATAAATTTTGAAAACCCGGAGCGACTAACTTATCAAATTCGTCAATCTTCCGGTAATCATCCGGATCATTTGTTCCGGTTCCTGCATAACAAAGATCAGCCATCATAACTGCTGCAATAGGAAGTGCAACTCCGTCAGACCAGATTAACTGCATGCCGTCATAACACCCCACCAATGCCTCCTGCGCTTCTGCAGGAGTAGTATAATAATTAATATCCGTCTTTACAGTTATGGGTTCGGCATCGAGGAATTTTTCACTGCAGGCATAAAATAAAAATGCACCGAATAATATGACTGTGTTTATTATTATAAGATTTTTCATTTTGCGCGGATTTTAAAATTTAACATTTACTCCAAACAATATTGTCCGGGGACGTGGATAATATCCCAAATCAATGCCTGATGAAAATTTATCATCCACGCCGTTATCGAATCCATAGCCCACTTCCGGGTCCATACCATCATACCTGGTAAAAGTATATGCGTTTTGCAATGAAACAAATACCCTGAACTGACTTATGTCTGGTATTTTAATTGCTTCTATAACATCGTATCCAACAGTGATATCACTAATCCTTAAATAACTGCCATTCCGTATAAACAGGGCGGACAATTCTTTGTAATTAATATTGCCGTTGGTTACCCGTGGTATTTCGTTGGAAGTATTGGCACCTTTCCAACGGTCTAAGATAGTCGTGGTATAGTTGGCATATTTTTCAGTCTGACTTCGGTAAGATTGTACGATCTGATTGCCGGCTACACCATTGGTTAAAATGGAGACATCAAATCCCTTATAACTACCGCGGAAGTTAAATCCAAAGATAAGATCCGGATTGGGATACCCAATTTCAATCTTATCGTCATCATCTATGTTGCCGTCATCATCCTGGTCAACAAACCTTACATCACCGGGTTTGGCATCGGGTTGTATTACAATACCTTCGGTATTTGTATGATTAGTAACATCTCCTGATGTCTGAAACAAACCATCCATTTCATATCCCCAGAAAAAGCCTATCGGATGCCCTGATTCAGCACGGTAAAACTCATTCGAATTATTAAACAGCATATTCGTCGCTCCATGAATGATACCATCTTCGGTGGGTATTTCCTCTACTTTATTTCTGTTATAGGCTCCGTTTGCAACTACGTTAAAGGTAAATTCCCCAATGGTTTTATAATAATCAACTCCCAGTTCAACGCCGGTATTTATAACATTGCCTCCGTTTATAAAAGGCGGATCAGCACCTGCTGTCGCAAAAACAGGTGCTTTTATCAGCCAGTCTTTGGTCACTTTCCTGTAAAAGTCAAAAGCCACTCCAAACCTGCTTTTAAATAAACGGGCGTCGAATCCAATATCCAACTGTTCAGATGTTTCCCACTTCAGTTTTTCATAGGATAATCTTTCAGGATATGCTCCGGGAATACTTGTTCCTTCCACATTCCCAAAGGCATACGTAGCTTGTGTAAACTTAATGGGTGCTAAATACTGAAAAGCATCAATGTTCTGGTTTCCATTTTGTCCCCAGCTGGCACGCAACTTTAAAAAGTTCAGGTAGGAAGTTGTGGATTGCATAAACGGTTCATTGGTAAGAACCCAGCCGGCAGATACCGAAGGGAAATATCCCCATCGGTTTCCTCTGGCAAATTTTGAGGAACCATCAGCCCTGAATGTTGCATTTAACAGATAGGTTTCTTTATAGTTATACTGAATACGCCCGAAATAAGAAAGCAGTTTATCAACATCCTCCGGTCTACCCTGATTTTCCATTTTGGGATATTCACGGGCAGTGGCATTATTCATATAGGCATGCTCCAGGTCATCAAATGCCAGATCTGCTCCATCAGCCTGAAGCCAGACGCCGGTATAACTGCGGGCTGACATTCCTATCATTGCATTGAGGGTGTGCGGACCGTTGTAATAATCATAGGTTAAAATATTGTCGGTATTTATGGTAAAGTCTTTCGACATTTTTTGCCGTGCAGAATTATATGCGGTAAAAGCAAACTCAGAAAGCTCATATACCGGTGTGTAAGAACGATATTCCTCCCCTTTATAATCAATACCAAGAGAGGTCCTGAAGTTCAGGTTATTAATCAGTTCTATTTCAACATACACATCACCTACCAGCTTATGTGTTAAGGTAAGATTCTGGTTATCGTATACCATGGTTCCGTATGGATGCCCTTCACCTGTGTACCAGTAACCATCGCCATTCTGGTCTACATTTAAAATATCCATGGAATTAAAGAAATCTCCACGGTCGTCGTATACCGGTTTAAGGGGGCTGGTATTAAAGGTTTCCCGTAAGGTGTTGTCATACTGATTCCCTACTTTTACCCCGTTTTTCTTAATGTGAGAATAGACCAGATGTTGTCCGACTTTCACATGACTGTTAAATAAATTCTTTTCAGAATTAAACCGTCCGTTATATCTTTCGTAATTTGACAGTGATCTTCCCCCTACAATGCCTTCATGCCCGGCATAAGATAATGAGAAAGAATAGATCCCCTGATCGTTCCCACCGGTCACTCCTAACGAGTAATTCTGTTTTACTGCATTTTTCACAAACATTTCATCCAGCCAGTTGGTATTTGCATTTGGCAGGTAATTGCCCTCACCATCCGTTCTGTATGAATACAAATTATTCAGATCGAATTCAAGGCCAGCTGTTGTTCCTCCCGAGTTTAAATATTGTTCATTCATTATCATGGCATATTCCCTGGCATCCAGCAGATCAATTTTTTTTGGCCGGTTCTGCAGGCCATAATAAGCATCAAAAGTAACTTCTGTTTTTCCTGCCTGGCCTTGTTTGGTGGTTATTAAAACCACTCCGTTGGCTGCCCTTGAACCGTAAATAGCAGCAGATGCGGCATCCTTAAGCACATCAATAGATTCAATATCTGTATTATTCAGGTATTTAATATCGTCAGTCTGAACACCATCTACAATGTATAAGGGACTGGCATCACCAATGGTTCCCAAACCCCGGATAGTAACCCTTAAATCTTCGCCGGGTTGTCCTGATTTGGAGGTGATGTTGATACCCGGGGCCTGGCCCTGCAATGCCTGTAAGGCGTTTGTTGCATTTCGTTTTTCAAGTTCATCGCCTTTGACCTGCGATGTAGCCCCTGTTACCAGTTTCTTTTGCTGTACCCCGTAACCAATCACAACCACCTCATCAAGCCTTGCAATGTCAAGAACCAGGCTTAAGTCAATATGGGTTGAGGTTCCGACAGTAATCTCTTCTGTCAGGTAGCCAATAAAGGAAATCTGAAGAACATCTGCATCTGCAACTTCTATTGAGAAGCTACCATCAATATCGGTAACAGTGCCTTTTTGTGTTCCTTTTATAATAATATTCGCTCCCGGTATTGGTTGATTGTCCTCGGCCGACATGACCTTCCCGGTTATTGTTTTCAGTGTCGGCTGGGGTTCCTGTGCCATCATACCGAAATTGCCGGTTCCAATGATCCATATAAGGCAAAAAGCCATTAGCAGCCGCAGCGTCTGAGTGCCAGACTTTGTTCCTGTTGTGTCCCGTCTGTTCTTTTTTCTTTTCATAGCATTGTTCATTGTTTTAGATATCAGATTGTAGCATATTCAGTTCTTTTAAATCACTGTATGTTTTCAGTCAGAATTCATTTAAGTTTAAAGTAAGATTGACTGCCGTCATATAATAACTTTCCTGTTTCTATAACTTTCTCATCAATACCCAGCGGATTTTCCAAATCAATTTTTATGATATGAAAAGTCCTGTTCTTTATCATATTTTCAAATTCACCCTTTCTTTCGGAAAATATCAGCTCTCCTGATTTCTCAGAATATTGCAGGTCAATTGCTGAAAACATTCCTTTTTCATAATTGTAATTATTCCCTTCATCTTCATAGATGGTAAATACTGCATCCTGACCTGCATATACATAAAGAGTAATTGGTTCTGCCGGCTTTTCCCCGGTATATTGAATCTCAGGTCCGACCGGAATAACGGAACCCTCCCTGGTAAATAGAGGGATCCTCTCAAGTGGGGCATCTGCTGTTATTTTACAGCCTCCTTCGTAATATTTACCTGAGTACATATCATACCAGCCGGTTCCTGACGGAAGATATACATCTCTCTGCCTGGCCTTGTATTCGTATACAGGACAAACCATGATGGCAGGGCCGAACATGTACTGATCATTAATACAATATACATTCTTATCGTTGGGGAAGTCCATGATCAATGCCCGCATGATGGTATAATCATCATGATATGTCTGGCCGGCAAGAGAATAGATATATGGCAATAACCTGTAGCGCAACTTGTCATAGTATAACATGGACCGGTATACCGGATGGATTTCGGGTGCAATATTGAACATTTCGCGATACGGAAACTGTCCGTGAACCCTGAATATCGGGCAAAATGCACCAAACTGGAACCATCGTAAATTCAACTCCCTCCACTCATCCAGATCAGCACCCTTTGGATTTACAAAACGCCTTTCAACTGAAAAACCTCCTATATCATGTGTCCAGTATGGAATACCTGATATGCAAAAATTCAGGCCTGCAGCAATCTGATCTCCAAGATCGCTCCAGCGACTGGCAACATCACCGCTCCATGTGGCAGCAGCATAGCGCTGTTGTCCTGCAAATGCCGAGCGGGTAAGAATGAAAACCCGCTTATCAGGATTTGCTTCCCTTAATCCTTCATAAACAGCTTTTGAATTGAGCAAGGAAAATGCATTAAAGTACTGACTGCCCGGACCAAGGTATGTCGGGTTCATCATGATTTTTCTTTCAGCAATGGAATGATTGGACTGCATATCCGGTTCGGTTGCATCAAGCCACCATGCATCAAAGCCTCTCCTGTTAAGGTGCTCATTAATCTGATTCCAGAAAAGCTTTCCTGCTTCAGGATTAAACGGATCATAGAAAGTGGAAACATAGCCAATCCAGTCTTTTCTTTTTTTCTCCAGATTACGCCGGAACAGAAAACCCCTGTCCTGCATCTCGTTGAAATGGTCTGTTCCTTTATAATACTTTGGCCATACCGAAATCATAATGTTGGCATGAAGGCTGTCATGCAATTCGTCCACCATACCCGCAGGATCCGGAAATCTTTCGCTGTCAAACTCATGTGAACCCCATTGATCTTCCTTCCAGTAAAACCAGTCCAGCACCATATTGTCAAGCGGTATGCCACGTCTGCGAAACTCCTTTGCAGTATTGATCAGTTCCACCTGCGTTTTATATCTCTCCCTGCTTTGCCAGAGTCCAAAAGCCCATTTTGGCATGATCGGTGCCTTTCCCGTGATTTTCCTGTAACCACTGATGACATCATCGGCATCATTACCATATATAAAATAATAATCAATCTGTCTGCCGACTTCAGAAAACAAAGAAAGGTCGTTCTGTTCATTTTCATCCATTGGATCAAGGTGCAATAAAGCCAGGTAACCTTCATTTGTCTTCCATTCAAGCCTGATGGTATGTCGCTCACCTTTTTTTATCCCGACAGTAAAATAATTATGCCAGGGATTCCAGTTTTGTCTCCATTTATCGAAAATGAGTGTATCATCGATCCAGAGCCTGAAATATTCGGATGCATATAATGAGAATTTATGAATCCCTTCCATATCAGAAGAAAAGGAACCTTCCCATATCGCTTTTATATCTTGTACCGGCAAGTTCTCAGGCCAGTTTTCTGCTGATTCAATATATTGATAATCAATTGAATTCTCCTTACGAGACAGTATAAGCTTATTCTTATGATAGTAACTGGCTGTCAAACCACCCGGACTGTCATCTTTTGAGAAAAGATTCAGGGATGAAATGGATTGATATTCACGAGGATCCCCAAACCGGGTAATGGAATAGTTATCCCAGAGTATACCGTAGTTCCTGGAGGAGTATAAAAACGGAACAACCGCCACGATATTATGCTGTGCAAGCTCTACATCCGCACCCTTGTAATTCATCAGCCGGTTCTGGTGCTGACCCAGACCATAAAACGCCTCGTCCTCAGGTGACTCAAAAACCTGCCTTACCGAATAAAAAGACTTATCGTTGATATCAACAGGAGCATATGATTTTCCTCCTCCGGCCGGTTCACCAAGGATGATGTTACCGTCGGTATCCTTAAACATGATTTCTCCTGTGATCATGGATATCTCCGTTCTGATCTTTTCAGTATTGATAATGACTTTTTTATCCTGAATGGTATGGTTCCATTCCTGAAAAGGGGGAGATGGTTTCAGAGCAATAAGGCTGGCCCTGACATCCAACTGATCTTCAGGACCGGCAATCACGTGAATAATATCCTCGTCTATTACCTGAACCTTTATCAACCTGGTGATGGTGTCCTCCGGATGTATTATCAGGCCATCCTGTAATTCTTCGATCTGCCCGGATTGACATGAAAGAATCAAGGGTATGATAAGCAGTAGGGTTAAGATTCTCATAGGTAAATCCAGTAATCCGTTTTGATTGATGCCATTGAAATAAGAAAAATCCCAGCATCAATATCCAAAATTAAATAAGATACATATTCATTTATGATTCAAATGTTAATAACAACTAGTGTATTTGTTAACACAATTTAGGTTTTCTATCATTCTTCAATAATGAAATATTAAAAATGCTGATATCATAATGTAAAAATCAACACCAGGGCAACGGCAATGATAATGAACAACAGGAATTCGAGTATCAGAATTGCATTGTAATGTCTCTTTGAATTCTTTTTTTGCATCTGCTTTCTTTCATGTTTGTAAATCCAGGTCAAAGCAACGATTACTTTATTATCAGGATCATAACAGATGTCAAATCTACTTTATAACTTTCAGGATAAAGGGTCGGAAATCATTCTTTTTGGTGAATGATATGTTAAATCAATTAAAAGAATGAGTCAGTTATATCAGAATTTGTGGTTTATAAATCAGAATGGATGAGGTCTTTCACTTTTTTTGAATTTTTCTGCTGCATATTCAGAAGGTAGTATCTTATATTCTGATTTAAAGTATTTTGTAAAATATTTCGGGTTGTTAAAGCCAACCTGGTAGGCAATTTCTGAAACTGAAAGCTGGCTTTTTTCAAGCAGCTGCGCAGCTCTTCTTAACCTGATAATCCGGATGAATTCAATGGGGGATTTCCCGGTGAGGGAGGTTAGTTTTTTATACAGATGTACCCTGCTCATGCCAATTTCCCTGCTTAATTTATCAACTGAAAAATCCGGATCAGACAAATTGTTTTCTACGATCTGCAGTGCTTTTTGAATCAGCTTTTCATCCAGTGATGTAACCTGGATTTCTGATGGCGTAAGCTCAAATTTTTTCTGGAATGATCTCCGAATGTTTTCACGCTGCAGGATCAGGTTCCTGATTCTTGATTCCAGAATTTCAAAACTAAAGGGTTTGGTAATATAATCATCTGCTCCGTATTCAAATCCTTCCACTCTTGTTTTACTGGATGAACGGCCCGTTAAAAGTATAACAGGAATGTGAGAGGTATTTTTATCGGACTTGATGATTTTGCAAAGCTCCAGACCATCAACCTCAGGCATCATAATGTCACTGACAATCAAATCAGGAAGCCTCTTCTGAGCAAGCTCTAATCCTTCCCTGCCATTTGACGCCACAATAATAGTGTAACTGAATTTCAGGTTGTCTTTCAGATAAAAAAGAAAATCCTCATTATCTTCAACCAGCAAAATCAGTGGTTGTTTCTTTTCGGATGGTTCATGTCTCTTATCATCAATCTCATCAACCTGATCCGGTTCAGAATATTTTGATAATTCTTCCGTTGCTTTCTGATTGATTTCCGAAATCTGGCTTTCTTCAATGACCGGTAAATATACATCAAACCTGCTACCCTTTCCTGATTCGCTCTCAACTGCTATTTTTCCCTTGTGCAGCTTCACAAATTCTCCAACCAGTGACAAACCAATCCCTGTTCCCTGGTTGATCATGAATTTCGGATCTTCATTCCTGAAAAAACGTTCGAATACTTTTTCCTGTTTTTCTTTCGGAATACCAATCCCGGTATCTTTAACGCTTAATACGATATAAGGATTCGCATTAAATCCTGTGTCCTGATGCTGAACAGACAATGCATCTTCGATCTTGATGTTAACTTCAATTTTCCCTTTTTCATGAGTAAATTTAAAGGCATTGGACAATAAGTTGAAAATGATCTTTTCCACCTTATCCTGGTCAAAAAAGGTACTTAGCTGATTGACCGAAGACTGGAAAGTAAATTCTATTTCTTTCTTTTCAGCCAGATCAGTAAAGGAATTAGTTATATCTCTTGCAAATGCGACAATATCTCCATATGCAAGATTCAATCTTAATTCCTGAAACTCCATTCTGCGAAAATCCAGCAATTTATTGACAAGTCCCAACAGCCGCCGGGCATTCCTGTACATCAGCAAGTACTGTTTATTCTGGTCAGTATCCGCGGTGTTTTTAATTAATTTTTCAAGAGGCGTAATAATCAGGCTTAAAGGTGTTTTAAACTCATGACTTATATTTGTTATAAATCTGATCTTTATCATATCAAGTTCATGTCTGTGTTGTGCGGAAATTCTCTCCTGCAATGTTCTATGCCTCATTCTCTCACGTTCCAGAATGATATACCTCAATAACAGCAGCAATCCGGTTATGACAAGAAAGTAAATGACAAATGCGGCTCTTGTTTTCCAGAAAGGTGGTAAAATGGTGATATTCAATTCTGAACCTTTGGTATTCCAATAACCATCATTGTTGGATGCTTTTACCCTGAAAACGTATTCACCGGGGTTCAGATTGGTATAAGTCGCTTTTCTGAGACTGGCATCCACAGGCATCCAGGAATTGTTAAAACCTTCAAGCATATATTCGTACCTGTTTTTCTCGGGTTGGAAATAATCGAGCGCTGCGAATTCAAAAGTGATCACATTCTCATGGTATTTAAGAATGATCTCTTTTGTACCGGTAATTGACTTGTGAAGAATAATACGACCGTTTATTTTCTTATTCACCCCGACTGAATTGTTAAAAATCTGAAAATCAGTAAATAAAATATCAGGTTCTCTCAGGTTAACCCTGATATTGCCAGGGTGAAAAATATTAAAACCGTTGGTTCCTCCGATAACAATTTCACCTTTTCTGGTTCTGAAAGCAGCTCCTTTATTAAATACCTTTCCCTGCAATCCATCTGATTCGTCATAATTCTTAAAACTGAAAAGCAAACTGTCTGTGTCTGCATCCCTTCCTATGACCAGGCATGATAATCCGTTGGTAGTTCCGAGCCAGAGGTTTCCGCTAAAATCCTCAACAATAGAAAACACAGAGTTATCACTCAATCCGTCTTCCTGTTTAAATACCTTAAATGAATCAGTCTTACGGTCAAACATGTTTAAGCCCTCCCTGGTTCCAACCCATACGTATCCCCTGCTGTCCATTATCATATAATTGATATTGTCGTTGCTAAGACTTCCGGGAACATTTTCATCGGAAGCATAATAGGTAAATGTTTTTGTCTGCTGGTCATAAACATTGATCCCCACTGCAGTTCCTATCCATATATTATCATTGTTGTCCTCGGTAATGGAAGCAATATAATCGGAGGTAATCGTGGTTGAGTCAGCATGTCTGAAATGTTTGAAAATTCCTGTTTTGCGATCAAACACATTCACACCTCCTCCAAGGGTTCCGATCCAGAGACGATTGTCGGCATCTTCGTATATGTCCCATACCTTGTCATCTGATAAGCTGTGCGGATTAACAGGATCATGCCGGTAATGGGTAAAACGGGAACCATCAAAATGATCAAGACCGCCAAAGTAGGTGCCAATCCATAGTTTTTCATCTGAATCCATATACATGCAAACAATTACATCGTTGCTCAGACTATTGATATTTTCAGGATCATGCCGGTAATGAACAAATTCCTCGTTGTTTCTGTCATAGTATATCAATCCTCCTCCATTGGTCCCGATCCATAGATTGCCTTTTGCATCTTCACTGTAACAGTTTACATCATCATAATGTATGTTTTTCGGATCGGCGGTCTGATGTTTGATAAGCCTGAACCTGATAACATCTTCGTGATAATAGCAGGCACCTTTTTTAAAAGTTCCTGCCCAGATAATACCAATGTCATCCTTGTATAAGGCTGTTATGGTATTCTGGCTCAGGCTTCTTTCATCATACAGATTGGTAACAAGATTAAGTATTTCTGATTTCCTCTTGTCGATTAAATTCAGACCGCCATGGTCAGTTCCAACCCAGATAATTCCATTGTCATCCTGAACCAGTCCTCTGATGATATCGCTGCTGATTCTGTGTGTTTCTGAATTTGTTCCGTAATGAACAAATGTTCCTGTCCCGGATTTATATAGATACAGTCCCTTTGCTGAATTGGTCGCGTATATCCACAGATCATTATCGCTGTCCACAAATAATCTGTAATCCATATATTCCTTGGGAAAACTCTTAAAAACTGTGTATTCCCTGTATAATACCCTGTAATTCTTTCCATCCAGCAATTCAAGAACACCGGTGTTGCTTATTGTCCATAAGTTACCATCAAGGTCTTCAGTAACAGAAACCATTTTTTCGGATGGAGAGGTGGCTGTATCAGAAGATCTTGCATTTATATGAATTGTTGTATCTGTATCGACCTGATATTTATATACTTCATTAAGAGTTGTGATAAAAAATACATTGCCTTCGCTGTCTTTGTATAAGTCGATAATGGATTCTGAAGGAATACCAAATTCATGCAAATAACCTGCAACATTCCGGTTAAACGTCTCGTATTCTGGATTGTATATAACAAATCCCTCTCTGGTTTCAACCCATATCCTGCCATTGTGATCCTCAAACAGGGTGTTGATGTAATTATCATTAATGGAGGAAGAATCTTTTATCTGATGCCTGAATACCTTAAAATTATAACCGTCATAACGATTGAGACCCGATAAAGTACCAAACCAGACAAAACCTTTACTATCCTTAATAATACAGTTTACCTGGTTATGAGACAGACCTTTGTTAATATCAATCCTGGTAAACTTGAAATTGTCTGACTGTGAAGATACAAAACCGGAGGTTATCCAGGAAAACGCAGTTATTAATATGAACCTGGAAAACCAGTCAGGTTTGAAATCGTATGAGTGACGAATCACAGGATTTGCTTAATATAAGTTGGTTTAGTAACGTACAAAGATAGAAAAATTTAATGAGACAGTTCAGTTAGCTTTATAATGTCGGTAAATGCAGTTAACGGTTTTCAGAATTTATGTTTTGATCCATGCAATACTTTGTGTCATCGGTTTACTGCAATTCATTCAGAAGAACCTGTTCAGGTTTCCACGGAACCCGTCAAACCTGCAAATGACATCTATTTTAATCATACCTGAATGTTTTCAGACAGGTTTATATCCATCAGGCTGATATTTTTAATGAACGTTTCGTGGATAGCTTTTATTTAACGTTACATATTACTAATTTTATGAAGTAACAAATAATAAAAAAAACGATGAAAAAATTTATTAAAGTACTGATAATTATAATATTGGTATTGTTATTGATCGTTATTGTCACCCCCATATTCTTTAAAGGTAAAATTCAGGAGATTGCAAAACAGCAAATCAATAAAAACCTGAATGCAACAGTTGAATTCTCCGGCCTGAATCTCTCCTTCATCAGGAATTTTCCAAATGCCAGTGTTGTACTAAAGGATCTCTCGATTGCCGGAATTGATGAATTTGAGTCGGATACGCTTTTGAGTCTTAAATCATTTGATGTCAGACTGGATCTGATCAGTGCCATCAAAATGGAGAACATCAGTATAAAAGGAATCCTGATAGATAATCCTGTTGTATTTGCCAGGATTTTGGAAGACGGAAAAGCCAGCTGGGACATATTCAAAACAACAGCAGAAGCTGAGGAAGAGACTGATACGACTATTACTGAAATTACAACCAAAGTATCCTTAAAGAAATTTGAAATAAGAGATGCTTATATCACCTTTAGTGATGAAAGTTCAAAACTTTCTGCCGGATTGAATAACCTTGATTTTCTTCTCAGGGGCGATCTGGCAATGGATTTCACATCCCTGTCCGTTCAGTCTGAAACTGAAGCTGTGAACCTTGTTATGGATGGGATCAGGTATGTAAGAGACGCTTCTCTGTGCATGAACATTAACCTGGATGCTGACTTAAAGAACTCCATTTATATTTTGAAGGAGAATGAAATATCACTGAATGATCTGTCACTTGTTTTTAATGGTAGTGTGGAAATGCCTGATGATTCGAACATCGTGGCTGATATAAATTTTGCCACCGCAAAAACCGATTTTAAATCAGTGCTGTCATTGGTACCTGCCATATACATGCAGGATTTCCAGGATGTTAAGACATCGGGTGAACTGGATCTGAACGGCTCGATTAAAGGTATCTATAATGGTGAAATGAAAAAGATGCCCGATGCAGCGCTTAGGTTAAACGTGGAAAATGGCATGTTTAAATATCCTGGGTTACCAAAATCAGCTGACAATATCCAGATCAGTGTCGATTTATTTTATGATGGCACGCTGACAGACAATTCCCGAATCAATCTCAATCAATTCCATGCCGATCTGGGAGGAAATCCTGTTGACCTGTCCATGAATATTAAAACACCTGTCAGTGACATGAATCTGAACGGAATTATCAGGGCCAATATCGACCTTGCAACTTTATCTGATGTGATTCCTGTTGAAGATATTACAATGGCGGGGAAAATAACAGCTGATATTGATTTCATGGGTTATATGTCATACATTGAACAGGAAGAATATGACAAGTTCAGGGCAGATGGTAACCTTATTGTTTCGGACCTGGTATTGAATAGTCCTGATTTACCCGGGGCTTTTAAGATCAACGAAGCAGTCCTGTTGTTTTCGCCAAAGTTTGTACAGGTCTCAAATTTTGATGCAGAAACAGGGAACAGCGATATGCAATTCAGGGGAAGACTTGAAAATTTCATTCCTTACATTTTCAAGGACGAAACCATAAGCGGCGATTTCCGGTTTTCCTCAAATCTTCTTGATCTGAATGAGTTTATGACCCGGACAGAAGAAACTGAGACCATTGAGGAAGACACAGTTCCTCTTAATGTCATTGAAGTACCGAAGAATATTGATTTCAGGCTGACTTCAAAGATTGATAAAATATATTATGACAAGCTGGAAATTGCAGATGCAAATGGTATCGTGATGGTCAAAGACGGAAAGGTGCTTCTTGAAGATCTTTTTATGAATACGCTTGAAGGTTCAATGAAACTCAACGGTGAATATAATACCCTGGATATAAAGGCCCCCCTGGTAGATTTTGGGATACAAGCCACTGATATCGATATACCTTCTGCCTTTAAGGCTTTCAGTGTGCTTGAAAAACTCGCACCCATAGCAAAAGCTGCGACAGGCAGAGTTACAATCGGTATGCAGTATACCAGTCTGCTTGATGCAGAAATGAATCCCATTATAAATTCAATTGTTGGAAAAGGAAGTTTTTCTTCATCCAGCATCGGCCTCATTAAATCCAACACCTTTGCAAAGGTTGGCGATGCCCTGAAAACAAAAGCTTTTGATAACATGACCCTTCAAAACCTGGATGTCGAATTTGAAATCAGAAACGGAAGGATTTATATTAATCCGTTTGAAACAAAAATGGGTAGTACCGGTTTTGTGATAGCCGGCGATCAGGGTATTGATCAGACCATGAATTATGATATTAATATGAATATTCCCAAAAAAATACTGGGCTCAGGTGCGAATGAATCAATCAACAAGCTCTATGCGAATGCCGCCCTAAAAGGTCTTCATATATCCCCTTCGGAGACAATCAACATGAATGTAAATGTCGGAGGCACATTTACTGAACCAAAGATCTCTATTGATTTGAAGGACAATGTTAAACAAAGTGCAGAGGCGATCAAAGATGAGATCAGGGAGAAGGCACAGGAAGAAATAGACAGGAAGAAGGAAGAAGCCAAAGCCATCATTAACGAGCAGGCTGAAAAAATCATTACCGAAGCTGAAAAACGGGCAGAACAGATCAGGCAGGAAGCTGCCCGGCTGGCGGATATAACAAGAAAAGAGGCCAATGCAAATGCCGACAGGCTTGTAAAAGAAGCCAACAATCCAATTGCCAGAAAAGCTGCTGAAATTGCTGCAGAAAAGCTGAGAAAGGAAGGGGAAGACAAAGCGCAAAAAATTATCCGGGAAGCTGACGAAAAGTCCAATAAAATCATTGAGGAAGCAAGGGAAAGGGCAGGAAAACTGACACAGTAAAAAAAATCAGAAGACAGTGAACAGTCTGCCATATCCTGACAGGTGTGTCTTCTTTCTGCAGAATAGCTGCTACTCCGGCATTTTTGACGCAACGGAATCCAACGGCAAACAAAAAAGTATGATTAAATATAACTTCATACCGAACTTTCAGTTAACATAAAATTTTTCGGCCACATCTTCGGATGATCCGCGGACCGGCTTATCATCCAGATAGATTACTGATCCCTGCTCTATTAGTTGTCCGCTGTTAATACTCTTCACTGCCGTGTTTATTACATGTATTTCAGCCCCGCCAAATTCGGGTTTTTTCTTGAAAGCGACATAACTATAGTTGGAATTGGATATCAGAGAGTTTGAGATGGTCAGCCTGCTGAGGTCTTTGGAAGCAAATGCAACGTTTGCTTTGTTGATTCTGACCGTATCAACCGTTATTTCAGATCTTTCGCCGCAGCTAATTGCTTTATCACCTGCATGAAGGATTTCACAACCTGTGATGATGGTTTTGCTTCCGGAAAAATCCAGTGCATCATTGGCAATGTCCCTGAATTTACAACTGGTAAGAGTGCCATTTGAATAATCTGAATCAAAGGCATCTGCAAAAATATTGTCAAATAAGCAACCTGTCATTAAAAAGTCTGACCTGATAATATTCAGAGCATCCTCGCATCGGTTATCTTTAAAGGTAACATTGATCAGATCAACATCAGACTCATAGAAATTAACCGAACCGGTTAATGTCCAGCCTTTGTAATCCAGCGTATTTAGCTGATCGATCATTACGTTTTCCAGTATCGATCTGCCTTTAGACTGAAATATGTTGAATCCCATTGCCGTACCGTCGGATGAGGTAATCCTGACAGGTTGCGTTTTAGTCCCTCTGGCATAAACCGGCGAATAAGAAATAAATGTTGACTGATTCATTAAATTCAATTCTGTTCCCGGCTTTATACTGACCACATATCCGCCCGGTATGATCAGAGATTCGGAAATGTCCAGCCTTCCTTCAATTATCAGGGTGTCTTCATCAAGCTTTAACAGGGTTTGATTTTCAATTTTATATTTTTCAGACAACTCCTGATATGGAGCATAATCAAACGGCATCTCCCATTGAAAAACAGGTATTGACAACAAGTTGTTCCTGTTTTTGACTTTAAAGAACAAATAGTCTGCAAAATCCGGCCTGTCAATTTTCAACGGGTATCTGTAAGATTTCACGGGAATTAATATACTGTCTGTTTCATATTCTATCGCCGATTTATTGTCACTATATCCGGATAACAGGATTTCTTCAGGATAATAGCTGGTCAGGTATAAAACAGAGTCTTCGTTTGTTCTGTTCCTGAAGATTTTGATCAAAAAAGGGATAAAATCATCAGGCAACTCCTTGTCAGCATCCAGCTCCTGAATTCTCTTTACTCCATAAACAGATTTGCCGCAAATCTCTCTGTGGGTTTCCAGATATCTTCTGATTCCTTTACAATTATTATTATATAAGGAAAAATCGAACTTGTAATATCCAAATTCTTTTTTAATAAGATCAGCCAGACTATCCATTTCCGGTATTAATGAATGGTATATTGAATCTAAAAATTTATCCTTTGAATATTTATTTAAATAGAATATGTATGCGTTAACAAATTCCTTTTGCTTGAAAGGAGTAATGAGCAAGTTTGCTGCTTTCGTAGCAATTTTGGATTTTCCGGCCATTTCAATAATTAAATTATTATCAGAGTAAAATGTGATACCTGGTGACGGATAACAATCAAAAGCAACAGGTTCAAGTCTGGAAATAACCGGATTATAGTAAAACCTGGTATTATGCCATGTAAATCCGTGATAGGTCTTTGTAATATCACATAACGCGTAATACCTGGCGAGGCTTTGAAGATCAAAAATTTCAGATACAGGTCTTAAATCATTCTTGAACTGGAACAATAAATTCTGGGCAATAAGAAATTCATCATACAATATCTTATCATTAAAGGTTCTGTTTTCTTTAAAGGGTTCTATATCGGATGCATCAAAAAAAGGGATCTGGTAGTTCTTTCCCTCTGCGATATAGCGCTTCTGAACAGTCCAGAACAGTTCTTCGGAAAATTTCAGGATCGGACCTTCTCTCCGGTTGTTTGATTCGACCAGGTGCTTGTCAAAGTGCTCTTCATAAGCATAAATGCCAAGCGACTTACCGTTAAGGGTTACAGGTACAAACCCGTATCTTGTTGTCAACACATCTTCTGAAGCAAGGATCCTGTGGACAAACCATTCATCAAGGAATCCTCTTGTGGCAGGCGATTGCAATGAGAAACTTCTCATGTTCTTCCATGAATCCTCTTTCCTCATTTTAATCCTGAATGACCACTTTGAGCCAACAAGATGATCCAGCCAGTCGCCTTTCAGGCGAATACTGGCTTTCAAAGTATCGGTACCATAAATCAACCGCGCTTTCACATAATCATCCTCCCCTGTTTCCAGGATACCTTTCTTATAGGCTGCATTGCGGATACTCTCCAGCTTCCTGAATGCAGCACTGTCTGTTTTGATTTCCAGGGCCGGCTGTTCAAATTCAGGATAGATTTTCTCAGGCAGCCTTTCGATGGTCAGATCCCTGAAATAAACTGCTTTTGTTCCTTTATTCCAAACGTATATTCTCAGTTCATTAAACTCATAATACGGCGGAATATGAACATCCAGGGTTAATAATTGCCAGCCGTTTGCTTTAATGATACCTGGTTTGTTTTGAACGGAATAGAGCCTGCTATCATTTATTCCGTCAGCCACCAGCATCCCCTCGTCATTATCCCCGTATCTCCATACCGAGACATGGAAATACTCATTTTTATAAAAATCAAAGATTGAGTTAGTAAATCCGTAAGGATTTTTTCCGGTCAGTTTTATGATACTATCCTTATATTCATGTCTGTAATTTGTCTGCCTGGCTATACGCCATGGCTGTTGCCTTTCAGGCACTGATTCAATGTCTGATTGATCCTCACTGGTATTTAATAAAGTATTTGTATTTGTATTTGTTTCAATATTCTTGTTATCATACCCGTCAGAAGTGAAGACAAATCCTGATAACACTAAAAATAACAATGTTTTCCTGAATGATAAACGCTCTATCACTTTCAATATCATTGATATGAATTTATTTAGCTGCCATGCAAAAAAAAATTCTTCATACAATTGTACAAAAAGTAACTATGAAAAAAAACTTTCATACAAAGGTGTCGGTTTTATCTACTGGTTATTCATTACGCTAAAATCAGCTGTATTAAAATATTTGTAAGTATTTTTACAAGACTTTTTATTCAGCTTTATCAAGTATTTTTTGAAGATCTCCAAATCTTCACCATCAGTTAATTCTTTACCAAATGATATCCTTATCTTCCAATCCCTGCTTCTCAATCCGCCTGTATGTGTCTGCCAGTTTTTCGGATCCAGCACAATGATTTCGCTGAAAATACGATATTCCTTTAAATCATCAAGACAATCCAGCAATTTGTTATACATACCCGGTAACTTCTGCGATACATATATTTCTGCGTCCAACTCCAGAAAATCATTTTCAGCTTTACCTTTTCTTCCATAAACGCCAAATGCAATTAAAATTTTCAGCAATTGTTCCCTTTTCCCACGAAGTGTTAAAGATTCAGCATATGAGACATTGCTGCGAAGTGCCAGTGTTGAAATCAGTTCAAAGATCCGTTTCAGACCATGACAAATACGAACATCCTTCATTGAATCATCCGGAAATTCATTGATCTTGCTTTGAACATTAAACTCTTTGAAATGAACAATCTCTGATTCTTTCAAATGATTCCTGATTTCGCTCAGATGCTTCAATCCGGCATAAGGCTCTATGAATCTCTGATAATCAGCTTCAGAAATATTTTTTCCGGTAAGTGAAGTAAAATCATCTTTCGACCGGATAATCTGAATGCTGTGAACCGATTCAAGTTCTTTGCACGGGAAGGCAGAACAGAACGCACAATTATCAATACCATTTTCAATACAACACTTACGGACCTTACAATTCAGATAGTATGTTTTTCTTTCGCTGTCCGGCAGGGAACAACCGTCACATGCCCTTAGCTTTTCAGGACTCAGTCTGATGCCCAGGTACATTCCCCAGCCAGAACTGCAGGCGGTTCTCTGCCCGATGGTCTGAATGTTATCTTTATAAGTGGGACAGGCTGCACAATTGCATCCGCATTTTGCAATAAAAGCATTCATATTTCAGTTAATAGACATTCATAAGTATATCAATCCAGTTATATAAGTATATGGACCATTTTATGATCTGATTCATCAATATAATACCGGTTGGAACACCAAAAGCCACAGAAACCAGAAATGCCGGTATTTCGACCATCCATTTCTTTATAAAATGAAACAAAAGATATGATATGGCCATGACTCCTGCGGAATAAACCGCAAGAGGAATAATATATTCCATCCTGAATATGCCATCCAGGGTATTGCGTCCTTCATCAGCCATATAAATCATTGCTCCGGCGCAGATGCCTGTCATAATAAAGCCAATTGTTATCAGGACTGCCTCAATTCTTCTGTTTAAAGACATGTGCATCATATCACTTTCGCACAAGTTAAGAAATTTTCAGCCATCACAAAACGATCATTCAGAATGATGGTTTGCTTTTGCATTTATATATCTATGTATAGAAATGAAAGATTTCCATAAAACCGGCCGATTTCTGGACTTTTGGTCTGTGAATGTATGACTTACCTCGAATTATTATCATATCAATTCATTTAAAACTTGAAAAAGACAGGTTCTTTATGGAATCCGTTGACAAAGAATGGAATAAGCTTGAAAATAAAATTCATGAAGGGTGGAAAAGAGCAGAATAGGATCTTTGCATTTTTATTGTGGTTTCTTACTTTAACAGACTCCGGATCCGATTTTCAGGGCGATAGTTGAATTTGGCCAAAAAATTTGGTATATTGGATGATTAAAACTCTCACTACCATGAGAACCCTGCAATTAAGGCTGTTGATATCATGGTTGTTGTTATTGGTAAACAATACATTTTTTGGTCAGGATAAGCCTCAAATTACTGATCTCAGACTCTCATTTGAGAACAACCAGCTGGAGATCCGATATAATCTCATTGGAGGATATTCAACTGACACATTCCGCTTATGGGTTGAAATCACTGATTCAGCAGGCTCACAGATCAATGCAGAGTCTCTGACAGGTGATCTGGGATATCCTGTTTCCGGGGGAATTGATAAAAAGATCTTATGGAACCTGTCTGAAGATGGTTTATCTATTAATAAGGAAATTTTTATTGAAGTAAAGGCTGAGAAACTGGCCGGCACAGAATCCGGAAAACGAAAACCCTTTAGAAAAGAATCCGGTTACGGCGAATTGTTTATCAAATCTGCAGCTTTGCCGGGCTGGGGACTTACGGAGATAAAACGGGGAAAGCCTTTCTGGATTGTCGGTGTCTCAGGGTATGCCTGCCTGGTAACTTCATATATTTACAATCAAAAAGCAATGGATACCAAATCGGAATACGAAAATTCCCCTTATGTCAGCATCGATGTGAACGATGATATATACAGGAAAGCGATGAATCAGCACAAGGTATCCAGGATTCTCGCATATTCTTTTGTTGCACTTTGGATAACCGATAAAATCATTCTTGCAGTCAGCAATAAAAGACCTTCCCGGAATCCGGGATCAGCGAATTCCGGTTTAAGCTTTGCTGCAGCGTATGATCCTTATTTTCAAAACCAGGTTTTCAGGATATTTTATAAATTTTAATATGCACAGGTTTCAATTTTGTATCACACTTCTCATTGCTCTTATTCATGTTTTTCTGCTCAGCAGTAATCACACTGATGCACAAATAATCAGCAGTGAAAGGAAGTCTATCAAAATAAACAATCTTAATATTGAAAACGAGAAAGCAACCGATAATACTCCACCAAAGGTCATCATCATCTCTCCTGAAATTACTGAAACCTCAACATATGTTTCAGATGAGGTCAGGATTGATATTCTTGGGAAAGTGTCTGATGAATCGGGGATATTCTCTTTGTTTATAAATGCTGAAAAAATTGATGCTGCAGAAGATGGCCTGTTCAAAATCAGTTACTGGCTCAAACCGGGCAAGAACATGATCTCTCTGGTAGCGATGGATAACAATGACAATATTTCAAAAAATACATTTGAGATTGAGTTTGACCCAAAGAAGACAAAAACAGCGGACGCGTTGGTGAAAGTCGGCGATTATTATGCACTGCTGATAGGAATCAACAATTATTCACATCCTGATATCCTGGATCTTGATAATCCTGTTAAAGATGCAAAAAAGCTTCATAGTATCCTGGTTTCAAAATATACATTTAATGAAGACAACGTAATACTGATCAAAAATGCCAGCAGGAATGAGATCATCAATGCCCTTGACGAACTGTCCGGGATCATCACACCAGCTGATAATTTATTGATATTTTATGCCGGGCATGGCTGGTGGGATGAGAAAGCCAATATCGGATACTGGTTGCCGGCAGATGCAAGCAAAGACAGCAAGGCCGAATGGTTTCGGAACAGTACACTGTGCGATTACCTGAAAGAGATCAATTCAAAACATACCCTGCTGATTGCCGATGCCTGCTTTGCAGGTGGTATCTTCAAGACCAGAAAAGCATTCCAGGATGCACCGGTTGCCATTAATAAGCTATATGAATTACCAAGCCGTAAAGCGATGACCAGCGGCACACTTACTGAAGTACCTGATCGTAGTGCATTTGTCAGGTTTCTGGTTGAAAGGCTTGAGAACAACGAGGAGAAATATCTCTCGTCAGAGCAGTTGTTCAGCAGTTTCAGGATCGCTGTCATCAATAACAGTGATGTTGTGCCGCAATACGGGGAAATCCAGGGTGTCGGGGATGAAGGCGGTGACTTCATATTCATCAGGAAAGAGATCATTCAAAAATAATCCCAGTGATTTGAATCTAAAAATCATTAAATACAAGCTTTTAATAGCTGTGATGACCATGATGCTGGTTCAATGCGAAAGATTTGAGCTGAACCGGATTTTAAAAGTCAGAACAGACAGCATTACCAATATCACTGCTGTTACTGCCCGTGCAAAGGCCACCATCATAGATGCCGGGCCAAAAAAAATAATCAGTCACGGTCATTGCTGGTCTCTCTCACCCTACCCCACGCTAGAAGATACTTCACATGACCTTGGACAGGCATCCTCACCCGGATCATACACCACTGATCTGACCGGTTTGCAACCCCTGACCACTTATTATATAAGGGCTTACGCATTTAATGAATCAGATACGGTTTACGGAGAACCGGAGAGTTTTTCCACCATCAAAGATACTTCATCTGTGGTCCCTCATCAAACACCGACCCTGATAACATACAGTGCCGATTCCATCGGACAAACCACCGCAGTCAGCGGTGGAAATATTACAGACGAAGGAGATGACCCTGTTATTGCCAGGGGTGTATGCTGGAGTCTGGTACCCATACCGTACATTGAAACAGCCCTGGATTCAACCTCAAACGGTACCGGCTCAGGAAGTTACAGAAGTAAGATCACAGGTTTATCTCCCGGGAATACTTATTATGTCAGGGCATATGCCCGTAATAAATACGGAACATCCTATGGAAACATGATCTCATTCACTACCCCGCAGGATACAACACACCCGGCAGTTCTGACAGGAGCCGTTACTGCAGTTACTTCAAATTCAGCAACATGCGGGGGTAACGTGACAGACGAAGGAGGTTCGTCTGTTACAGCAAGGGGGATATGCCTGGGATTTCAACCTGATCTCAGGCTTGAAAATGCCAGGGATACGATCAGCGGAGGTGACGGAACAGGTACTTTTACATGCTATCTGACAAACCTGATATCCGATACCCTATATTATGTCAGGGCTTTTGCAACCAATGCTTCCGGAACAGCGTATGGTGCATTGGAAAACTTCAGAACTGATCCTGTTACCGAACCGGAGATACTGGTCGATATTGAAGGAAATGAATACCAGACTGTCATCATCGGAGACCAGGTCTGGATGGCTGAGAACCTGAGAACAACCAAATATGCTGATGGTACTGCATTAATAAGTGGTTCAGGCGATATATCAGGTAATTACAACTCAAGGTATTATTTTACATATAATGATAATGCATTACTGGCAGAAGATTATGGCCGCCTGTATACCTGGGCCGCAGTGATGAAAGGAGCAACGGCCATCGATGCAAATCCAAGCGGAGTGCAGGGAGTCTGCCCGGATGGCTGGCATGTACCCAGTGATTCAGAATGGAAACAGCTGGAATCATTCCTTGGTATGAGTCTTTCTGATCTGTCACTTTGGAATTGGAGGGGAACCGATCAGGGAACCCGGCTGAAGGAAGGCGGAAATTCAGGATTTGAAGCCACCATGGGCGGACACCGGAGATGTACCGGTGGCTACCAGAACATGGGTTCCTATGGCAATTACTGGAGTACTACAGATGACGGAGGAACCAGCGCGTATTATCGCCAGGTTGGCGATCTGGAATCAAAAGTCTACCGTTATGCATATGAAAAATGTTATGGCCTTTCGGTAAGATGTATCAAAGATGAAGATTAACAAACTACTGATGTTATTATATCCTTCATATCTGTTTTATACAAGAATCATACACAAATATTCAGGATATTCATTCCTGTAATAACAGACAATTATAAAACTGAACAGATATCATAAAAAACCAAAGAAATGGAAACAGCTACCAGAAAATCAATCAAGCTTTGCATTACCTTACTTGCTTTCATATTATTGAACCTTCAAACTGCAACTCCCAATCCCGGCAATGGCATTGTTTACAGTTTTTATGCCGTGTATGACAGGATACTTGATTCTGAAACACAGGGTATGGATATCGATTGTTTTGCATTCAGCGATGACGGCAGGAAAATCATACTTGGAGGAACAGACAAGGTCTATAAAAATCCTCTTTTGTATATGATAAATACAGACGGATCTTCACGGACCAAAATAAACCTGCCTGCAAAAATCGATGAAATATTGTCCGTAGCTATCAGTGATGATGGTTCGGTTGCTTATATATTCGATTATTATTTCATTTACAGGGTTGAAGGAGACAATGTAACAGAAATATTCAATGTATTTAATGAGCATTTCGACGGTATTTATGACTGGTCAATGAAGACTACGGCAAGCGGTGATATGGTATTTTTTGTTCCGGGCCACTCTTATGATGTGGGCAGCATATGGAGTATTGACAGTAATGGCGGAGGATTAACAGAGCTGGTGTATTGCAGAGATGTTGACCGTGACGGCGGAAAAGGAGGCGGTATGGGTCATTACGATATTTCTGATGACGGAAGCAAGATTGCTTTTATCCTGAATGGTTATTTTGACAATGAGAACAAGTATCATGCAAAAGGAGAATTGTTCTTAAAAGATGGTTCCGGTGTCCACCAGCTGACCAATGACAATGACATCACATTAAAAGGATACCCCTGCCTGAGCGATGAAGGGAACATTATTGTTTTCTATTGCATCAACGATAAAAACCTCTGGTATTCTATCCATACAGATGGCTTAAACAGAACACCTGTCTCCGGGCATGGTTCAAATTTCTGCGGAGCAGACATTACCCATGACGGGTCTGTATTCATTCATGGAGAAGGTGATGCCAATGGAGGCAAGCTGGTCAGTACCGATGGTTCTGCATCCATCGAAATATTTCCCGACAACTATCCGCAGGACCTGCAGTTATACATCTGGTCTGATGTTCAGATAAGTGCTGACGGGAAAAAGACAGCTTTTTTATACGATGCCACGGAAAACGATATAAAGGTTCGTTCGCTTTATGTTGGATACTTTAACAATCCGTTTGCGGTGCCTGACGCCCCTTTGATCGAGAGCATCACATTCAATCCTAATGTCATACCTAAAAACAATCCGGATGCAGAAATAATCCTGAATACAAGGATCAGTGATCCGCAGGGGCTCGGTGATTTATGGAATATCGTAAGCAATGAAATGGTGGACGGTGAAAAATTAGCCTCATCATATGTTCCTGTCTATTTCAGGTGGGAACCAAATGATGAAGCAGAAGAGCCGGATGTAACAGCGGGTGACGGTATTTATTCGACGCTGGGTGAACCGCGCAGCATAATCGGTGATTTTGACCGGATGAGACTGAGAATTGGTGTATGGGATAATAGCATGACTGTGGTGGTTGCAGATACCGTTTTTTATATTCAGGATTACGGACTTCCTGGTATTCCCGGTCCGGTCATTCCGGCCAACATGGCTACAGATGTGATTCATAATCCGGTAATAGCATGGACCGGTTCTGATACTGCCTCTTTTTTTCAACTGCAAATCTCCGAAGATGATGACATGTCACCCACTGTCCTGGATGAAGAGGTGGATGACACCTTGTTTGTTACCCCAGATCTTGACGCCAGTACGATTTATTACTGGAGGGTAAGAGGTTATAATCCCGGCGGGTACTCAGAATGGTCTGAAACATACAGCTTCACAACAATGGCGGCTACCTGGTTACCAGGAACAGAGACAGGGAATATGCCAGGTCTGATTGTTGACCAGAATTTCCCCAATCCTTTTACTGCCAAGACCGGAATTGATTTTTACATATCAACCAACGAATATATTCAATTAAGAATCTATGACGAACTGGGAAGAATGATTTATGTCCATTCCGGAAATTATTGTACCGGCAAAAACACAATCGTTCTGGATCTCGGAATACTGAAAAAGGGAGTCTATTATTACCAGTTCATTGCAGGGGATGATGTGGTGATGAAAAAAATGAAGAAGATGTAATCGTGTTTCTTCTCTGCTTTTGCAGGGAATGATCATAATAACTGAATCAAAAAAAGCGGGTTCAGAAGCCCGCTTTTTGCTATATATCTTATGGTCAGATTCTCTTTTCCTGGATTCTTGCCTTTTTACCGGTGAGTTTTCTGAGATAGAATATTCTGGCCCTTCTAACCTTGCCAAATTTGTTTATTTCAATTTTTTCTATAAAAGGAGATTGCAGCGGGAAAATTCTTTCAACACCGATACTGCCCGACATCTTTCTGACCGTAAAAGTTTCATTGATACCTGAGCCTCTTCTTTGTAAAACAACGCCCCGGAACTGCTGGATCCTTTCTTTATTACCTTCCCTGATTTTATAATGTACTGTTATGGTATCTCCGGGAGAAAACTTCGGATACTCATTGTTAACACTAAAAAAGCTCTCTGCAACCTTAAGCTTGTCCATCACTGCCAGATTTTAAATATTAGCACCTCAAATTTTTCAGAGCGCAATATTAGCAATAATTTTTTATATGGAACAGGAATATCTTTAATATTTTATAAGGAATTCTCATTTTTAATGCGATGCATCATCCGGATACCTGAACCTGTTACCTGTCTCCCTGATCAGCAACCTGTACCATTCTTCACCATATCCTGGTTGTTCGAATTCCGGATTCCTCTGACCTCCGGCTCTCTCTTTAATATTGCCATCCATATATTTTGTAAACAGATACCTGTAAAGTTCTTTCCATTCTCTGACTGTATGATTGCCTGCTGATTTTGAAAATTCTGTAAGAAAATTCCTTGATGTATTTTCATCCTTTTCATAAAGCTCTGTTGCAGTTTTATCGATGGACGTTACAAGTGTTACGTAATGACTTTCCAGTTCCTTCTGTCTTTTCTGAATATCGGGAATCATCACGTTGTATCTTGTATAGGCAAAATTCGAGACCTGGTTGAATACCCAGAAGGCAGCATCATCGCTGAATTCCATCATCGAACCGTTTCCCGCAGCGAATGATTCGGGCACCTCTGTTATACCGCAATACATCGGGGAGTAGACCGTGCTGTAAGTATCATCCACACCAAACCAGTGTATTCCTCCAATGGGATCAGGCAGCCAGGAACGCATCTGCGCAACAAATGAAAATCCGGTTTGCTGAGTTGATGTTGCCCTTTCATTGAAATAAGTTACACTGTCCACTTCCCAGGTCAGAGGCCGCCACCTGACAATGCACCGGAACGGACCTGCCCCTATGTCTTCGGTCATATCCATTGGTGTACCCTGAAAATAATCACGCATAAGATCCATGACATCAGATACACTCAGTCTATGATCCGGTTTTATCCAGAGTGGCATCCTGTTATTAAGATTTTCGCCCATGGCATAATCAAGGTATTTTCCCATTTCACCGTTTACCCTGTTAAAAGCAGCCCATACTCTGGCTTCACACCAGCGTGCGCCTCCAAAGTCAATCGGCGCATAAGCATCTGCAAAGCTGAATTCCTCTTCGCGTCCTTTGAAGTAACCCTGCTCAATTGCAAATGAGATAACATCGGGTGAATAGATACAATTCTCAGGATCATTCAGCGGAAATGTAGTGATCCTTGCCTGATTGGCATGTCCGCATATGTATCCGTCAGGTATTCTGCGTGCCACCCAGACAGCTCCTTTATTGGCATTGACCAGTATTGAATCTGTGCCTGTTTTATCACAGACCATCTTTGTTCCTTTGCCAATCATCTCCATGATCCATACTTCATCCGGATCAGCGATTGAAAATGATTCACCTTCACTGTAATAACCATATTCTTTTACGAGGTCACCCATAACCTGAATGGCTTCGCGGGCAGATTTCGACCTCTGGAGGGCTATGTACATCAGGCTGCCATAGTCAATAATCGCCGTTGTATCCACCAGTTCATGCCTCCCGCCGTAAGTCGTCTCACCGATTGATACCTGGTGTTCATTCATATTACCAACCACCGAATAGGTATGACTGACCTGTTCGATCTTCCCCAGGTATTTTCCGGTATCCCACTCATAAATATCCATCATTGATCCGTCAGTGTAATCCATTGCAGGGCGATAATACAGCTCTCCGTATAAAACATGGCTGTCTGCCGAATAGGTTATCATTGTTGATCCGTCTGCAGATGCCCCCCTTGTTATCAGAAAATTTGTACAGGGATAAGCATTTTTAACAAAAAAAAGCGAAAACAGAATAAGTGTGGCAAGATTCTTGCGTGTCATAATTATATATTTTGAAAGTTAAAAGGTCGAAAATAGCATTATTTTATAAAATTTTTTATGAAATAAATCGTTTCGTCAGGACAAAGAGTTCTTTGAATATTTATCACATTTTACCTTTAACCTATCAAATTTAACAGTATATATTAAAAATTGTTAAATTAATCAAAAAGAAACCCGTAGATTGTTGATATTTCATAACTTTGAACTGTTAATTTGATCGTAAAACAAGAAAATTCTTTCATAGCATAAAAAGTTTTGGTTAGTTTTAGTTTTTAGTAGTTAGTAGGTTTAGTTAATAATTAGATTATCATTTTGTAGTTAGGGTTAAGGAGGGGTGAGAAGTAAAAATTCTCACCCTTTTCTTTTTATGTACAGATCTATTAAAAAAGACTGGATTACTTTATTAACAACAAACCTTTAACAGGCAGGTTTATTCTGAAATACGGTGAATGACTCCTGTGGAAGAATCACATCTGGCGCCTGTCACAGAAGCAAAACAATTGATCTCATTCCTGTATCTTAATACACCGAGCAGGGCAAATACAAGCGCCTCCTTATACTTGATCAGTATTGGATCAGGTATTTCCATATGGTTTTTTGTCTTCCTGCGTATCAGTTCGAGGAGAAATTCATTATATACCCCCCCTCCGGTAACAAGGACTTTTCCTTCCGGAAATCTGTTCAAAACATCAGAAATCTGAATGGCAATATGTTCACAGGCAGTGCGAAGAATCGTTGCTGTTTCAAGGCCGGCATTTTCAATAACAGGAAGAAAGTCTGTTTCGAGCCACTCCCTTGACAGGGATTTTGGTGATTCCCTCCGGTAGTAGGCAAGAGCATTCAATTGTTTCAGTAAATCATAATTGATCTTACCGCCTGAAGCAATTCTGCCTTTATCATCGAATTCCAGCCCCATTCTTCTGCACATATGATTAATGAAAATGTTTACAGGACATATGTCAAAGGCAATCCTTCTGTTGTATTCTTTGAATGAAACATTCGCAAATCCACCCAGGTTCAGACAGAATTGATATTTCCCAAAAAGATATTCATCACCGGCCGGTACCAGGGGGGCTCCCTGACCACCGTTTGCAACATCCAGGCTCCGGAAATCCGATATCGTTGTTATGCCGGATCTTGATGCGATTGCAGCACCGCTTCCAAGTTGACAGGTAAAACCTTTTTCAGGCTGGTGAAAAATAGTATGACCGTGAGAGGCGATCAGATCTGCTTTCAGGCTGTCAGATTCAAGAAATGCTGCCACCTGTGTTCCTATATAGCTGCCAAACAAGATGTTTCTTTGTTCAAGTTCTTTACCGGAGCATTCCAAAGTTTCGGTCAGGAACCTTATCATAAAGTCATCGTAAGGAACAGTCCGGGCTTTCAGAATTTCGTGGTTCCATTTCTGACCGTCCTGATACAATATGCAAAATGCAAGGTCAAGACCGTCAAGACTTGTGCCGGACATGACCCCTACCACATGATATTTTAACATGGCTTTAAACTCGCTAATAATAAAAACCTGATTTATATACCGAAATGTTATTCCGGTCATCCACCACAACGATTTCCAGAATATGTCTCACTCCTGATATCAGTCTTTCTTTATCAAGCGCATAGCATAGTGAATTTGATTTCTTATCATATTCAAACAGGGCCCATTTATCATCGATGTATCCGTTGCAGGATTTCAGACCGGATAAATGATCCTTAATTTCAAACGACATGGTATCATTTGCACTGTAATACTGATTGGGGCTAAATTTAACCGGTTTTATAGTGGGAGCAAGTGTGTCAATTAAAACAAAAAACCTGCCAAAGCAATTCACAGAGGCAGTT
Source organism: Bacteroidales bacterium (assembly GCA_016933335.1). Taxonomy (GTDB): domain Bacteria; phylum Bacteroidota; class Bacteroidia; order Bacteroidales; family UBA10428; genus JAFGPL01. The sequence goes on along the minus strand of JAFGBD010000009.1, from coordinate 26,723 downwards.
ATAAAACCATCCTGCCATGTTCCACCGCAGGTACTCATTTCATTTTTTCTGTCCACTGTTGCGATCAGGGCTTTCTTGGCAAGGTTGCCAGGTATATTTCTTGTCCTGATTGATAACCTGTAAGAACCACATAAAGGGGTCAGATCAGAATGAATGATATGTAAATCGGAATACAACAGGGTATCAATATTCAGAGCTGCATATTTAAAACCGATATTTCTGTAAAGTGAATACTCAGGCAGCACGATTTTGATCTCCGGTGTCTGATAGGTGTTGACCTGGTCGTAGTAAAATGTTTTAACAAACGAACTGTCTGTGTTGGCTTGTAAAGGGGTTATACCCTGATCTGCGCCGCACACCGTGAATGCCAGTGATGTGCTGTTTGAGTATGCGTCCTTAACTGTTATTCTGACATTGAAAACCGAGTCATCTGTAAAATCCAGAATCCCTTTATTACGAATTATTCTATAGATGCTCAGTTTATTGTTAGGATCTAAAAATAATTTATGAATATTTAGATTTTTCAGTATCCTCTCCTCATAGTCAATGTGACTGTTCAGGTACTTAACTTCGCTGAAAGAGAATTCATCCATTTCATGAAGATAAATAATCGTATCGTTGACAGCCATCTCGATTGAATATACCGTGCACCTGTTACCCGTACCATTCAGGTAATCATAGGTTTCGATACCAAAGCCGGCAAGTCCTGATATGTTTATAGTATCTTTCAGGACATATGACCCTTTTATACTGACAGGCTGATAAATAACCTTGTTATTCCGGCCATTGATCAGGCTGACTGCTTCAACGGGATAGACCACAAGATGTTTAATTACGGGCGGAATATCATCCATGATATTAAAACGGAATCTCAAAACATTAAGCGGATGCTGGTTTGCATCCCTGATCTCGAAATGCAGATGGGGCCCTCCGGAGTAGCCTGTATTCCCGGAGTAACCGATCAATTGTCCTTTTGTAACAGGAATTCTGTATCTCTCAGGAAATAAATTGATCTCAAATCTTCGTTGTGCGTACTGATTGTCTTTGACATAGGATGCAATTTCAGGCACAAAATCATTCAGATGTGCATAAACCGTGGTATATCCGTCAGGATGGGATAAATAGACAGACTTGCCATAACCACTACTCTGAATTTTAATCCTTGAAACGTAGCCGTCTTTTGAGGCATAGACATTTTTGCCGGTCTGCTGCTGTGTCTTGATATCGATACCGGAATGAAAATGCGTACTTCGTAATTCACCAAAATTTCCGGAAAGCAGCAAGGGAATATCCAGTGGGGCTGTGAAATTTTCATATCTGCTGTTTTCCTGTCCATCTAGCAACCCCGTTACCAGAATACAGGGAAAAAGCAAAAAAGATCTTAGAAAATACATTACGCAGGTTTGTTTAATCATTTTAAATCAGTTGTGAAGATATAATTTGATTTTAACATGAACCATACAAATTTTGAACAAATAAAGTCAATGAAGGTTATCTATTTGAGATTTGAGACTAACAAATAAATTATATAAATTTGTAAGAAGAATTATTTTTCCTTTATCTTTGTCTCAAATGGAAGCTAATTTTGATCAATTAACAGGCAGTATAAGAAACAAAATAAAAACAATAATAACATCATACGAACAATATAAAAAAAAGAACAAGGAAATTGAACTGAAGAATAAGGAACTCTTGAACAAAGTTGCTTTTCTTGAAAAAAAACTGACTGAGACTGAAGAAAAATACGATAACATAAAACTGGCAAAGACCATTGTTTCATCGGATGACAATTCACATGATGCCAGGATTAAGATGAACAGGATCGTGCGGGAGATTGATAAATGTATTGCTCTTTTAAACAGATAGGTATTACATAAATATAGATGGAGGATAAACTATCAATAAAAGTCAATGTTGCTGACAGGTTTTATCCTTTGAAGATCGACAGTAAGGACGAGGAGATAATCAGAAAGGCAGCCAGGTTAATCAACGAAAAGGTTCTTTTATATAAGCAACGCTATAGCGACAAGGATACCCAGGATTTTTTAGCAATGGCAGCGTTACAGTATGTAACCAAGGTGCTCGAATATGAACAGCATGATACCGATGCTTCAGCGTTACAATATCTGAAAGAATTGGACGAGGAGCTGGCAGAATACCTGAAAGCAGAGTAATAATCGTTCTTTAACATAAAAAGGAATAGCCCGCATAGTTTCTTCATTCGATTGTGAAACTCAACACTTTGCAATTTGGAGCTTCACTCAATTTAGCAAGAGCAGGCCATATTTCCGGTTCGCCGGAAAATTCCGATTTATCGGGATCAATGGAAGTTCGAACTAAGTTGGTGGCTTCACCCATGTCATACTGGGGTTTTATCAAAGGCTGGAGAAATATATGCGGGTTTTTTTTAATTCAAAATCAAGAAACACATGATAACAATATTAGCAGCAGGGAACACTCCCTTTTTACTGAAATCAGTCTTTATAGGATCGGCTTCATTTATCGGAGGGGGTCTGATTTCATATCTCATATGGCAGACTGCATTAAAACGAAGGAAGGCACGCCTTGTCAGAGAAACAGAAATAGAAGCAGAAGTCATTAAAAAGGACAAAATTCTGCAGGCAAAAGAAAAGTTTCTTCAACTTAAAGCCGAACATGAAAAATTTATCACAGAGAAAAACAGTAAGATGGCAATTACTGAGAATCGACTTAAGCAGAAAGAAACAATACTTTCGCAAAGGATTGAAGAAACTCAGCGGGCAAAAAATGAACTCGACGCAATTCGTGATAACCTGAATTCACAGTTAACTCTTGTGGACAAAAAAAATGAAGAACTTGAAAAACTTCACAAACAACAGGTTGAACAACTGGAAGCGATATCAGGATTGTCGGGTGATGAAGCAAAGGAACAACTCATTGAATCACTTAAGGAAGAAGCAAAAACCTCCGCCATGTCTTATGTCAACGAGATTATGGATGAAGCCAAAATGACTGCCAGCAGGAACGCAAAAAAGGTTGTTATTGAAACCATCCAGCGCGTTGCAACTGAAGCTGCCATTGAGAATTCTGTTACCGTTTTTAGCATTGAATCAGATGAAATAAAGGGACGGATTATTGGTCGTGAAGGAAGAAATATACGTGCGCTGGAAGCTGTCACAGGAGTTGAGATCATTGTGGATGATACACCAGAAGCAATTATACTTTCTGCTTTTGATCCTGTCAGAAGAGAAATTGCCCGACTGGCCTTGCACCAGCTTGTCACCGATGGCAGAATACATCCTGCCAGAATTGAAGAAATCGTCGCAAAAACCCAAAAACAAATCGAAGAAGAGATTATTGAAATTGGAAAACGCACAGCCATAGACCTTGGAATACATGGAATGCATCCGGAACTGATCAGGCTTATCGGCAAAATGAAGTATCGTTCATCATACGGGCAAAATTTGTTGCAGCATTCCAGAGAGGTCGCAAATTTATGTGCAATCATGGCAGCTGAGCTTGGTCTCAATCCAAAACTGGCAAAGCGGGCCGGATTATTGCATGATATTGGCAAGGTGCCTGACGACGAGCCGGAACTGCCACATGCTGTCTTTGGTATGAAAATGGCAGAAAAATATAAAGAGAAGCCTGAGATTTGCAATGCCATTGGTGCTCACCATGATGAGGTTGAAATGACCAGCCTGATCTCACCTATTGTCCAGGTTTGTGATGCCATTTCCGGTGCACGTCCTGGTGCACGGCGTGAAGTGGTTGAATCATATATCAAGAGGTTGAAGGACCTGGAATCACTTGCATTATCCTATCCTGGCGTGCTTAAAACATATGCCATTCAGGCAGGAAGAGAATTACGAGTTATCGTAGGCAGTGAAAAGGTCAGCGATAAGGAAGCCGAAAGCCTGTCTTATGAGATTTCAAAGAAAATCCAGGATGAGATGACTTATCCTGGTCAGATTAAAATTACCGTGATCAGAGAAACACGTGCTGTGAGCTATGCAAAATAAATCAATAGGTTGAATTTCATAAGATTCCAAGAAGCTCATTTAATTTTTCAATCTTATCGGTAAATTGAAGTTTCCTGTAGGATAAAATCAGGTTGTTTATCAATCTGATTAAAATATCCTTGTTGGTGCATGGTATGAAATATTCTCTTTTGGCCTCAAGTTGCTGTTGCTGAATAAAATAATCAATTTCCTTTTTACCCAGGACAGCCCCTTTGTTATATGGATTAATATAAAAGAGGATGTCTTCGGTTTCATCATCCGAATCATACTGCCGGTATTCATCCTTGTAAGCAAGAATAAAATTCTTGGGGAGATTTACCCCGTAAATTGGAATATTAAGTTTATTTGCCACAGCAAGATATATAATTGCAAGGGAAATCGGATTACCTCTTTTGGTTTCCAGCACCTGGTTAATGTATGAATTCTGTGGTGAATAAAAATTTGTTGAATTACGCCCGAATTTATGAATCTCAAAAATGATGTAATTAATGATTTTGATTTTCTCAAGTGCCGTAAGATTGTTATTCAGCTCCAGCCAGACATCCTGTTTTATTATATCAATTTCTTTTTCAACAGACTCGAGGGTAATATCCGGGAATTGAAATTTGGCAAGATATGTTGCCCCTTCCAGGATATTTTCAGCCCCGGAATCTTTCCACTTTTTAAGGTTCTGCTTTGCTTCGTTAAATTGAATACTCTGAATGACCGATTCAAGTCTTACCTGCAATGTTTCATTAAGAGTGGTTTCCCATGCTTTTTCAAGCTCGGGAATTGCTGCAGATCCCTGATTCAATATATTTGAAGATGCAATATTGACTATTTCGTCATCCGAATCATCCAGTAAAGAAATCAGGGCTTTCAACTCTTTAATATCCATATTCATAATCAATGAGATATATCAATGACCCAAAGAGCCTTTAAAAATGTTTTTAATAAATTGTAATCATTTTTAGCATGATATGGCAGACATCATGCACAAAATTAATAAATAACCGGTTAATCCAGTTTAGTTGAATTTCAACAATTATTAACAAAATAAAACGGAAATGGTTGTTGATAAAAAATCATGTTCATGATCTGTAGGAATCATTTAAGTATGCAAAGTTTCGTATATTTGACAAAATTAAACCGGTCATGATACAGAGGGCGCAATCAGTTTACCTGTTTTTAGTTGTTGTATTAATGAGTTTGTTTATCATATTCCCTAATACAGTTCTTTTTAATGACGAAAATGTTACATTCAAATTCTACAGTTATGGATTAAAAAAGATGATGGATGGAGACAGCCAGCAACATATGTCGACCTTACCTGTGTTAATCCTGGCAATTGTTATTTCCATCATCAATCTCTACAATATCTTCCTGTTTAATAATAGGACCATGCAGATGCGTTTATGTGTTTATAACATTTTATTAATGATTGGTCTTCTTCTCCTGTTACTATATTATTTCAGGTTTGCTTACAAGGCTTACAATATCACAGCACACCATTTCAAGATCATAGCAGTTCTTCCGGTTTTATGTATCGTTCTTAATATTATGGCTTTCAGCGGAATCAGACGGGATGAGCTTCTTGTAAAAACTTATGAACGGCTCAGGAAGTAACAGTTTAAAAATCTTGGAGTCGGATATCTGGCAATGCATGCACTCAGGCCTCGCCAGCCATAGAAAGCATTCCGGTATTATTTTAAAATCTCCATATGTTCCTGATCGGTAATTTTTTCACAATACCTGCATTTCAATTTAACATCCTTTTTAGATATAACATCAAATCTAGTTATGACTTTTTCGAAATTAGTGATGCATTGGGGATTCATGCATTTAACGATACCTGATATTTCATCAGGGACTTCCACGATCTTTTTCTCAACCACCTCATAATTTCGGATGATATTCAATTTTGCATCAGGAGCGACAAGGGCAATTTTATTGATGTCTTTATCTTTGAAAAAAATATCGGATAGTTTAATAATGGCTTTCCGTCCAAGTTTTTTACTTTCCAGGTTTGTTCCGAAGGTAATGGTTTTATCAATCTTATCAAGACCTAATATCGAAATTACTTTAAACAGACTGTTAGCCTGGATATGGTCAATGACGGTTCCGTCTTTAATAGCACTAACAACAAGGATCTTATCTTTCATGGTATGTTTTTTCAAATTAAACCCAGGATGCTTGTAATGATAGCCTGGCGCACAAAAACGCCGTTGAGGGCCTGAACAAAATAGTATGCTTTGGGATTGATATCCAAACAGGTGTCGATTTCAGTTACTCTTGGAAGCGGATGCAATATTTTTAAATTGTGCTTTGTGTTTTTCAGCATATGCTCCCTTAAAATATATGCATTTTTGGTTTTCTCATATTCAATCGGGTCTGAGAACCGTTCCTTCTGCACCCTGGTCATGTAAATGATATCAGCTTCAGAAATAATATCTGTAAAGTCCCTGTGCTCATAATATCTCAATCCCAGGCTATCAAGAAATAATTTATACTCCTCGGGCATTTTCAGTTCATCAGGTGCGATGAAATGAAAGGTTGTTTTAAACTTTGACATAGCCATCAGCAACGAATGGACAGTCCTGCCATATTTGAGATCACCGACCATAAAAATATTTATCTCATCAAGTTTGCCCTGTGTTTTTTTGATAGAATATAAATCGAGCAATGTTTGTGAGGGATGCTGATTTGCCCCGTCGCCGGCGTTGATAACGGGGACCGGAGAAATCTCGCTGGCAAAACGTGCACTCCCTTCCAGCGGATGACGCATGACAATCAGATCACAATAGTTGCTGACGGTTTTAATGGTATCATACAATGTTTCTCCTTTGGACACACTGGAAGAATTGGAATCGCTGAATCCGATGATTTTACCACCCAGCCTGTTAACTGCACTTTCAAAAGATAACCTTGTCCGGGTTGACGGTTCAAAAAAAAGTGTGGCAACTACTTTCCCGGACATGAGATCTCTGACCGGATTTTCTTCAAATGTTTCTGCCAGATTAAGTATCTTCAGATACTCATCTTTGGTGTAATCATTGATTGAAACAAGACTTTTGTTTTTCATTGCCAATGTTCATTTATCAAATGTAAGTAAAAATATTCAAGTTATCACATTGTTTGTCATTGTGTTGATATCAATTCACGTTTTTATCAACTGATAATTATAACATTGTTATAAATCCTTATTCAGTTTATAGTCCATGTTTTTAAAAGCAGAAATTCTTTTGATGAATGCTTCTGATTGACTCTTCCTGATTTGAATTGAAAGATGGCATTTTTCATCAAAGCATTGCTTTATTACCTTACATTCATATGCCTTTAGGACATTGTTTATTTCACCCTGATTTTCATATCCGAAATTTATTTCAACAATGTGATCGATTGTTTTTTCAATGATTTCAGCATGATTCAGTGCGTTTTCTGTTGCACCCCTGTATGCACGGATCAATCCGCCTGTGCCTAACAATCTGCCTCCAAAATACCTGACCACAACAATCAGGACATTTGTAATGCCGAAAGATAATATCTGTCCGTAAATAGGTTTACCGGCTGTACCCGATGGTTCACCATCATCATAAGACCTGCTGATATCATTTTCAATACCGATTTTATAGGCATAACAATGGTGCCGCGCATCATGGTATTGTTTCTTGATATCAGTTATGATTTCTTTTGCCGTTGATTCAGAACCGACAGGATATGCAAATGCGATGAATTTACTGCCCCTGTCCTTGTGTTCTCCCCTTGCGCTGCTTGATATGGTTTTATAGGTATCTTTCATTTATTCTTTTCATGGGTGCTCTCCGGGTAATTACAAGGGTACATACCTGACAAGAATTTCAAAAACAAAGCCTTTCATAAACATTCATTGCAAAAAAGGCTGCTCAAATAACTGGCAGCCTTTTCATCTTAATAAATCATTAAAATTTAAGTTTCTTCTCGATCTCTTCAATTTGCCCTTTGAAGAGTTTGTCTGTTTCAAGCAGATTATTAACAGTTTTGCAGGCATGCAGCACTGTGGCATGGTCTTTACCCCCAATCTGGGCACCAATGGTTGCCAAAGAAGCTTTTGTAAGATTTTTTGAAAAGTACATGGCGACCTGTCTTGCCTGAACAATTTCTCTTTTTCTTGTTTTGGACTGTATGGAATCTGTTGGTATTTCAAAATAGTTGCAGACCACCTTCTGAATGTAATCAATTGAGACTTCCCGCTTGGTATTTTTGATTAATTTATCAATCATTTCCTTTGCCAGGTCCAGTGTAATTTCTTTCTTATTCAGGGTTGATTGTGCCAGCAATGAAATAAGAGCTCCTTCCAGTTCCCTGATATTGTCAGTGATATGCGTGGCTACATACTCTATTACCTCCTCGGGAAGTTCGATCCCGTCTTTATAGGTTTTCTTCCGCAATATGGCTATCCGTGTTTCATAGTCCGGAATCTGCAAATCTGCAGACAAGCCCCATTTGAACCTGGACAGCAAACGTTGTTCGAGTCCCTGCAATTCAACCGGAGGTTTATCGGAACTAAGTATCAGTTGTTTTCCTGACTGATGCAGATGATTGAATATATGGAAAAATATATCCTGGGTTTTTTCTTTGCCCGCAAATTCATGAACATCATCAATGATCAATACATCAATCATCTGGTAAAAATGCAGAAAATCATTCTTGTTATTGTTTCTTATTGATTCAACAAATTGTGTTTGAAACCTGTTGGAATTGACGTACAGTACTACTTTATCCGGAAACTTGTTCTTGATTTCAATTCCAATGGCCTGAGCCAGATGCGTTTTCCCAAGCCCGGAATCTCCATATATCAATAAGGGATTAAAAGCTGTTCCTCCCGGATTATTTGCAACTGCATAGCCTGCAGATCTTGCAAGTCTGTTGCATTCACCTTCGATGAAATTATCAAATGAATTTTCCGGATTGAGTCGCGGATCAATGTTGAGCTTTTTGATCCCTGGAATAATAAACGGATTCTTGATATGGTTTTCTTCGGTAAGCGGTAAACTCACCGGTTTGTTCTTCAGTTCGGTCTGATTCCTTGCCGGGAATCTTACAGTATAGGGTCTGGAATTAAGATTATTATTTTCCATAACAATGCTGTATTCCAGCTTGGCATCATAACCAAGTTCTTTTCTCAAGGTTTTGCTTATGATCTCAATGTATTTTTCCTCAAGATACTCGTAGAAAAAAGGACTTGGAACCTGAATTGTTAACACTTTGTCTTCCAGGCGTAAAGGAACAATGGGTTCAAACCAGGTTCTGAAACTGATTGAGGGTACATTATCCTTAATAACCTTCAAACAGTTGTTCCAAATTTCATCATGTTGCATTTTGCTTATGCCTTAAGTGTTTAGGAATAAATTAGGGTTTTATGTTCATACAGCAAGATTGTGAAAAAAATCATAAAAAAAAAATCATTTTTCTCTTGACTTTTATCAGAAAATATTATTGAATTTAGTATCAGAAAATTAGTTTCAACAAAAAAATAAAAAAAAATTATATACCTGATAATTAACCACTTAAGAATATTCTATCTTAAAAAATTGTTAATTAACTGTTTATTGAATTTTAATTAAAGCAATGTTTAATTCATTTACACCAATCGCTGTTTAAATTAATTCTAAATTACCAAAAATAACACCGTTTTTTAATTGTTAATAACTCAGGACGGTCAGAATAATTTCTGCCATTACCGGGAATTATTCTAATATCCCCCGGACATTATTGCCAGTGTATGTTTAATAGTGTCTGGAAGGTAGCATATTACAGGTTGAATTGCAGGTACTGATAGCATCATATCCATAACAATTCAATTAACAAAGTCACTCCGGAAATTCTGAACACCCTGGTCAATGAATCAGTTTTCAGCCTTTTCTTTCTTGCCAAACAAGGAAAAATGAACATAGCGTTTGGGATGTTCGCGCAGATCATTCAAAAGCAGATCCAGTGTTTCCGTAACATTTTTAAGATGGATATAGAGTGAATCGTTATGAACAAGCATTCCAAGTGTCCCTTCTCCTGCCTCAACCTTTGCAAGAATCCCTGATGTGCTTTGGAGGGTTGCATTCGCATTTGCAATGGCAGATTTTAATTGTGAGTTTGAAACTGAATCTGAGACATTCCTGAAATTGGAAATAACTGCTTTCAATTCATGATTACTCTGTTTAATATTCTCAGTGATGGAAGCAAGGTTGTCAAAACTGCTGTCAAGGGGACCTCCTTCGGAAAGGTTGTTGTCAAGCGATGCAGCTATGTTATCGATGTGACCGATTGACTGCTGTATCTCCTCAACTTTATCTTCATTTAAAATCCGTGCCAGCGATCCGATTACAGTGTCAATTTTAGAGATGGTGATCATGGTTTGTTCGCGGATCGGATCAATGACAGCCTCCAGTCCCCTGTCAAGTTCACCCGGAACAGTATCACCCGACTGATAATACCCCGTACCTTCGCCCAGGACCAATCTGATATCTTTGATTCCTGATACCAAACTGGAGCTGTATATCTGGAAAACAGAATTTTCTGGAATTTTAACCCGCTCTTTAATGGAATACCTGACAATGATCCTGGCACTTTGCGAATCATATTTTATTTCACTGACATTTCCAATCCTGAACCCGTTAAGATAAATAACGCCGGATTCAATCAGGCCGCCGATGTTATCATATAATGAATAATAGGTATCAGAAGATTTGAAAATGTCAATTCCCTTCAGAAAATTGATCCCCCATATGAGAAGCGCTATGGTGATAATGGCCACAATTCCTATTTTCAATTCCCGGGATAGTTTCATTTTACAGTGTTTAATTTGTTTGTACAACTGATTCTTTCAATGCCTGTTCCATTGAAATTATCTTGCCGTTTTTGACAGCAATAATAAATGCATCAGGAAATCTGTTTTTTACCCATTTGCTGTATTCGACAATCTGGTTGTAATTTCTCTTACTCCCTACAGCATACTTATATAAGTGATCCTGTTTGTATTCGTATACATCATTCAGTTCTTTAAAGAAATCGGAATCAAGGGGGATAGGATTGGCAGAAACTGCAATCTGAACCTTGAATTCAATGTTACGCTCATTGTATTTTGCCTGAGGCTCTGTCAGGCTGTAATTTATGTAATGGTCTTTTTCAGATGTAACAGCCGTATCATCAGTGACAGGTGGATCCGGGAAAACATTGGAGCCATCCTTATCAGAAGTAAGTGTATCTGACCTGGTATCAGCATTGATACGGGTAAAAATGGTACGGGATTCAATGGATTGCTTGTAATCACGAAATGCACGAAATATCGCTGATGCAATATAATCCTGACCTTCTTCTGTCATCAGGTATTTTTCTTCTTCCGGATTGGTGACAAATCCTGTTTCAATCAGAACTCCAGGCATTGAGGTTTGCGCCAGTACAAGCAATCCCTGCTGCTTGACCCCCCTGTCTATTCTCCTGGCACGATCACGAAACTGATCCTGGATAAACTTGGCCAGGTTGATGCTATGGTCAAAATATACACTCTGCATCAGCGTCAGCATGATGTAAGATTCCGGCAAATCGGGATCAAAACCTGCGTACCTGGTTGTATAGTCTTCCTCCATCTCGATGACAGAATTCTCTCTTTTTGCCACTTCAAAATTTTCTTCTGCTCTGTGTAATCCCAGAACCAGCGTCTCGGTACCCTTCACATTCCTTTTGGAAAGCCCGTTGGCATGTATCGAAAGAAAAACATCAGCCTTGCTGTTGTTGGCAATTTCCGCCCGTTTATACAATGGAACAAACTCATCTGTTGTACGGGTGTAAACAACCCTGACATCTTCCAGTTTTGTTTCGATGTAATTCCCAAGCTTCAGTGCAATGTTCAGAACGATATCCTTTTCACAGGCAAAATCACCCATTGATCCCGGATCTTTACCCCCGTGTCCCGGATCAATCACAACGGTTTTCAGGCAGTAATCGTCATAATTGTTAACCTGTCCGAACAGCTGAAAAGAAATGAATAAATATATAAGAATCAGGCTTAATTTTCGTTTTACTGGATAATTACTTATATATTTTTTATACATTTAAAATGACGTTATTTTATTAGTTTTACAGCTTTTTCATAAATGACACGCTACAAAAATAGTACTAAAATTGTTTTCTAACTTATTAAAATTTCAAATAGTATTTTATGTTTTTACTGGATTAATCCTGTCAGTAAATTCCCAGGAATTGGAAATAAAGGCAGATACAACTGTTGATAAATTATTTCCTGATACTGTTTTAATCAGCGATACCATTCAGCATGATACAACCGGAATGGTTCCCAAAACAAAATCCAAAAAACAGACTCTTGAATCTCAGGTCAGATACAGTTCTCGTGATTCCATGATTACTGCTGTTGTAAAGCGGAAACTTTATCTGTATGGTGAAGCACAGGTATATTATGAAGACATTGAGCTTAAAGCTGACTTTATGGAATTCGATATGAACAACAGTGAGGTAACAGCCATGAGTCTGACTGATACTTCAGGCTCTGTCACAGGCAAACCTGTCTTCAAAAAAGGAGATGAAACATTTGAGTCGGACACCATCAGATACAATTTTAAGACAAAAAAAGGATTGATTAAAAATATTGTAACCGAACAGGGAGAAGGATACCTGCACAGCCATATAACCAAGCGATTGTCAAACGGGCACATTCACATCAAGAACGGAAAATATACAACATGTAATGCCGAACATCCCCATTTTTATATCGGACTGACAAAAGCCATTGCCATACCTGATGATAAAATAGTCAGCGGTCCGGCATATTTTGTCATGGAAGACATTCCTCTGCCCCTGATACTGCCTTTCGGATTTTTCCCGAATTCCAAACGGCGTTCTGCAGGCATCCTTTTCCCTTCATACGGCGAAGAGCGGACGCGGGGTTTCTTTCTCAAGCAGGGAGGATTGTACATTCCTTTCAGCGATTACATGGATTTGGTTCTACAGGCAGATGTTTATTTAAGAGGAACCATAGGAATCATTGCAAAATCCAGTTATAACTGGAAGTACCACTTCAGCGGCGGGTTTGACTTCAAATATTACTGGAACAGGATAAAGGATGATTTTGACTACAGGCCTTATAACGATTATTCAATTGTCTGGCGACATACACAGTCCCCTAAAGCCAATCCGACCCGTACATTCAGTGCCAATGTAAATATATCCAAAGCTACCTACAGCAAGAATTACAGCTATGATCTGGAGAATTACCTGAGAAACAATCAAAGCTCCAGCATCTTGTACAGCAAACGATGGGGCTCCATGTTTGCACTGAATGTCACTGCAACTCACACCCAGGATAACATCAGCGGTAATGTAAATCTCAATCTGCCCAATGCTTCTTTTAAAGTTAACAGGTTCTATCCTTTCAGAAGCAAAAACATGTCAGGAAAGCCCAGGTGGTTTGAAAACATTCAGCTAAGTTATGATGCAGGAATACAGAACAAAATAGCCACAACCGACTCCACAATCTTAAAAGACCTGACGCTCAAGAATATGCAGAACGGTTTCTACCATAATATTCCGGTATCAATGGCAAATATCCGGTTGCTGAATTTTATCAGCATCACACCAAGTTTAAGCTATAAAGGGGTAGCCTATACAAGTCACATAGAAAAGAGTTTCCCTGATTCCATCCTGTTTACAAACAGCCCGGAATCATATGTTCAGACAGACACCATTTACGGGCTCAGATATGCTCATGCCATCAATTCCTCCATCAGTATTTCAGCCAATCCGAAAATATACGGAATGTTTCAGTCTACCAGGCCCAACTCATACATCAGGGCAGTAAGGCATGTTATCAGTCCGTCTGCCGGTTTCAGTTTCTCACCAGACGTGAGCAGTCTCATGCCCAATTATTACCACACAATCAGGTATCCCAGATCAATGGGTCGTGTATCAGAAAAGACCTATTCAATGTTTGAAGGATATTTATATGGTACCCCTGTGGCCAGGGGAAGTGTCGGAGCAATAAGTCTCAGTCTCAACAATAACCTGGAAATGAAAGTATTATCAAAAAATGACACCACCGGGGAACCAAAAAAGGTGTCAATCCTGGATAACCTGAACTTCAGCAGCTCATATAACCCGTTCGTGGATACCCTGCGCTGGAATGATATCTCAATGAACGGGGCAACAAGATTATTAAATAACAGAATCAATGTGACTTTTGGAGGTTCATTCAGTCCGTATGCCCTGGACGAGGCAGGCAATAAATACAACAGGTCTCATTTCAAAGAGACCCGTAAGCTGGTAAGACTAACCCGCTTCAATATTAATATCGGCACTGCATTTCAGTCCGGTCAGGGTAAAAAATCCGAAACCACAGGAGAGACTTCTGATAAAGAACAAACGCAGACTACAGATTATGACGATGAAAGTGAAGTATTCGGGGATTATGTTGATTTTGATATACCCTGGAGCTTAAGAATCAACTATTCCTGGTCCTATAATAAACCGAGAAATACCAAAACCATTTCACATACCATTGACCTGTCAGGCGATTTAAGCCTTACAAAAAAATGGAAAATCGGAGGAAGAACCGGGTATGATCTGGTAAACAAAGAAGTTACCATAACCAATATTTCGATTTCCCGTGATCTGCATTGCTGGACCATGCAAATGAGTGCCGTGCCTTTTGGTCCGCGCAAGAGCTATGTATTCACCATCAATGCAAAATCAGCCATGCTGCGTGATCTTAAATGGGACAAGAGAAAAAGCTGGTGGGATAATCTGTAACAATATATCATGGGCTGACATCTTTTACAGAAGCATTTAATATAATCACTGAAAATGCCATAATTTTAGAATAACGGATATACCAAAGAATGATAAAAATGAAAAGAATTATACAAACGCAAAACGCGCCTGAAGCAATTGGCCCATACAGCCAGGCTGCTGAAACAAACGGCATGCTGTTTATCAGTGGCCAGGTTCCAATAGATCCGGTTTCCGGCACTATTACGGCAAGAGACATCAGAGAGCAGACAAAGCAGGTTTTAAAGAACATGGAAGCCATTCTGAATGAAGCTGACTATCTGATCAGCGATGTAATCAAATGCACATGTATGCTAAAGGACCTGAACGATTTTCAGGCCATGAATGAAGTATACGGAGATTTTTTTAAAGAAAATCCACCCGCCAGGGCAGCATTCGAAGTAGCAAGGCTTCCAAAAGATGTGCTGATAGAAATAGAAGCGATTGCTGTTAAATAGGCAGACTATTCAGAAACAATCTCAAAAGGTATTTCGACTGTTACTTCTTTATGCAGTTTTATATCTGCAGTGTATTTACCAACTTCTTTAATGATTTCTTCCCTGAAGGTGATACTCTTTCTGTCTATTTCAAATCCCTTCTCCTTAAGTGCCTCAGCAACCTGGATGGTATTCACCGAACCAAAAATCTTACCTTTTGAGCTTGTTTTGGCACCTATGGTCAGTGCGATTGTCTTTAGCTTTTCAGCAATTTCAAGGGCTTCTTCCTTTAATTTGGCTTCCTTATGTGCCCTCTGTTTTATGTTTTCGGCATGCTTTTTCCTTTCAGAGGAAGTTGCATTAACAGCTAAACCTTTGGGGATCAAATAATTTCTGGCATAACCGTCTTTCACCCTGACAATATCATCCTTATAACCCAGATTGGCAATATCCTGCTTTAAAATAATTTCCATGATTGATTCCTCCTGTTTATTTCAATAAATCAGTAACATAAGGCAACAAAGCGATATGCCTGGCACGCTTAACTGCAGTAGCAATTTTTCGTTGAAATTTAAGTGATGTACCAGTTACCCGTCTTGGAAGTATTTTACCCTGTTCATTCAGAAACTTTTTCAGAAATTCAGGATCTTTATAATCGATATACTTTATCCGGTTCTTTCTGAAACGGCAGAATTTTTTCTTTTTAATCTCAACTGTTGGAGGCGTTAAATATCTGATTTCATTTGGATTCTGTGCCATGGTTTAATCCTCCTTTATTTCTTCCTCTGTTTCTACTTTACTTTTCCTTTTTTCACTGTACTCAACAGCGTACTTATCGAGTTTCACTGTAAGAAAGCGAATAATGCGCTCATCACGCCTGTACTCAACCTCAAGACTTTGAATAAGCTTGCTTTCTGCCCTGAACTCAATCAGGTAATAAAATCCTGTAGATTTTTTCTGAATGGGGTAAGCCAGTTTTCTCAGGCCCCAGTTCTCTTCGTTGATAATCTCTCCGCCCTTGCCGGTAATGATTTTCTTGAATTTTTCAACCGCTTCCTTCATCTGGTTCTCAGACAAAACGGGAGTTGCAATGAAAACGGTCTCGTATTGATTCATCATGTTAATAAATGGATTAAATAATATATATTTTTTTGGCACGCAAAAGTATTAACTTTTTTTATGTAAACAAATAAATTATTGAATTTATTAGGTCTTTATCTGAATTCAAGAGAATTCGGGGGTTTTTCTAAATGGGTTCTTTCAATACCGCCAGGTAACTTGATTTTCATTTCAGTTTCATTAAGGCAGGTTGAAGGCTTTATTTAAATTTATATCCATTATCAATATAATCATCTCATCACTATGATCATGCTATCAAATCTTTGCAAAATTCATAATATGGTAAAAGTCATCGTTCCATTGATTTTGTCCGGAATCTCCCTTCAGGCTTTTAACCAGACCCGTTTTTCTGAAACACCATTTGCCCATACTTTCTCAATTGTTGCAAGAGACACCCTCACCAAATGACTTTATATTAAAGACCTTGCGTGTTATTAACAATTGTTGATAACTCATGTGCAAACTGCGTTTAAATATAATTACCCGAAAACGATCATCCAATACATACATGTTGTATATTTGTTCTACCAGGTGAGCGATAAAAGGTTGCACCTGCGATGTGGAAACGAGGAAAGCTTCTTAACTGAAGCCGGAATCAATTCAGCGGATCTTCGGATCCCGCATCACAGATGCCGAAGTCCGGAAATAAAGATTCGTCTTTAAATCCGGTAAACCAGAGAAAGCCGCCAGTTGTTCTTTCAAAGGTTGAGTCTCAGAACGGAATAACCTGATTAAATTTCGGTTTTTGAAAGTTATTCCGGAAATAAATCCGGTTTCGACCGGAGGCATTTCACTTCAAAGATCAATAATTCTTCGGAAAAATTAATCGGAGAAGTTTCAAAAGACGCTTCGTCCCGGAAAGTATTCCTTCGGGGGTATCAAAAGGGCAGCCGGAAGGCATTGCTGTAACAGGCAATACCGGAAAGCCACGGGTTGTTATTACAGACTTAACGCGGGTAATAATAACCGACCACAATAACAGTAACCTGGCACTATAGTAAACTACGGTATACTAAAGTGGAATGGGAACTACTCTATACGAATAGTTCCCATTTGTGTTTTTATACCTCCCTGTACAATCATTTTACCATCCTGTCATTCAATCCCGTTGCGACACAGTTTACTGAATTTTCTTAAAGTCCTTACAATAAATATTACCGGTGGCGCATGAAAATTCAGCTTATGAAAGCTTCCAATCATATAGATATCCATGGCCGGGTTGTAATACATGAAAGCCCCTATTGATCCTGAATTACCCCAGATATCATATTTCTCTGGTGTGAGTATGAACCGGAAATTCATCAATCCGTAACCATAATATAATCCGGGGCCCATCCTGGCCCAGTCTTTCATCAGCCCAAAAGTCTCCTCGCTGATAATTGTATGTTGCCTGATTGCTTTGATAAATTTCAACATATCCTCTGAAGTTGAAACAATCCCTCCGCCTGCCCAGTCCAGACTAATACTTCTTGATTTAGAAAGATTAAGGCTGTCATGGTAAAGGTTAACCATCGGCTGGGGATTTTTATTTCTTGGCTCCGAATAAAAAAGCTGGTATGTATCATTCATTCCAAGCGGATCAAATATATATTCGCTCAGAACTTCATGCATGGATCGCCCGGTGATGCTTTCGATGATCAATCCCAAAAGCTGGTAATTTGTATCGGAATAATGGAAACCTTTTCCGGGTGTATTAAACGGTTTCAGATTATTTTTGGTCCAGTGAATGGTTTCAACCGGCGTCCAGAAATAATCAGGATCTTTGATCATCAAATCCATGACACTGACTTTATCATCTGTCTTGTCTGTATAGTAATCGGCAAGCCCTGACGTATGATTCAGCAGGTGTTTCACCCTGATTTCCCCTGAATAGTTTCTTCCTTCATAAATATGTAAACCGTTGACAATATCCTCATCCAGATACCGGCTGATGAGTTCATCAAAATCAATCATGCCTTTTTCATAGAGAATGGCAATCGCCACTGATGTGATGGTTTTTCCAATACTTGCAAAATGGTAAGGCTGATCAGGATAAACATCAGCAACAGGATCTTTATCTACAGATGTTTTCCAATGAATACCAAGATTATCGGAATGGATCAGCAGCATTGACGAACCGATCTTTTTATTACGCATCGCCATTTTTTCAAAACTGCTGAAAATCTTTTTTCTGGTTTTTTCGATAGCTGGCTGTGAATAATTATTTGCAGACATCATCATAAATGGTAAAATAAACAAGATTGTTTTCATGATTTTTTTAACCGCAAAACTACATTTCAAATTTCTGCAATACAATCAGGAAAAAGGTTGATTTCAATCATCTGGATGCAAATCATCCGAAAGTATGAGAGCGCTGTAATTGTCTAATTCTCATCAGTGGCAGCTATTTAAGCAGGTTGGCGAGCTCCACTTTGTTTTTAACCTTCAGCTTCTGGTAGATATTTGTAACATGGGTCTTAACGGTGGGTATGGATATAAAGAGTGCGTCGCCGATCTCTTTATAACTTTTGCCCTGAACAAGCAATTTTAAAACCTCGGTTTCACGCGATGTTATCTGATAGTTATCCAGTTTTGTTGTTTCGATCTCGCTTCTGACCGAAAAAAGAAAAAGCCTCCTGATGTCGTCCGGTAATTTGAATAGACAAAGAAATATACAAATAGCAGACAGGAAATAAGGACTATATAACAAATAATTCATCCAGAGATCATTCCTGTATACAAACACAAGAAAAGGCATGCTTAACACGACCGAGATAATGATTACCAAAGCTACAAACCTTTCCTGTTTTTCCCTGCCCCTGATAAGCACCGATGGCTTGCTCATCAGAACAGTAAACATGGAATAGAGTATAGCAACACTCAGGTAAACAGATATGATAATGTTAGTTTCCTTTAATTCTCCTTTCAGATGCAGAGATATGACGATCAGACAAAGGATCAGAGCTGTAATCAGAAACAGGCCACTCTTAATCACGGGATACCGGATGATTCTTTCTTTGTGTATGTTAACAGGAATTGTAGTTGAAAAAACAATCAATAATACTGATGACAACAGGGTACTTCTGCTGGTTGTATCATTATTTGCAAATAATCCGAATTCCTGTAATGTACTCATCAGAATAAGCAATAAAAATGAAGCAGAAAACAAAATGGTTTCTATATACTCGATCTGTTTCAAATAACATATGATTTGTACAACAATGGTTGCAATACCAATGGTATAAGCAAGTATTAACAGTGCAATCCTCAAATATTCCATTTAAAATGTTCTTTCTGATTTATAAAAATTTCCGATACCCATACCTTTCGTTCTGTTTCTCCAGTCTTTTTATATTTTGGTTCCCCGGTATCCAAACCATCCGGCCTCAGGGCTGTACCGCACGGCATAAAATTCACAATTCATTCTTAATCCTGAGTGCATCTCCAGTGTCTTCCATCTCAAATATATGCGGCCGAGATTCACGGTTGTTTGGCGAATGGAGCACCATCATCAGTTTTCCGTCAAAGGTTTTAAAAAGCATCCCGTGTCCACCGTCGTTTGTATATATGGGCTCAGCCTGCTGCAACCAGGGACCTGACAGCTTGCCCGATTCGGAGAAAGCAACTCCTTCGGTATAACCACCTTCACCGTAGCTGGCCCAAATCATCAATAACCTTCCTGTTTTATTTCTCCACATGTAAGGACCATCTGTTACAAAGCAGCCTTCTGTTTTGGAAGCCAGAACCCAAGGGCCGGCATTTCCCCTGAACATTAATACCGGTTCACCAATTGTCTCTGAAAGATCATCTTTCAATGGCATATACTCAATGGTACCGTTTGATATTTGCACCCATTCATGAGCATAGACAATATATGGTTTTCCATCCTCTACCCATAAGGTAGCATCGAGGGTCATCATATCAACTGGCAGTGTCGAATGGTCTTGAAAGGATTTATAAGGTCCTTTCAGTGAATCACTTACAAGGATCTGAGATCCTCTTGCAACTCTTGGCCTCCAGTTGGGCCATTGCTCAGCAAATTCATGACCGGTATTAAATGTCAGGAACAGGTAATATTTCCCTTTATAATAATGAAGTTCAGGTGCCCAAATATTTAAGATTTCGATGTTTCCCCAGAAACCCTCAGGAATTTCAAATATCGTAAGCGGATCCTCCCAGTTAATGAGATCCCTGCTCCTGTATAATAATACGGTTTTTCCTGCCGGACCGACCATGTAATAATAACCGGTGGTACTGTCTGGTACTATACAGACATCCCTCCAGCTCATATCATATAATCTGACTTTTCCAGGCCTGTTGGGACCGAATTGTGCGTCTGTCCTGCATAATAAACACGATAGAAATAATACAATTACAAATAAAGATTTATACATTATAAGCCTCGCTTTTAATAAATGACAGATCGTTAAAAATACCTCCTGTATATATCTGATTAAAATTAAAAATTTTTATAATTAAATTATAGGATCTCAGCCAATATGACTTTTTAATCCAATAATAAGACAGGTTCATTATTTAGCCGCAACTTTACCTGGAAGAAGCATCCTGCTTTAAGAAATTCAATTCTTTTTTCAAAAACCTGTCCGGGAATGTCAGCAGATTAAACATAAAGACTAACTTTGATACTTCATGAATTTCAATAAAAATTACAATACCATCAATTTGAAATATCTGTGCAGGAAAGTAAAAGACTGAACTATTTTTTGCTGTCTCCGGGTATGCCAGAATAACCAGAGTGTAAGATACTGCGGCCATTATAAGGATAAAACAATAAGAATCAATATTCCTGTTAATTATCAGAGACAAAAAATGAAAAATCAATGAAACAATGATGGAAACAATCAGAAAAAGAGCCGGATCAAATGAACAAGAGTTACAATTGAAAAGAGGGTTGGGATCAGTAAGATCAGTAAGAACAGCCGGAAATCTGTTTATGATATTCCTTATGATCTTCCAGTTTTTTTCTTTCGACACTTTTAGCCAGAGGAGAATGGAGTTCCTGACTCGCGGACTGGTTGCGGTGAAAAGCTCAGAGCAGGTTTTTTTAAGCTGGAGGCTGTTTGCTGCGGATACAGGAAATATTGAGTTCAATATATACAGGAACGGCACACCTATAACCCAAACTCCTGTTTCGGGAATATCTAACCTTATTGACTCCGGCGGAACCACCGGCAATATCTATTACCTGGAAACATTAAGAAACGGTGAAAGATCGGAAATATCCACTCCTGTGACTGTATGGGAAAACAACTTTATTACCATTCCTCTACGAACCCCTGATGGTTATACTCCGAATGATGCCAGTGTTGCCGACCTGAACGGAGATGGTGAGTATGAAATCATCATCAAAATGGAAAGAACAACACATGACAATGCGCATTCGGGTTACACAGATCCTGTATTTTTGCACGCTTACAATATGAATGGTACTTTTCTATGGAGCATTAACCTGGGAATTAATATCAGGGGTGGTGCCCATTATACCCAATTCATGGTATACGATCTCAATGGTGATGGCAAAGCAGAGGTAGCATGCAAAACCGCTCCCGGAACCACAGATGGAACCGGGACCTTTCTGAGCAACGGACCAGCAGCAACAGATGATGATGCCGCAGATTATCGTAATGCCGGCGGATTTATTCTTTCAGGTCCCGAATACTTAACTGTATTTGAAGGCATGACAGGAAAAGAGCTGTCAACCGTTGATTACATACCTTTAAGAGCAGAGCCATATCCCCTTTACACCTGGGGAGACACGGACGGGAACCGTGTCGACAGGTTTCTTGCCTGCGTTGCATATTACGACACCATACCAAGCCTTGTGATGTGCCGGGGATATTATGACAGGACCACTTTAACAGCCTGGGATTTCATAAACGGCCAGCTTGTAAAAAGATGGGCATTTGATACCGAAGACGATCAGGCTGCTTTGAAACAATATGAAGAACAGGGAGCTCACAGCATTGCAGTTGGCGATGTAGATTACGACGGCAAAGATGAAATCATATATGGGGCCATGGCTTTTGATGACGACGGAACACCTTTATATAATACCAGGTTTAATCACGGTGATGCCACACATCTGGGTGATTTGATACCTTCCCGTCCCGGACTGGAATTTTATATGCCCAGTGAAACTGCAGGCCGTGTACATGACGGTGTTACAAATCCGGCTGTTCATGCAAGGGACGCTGCCACAGGTGAAATCTTGCTGAGTGTAATGGCAAGAGGCGATATCGGGCGTGCAATGACAGCAGATATAACTGCAGATCATCCCGGAAATG
Organism: Bacteroidales bacterium; assembly: GCA_016933335.1. Taxonomy (GTDB): domain Bacteria; phylum Bacteroidota; class Bacteroidia; order Bacteroidales; family UBA10428; genus JAFGPL01. Next base: position 4,094 of record JAFGBD010000009.1, on the reverse strand, counting down.
AGTTCTGGGCCTCAGGCCTCAGTGTTTATAACAGCAACGGAGATATTATAAGCAATCTTCTGCCTCCAATTAACTTCGCTGCATGGTGGGATGGTGATCTTTTACGTGAAATGCTTGACGGGAACAAGGTATCAAAATGGGGTGTTACTGAACCATTACTGGTTGCTGATGGTTGTACCTCCAATAATGGCACAAAGTCGACTCCTGCATTAAGTGGAGACATACTGGGAGACTGGAGAGAAGAAGTGATTTTCAGAACCACTGATAACCAGTCTTTAAGAATATATACAACGACAATTCCCACCCCTTACGGTATATATACCTTATTGCAGGACCCGGTATACAGACAGGCACTCGTATGGCAAAACGTAGCCTATAATCAGCCTCCCCACCCGGGCTTTTTTATCGGGCACGACATGCAGACACCCCCGGTTCCTGATATTAAGGTTATGGAAGCTGACAGTTCTCCTGTTATTAATATCAGATCTCCAAAAGAAGGCTATGAGCTGAACCTCGGGCTGGACCTTAACGTGATTGTCCGTGCTGTCAGCCTTGCAGATACCAATCAGACAATCATACTGTATGACAATGACTCAATAATACTGGACACATTACTGTTCCCGCCATACATGGCATTTATCCCGGATCTGAAAACCGGTGAACATACACTAAAAGCCTCGGCTTTTGACAAAAACGGTAACCTGATGATTTCAGGCCCGGTTACCTTCTCAGTGGATGAAGGTCATCCTCATATTGCTATTACAAGTCCTGTAAATAATTCAATCTTCCAGCTTGACGATACCATCACAGTTACAGCAAAGGCATTCGATACTGACGGTTCAATCGATAGTGTGGCTTTCTTTATAAACAAAGTATGGTTTGCCTCGGTTTCCGAAAGTCCATACACAATTAAAATAGCGAATCCTGAAATTGGAATCTATGAGATGACAGCCATAGCATATGACAATACGTCAAAAGAAACCGTCTCGGAAGCTGTACGTTCAGAAGTCGGATCGATCTGTATAATGCAGGAGAACGAGACAGGTTTCTGCGGTTTTGCAAACGGTATTGGTTATATTGAAAGCAATCACCCGGGCCATACCGGATCAGGATTTGCCAATACTGACAATGTACAGGGAGTGCAAATTGTATGGGCATTAAATATACCGGAAACAGGAGATTATAAACTGATATGGAAATACGCTGCAACCTCGGTCAGACCCGGCATACTTTATATAAACGATACACTTATCGGTAATGTGGGCTTTGGAAATACCGGTGAATGGACCAACTGGGATGAAGCAGCAATGACTGCCGTTAACATCACAGCAGGACTTAAAAAGATAGCCCTGGAAGCTGCCGGCAGTTCCGGACTGCCTAATATCGATTATCTTGAAGTTATTTCCCTGACTTCAGGAGAGAGTGTTGCAAGCGCAGACTGTGACTCACTTCCGTCTGTGTCTGCTATTGATGCAGCAAAAATCAACGAATATCAAAACATGTTTGACCTGTTCCCGGTTCCCGCCGGTAATCATATCGAAATCAAGCTAATTGATCAAACGGAAAACATTGACAATCTGTCAATTTATAGAATTGACGGAAGCAAGGTAATGACCCTAAACAGTATCAATATGAACAGGACCAGGATTGAGATACCTGGACTTAAAAACGGAATATACCTGATTCAGCTGAACACAAATTATAACAGTTACACCGGAAAATTCAATATTATTAAATAAAATTTTGAGGTATTCATTTAAGAAGCTGATCCGGGATTCTGGCTTCCGGATGAGCTTTACAGGAAACAAAGCACATTTATTTGTTGCAAAGCTTAATGCAGGATGAAAAACAAGAAAACAGTTTTTATCGTGATCGTATTTATAAGCCTTGTGGTGTGTTTTACCATCAGGGCACAAATTGGCAGTCGATATCCTTCAGAGCGGAAAGTAGTAAAAGATCCTGTGACGGGGACAAAACTTATTTTTCTGACCAGTACTGCAGCGGGTGATTATAAAATCTATCCGACACATAATCAGTGGACGGCCGACGGGAAATGGATTGTACTCAGATCGAACAGGGTAAAGGGAGAGGCAATGGCCGTGAATGAAAAATCAGGTGAAATGGTACAGGTAACCGAAGGAGGTTACCAGGGCATGCTGATTGTTGCAAGGAAATCAATGAAACTGTATTTTATGAGACACCCGTCAAAAAAGATACCGGAAGGTTCGCTTGAAGTTATTGAGGTTGATCTGGCTTCATTGTTCAACGATAGCAAAGCATATACATTAAAACCCTCAACAGGTTACCAGAGGATATGTGGCATTACCCCACCTGAAATGGGTGCAGTTGCAGACATGGCAATGGATGGTGGAGAAGAATGGATCTGGTTTCGGGTTGGCCGCGCAGAAGCCAAAAGACATCTGCCGGAAGGAATCGTTATCGAATCTTCATATGGTCCCCGAAAAATGGGAGCCGGACCTGGTGGTATTGCCGGTATGAATATCCATACCGGTGAAATAAAATATGTTATTTCCGTCCCCTTTCAGGTTGGACACATTCAAAGCAATCCGTGGATTCCGGGACAAATTATTTTTTGCTGGGAAACAGGGGGCAAAGCACCCCAACGCACATGGATTGTTAATGCTGACGGGACGGAACTCAGGCCACTTTATCCTGAAGCACCATACGAATGGGTTACACATGAAGCTGTTATCGGACCGGAAGAAGTTGCATTTGCAATCATGGGGCATCGTAACATTTCAGATTTTTCTGTAAAACATGAACCTGTGGACACTTTTGAAAAAGAAAGCAATCCGGGACAGGAATCGGAATGGGGATTATGCGGAACACGTGAAAAACCTACAGGACTTGGAATTGTCAATATCAGAACCCGAGAAATGATTATTGCCGGACAAATACCTGAAGGAAGCGGTTTCTGGCATGTCAGCGGATCATCTGACGGCCGGTTCGTGACCGGGGATGATTTTGCCAGGAATCTTTATCTGGTTGACCGGTATACCCATGAAATGATATTGCTTACAACAGGCCATAAAAAGACAGCAGAAGACCATGTGCACCCCACATTCAGCCCTGATGGGACAAGAATACTGATTCAATCGGCAATGCTATCAAAAGACGGTCGGTCGATGAATATCTGCATCGTACCGGTTCCCCGCAAATGGCTTAAAAGAAAGGTTAAATAAAGGAGAAAATTCTATTTTAAACGCTTCCCGATAGCAGTATTTGTCATCCTGCTTGTGAACGCAGCATGGAGGAAGGCAACCTTTGCCGGACCTTCAGAATCTGAAGCCACCTTCCTGAAAAAACTACGACAACTGCATTTTGTGGTTGTAAGGTAAAAACCGGGATATGGGGATCAAAAAAATAAATTCAGTTAAAAATTGATTTAATATGATTAATTGGTAAATTAGTGACTTATAAATATTTTATTAATCACCTAAAACTAAAAAAATGGAAATCATCGGAACTCTTATCATTGGCGCAATAGCCGGCTGGCTGGGCAGCGTGATCTATAAAGGAAGCGGCCTGGGCTTACTCGGGAATCTAATTGTTGGTATCATTGGAGGTATACTTGGTTACTGGCTTCTGGGAAAGATTGGTATTAATCTTGGTACCGGATGGATTGGTGCCATCATCACAGGTGCTGTCGGGGCTATTATTATTCTGTTCCTGCTTAATCTGATCATTAAGAAGAAGAAATAATCCGTTGCTGCCAGTTAACAATTATAACAGGCTCAATCATTGGTATATTATTTAAATGCCAGTCATTGCCCTTTACGGGCGTCCTCCTTACACCCGGAACCGGAATACCGGTAATTGTTTTTATTTCAATAACTGAGATATTTCATTATAAGAAACAAAATAAACCTGCATAACACTCATACTTCCCCAAGAGGCTGCATCAAAAACTGAGAGCAGCCTCTTTTTTGTGAACCTCAGCGAGCTGAAATATTCGCTCCCACATCCCGTACCCATTAGCTTGCTCATGAGATCGCTGCGCGTAGTTCGAACCGGTTTTTGGAGGATTTGAAGAGAATCAATGAATTAAAAGTATTAATAGAATAACCGATATC
>JAFGBD010000060.1 GCA_016933335.1 Bacteroidales bacterium | reverse complement strand
ATTCAGCTCGCAAAGCAGGCAATAATGATGGCGATGACCAACGTGGAGAAGGTAGTGGAACTGGAGCGGGGCACGGATCAGGGCAAAGGGATGACAGTAGAAGAGGAATGGGAAGAGAAAGAGGCACGGGAAAAGGACAGGGAAGTGGAATGGGTGGCGGAATGGGAAGAGGAATGGGCGGTGGAATGGGAAGAGGAATGGGTGGCGGAAGAGGCAGGGGAGGCAGATAGTCAATATAAAAGATGTTAAAAAATTTATGGTACTAACTACAAACCGCCCTCTTTTAAAATACGGTTTACTTCCTGTAAAGATTTATGAAGATTATCAACATAACTGATTGTTGCAATCATAAATGCACCATTTTTACTATTATCTGAATATGTGAGCTTTTCAGCAACAGTGTCTATAAACTTAATGCCCCTCTTTTCAGCTTTCTCGGTCATAGTTTTTGAAGGTTCAATACCCTCTTTAATGCCAAGCGGTTCGGCAAAAATACCACTCCCGACACCAATCTCAATAAAATCAGTTGTATGAGGGGGGGGAATGCCTTTTTTATTGCATTTAACTCAGACTGGAAAGCATATTTATTACTTTCAAACCAATTATCATATTCAGCAGAGTACCTGTCAAAAGGTTCAGTTATAGCCATATTATAAAGATTTTCTATGTTTGTTGTCAATTTGGCCAATTAGACAAACACTATGAATCAGGAAATCATTAAAACGTATCAGCTTGAAGCCTCTGTTTTCAAGGCTATGGCGCATCCAATCCGATTGTTCATTATACATCAGCTTCAAAAACAAAAACATGGAGTTCAGGAACTTTCGAATATTGTGGAAATAGATATTTCAACCATGTCAAGGCATCTTGATGTTTTAAAAAGGCATAAAATAATTGACGGTGAAAAAATAAATAATAATGTGTTTTACACCCTGAAAATACCTTGTGTACTGGAATTTATGGTTTGTACCAATAAAGTGATAAATCAGGCTAAATAAATTTATAATTATGAACGAATCAGAAAAAACAATCAGCGAATGAACATCTGGTTATTAGCTCTGATTATATTAGTTATTGCCGTATTTATGGTTATGACAGGGCATGGCGGAGGTAATTTCTTCATCATTGCATTGGTTTTAGCGGGAATTGAAATGCATGTTGCTGCTGCATCAGTGCAGTTTATCCTGTTTTCAACAGCTTTTTTTGCTATGTTGCTTTTTGGAAGAAAAAAATTCGTGGAATGGAAATTAGCTGTTTTTATGGGCATTCTAATTGGGATATCTGCTCTTGCAGGAGGATTTTTTTCTGATTATATAGAAGGGAAATGGCTCAAACTTATTTTGTCTGTTTTGCTATTCTTCCTTGCCATTTTAATCCTGAAACCCTTTAAAGGGAATCCGGATGAAGCAATAAAAACAGGTTGGAAGTATCGTGACATAAAATCTTTTGATAAGGCCCTTACTTATACTGTTAATCTTTTAATCGTTGTACCCACGGTATTAGTTTTTGGATTTATAGCAGGAATGGTAGGAATATCCGGAGGCTCCTTCATGGTTCCGATACTCGTATTGGCATGCAGGGTACCAATGAAAAATGCTGTTGCTACAGCGAGTACGCTGGTTGCCGTTTCAGCATTATCCGGTTTTATAGGACATGCCGCTGCAGGACATTTTGATTACCGGATTGCCATTCCCCTGGCAATTGGCGGAGCTATCGGAGGTCTTATCGGAGGCAGTATTGCCATAAAAACAAAACCAAAATTGCTGAAAATTCTGTTTGCAATTACAACTCTCGCTGCAGCTATTATTATGGCATATAAAGTTTTTTACTAATAAGGAGCTTTTAGCTTTACAAAGAGTGGTACACGAAATAACTCTTTGTTTTAAAACAAAAAAACTCATCACTAAAAAAATATTAACGAAATCCATTTTGAACCTTTGACTTATAATAAACCCCGGTTTCTTTACTAACCCTGATTATCCGGCCACTTTCCTATATTCTACCTGTCACATACGGAATTGACACCCTGCACCATGCAATTTCAGGAAACGGGTTCCTTTCCATGGGCATCGACTTTATTATTCTTGCTGTTTCCTGTTTCCTGTTGTTTTTTATCAGCATTTATAATATCCGGAGGGAACGGATAATATAAAAATAGCAGCAACATAGGGCAGTTGATTTTATTACACGTGTGCCGAATAATGATTGGGATTTACCAGCTCCCGATATTTATAAACAATTTTTTTAAAGTCTTCCCATGTATCGCGTTTTAACGAAGGATCACGCAGCAAGGCAGCAGGATGGTATACAGGCATGGCCAGCCTGCTATTCAGGTTAAGCCAGTTACCACGTTCACGTGTAATCCTGTATTCGGGTCCTGCCATGTATTTTAATGCCGTGGCCCCCAGCAATATCAATATTTTGGGGTTTATCAGTTCGATCTGTTTTAATAGCCATGGCATGCATACAGCTGCCTCATGTGGTGTGGGCACTCTGTTTCCTGGCGGCCTGCATTTGACAATGTTGCTGATAAACACATGTTCGCTCCGGGTAAACCCGCAGGCAGCCAGTATCTTGTCGAGTAGCTGGCCTGACAAGCCTACAAACGGTCTCCCCTGTAAATCTTCATCCCTACCGGGGGCCTCCCCAATTATGAATATCCCGCCATTAAGGTTACCTTCTCCGAAGATGACATGATTGCGTGTTTTTGCAAGTTCACATTTCGTGCACCTGAGAACTTCTTCCTTTAATGATTCTGTTTCAGAATTCATTCTTTTGATTTTATCTCAAATGGCATTTTAAAGATACTGAAACATTTCTTACTTCATTCATATACTGGTTCTTAAAGGTCATATTTGAGTCTATTTAAAAAATGTCGAGTCGTTGATGAAATCTTCATCGTGATGACCGAGTTCTTTTTCCATATATTCATTCTGAATACTTTTCACACAATCTACAGAAGGAAGATATGGTTTGATATCCAGTACCGGAGTTCCGTCAAAAGTATCAATCCCTGAAATATATAATATGCCGTTTTCTATTCTCTCAAGTTTTATAATTGAAAACCCTATGGGATTTGGTCGTTTGGGACTGCGCGTGGAGAATAATCCGAAGTTATGTTCTTCAGTTGATGAAGGTGGATTCACTGTTGGCTCCCATCGTTCAACTTCATTGAAATGGAAAAGCACTATAATGTATTCGAACCAACTCAGTGTTTGTAACGCGCTGCGATATTGAGGGAATATTTCAATAGTCCCTTTGGTTTCAGGCATTAATATACCCTGGCGCGGAGCACCTGTTTCAGGTGTGAATGACGTGTGAAACAAACCAATAGGAGTATATACTATTTTTTCAATTTTATCCTGTCCACTCATGCTATATACTATTAAGCTGTCAATAATCAATAATAAGAATATTCTTTTTGACATTTATTATTGTTTTACGGTTTTCAATAATCTTATATACTTTTTTAAATAAAAATACTCAGAGAAATTCTCAAAACCATAACCCTTCAGTATTTCCTTCCAGTCGCGTTTTATATAATCAAACGCATATTTACATTCTATCTTTTCAAAAATGAAACGGTCAAACCATGGCATTTTATCCATATCGAATTCACCAAAATCAAGAATATAAAAAATACCGCCTGTTTTAAGATGTTCAAATGCATTTCTGATAACTGCATCCCTCACTTCATGAGGGAAACCATGAATTACAAAGCTTATAAAAATTTTATCATAGATCTTGTTGACATTAAGTGGATGATCTATACGAGTGTTTATAAAATCAACCCTTTTATCGTCAGTAAATTTCTGCCGGAATTGTTTTTCCATGTGCTCAGAGATGTCTAAACCGGTAATATGGCCATTATCATCCAGGTATTTAAGCATCAGGCTGGCATTTCTGCCTGTTCCGCAGCCTAAATCAAGGATTTGATCATCAGGCTTAATCTCCATATTGCTTATTGCCTTTTTTATAAAACCTCTGTACATTCCAAAGGAACCGATATTCATGACTTTATCGTAATTTCTGGCGGTGAAGGGATTAAGCTCGACCCCGGAATCTGGATATATTTTTTCCTCCATGAAAATTATTTCTTATAGTTTATTTTACGAATAAAGAAGATTGATGTTGATATGATTAATATTACCGGGACAAAGAAATCCTGCATGCCATAAGAAGACATTAAAATTGTGTTTTGATATTACAGGAGATACCGGCATTTTATGTATTATCAGCCGGTATAGATGATTTCATGATGCCGTTTTTTATGGTAAAAAGTCTGAAATTACCCGGATTGTTAATTAGTTCATCCTTAATCCATCTTAAATGTTTTTGAAGTACGTTTAAAACTTCATGGGTCGTTTCGGAATACACAATTACAGGGATAAAATGATGGTTAACCATATGTATGTTTTTACCGAATTGCTTTGAAACCAAAACCTTAACCTCAAAATTTCCAAGAAGATTAATTATGGCCTTCCCCTTCTCCATTAAACCGTGAGATTGTTCTTCTTCAAAATTTTTAAACAAGTTAACTTCTTCCTTTATTAAAATAAAAGCATCATTGTTCCATTCGTAAATAAAATATTTATCGGCTTCACCAAAGTGTTTTGCCTCAAAATTACCGGTATTGCTCAATGCAAATGCAAATCTCAAATAGTTATTTTCCATAGTTTACTGATTTTAAAATTCTTTTGAAGAATCGGAAGTTAAAATTAACAGTTAATGAGTTACAGGCTCCTGCTCACATCAGTTAAAAGAGCTAAATTTCCTCTGTCTCAACCACTTTGGCATAAATATCAGCGTAAGGCAATATGAGATATTTATTGCCTTCGAACTCCATCTCTGTACCACTAAATGGCTTATACAACACTACATCTCCGGGTTTTACTTCGGCATTCTCAATAACTCCCATCCATGCTATGGGCGCTGCTTTTGGTTTTTCCTTGGCCATATCAGGAATTATAATACCCGATGAAGTACGCTGTTCATTCTTTGGTTCGGTGATATTGAGTATCACCTGCTGGTTTATTGGCTGTAATTCTTTCATGATAATAAAAGTTTATATTTATATATGATAGTTATTGAATCCCAAGAAGTTGCTTCAGTTTTGGCTGATCAAATCCAACAATGATACTTCCATTTATATCTGTCTGCGGGACACCCTGCTGACCAGAACGCCGGATAAGGTCCTCTGCAGCTTTCTGATCTCTGGATATATCAATTTCAGAATATTTTACATTATTCTTATGAAGCCAGGTCTTTAATGTATTACACCAGGAACATGCAGGTGTGGAATACACCGTAACCCTCCTGGCAGATTTGGCATCTTCATTGTTACTGGCTTTAAATAGAGTGTTTTCAGTCAAAGCTTTATAGTAGCTGCTATCATGACATCCCTTTATTATACCGGTAAGTTTATTGTTTTCAAAAACAAGAAGAGAAGGTACTGTTGTTACACCATAATTCTGGTGAATATCTTTCACAACTGATACATCAGCGGAGAAAAATTCTGATTTACCTGATTTCCCGATTGCATTTTCAATATTTTGAAAAGCACAAATATTTTGATCATTATCAGGTTTATAAAGCAGGAGAAATGCTCTCTTTTTTCCCGAGGTTTTAGTAAGAAAATCTGAATGAGAAATTACTGTTTCCATAAAATCACTTTATTCTTTGATTCTGTTCAGGAAGAAAATCTTTGAACTTAACACCTTCAATTCTGCCATTCTTAGTTGGGAGTTTCATGATCTTTCTGTATCTTCTTCTGTTTTGAATATATCAATTGTTACCGGGTTTAAATATTCATTATTTACAAATTTAACCCTTAAATGCACATATGTTCATTTCTTTGTATTAAATTTTAAATGTAAAATACAGTGGGAAGGACAGAACTTGCTTTCATCAAAATAAAAAACAGTAAAATATTTGCATAATGAACATATGTTCATTTTATTTGTATAAAAAATAATTCTTATATTCTTAAAAAATGCCGACACAACTTATGAAGAAATTTTAAAAGCAATCCTGCGTTATGGAAGTACCAATAATCCTTTATGGTTCCCCTGTTCTCAGGAGGAATTCAGCAGAAGTAACTGAAGAAGATAATATTCAGAAGTTTGCTGATGATCTTTTTTATACAATTAAAAAAGCTGAAGGAATAGGTCTGGCAGCACCACAGATAAATTTATTGAAAAGAGTTTTCGTAATTGATACTTCACCGCTTATTAACAATGACCTAAATATAGAAAGATTTGAAGGTATGTTCATTAATCCGGAAATACTGGAGGCGGACAGTGAAAATAAAATATACCGCGAAGGATGCCTGAGTCTTCCTGATATTTACGAAGAAGTTACCAGACCGGAAAAAATATTAGTCAGATACCAGGATCGGCAGTTAAAATTCCACGAGGAAGAATTTGACGGCATAAAGGCAAGAATCTTTCAGCATGAATATGATCATCTCGAAGGCATTTTATTTATTGATAAAATAAGTTTTTTAAGGAGGAAACTTTTAACGAATAAGCTTAACAGAATCAAAAAGATAGCTAAACATGAAATT
>JAFGBD010000059.1 GCA_016933335.1 Bacteroidales bacterium | reverse complement strand
TTTTAGAAATAAAAAAACAATGCCCATTCCATAGGCCATACAGAATGAAAATTAAAGAAAAATAAATTTAGTCGGATAATAGTGATTAATTTTTTCATTTATGCTTTCAAAAGTTATTTTAGAAAATATTATCAAATGAAAAACCTGCACATCTTTTAATCAAAGTAATTCCGAAATGAGCTCCGCAGCTCTTTCTGCCCCATATCCAAGTTTAACTTTCTTGGACTCCTTAACAAGAGCTAATTTATATGAATCATTTTCTAATATTTTTTCTAATATCTTATAAAATTTTTTTTCTCTTATTGAAAAATAATCAATTACTTCACCAATTCCTGAATTTTCAACATATCTTCCTATTATTTCATGCCCAGGATGTTTAGGTATTACTATTGAAGGAACCTGGTGGATAATTGTCTGATAGAAAGACAATGAACTACCCTGATGAATCATGATATCAGCTTTTTCCAGAACAGACTCAGAATTAAGCCAATCTTCAACAAATAAATACTTTGATTTGGGAAAATCTTCTTTCCTGACTTGGTAACCTGTAGACACAATTACATATAATCCATTCTCAATTAAATATCGGGAGAGCTTAACAAGGCTTTCTTGTACACCAGAAACTCCAATTGTAAGATAAATTACTTTTCGGTTGTAATTGTGAAAAGTTTCAATTTGCCCACTCCCGCTATAATATATAGGGCCGATCATAATTGACTCTTTGTCAGTATGAGGAAACATTGATGGTTCATCACAAATGAGAGTTTTGTCTCTTCCATGCCATAGATCAAACTTTTGGAATTGCTTTTTACTTTTTTTTGTATTATAGATATATTGCTCTACCCATGAATTTACAAATTTTTCAAGATAATATCCAAAAAACAATAAATCGGGTATATTACCAGTTAATCGCGCAATATTTTTCATTATTGAACTTGACGGATACCTAAATGTCCAATCACGATTATTTTGGAAATAGAAATTAATCAACGCTATATGAGTGATCCCTTTAATTTCGCTTACAATTCTTGAAGCAGGATTATCATCACTTACTATTATATCTGGCTTTAAATAGTCCAAAACTTTGAGTTCGTCTTGGATTTTTGCATCTAATGTCGACATAAATCTATCCTTTAAAGCAGGTTCATCATATTTATAATATTTTGATTTTATCACTTTAATTTCCCTGGGAACAAGCATTTTTAATAAATAATCTGAGGTACCTTCTGGAGTATTAAGATATACTTCATATCGTTTATCAACAAGATTTTTTCCAACTTCAAGTAATCTAACCAGGTGTGCCAGGCTTCGAAAATATTCAAGAAGTACTTTTTTCACCTTGATAATTCATTATTTGATACTTTATTATCAATTGCAGGCAGAATTCCTATTTCAATTTCTGTATATTTAAGATAAGTCATCCTGCAAATATTATACATACGTCTTAAAGAAGATTCGTTATTAGATATTGTGAATTTGCCTAGTTTTTTCAATAAATGCATGACCTCTTCACTTGTCTTGTAATTATCCATAAAACTATTAAATCCACTAAAACGTATTTTGTTTTGGGCATTATAATAGCGTGGTAGATTATCCAGAAGTTTCAGTAATCTATATGATGCGGTTAAAAAATCATGTTTCAGATAATTCTTTCTTATTATAATTGATAAATATTTAATCTCATTAAAAATTTCTTTTTCAATCGCGACATAATCATTATCATTTAAGCCTAAATTTATTATGGGCTGAATTTTTGAATTAAAATATTCATTTCCAAACAATAAAATGGAATTGTCGTTAATATTTATCAGAAATTCCCTGCTCCTTGGATGAGTTATTAGCACATTTTTATTAAAAAACAAATGCAGATCTATCATTAACGGATAAGAGCATGTATTTAAATACTCGAAAATTATCTGGTATCCGTATGGCTGTATCTGAACAGAATAAGTATTTGCAGTATTATTTTCCAATATATATTCTATTATTTCATTTAAATGTGCGTTGTTTAATTCAAATGAATAGCCATATAAGTCAATATCACTTCCTTTTGCATATTGGTTTGTAGCCAAAGAGCCAGACAATGAAAGCGCACGGATATTTTTTATATTTTTCAATAATGCTAAAAAATTATCAAATATAAATTGAGCATCATTATTAAGTTTATTTTTTTTGTTATCCATAATGTTTTTCATCCTATTCTAAATTCTCCTTTAAATTCTGAAGTTCAGAGGAATAATTGTTGAGCACTTCCTGTATATGTAATTTTTCCAATTCCGGGGCTAGTGGAGGCAGGGAATATATTCGTGCCTGATCAGCACCAATAAAAACACCAGAAAGTCTGGCAAAATTTGTTGCTGCAGTTCTCATTACAATATCAATAGGAACCTGAATAGCAGTATTTTCTAAAATCTGGCTATAAGTTGGGTTATTTATTCCATTTTCCCAACATTTTATTATAGACTTTTCCAAATCTTTATATGAATCGAAAGCAGAAAGTACAATTGTTTTTTTAGGTTTATCAGAATTTTTCCGTTCAATTTTATCAATATAATTTTTTGTGTCTGGTAATATCTGATATATTAATTCTTTCTCACCAACAAAATGAACATCAACTTCATCTAATATTGGATTATTAATAAGTATTTTAAGAAATTCCATACCTCCCTTTATTATCGCTTCAACTTCTTCTTTCTTCCTTGCCAGGTTGTATTTTGCAAATGCATAAAGGGTTAGACACGGAATATCGAAATCCCTATGCATCCATTCCATAATAGTAACTAATTTTTGACCTGATTTTTTATAAACATCTCCTATTTTAAGATCATTCTTGCGTAAAAATCTCCTGTCACCGTCAGGTATATATAGTATATGATTTGGTTTTATCATATTTTGATATATTTTGTCTATTGTATTCTTTTATTTCTTGTAATTATAAAACTTCATATTATTTAGAATATGATATTACAAAGGTTGTAGTTTGTTCGTTAAGGCACATAGTTGACAGCTAACGTTTGGCCGTATGAAAAGTTGACGATTGCGGGCGATTTCCTGTCAAGTTGCACAAAAGTTGAAGCGTGCTACAACCCTTGAATAATCTACCGTCTCGGCAATTTTTTATAGTACCTCGTGTTAGGGCAAGTAGTTTATTAATCTTTATTTCCAAATGTGTATCTTAATCCCCAAGAACTTTGAATAATTAAATCACTCTCTATGTCAAGTGTCGGTTGTAATTCAATATGCAATGAAAATCTGTCAAATTTCTCAAATGGGGTGAATTGAACTCCAACTGGCAAAACAAATCCGGTGAAATAATTAACATTACCTCCTAATCCAAAGTAAATATTATGTCTTTCTTTTTTTACAATATTGTAACAGATAACTAATTCAGGTGTTATATCATCAACAGTCGTGTTACTATATAATCTCAATTCACTCCAAAATCTGTCATTGAAATTGTATCCTAATCCAATCTTTGAAAGTGAGGATGAATAATATGAAATACTTAATTGCGAAAATCCTTTTACGCTGAGAATGGAAAATAATCCAATTAGTACCAAAATTCTAATTTGTCTTGTCATGTCATTAAAGTTTTAATTATTGGTAATCTGTATATTAGTTCAACAAGTAATGTCTGTTCATTGGTCTTTTACTATTTGCCCTAACGGTTACGTTTATGAAACCATTAGATTTGTCAAGAGAAAAATAATTAAACTTAATTGAATAAACAAGAGACTCCATATGCTGCATTATCTTTCGTATGAAACAAGGTAAAACCCAAGCAACGTATTAAGGACAGCATATTTATTGAGTTAAAGCAAGAGAGTATTTAGGGAAAAACCTATTATTATAGTTTCAGCAACTCAATTTGGAGCCTCATAAAATTAAAATCACATGAACCAAATTTATGGAATTGATCTTTCAAAAGAAAAGTCTGATGTTAATTTTATTACAAGTAGTGCAAAAGAATCTGCTATGGTAATAAAGAATATAAGCTATACTACAACAAAAAAAAGATGGAGGGTAAACATCACTACCTTATCATGAATAATGTCTCTGGTAAGCTTCTGAGGACGGTTTACAGTATTATCCATTCCAGGGCAAAGTATGATCCAAATCACATTTGTTTAGACCCTGGACATAAAGAAAAAAAATTGCATAATCATTTGGTACTATCAGAGTATTCGTTGCGCATTTCGAAGCACTTTCGTATCCGACCGTTGCTGCCGTTTAATAAAGTTTTGTTTTTCAAATTTTGCACAATCCGCGCAATGTTTTTTGACCGGCTTTTGTGGCTGGTTGTTATTTTACGTCTTTTCCCTTTTTATCTAAAAATAGCCCATTATTCGACCTTAATATTAAAAAAAGTTGATTTTATTTGGTTTATATTATAAATATATTTATATTTGAACCATAATTAATCTATAAACATAAAAATGAAATAAATGGAAAAAACAAATTTGACACCAGAACAAAGTCTATTGTTAATATCGAAGACAATAGAAGAGACTAAAGAACGGTTCAAGGAAAATGGCCACATATTTATATTTTGGGGCTGCTTGACGGTTATCGTATTTGGGAGTCAGCTTATGCTGTCACTATTGGAATACTATAAAATCGCATGGTATCCGGTTTTTCTTTTTCCGCTTGGTGGAATTTATATGCTCTGCATTTGGATAAAAGAAAAAAAACAAAACAAGCCCAAAACCGTTATCGGGAATATTTTAGGAAACCTGGGATGGGTATTTGGATTGAATCTTATGATAATGGGATTTTTCTTTTATAATGAACTTGGAGAAGCTCTTGCCCCGGTATTTTTACTTTTATTTGCATTTTTTATTATTACTTGCGGGTTAACTATTAAATTTAGACCTCTTACCATTGGAGGATTATTGATGAATTTAATCGCACTCGGCTCATTCTTCTTTGCCACAGATTATCATGGATTCAGCATGATGTTAGGAGCTGTGGCAGGATTGATAATACCAGGAATATTACTTAATAATGCCAGAAGAAAAGAAAATGTTTAAAGAATTAGACCCCATACTGCACTCGCAACTGCGATTATCCATCGTATCGATTTTAATGTCGGTTGATGAAGCAAATTTCAGTTTTATCAAGGAAGAAACTCAGGCTACATCGGGTAATTTAAGTATCCAAATTAAAAAACTGCAGGATGCAGGGTACATCGAGGTGAAAAAAACCTTTAAGAACAATTATCCAAATACTTCACTATCCATTACTAAAAAAGGGATTGAAGCATTTGAGAACTATGTAAACAATTTAAAAAACTATATCAATCCTAAATAATTTTTTTATCAATATGGTTTATAATATAAACTACTTTATTCTTATAAATTATGAAATATACAATGATTTCTTTATTGATCTCCATCCTGATAGCAACAGGATGCTACGCACAGAAAAACACGTATGAGCAAGCTGATAATTCAGTTCTGAACTTCTATCTCCAGTACAGTTCATTTACCGATCCCGGAGAATATGAATATATGTATGAAAATCTTCCTGATTCATTACCTGAGCTTTGCAGTTTAATAAGAACCCAGTTTATCCATCCCTATGCTGAATTGCAAAAATATCGTGAGCTAATTCCCAAAGAGAGATGGAATGAAATGTTTAGGTACCCCAGCGTGAAATCAATTTTGGAAGGCCTGGTATCCTATGACTCCTCTGGTTTAACGAAAGAAAGGAAACCTGAAGATCGACTTGTATTGGGGTGTTGGCATAATTCCATATTACTGGCATCCATATTAAAATCACGTGGAATTCCTGCCAGGTTACGGTACGGACATGCTACATATATAGCACCGGGATATCACATAAGTCATACCATTAGTGAAATCTGGAATGAAGATGAAATGCGCTGGATGCTTGTTGACCCCAGTATGGATATGGTTGACTTCAGCCCGGATAAATTTGACTTCAGTAATGATGCATGGTTACAATTGCAGCGAAAAGAAATAGATCCCAACCTGTATGGGATACCCGGAAAATATTCCGGCATGTGTTCGATAGCAGCGAAAGTTTGCGGAGATTTAGCATCGGTATTGGGAACCGAACATACGATTTTTCAATATGCACCTATTTTGGATTTTATTTTTGAAGAAGATAAACAATTAACAGATGAACATATTGAAACCCTGAATAGAATAAGTGAATTAATGAAGTCGCTTGATATTGATAACCTTTCGAAATTACAGGAAATTTATAATAATACTCCTGAAATTCAGATGACAAAGTCATTCAAATCGATTTCAGAAAATTCAAGTAGTAACACGGGGGCCAAAGTCAATTAGCCATAACTAATACATATACCGATGTTTATAAATTGGGTATAAAAACGAATGATATTGATGAAATCATCAAAATCATGCATACGAAACATTCGTTTGACAAAGATGAGTTACCTGCGGAATTTGCTCATAAAGTCAGAGTGGTTTATGATGCCATTCGGGAAAAGTCCGAAGATTGTAGTAAATTGCAAGATTGAATTTGTGGTTATAGAAAACAAAGTTTTTTTAAGCTGGTTTTCAACTTTATAGTTCTATATTCATTTATCTTTTATTTATTTTAAAGGTTACTAGAAATTAAGTTCGGGAATTAATCCCCAGATAGTTAACAACAAAAACGACAACAAATAAAAAATCTCCTGTAAAAAACAATCATTTACAAGAGATTAGCCAATTATTTTGCAGTCCGTAGGGGACTGTTAACTTATTACCCTACCTTTTTTATCCTTCCTTTTATATCGCTTCATTTATAGGACTTCTGGAAATATGCTAATTAAAAAAAGTTAAGAAAAGTTAACAAAAATTAAAAATATCCGTACACTTATTAGTACCCTTACCATATTTTAACTAATTTTGAATAGAAACAGAAAAAATTGACAATGGCCACGTATCATTTTTACCTGAAGAACAACAATCCGGATAAGGAATCACCCATTATCCTGGCAATCAGATTCAGCAAAAAAAGAACTAATTTTTATACAAGAGAAGATATTCTGCCTAAATATTGGGACACCAAAGCACAAAGAGTCAAACAGACCGGCAAATTTCCTGAGTACCCTGAATTTAATCAGCGGCT
Source organism: Bacteroidales bacterium (assembly GCA_016933335.1). Taxonomy (GTDB): domain Bacteria; phylum Bacteroidota; class Bacteroidia; order Bacteroidales; family UBA10428; genus JAFGPL01. The sequence goes on along the minus strand of JAFGBD010000059.1, from coordinate 91,821 downwards.
GAATAACATTAAAGCCACGGCAAGGGACGTCTTTCGACGATACCAAAATGACCATAATCATAATGCCCCTTCCCATGCTGAATACCTGGAACTTCTGAAAGCGGCAATAAAAGGCATTCAAAGTGGGATTCCTGTCACATTGATTGAATTTACTGAATATTTTATTGACCAGACCAGAAAAAAACTTGAAATTGAGAAACGAACTATTTCACGTGGTAATATAGCCGGAAGCTACAATCAGACATTGACCTGTCTGAAAGACTTTGCTAAGGATAAGAACAGGCGCATTGATTTTGATACTATTGACCCGGACTTTTATACTGACTTTATCAAGTATCTTGAAACACCAAAAGTTATAACTGATGACAAGGGCAAACAGATAAAAAAATATGGCTTTCGGTCCAATACTATTGGTAAACATATAAAGAATCTGAAACGCATCCTGAATGAGGCCAGTACTCCTGAGATGAATGTAAATAAATTCACGTTTTATAAGCGTTTTAAAGTTCAGATAGTTGAAATTGAGGCCATATACCTCAGCGAAAAAGAACTGCAGACCATGTATGAGCTTGATTTATCAGACAGTCCAAGGCTTGACAGGGTGAGAGATTTATTTCTGGTAGGAGCATGGACCGGATTACGCTTTTCAGATTTTACAAACATCCAGGAGAAGAATATAAAGGGTGATTTTATCCATATTGCAACGCAAAAGACAGGGCAAAAGGTAGTCATCCCGCTTCATCCAGTCGTTAAGGCAATCATGGAAAAGTATAAAGACAGATATGAAAACAGCTTGCCTCCTGCAATAAGTAATGTCAAGATGAATGCTTATTTAAAAGACATTGGCAAAAAACTGGATATATTAAAGACCCCTGAAAGTATTACTATCATAAAGGCTGGCCAGAAAATTCATACAAAAAGAATGAAATGGGAGCTTCTTTCCACACATACAGCTCGCAGAAGCTTTGCTACCAATATGTATAAGGCCGGCGTACCGACCATTACCATCATGGCCATAACAGGGCACCGGACTGAAAAAGCATTCCTGAGTTACATTAAAGTGACACCTGATGAGCATGCTAAAATATTGATGAAGCATTACCAGGAATCAGTAAAATTGATGGTCGTATGAAGATAAGACGTTTAAATATTCCAGACCTTCAACGTAATGAAATCGTATATGATTATTACTGGAGGCTCTATAATTTCATGTATGCAAGTCACGCTGATGGTAAATTTAAAAATATTCCATTGCTAGAAAAGACATGTCATTACTTGAGTGACCATAAGATAAAATTGCCGGATGAGTACATCGAGGGATTTATCCAGGAATACAATAGACCATTTCCATCGATTAAAACAGAGGAAGAACGTCAATGGGCCTTAAGGAACATTCAGCCGGACCCGGATTATATTCCGAGGGATATTTTTAATGATTTTTTTGAATTAGGGGCTAAAACGGCTGAAGCTTTTAAGACATGGGAACATATCATTGAAAATCTGCCTTTATTTGAAAAATATTTCACTGGTGGACAGGAAAATTTAACGCATAGACAAAAAGCAATTATCTTGTACTTTAAAGGACAATCATTAACGAGAGAACAAGCGCGTATTCAAGGTGGGAAAAACTTTGAAAAGGCCATGGATTCAGTCAATGATGTTTCTAAAACTTATAAGCCAATTTCTGCAAAAGAAATTGAAGCTGTATTGCCTTATTTACATGACAATCCAGAGGCATTAGAGAAGGCAAAAATAAAGTTAAGTCAATTAAAATAAAATCGTAGCCCCACTACGTAGCCACTATTTATTTACCATTCAATTAATTACAGTTAAACTTACATAGAATTTCAAAATCTATGTAAATGAGTACCATAATTTTACAAGGTATCACGGCAGATGAACTGCTTTACAAAATCCGCAAGACAGTGGCGGAAGCCATTGACGCCAGGACGCCGGACAATCCGGAAACATCAAAAAAATATTTGACACGCGCTGAAGCTGCAGAGCGCTTAAATATTTCACTACCGACGCTGAACGAGTACACTAAACGTGGACTCATCCCTGGACGGAGATGTGGTCGCAGGGTCCTGTATCTGGAAACTGAACTGGAGGAAGCAGTTAAGAAAATGCGGACAAAATAAAAGCCCGCTGAGGACTCAATTCAGCGGGCAATATCTTGTAAACATAAACAAGTGATACATGATGGGCAAATGTAATAATAATACCGGAGAAAATAAACAATTAGGCTGGGTCCAATTACATAGAAAATCCTGGGATAATTTCCTTTATAAAGAAAGAAGGGCTCACACCCGACGTGAAGCCTGGGAAGATATTATTGTTTTCGTAAATCATAAAGATTCATTTGTTCTTATTGGAAATGAAAAGATAGAATGTAAGAGAGGACAAAGCATCCAGTCACTTGATTCATGGGCTAAGATTTTCAATTGGAGTAAGAGTAAAGTCCGGCGTTTTTTCAGTTTGTTATCAAAAGAAGAGATGATTGTTGTAGAAAATTTACAAAAAACGACACGGATAACAGTCTGTAATTATGAGTATTACCAGAGAAAGCGAAACGCTGATGAAACGCAAGTGAAACGCAAACGAAACGCGAGCGACACTAAACAAAAATTAAAGAATGATAAAAATGTTAAAAATGAAAAGAAGGAGAGAGAGAATATCCCCTCACCCTCAGAAATTTTTAAAAAAGATATTATCCCTTTATTCGATATCAAGCCTGAGACAGATTCCCAATTTAAAGCCTGGTGTGAATGTTATCGGTCACTGATTGATTCAGGTAAATACACCCATAATAAGATTGTTGAAATTGTCAATTGGGCGCGGACTAACAGTTATTGGAAGCCTCGTTTTCTAAGTTTTCTCAAATTAAAAGAAGTTGACAGGCACGGAATCCTGTTTATAGACAGATTCAAGTCCGAAATGAATAGCGATGAAGAACTGGACGCTTTTGAAATGAACAAAAAATTAATACGACCAAAAAGACTCAAAGATGAAAGTTATAGGAGCATCGGAAAAAATTAAAGACATCAATGAGAAAGTTCTCAGTGGTGAGATTTCAGAGTTACTGTTCACTCTGTTAAATAATGCAGCCTTAACAATGAAGCAGGAATTATATGAGCATACATATGAGTATCTCAGTCATTTGTTAAAGTTGAGGCACAAAAACTTATCCTGGTGGGAAATTGAGAAAGTCTTTACGGACATTTCCTGTGGGGTCTATTCAATAAGGAAGATTTCTGTTAAATCATTAATGGAAGCTTTTAATGAATATCAGGCCAAGAGGATTGAAAAAAATCGTAACGAATATGAACACCGTGAGCATGATATCAGCTCCGGATGGGCAGATTTGAACAAACTACCATTTGGCACAGCTATAAATTTTAGAAATGATATGAGGGGGAAAGGCATCACAAAATGGGACGATATCCCTTTGAAGGAAATTGCGGAAAAAATTGCCTCTGGTGAAATTAATTATCAGTTTGCAGGACCAAGAACTCGAAAATATTTTTTACATGAACGAATCAATAAAATCCTTGAAGGAGCAATATCTTGAAAATCACCGGCTGAGGTATCCGAACTTGCCGGAAGCTGCCAGGGTAGCCCCACGATACAGCGACAAAACGGCCAACGGGCTGACCAGGTGTATCATTGATTACATCAAAATTTCCGGAGGCCAGGCATACCGAATTAACTCGCAGGGGCAATATGACCCGAAGTTAAAACGGTGGAGATATTCGGGGATGAAAAAGGGCCTGCCCGATATCCAGGCAGTCATTGATGGCCAGTATATCGGTATTGAGGTGAAGATAGGCAGTGACAGACAGTCAGAATATCAAAAGAGCGTCCAGGAAGAAATTGAGTCCAGTGGAGGACTCTACTTCTTAGCAAGAAATTATAATCACTTTAAAATATGGTACGATGCAATCATTTCGAAAAAGGGGGAAAAAGGAAAGAAATCCCTGGAAACAACGTATCCCGAAACTGAACAGGGATGCCAGGAAACAAAGAAACAGGCCTCCGGACTTCCGGGATAAGATTGAAAAGAGCCTTTCAACTGGAGATGTATTTATCAAGTCTCCGGGATGCTCTATTTAGAATCATTCAAAATAACGATATTTTTAATAACAATAAATTTTTACAAAAATGTGGTCACTTTTAAACACTTCGATTAACAACAGTTTCAGTAAGCAAGGGCAATATGTTCCTGTGCCTTTCGACAATACTGATTTGAACGAGAATAAAGAACTCGTAATAAATCATCTGAGAAGCGCTGACCTGGTAATACCGGAAGCATTGTTTGATGCTGATGGAATCCTCCAGGACCAGTCCGGGATATTCCAGATAATTGATAAAAACACCTGCAGATACACCTTTTCAGGTGACCTGGAGCCAGGGAAATATTTATTTATTCTTAAAGTTCTATACCTATGAAAAAACAAAGACACGCCTTTAAGGCACTGGATATTCAGACACTCCAGTTCAAAAAGTATGAAGCAAAATCAGTGAAGGGAAGGACGGCATTTAAAGATGTTACCTCAATGGAAATTGATGCAATTAAGGTCCGGTCATCCCAGCGTATACCTGAAATTGTTGCCTGCGTTGTCCAGGATGTGGACGGCAAGGAACTGGACTTTCCGAAGGTGAATACACCTGACGTCATTGCCATTGGTGATGAGGCAACGGTAAATGGTCGGCCGGCATCCGGTAACTATGTTCTGCCTGATGGCACGACATGGAAATTTGAGAAAGGTAAACTGACAAAAATTACCCCTCCAAGTGACGGGGCTGAATGAGGCTGTGAAACGATTATTGGGGGGTATCTATATATTACCCGGGGCGAAATCGTTCGTCTGAGGGCTTTATTTGAAGTTGAAATTTTTAATATGATAAAAAAATGGAGAAAAAACTGATTTTTGAGAACACGAAAGCCATTGAGGCTCACCGTTCACTGATAAAAAGACAATGTGAGCAGCTGAATGAGGCTATCGAGGCCTTTCATAGTTACCAGCCTTTTAAGCAGCTTACAAGTGAGGCATCAGCTCTGGAATACCTGACAGGTCCGCTGGCTGAATTTGACAATACCATTATATCCGGTCTTAAGATTCACAGGACACCAGGCTTAAAGCTGGATTGTGAAACTATCGCACAGACTTATGGCATTAACAGGCCTGCATTCATCCAGGCCACGAAGACAGTTCACCTGAATGAAACATTGAGAAAAACTATCACCTGGCAGGATGGTAAGTTTATCGTAAATGAAGATGAGCTGCAAAAAGACCTGGAGCAGTTCAAAGTCTATGCTGAGACACCGGAAGAAATTGAAACTCTTGACCATTGGAAGAGTCTCCGGGATATCCTGAATGAACACCTCGATAGGAAATACATCGATAAGATAAGCGCCAATGCCGTTTGTCATAGGCTGGGTACACTACAGGTCAATAATGAGGGCAAGTTTGAGCTGAGAGATGGCCCCCTGGCAGCTATCATTAAAAATAACGCCCCAGTAAGGCAACAAAAGTGAATGATGCAAGATTGTTAGTTTTTTCATGATGCACTTGTTTAGCCCCCTCACCTGTGAAGGCCAGGGGGCTTTTTATGAACTTAACATACAAGGACATAGACTAATCATTAAATAATTATCTATCTTTACTTTAATACTAATTAAAATCAACAGCCATGAAAAAAATTTACTTTTACTTTCTATTTTTTATTTTATGCATTGCTCCAGTCAAATTGTTCGGCCAGGATATAAATATTAACAAAAAACTTATTGTAACACCTTTAGGCTTAAGAGATGCAAGTGATAATGAAAAAACATTTGTTGTTATTTTAACTGATGGAATGACAGCTAAACAGCTTTATAGTAAATCTGTAAAATATATAAATCAAAACTACAAAAATCCGGAAGAAGTAATTAAAGGTAATATTGAAGGTGAATATCTGAAATGGAATACTTTCGTATCCAATTTTCTATTAGCTACAAATTCAGGTGCGAAAGTTTTATTTGATGCAAAATACACCACCGAATTATATTTTAAAGACGATAAGTTCAAATACGAAATTGTATCGCTTGAAATATACACTCAACAAGGACATTATCCGATTGTTTATGTTGGCGGTATGATGGAATGGGCTATTTATAATAAGAAAGGTGAATTAAAACGGGAAGATGTTAAGGAGCAAATAGAAACTTATTTTAATTCTGAAATCTATAAAATAACTGAATTCCTTAAAGACAATTATAAAAAGAATGATTGGTAAGGTCGAATTATTCTACCTCACCACTTTGATATTGATTGCCTTGAAATTGTTTTGCGCCATACGTATAATTTTCATTTAGCCAGGGCATGAAAGAAACATATATTTACAGTGTGTTTTCAGTGTGAAAATGCAAAGTAAATGCAAAGTGAATCAGGAGAAATTTACAGTGAAAATACAGTGAAAAATGGCCTTTTTCTCCTTAGGCACAAGGCAAAGTTCACATGGTCGTACACATATTTGTACCCTTCAAAAATAAATCTTTGTTAACACGCTGATTAATAATAGATATCTTTAAATATTAGCAGTCCGTAGGGGAATCGAACCCCTGTTACCAGGATGAAAACCTGGCGTCCTAACCCCTAGACGAACGGACCGGATTCTTCTAAAAATCGGTGTGCAAAGGTAACATAAATTTTATTTTCACCAATAAAAACCGGAATTAGTTTATGCCTTATGTCCGTTGGTATGATTCCTGCCGGTGTCTGGCAGTCTGACCCGGTTCACCGGTGATCCGGCAGGTATAGATATATGAATTGTTGACGACAAATCAGATGTCAGGATTCAGCATTAAACAGCAAATTGCAACGGAAATACCATCGCCATGAAGAAAAAAATCTGTCTGCAGCAATGTCAGGTACAGAACAATGATAATATGTTTTCATATACCTGAAGTCCCCGGAATACCAGGATGTTCTGTCTGCCAGATTATTTTTTTGTAATTCTTATCACGCCGGCTCCGTTGTAAGAATGATATTCGCCGTTATACATGGCATCAGCACCCACAGGTCCCATCTGGAAAACTCCGGGTGAAACCGCCCTGACGAGGTAATAATAATACCTGACAGAGGGCGATGCTGTTACAAACAGATTGATACGGTCATCGCGCACATCCATATATTCAGCATGCGATCGGCGGTTCGGATATCTCATTCCTGAAGGCAGTTCTGTAAGCCTTGGATTCTCAATCTCAAAGCCTGCCGGCAAGATATCAGTTATGGCAACATTTTCCACGTACTGGCTGGTCATGCTTGAGATGGCAATCTCTACCAGTACAAGATCGTTCTGCTCAAACCTGTTGGTGCTGATCACACCTCCATACCTGTCATAGAATTTTTTTCGCACTTCAATGTAACTGTCTTCTTCAAGATAGGAGCCGTCGGTACTGATGCCTTCAATTTCCCAGTAGCAGTAGAACTGTCCGTTTCCTTCACTCTCCAGTATAATGTCAGTTTCTCCCAGCTGTTTTGTATCGAACCGGACCGTATTATTATCCATTTTACCAACCACTTTCCCGCCGGATTTTACCGTAACCTTCACATCTGTTTCACCGGCAATGCGCGCCAGTTTACCCATTGCAAGGTAACCGAAAGTACGTTCCTGGGTATTGAGATACCGTTGCGTCCTGAGCTCTTCTGAAACATGTCTGGCCATGATCCCGATCTGCGGATTCTGTGGATCTATCTCCAGCAGGACATTCAAAGCGATGGCCTCATCCCTGAGATATGAATAAAAACTGCCTCCGAATGATTTGTTGGCTTTTTCACCTTCGAAAACAACAGGTAAAATCTGTTTGTATTTTTCTTTATCTCCTGTAAGTGCATAGGCAGCTGCCAGGAGGTATTTCGAGTCAAGACTCAGATCCTGGAGGTTTGACTTGTGATAATTCATTGATGAAATGTCTGCTTTTCCAGCCAGGGCAAGCACATACAGAGAATAGGCAACTTCTTTGGGGACGATCTGTCTTTTCTGGTTGTAGTTATAGAAATATGTTATAAACTCTCTTTTTTTCAACCTCATCCGTAAATATTTATATAGCAGATCGAGCATTTTCTGTTCAACATCATACCCGGCTTTCTGTGCCTCCAGAAGGAAGTGAGCTGCATAAACCGAACCCCACCACGTCTCGGTACCACCTCCCGGCCAGAAGGTAAGTGCACCGCTGTATAGTTGCATTGCCCTGATCCTCTCAATGGCAGACTGTACATTATATGCCGGATTCGGATCTTCTTCACCGGCATCCTCTAAGAGCAGTCTTGCCAGATCAGTAAAATAAAGCTGGGGAAATGCACCTGATACTGTTTGCTCGATGCATCCGTACGGATACCTGACGAGGTACATGAGACTGTTGTTAAACTGTACCATGGGGGACTTGCTCACAACAAGTTTGTAATCAAGGCTTGATGGTATGAATTTTCTGCTGTCCATTGAAATCTTAGTGGTCTTGCCGGTCTGAATGACTCTTGAACCATTCTCTTTCAGTAGTGGTGAGGCCGGACGGATGGTAATGTCCGTTGTATTCAGGAATGTCTCATTTAATGCTTTTGCTTCAACCTCGATCTTTCCTGCCCCGATTTCGGACTTTGCAAAGATCCTGAATAAAACCTCTTTTTCAGCATTTGGATTCAGACTGATGTTCCGGACCTTTTCGCCTGTGATTTGCAAAGGTCCGCTCACCTTGAGTGATACACTGCAACCGGTTGCTTTGCCTGTGGTATTTGTAATGACTACGGGAACAACGACAGAATCTTTCGGACTGATGAACCTGGGCAGGGCAGTGCTGATGACCACCGGATCAGCAACCTTCATGGCCTTCTCAGATGCAGCAAATGCTTTGCCTTTATACGCAATGGCCATCAATCTCAGTTCGCCTGAAAACTGCGGTATTTCTATCTCATATTCGGCAATGCCGTTGCTGTTGGTTTTTATGATCCCGCTCCAGTATGAGACAAGTTTGATACGCTTGCTGGTCAGCGGATTGATTCGTTTTTCCAGACCCATTTCATCACCGCCAGCCTGACTCACAGCTGAACCAATCTCTGGGAAAAGATAAGGGTATATGTCAAATGAACTGACTGCCAGCGCACGTTTTGCATAGAAAAATCCGTAAGGATCAGGAGTTTGATAGCCGGTTACCTGTAGTATACCGTTATCAACAACTGCAATAGTGACCGGAGTGTTCGGACTTGATTTTATTTTAATTTTTTGCTTTGTGCCGGAACGCGACTTATCTGCTGCTTCAACTGACAGAGGAAGCCTGTTTGCAGGATCCTCAACCATTACGGGTGCAAATCCGTGAGCAACGGTTAATGGCAGGTCGCTTTCTGCATGGGGCTTGAAAAGGGTGGCTGTAATATATACATTGGGCACATAATCACCAGGTATATCAAGTTCGAAAGAAGCGACACGTTTGTCTGACTGACTGTAAAAATATCTGATCATATTATCATTCTCAACAGTGACCAGTATCTTGCCGGAAAAAGGCGCCTTCAGGAGGACTTTGGCTTTATCGCCTGCACTGTATCTTTCTTTGTCCAGTTCAATATCTATCCTTCCTTCATTGTCTACCTGGAAAGAGCTGTACCTGGTCATTCCCCCATAACCGTATGCCCAGAAGCTTAACATCACATAACTCTTTGCTCCCGGTCTGGATACCCTCACCTGATACCTTCCGTTCAGATCAGGAGTGAAGGTATAATTTACCGAGGTTCCGTTTAATACGATTTTTTTGGTTTCCAGAACACGTTCCACCTGCTCGGAGCGGTAACGGTAGTAATCACCGCTTCGTGACAATACGGTTTTATATTCTATTCTTACAAGCTTCACCTCTGCCGTGATATTGTCGAGCGCCTTGCCTTCTTTGTCCGCGGCAATAAGCGGAACGACAACCGGTTTGCCGGTTCTTGCATAATAACTGCTGTACTTCACCCCGTAAAACACATGCTGGGTGTATATTTTGACTGTTTTCCTGCGGTGTACAGGACGGCCGGTTTCATCAAAGACCGTAACATACATATCAGACTGCAGCAATCCCATATCACGGTAACTTCCGGGGATCAAAAATCTTTCAGTGGCTTTGCCCTCATCATCTGTTCTGCTCTCCCTGAGGATCCTCTCAAAATAGGTTTCGGTATTGTGCAGGTTGTAATGGTAGTCTCTGTTTTCCTTTGGATAAAAATACGTCATGCCGGTTGTTAATTCAACCTCATAGTTCCTGTTGGCTGCCGGGGGTCCGAAGAAATTTACCGCAGTTATCGATACTTCAAGCTCTTCATCGGGTTTGAGCTCATCCTTGTTCAGACCTACATCTACTTTTATCCTGTCAGGTACAAACTCTTCAAGCATGATAACTTTCGATCCGATTAACACCTCATTGGAAGTAAAGAGCTGGGCAGAGTAGCTCCCTGTCAGTGCGGAAGGCATGGTCTGGATGGAAGCTTCAAATGATCCTTCCTCATCAAGCACTTTGCGGATGGTCTTTAGTGTTTTTCCGTTGGGTGTGATTATTTTCAGGATGACAGGTATCTGACCGGGAATTCCCCACTTAAAATCACGGATGATGGCCGAGAGATTGATTATTTCCCCCGGCCGGTAAAGCTCTCTTTCCCCGTATATGAAGGCTTCAAGCCCTGACGGATTCTCATATTTGCCGCCGACATCAAAACCTGACGTATTGATGCCTGCCTGTTGTAAATAGATATGATTGTAATCATCCCCGGCCTTTGCAGTGATGAGTGCAGGCTCAAAGCCTGGGGCAGGAAGTTCGCTGTAGTCATATCTGGCATAACCGTCCGGATTGGTGCGGAGGGTTGCCAGTACCTGGTTGTTTCTTCCGATAACCGTAATGCCTGCATCGTTTATCGGGTTGGCACTGATCAGTGAATTGGCGAAAACCGAAATGTTACCCTTTCCTTTTTTCACGATCAGTCCGATATCAGATATGGATATCACTCTTTTTGCCCTGATCCATGACTGCTCATCGGAGACTGCTTCAATCTGGTAAATACCCTTGTAATTCTTCAGCCTGTCTTCAAAATCAAATTTGAGGATCCTGGAATTTCCAAGCCTTTTCAGATCATTTGTTTCAATGGTTTTATCAATAATGACATCGCCAAGGCTTTCTGAGGACGAATAACCGTATTCGTAGTAATAATCTTCATAATAATCATCTCCGTAATAGTAATTACCCGAGCTGAGAAACTGAATGATATTGTTCTCATAGACTTTAATTACCCGGAACCTGATTTTTGGAATGCTGATAATGGCTATCTCTACCTCCTTTGAACCTTTTGCAGAAACATACATTCCTTTTCTGTCTATAAATTTGATGGCAGGTTGCAGTTTACCAAAAGAGACATCCTGCTCATAATCATACTTCAGGACACCTCCAAGCTGCCCCGGCAGATCTTTGGCGATCTTAACGGTATATTTCAGGGCAGCATCAAATTCCGAACTTCTGATGATAAAGTAATTCCTGAAGACTTCAAGATCGAACCTGACTGACGGGACAATAGAAAGGTATTTCCTGAGCTTTCCGGCATCAACTTTCTGGGAGGTGTTGACGGTAATTTGCCCGGTCATCCCGTCGTGATCTGCCGATAAATCTGAAATATTCAGTCTGAAAGGTGAATTCAGTATCAGATCGGTCCTGATATTTTTATCCAAAGCGATATTTCCGTTTTGCGGAAGCAGCCCCTTATTCAGGATGAATGTCACATTGAGATCTTTGTCCTCAGGCTTGAGATTTTCAAGCTGAAATACGGTTTCGTTGAGTGCCTCATCTGACAAAGGGTGTATTGATAACGGACTGCCATCTGAGTTGACCTCCAGCCTGGAGAATACTTCAGCGGGATGGACAGGATAATTAAATGTGAGTGAAAGGCAGGCAAGGATCTGAGAACCGGTGCTTTCATCAGCAGTCCAGTAAATATGCTGGTTCTCAAGTTTCAGGTAGGGTGTATGAAACTCATATTCGTTCCTGCCTTTGAGCTGTAGCCTCTTTCTGTATCTGGTAATGTTGCCGGTAAGCGATACCTTGTATGATGTTGCAGGTGAATATCCGATATCAGGAACAAAAACCAGCTCATCAGTATTAATCCAGAGAGCTTTTCCGGCAACATCAGGCTCGATTTTAATCAATTCATCAGTTAACCTCCTGTTAACCAAAGAGTCCGGAACAATGTCCCTGTTAAAACGAAATTTCAGCGGTGCGGTCAGTTCTACCTCCTCCTCAAAACTGGTGCTTATTACCCTGACGACGTTCTGCTTTGAACAGGAAAACAGGAGGACAGCAGTCAGTAAAGCAACTGCAAAGGGGATAATTTTTTTTCTGATCATTTTCTGGTGGATTAATTTGTTAAACTGGTTTCTGAATTTTGTCTTAAATGGGATCTTCCTGTCTGCACAGATAACTCTTGCAGGAAGCAAGCCGAATACAAAATACAAAATATCCGTGACTTTTGGAAATCATTCGGTAAATTCGAACAACTTTTTATGAACCGGTTTTTAAAGCTTCAAGAATGCGATGGAACATTTTTCATCCGGATATAATAATCTGTTCAACAGCAGAAGGATCAAATCGCTGATGACGGATATAAGGCTCCTGATGAAGGAAGGTATTCTCAGGAGGTATCGCCGGTTGTTTTTATTCATTCTTTTGATATGTTCGCTGTTCCTGTTATTTCTTCTGACGGATCTGATTTTTCCGTGTAAGGTTAGTGTTGATTATTCCACTGTCATTGCTGATGCAGACAGTACCATCATGAAGGCCTATCTGAACAGGGATGATAAGTGGAGACTGTATACCCGTCTGGACGAAATTACTCCCGATTTAAAAAAAGCCATCCTTTTTAAGGAAGATAAATATTTTCAATATCATATCGGGGTCAATCCGGTCTCAGTTGTCCGCGCCATGATGAATAACCTGTCATCAGGCAGGAGAACGAGCGGTGCCTCTACCATCTCCATGCAGGTAGCAAGATTACTGGAGCCGAAGAGACGAACCTATCTGAACAAGCTGGTTGAAATTTTCAGGGCAATACAGCTTGAATGGCATTATACAAAGAATGAAATTTTACAGCTGTATCTGAACCTGGTTCCCTTTGGTGGCAATATAGAAGGAGTAAAGGCGGCCTCTGTGATCTACCTGAATAAAATGCCGGATCAGCTTAGTATTGGTGAAATAGCCACGTTGTCAATCATCCCGAACAGGCCCAATACATTAAGGCCGGGGGAGAACAATGAAATTCTGAAAAGGGAGAGGGATAAATGGCTGAACAGGTACCTGAAAGCAGGCCTGTTCCCTGAGCAGGATATCCTGGATGCCATTGAGGAACCTCTGAAAGCCTCCCGCCATGAGCTGCCGGATCATGCACATCATATTTGCCGGAGGCTGCATGATCAGGAAAAAGGAAAACATACCATTTATTCCACCATTCATCTGGAAATGCAGCTAAAAACCGAAGCACTGGTAAAAGAACATATCAACAGGTGGTATTTCAGAAACATAAAAAATGCGGCAGCTCTGGTCATAGATAACAAAACCGGGAGTGTGATTGCCTATGTGGGTTCTGCAGATTTTTTCAACAGCGAGGATGCCGGTCAGGTCGATGGCATAAGAGCTGTCCGCTCTCCGGGTAGCACCCTGAAGCCGCTTGTTTACGGACTTGCCTTTGATCATGGCCTTGTTACTCCGAAATCGGTCATCAGCGATGTTCCGGTTTATTATTCGGGTTATGAGCCTGAAAATTATGATGGTAAGTATCATGGTCTGGTGAATGTCGAATATGCGCTTTCAAACTCTCTGAATGTCCCTGCAGTTAAGTTAATGAACGAGCTTAATGCAGGTACGGTTATAGAAGCGCTGATAAAAGCAGGTTTCAGGCAAATTAAAAACGACAGGGACAGGCTTGGATTATCGGTTGCCCTGGGAGGTTGCGGGGTTACCCTTGAAGAACTGACATACCTCTACCATACCCTGTCCAATAAAGGCATACTGAAAGAGATCAGGTTGATAAAGCCGGATAACCCGTTTCAACAGGAAGGTGAAAAGAAAGAACAGAACATAAGGAATAAACAGAACGGAAGGAACAAAAAGAAGAAGCAGGGAACGCATCCGGATGATCATGCCTGCACCGGCAGAATACTTTCGGAAGAGGCAGCATTCATGGTGACAGATATCCTGTGCAAGGTTACCAGGCCTGACCTGCCAACAGAATGGCAGAACAGTGCAAACCTGCCCAGGGTTGCATGGAAGACAGGAACATCATATGGGCGTCGTGATGCATGGAGTATCGGATACAACAGGAATTATACCATCGGGGTGTGGGTAGGTAATTTTTCAGGAACAGGCGTCCCGGAATTAAGCGGGGCTGATGCTGCAGCTCCGTTGCTGTTCAGGATCTTCAATGCCCTGGACTACGGCTCGGAAGAAAACTGGTATGAGGTGCCTGAAGGGCTCAAATCACGTATTGTTTGCTCGGTCAGCGGACAGCCATACTCGGATTTCTGCAATGATCTGGTTATTGACTATTATATACCCTCCGTCTCATCATCCAAACCATGCCGGCATATGAAGGAAGTGTTTATTTCACCTGATTCATCTGTATCCTATTGCATGACATGCCGCCCTGAATTTGGCTATATCAAAGCGCTTTACCCCAATTATGCACCGGAGGTGATTGCTTATTTCGAGGAAAATAATATCAATTATCAGAAAATACCTCCTCATAACAGCGAATGTGAAAGGATCTTTTCAGGTACAGCACCTGTCATTACTTCACCTCTTAACGGAGCAGAATATTATGTCGATGAAACCGACAGCATGCAGATAGCACTTAGCTGTAATGCTTCCAATGACGTAGAAAAGGTTTTCTGGTATATCAATAAACGTTATTTTAAATCAGCTTTGCCAAACGAAAAGACATTTTTCAGTCCGCGTGAAGGCAGGATAGAAATTTCCTGTTCCGATGACAGGGGCCGAAACACCGATATCCAGATACTGGTAAAAAAAATCAGTTTTTAGAAATAACATTTCCCGGATGATAATGACTATTTTTATGGCTGTCATTTTTTGAGGCAGATGAAAAAGAAAGAACGCTACGAAAAAGTACTGGATTATTTCAAAACACATCGTCCGGTGGCAGAGACAGAACTGGTTTATACCGGTCCGTATGAGCTCATGGTGGCGGTTATCCTGTCGGCACAATGCACCGACAAAAGGGTCAACATGATTACACCCGCCCTTCTTGAAAAATTTCCTACAATCCGGGATATGGCCGGTGCCGATACAAAAGAAGTTTTTGAATACATCAGAAGCTGTTCCTATCCCAACAACAAGTCAAAACATCTTATAAATATGGCTAAGACGGTGGTTGAAAAGTTTGGCGGTAAAATTCCTTCTGATGTTCAACAGCTGCAACAATTACCGGGAGTAGGCCGCAAGTCGGCCAATGTAATCGCCTCGGTTGTTTTCAATCAGCCGACCATTGCTGTCGATACTCATGTTTTCAGGGTTTCGGCGCGTCTTGGACTGACAACCGGATCGAAATCACCGCTTGATACGGAAAAACAACTTCTTAAATACATCCCTGTTGAGTTGCGTTCAATTGCACACCACTGGCTTATTCTCCATGGCCGTTATGTCTGCCAGGCCCGAAAACCAAAATGCAGCGAATGTGGCCTGATCATGTTATGCAGCTACAAAAAAAAGAATCTTTCATCCTGAATTCCCATGATTATTTGTTGAAAAGTCAGGTGCAGGGTTGTTTTTTATCATCAAACACTTTAATAAATTTGCCCGTAGTGATGATACAAAAATAAAAAACCAATGAAAGGTGTAATCAGGATCAGTATGCTGGCGGTGATTCTGATAATCTTGCCAGGCAGCTCTTTACACAGGATTGACTACCGTAAGGGAATCAATAACAATGTATGCAAAACGCTGAAAGATAACGTACTGGTTTATTATATCTTTGTCGACAGCCAGGAAACCACACCATGGACAGAATTTGATATTAAAACCACAATCGATTCGCTGACAGTAGCTGTTCGGTGGCTCGAAAGTCAGGCAAGGGCTTTTGGAATTTCATTGAACATTATCCAGGATTATTACATCGGAGAGGACTATACAACCATTAAGAAAGCCCTGCCATTCGGCAATGTTATTAATTCACTGAATGAACCCAGCCTTTCAAAAGGCATCAGGGCCCTTAACAACTGGGCTGACATAATAGCAAAAAGAGCCGGGTATACCTTCAATATCAGTGAGAAGAATGGCATTCCGGAAATTAAGAATCCCAGAAACAAGGAACGCCTGGTGGCTTACCTGCGTGATGAAAAACAGGTTGAGAGTGTCGCTTTGTTATTTATGGTCAATAATTATTACAAGAACGACATTTCAGTGGTCCTCAATACCATGGGTAATGAAGATGTCGAATTTGCAATTGTCAGTTATAAATATCCCTCTGTTATTGCACATAACATTCTTAATCTTTTTGGAGCTGCTGACTTAAATAAAAGTGAATTCAGACGAAATGAGAAAAAGATCGCAATGGCCGGGCAGTTTTTCCCGAACGATATCATGCAGGACAATAATTTTATGAATATTCAGAACTTTGAGATCGGAGAATATACCAGATATCTCATTGGATGGTCAACTGAACTTGATTCACAATATGAACCTTTGCTGCAGGATAAGATCGCCTTTTTCTGACAAGTAGCATTGTCAGAATCGGGTTATGACTGCAAGATTTACATTAATTTGTAACGTTTAACCGGGTTTAACCGGTTTAAAGGGTCTATGCGAAGGCTAAATTTTGTAAATAAAAAAAAAGTATTAATTTTACTACAACATAAGATACCTAAAATCATTAGTAATCAAAAAATAAACTACTAATCCATGCAACACAGAAAGTATTTGATCAGGTTAATCACTATTTTCTCTGTTTTTTGCCTGTTGGTCTTACCATGTTGTAAATCCGATAAATCCAGAGAAAAAAAGAAAGGTGTTGATCTGGAGGATTTTCTTTCAGAGGATGAGATCTTTGATGATATTGACAAGGCGAAAAAGATCTTTTATTCCCTGCCTTCCCCGCTTGAAACTGCTATGCTGATTAAATCAGCCGGAGCTGAATATGATGAACAATTATTGAATTCCCTTGAAAACACACGTAACTATACAAGCAATAAATCATTGGCTTTAAACCTTGGAATTTATACGACCGATTTAAGTTTTGCCAGCCTTTTTGATCAGACACAAACCTCCATAAAATATATGGAAGCAGCCAGAACAATGGCCGAGGGTCTGGATATTACTGATGCCATTGATGATGAAACCATCAGAAGGCTGAATGATAACCTGAACAACAGGGATGTCATCATGGATATTATTTCGGAGACATTCCTGAATTCGAGTTCATATCTGAAAGAAAATGACAGACCTGCTGTAGCAACGGTGGTTTTGGTAGGAGGATGGATCGAAGGCTTATATATCGCAACACAATTGGTTGGCGATGACAATATCAAGGGAAATAAACTGGTAGACAGGATAGCAGAACAGAAGTTGTCTTTCAGAATCGTTCAGAGAATGCTTGCTGATAATCTGAAAGATCAGTCTGGCAAAGAGAACAAGGATATTGTCGAGTTAACGGCAGAACTTGAACCTTTAAAAGAGGCTTTTGACAGGATAAAGGTCGAAACATCTGAAATCAAGGTAGAACCTGATGAAGAATCCAAAGTTGCAACTCTTAAATCACAGACAAAAATAACCATCACACCTGAGGTGTTTAAGGAATTACGTGTCACCGTTAGTAACCTTAGATCAAACTTTGTACAATAAATCAATCAGTTATGAAAAGAATATTGCAGGTACTTTTTATAATTATATTCATTGCATCTGTAAATCCTTTTGTCAGCGCACAATGTAAAGGATTTGCCAAAAAAATCTGTAAGCTTGAACTAATTCCGTTTATTCATGATGGCAATTATCACGCAGCCATTTTAACCGAGGGTGAAGAAGCTGAGCTTTACAAAACCTTTTATTCAGGGCAGGATTACAGAATAGCTGTTTGTGGTTCAGATGCTCTGGGAGCAATTGAGTTCCAGGTTATTGACGGATATAAAAATGTTCTTTTCGATAACAGAGAACATAATAATGTACGCTTATGGGATTTTAAGCTCGAATCAAGCCAGCAACTTAAGATTAATATCAAAGTTCCGGTAAGCACCGGTGAATCTGAATACCCTGCAAGCGGATGTGTTGCAATTATGTTCGGCTTTAAAGAAAAATAAAAATATTTGTCTTTTGACATTAAGAAAACTTGTGCAGATATGTACAGGTTTTTTTGCTTACACCGAAAACTAGAGTATAATTTTCATAGTGCCGCTGATACCGTCAAGACAATAATTCACGATATAAACCCCCTTTTCACACTGATCGAGTAAAATCGTTTTATCCGTGTTGTTAATGATCATTTCAATGCCATTCATATCGTAGACAGAGACTTTTGAAATGATCGCTTTAATTATCAGTGTTTTATTATTAAGCTGAATAAGATTTTCAGCATTTACAGGAGGAGCGGATATGGCATTTGGTGGTTCGGGAATACCAACCTTCAGTTCCCCTTCACCTTCAAATATTTCAGGATTGGTGATGGCAGAATAGGTGCCGGTATCCCGGACCACAGAATTCAACACGAATTTTTCGACATAAACATCTGCATTCAGGACCGCTTTTCCCGCACCTGTTAAGGTCAGATACAGTGTGTCGGCTGCGCATTTTTTATGACTCAGGATCACTTTGTTTCTGTCCCCAACCTGTATCCTGCCATGTCCAAAGGCATTTTCTCCTGCACCTTCGATGGCGGTTACTGCTGCAGCATGGGTAGACGGTACGGTCAGATCCCATATCCCGTCAAATCCGTTATTATCTCCTGAAAGAATAACCGTTGCAACGCATTCCAGGTCTCTTATGTTTTTTGCCGTAATTTTATGACTTCCTTCGATGGAACCGGGAAGCCTCATAGCACTTCCTGAAACATTTGCACTGCTCATCTGTAATATAATATCCCCGTTGACTTTTATATGCGCATTCAACGTGAAACCTGTACCGCTGGTTGCATAAGATAACCTGGCTCCCTGCTCCATCGTGATCAATCCAGTACAGGTGTGTATGCCACGCAGCCTGATACCACCTGAACCTGTTAAAAGAATGTCGGCAGTAAAAACAGTTGATGTGGTTTCCATCTCACGGTCGCAGATTACCAGTTCCCCGGCCTGGGGAAGTAGTTGTGGTATATAATGCAAGGGATTATCCCAGTTACCGTTAGCACCTCCGATAAACTGGAAGACAGCGGGCCTTCCCACTGTAATTGCCCCGTTTCCCGTAATTAATTCCGGATTTGCGGATGAAGAATATTCACCGGGTTCCTGCATGATGCCATCGATATAAAACTCGCTCAGAAAGATATTTCCGTTCAATACAAGCGATGCCCCGGTTTCAACCTCCAGCCTTGAAGTTGGATGAAACGCGTTATCATCTCCGATGATTAATGTACTTCCGCTGGCAACAAAAACGTTCCCGGTTCCCAGAGAGCCTTTTGTAGCAGCTTCAAGTTTTCCTTTTTGTATGTACCAGTTCCCGTCAAAGAATCCGTTGTCTGATCTGAGGATTACTGTTCCTGTATCTGTGAAATTGAAGTGATGCACTCCCGTGATGGTTGCCTCAATGGTAAGCATGCCGGCAACTTTAAATGTATTTGTATCTTTGGTGCTTATTTTACCTGCCAGGGTAACCGTATCTGATGCGGTAATCCGGGCATTGCTCAATGCAAGATATATGATAAAACTCGTATCCGTGATATTAAGGATTGATCCGCTTTTCATATACAGGTCAGCCAGAAAATATCCTCCGTCGGCATTTAAATTAAATCCTGAATCAACAACAGCAATTTCACCCAATAACGGGGTGTCTTTCGGGCTCCAGTTTTCGGGCAACAGCCAGCCATTGGTTAAAGCACTGTCTGTCCATACATACGTTGTAACCAGGGGAGGTTCATCGGTCGGATCCCAGTTGTCTGATCCTGCCAGTACCTTTTGTATCGTATAGTCTGCTGCTTGGGTTGAATCGAGTTCCCTTATGCCTGCCCAGTCAGCTCTTCCGCTCATATCAGCCCCCGGTCCGTAATTATTGTATTCATATAACTCCAGATCAGTACTGGTGCTGGCATAATCCATATTCCACGTAGTTGGCCATCCAAGCGGATTTATTTCTGCACAGAAATAGGAGTTCATCCAGGTAACTTTGGGATATTCATGCCATGGGCGGCCCAATGCAATAAGAGATCCGTCGTCTCCTGCACGGGGACTGCCTGTTGCATAGGTCAATCCGCATTCATTGAAAACATATCCGTAACCCTGGCCAAGCGGAGTTGAAGGAGCTGTGATCCATCCACCTCCCCAGCTGCGGATTTCACATCCCTGGAAGTAAGCTATAGCTGCGCCATAGATATAATCGGTGCGTCCGATAACCTGGCAGTTCTCAAAATAGCTTCTTTTTCCTGAATCCCACAGGTAGATGGTATCCTGGTAGCCTTTTATATTGCAATTGATGAATACCGTCCTGTCTGCACGGACAGTGATTGCCTGTGCCTGACCTACCGGTCCTGCCGTGTTTTGTATTGTCAGGTTTTCTGCCCTGAAACCATCTCCGCAAATAGTGAGCGTTGCTGAAGTGGTAATATTGTCTCCTGTCCATAAAGCGGCATCTTCTGCAGGACACTTACCAGTGGCACAGTCATATATGTGATAGCTGATGACGGTCTCATCCCTGCTTTCCCCGATCAGGCTGATATCTTTTTTGTCAGCCGGTATGATCAGTTTTTCTGTGTCATACAGACCGCGTTTAATATAAATGATTGTTCTTCTGTCATGATTGGACGGAACAGCATTGATCGCTGCCTGTAAAGTGGTATAATCACCTGATCCGTCCTTAGCAACAACAATATCAGCATTTACCGGGCTGGCTTGTCCTGTACCGGTTCCGGCCAATATCAGTAACAATCCGCAAATCAGTAACGCCACATCTTTTTTCATTCTTTTCATTCGTATATATTTGTTTTGTTTTACATGATGAACCTGCCTGTTCAGATTTATCTTCAAAGATATTGCAAATAATAAAACAGCCATGTAAGTTTCAATGATAAAGAACCTGAAAGGTAAGATTTCGTCAAAAGCTGTATGGAATACAATATCAGGAATTCCCGGCTAGTTTTGATTGAAGGAATTTACCGGTATATGATTCAGCACACTGAATGATCCCTTCGGGAACACCCTGGTAAACAATATGACCGCCATCGACCCCTCCTTCCGGACCGAGATCGATCAACCAGTCAGCTGATTTAATCATTTCCATGTTGTGCTCAACAATCAGTACACTGTGTCCTTTTTCAATCAGTTCATTTAATGCCTTTAGCAATATCCTGATATCATGAAAATGAAGTCCGGTGGTTGGTTCATCAAATATAAAAAGAGTAGGGGAGGATGCATTTTCCATGGCCAGGAAAGAAGCCAGCTTTACCCGCTGGCTCTCACCCCCGCTTAAAGTGGATGATGACTGCCCGAGTTTGATATACCCCAGTCCGACATCTGCCAGAGGTTTTAGTTTTTTAACAATGTTTTTTGCTGTATGGTCTTTATGCTGATTGAAAAATTCAATAGCTTCATTTACAGTACATTCAAGTATATCATAAATATTTTTTCCATGGTACCTGACTTCCAGGATTTCATCTTTAAACCTTTTGCCATTGCAGCTTTCACAGGTCAGGTGAACATCCGCCATAAACTGCATTTCGACCTTAACTTCCCCTTCACCCTGGCATTCGCTGCACCTGCCACCGTCAACATTAAAAGAAAAGTGCGCAGGTTTGAATCCGTTTAACCTGGACTGAGGCTGATCTGCCATTAATTTGCGGATCTCATCATATGCTTTGATATAGGTAACAGGGTTCGAACGCGATGATTTGCCAATGGGATGCTGATCGATCAGCTCCACACCGGCAAGCGCCTTTATATCGCCCCTGACAATACCAAACTCTCCCGCTTTCTCTGCCGTGTCATTGTATATTTTGCCCAGCGAAGGATAGATGATGTTTTTTACAAGGGATGATTTGCCTGAACCGCTCACTCCTGAAACAACCGTTATGACATTCAGCGGGATTTTCACATCGATGTTTTTAAGGTTATTGTGGCGGGCGCCTGTAAATTCAAGATAATTATTCCATTTTCTCCGGCGCGAAGGCACCTCTATATGCTCCAATCCGTTAAGATACCTTGAAGTCAGACCTTTGCCATTCTTTAGCAATTCATCCACGGTGCCCCTGAATAAAATTTCTCCCCCGAGCCGGCCTGCAAACGGACCGATATCAATGACCTCTTCGGCTGCCCTGATTATTTCCTCTTCATGCTCCACGACCATAACCGTATTTCCGATCTTTTTAAGCTTTTGTAATACATCAATCAGTAAATGGGTATCTCTGGGATGAAGTCCGATACTTGGCTCATCAAGTATATATAATGATCCTACCAGGCTGCTCCCCAGGGTTGTGGCAAGATTAATACGCTGTGATTCTCCTCCCGATAGCGTTGAAGACAACCTGTTTAATGTAAGGTAACCCAGTCCAACACTGGAAAGATATTCTAATCTCGTATTTATTTCTTCCAGGATGCGGCCGGCAATTTTATTTTCGTATCTGCTTAATTTAAGTTGTTTGAAAAAAGTCCTTAATTCATCAACAGGCATGGATACCAGTTGCTGGATGGTCTTATTCCCGATCCGTACGTAAGAGGCTTCCTTTTTGAGCCGGGTTCCATCGCATTCGGTGCATACCGTCTTTCCCCTGTACCGGGCAAGCATGACACGGTACTGGATTTTGTATTTTTTGGATTCAAGGTATTTGAAAAAAGCATTCAGCCCTCTGAAGAACCTGTTCCCTGTCCATAATAACTGCTTTTGTTCATCATTTAACTGAAAATAGGGTTTGTGAACAGGAAAACCGAATTTCCCGGCGTTGTATATCAGTTTTTCTTTCCATCTCTTCATCTTTTCACCTTTCCAGCAGGCTATGGCATCTTCGTATACCGATAATCCTTTGTCGGGAATGACAAGGTCAGGATCGATTCCGATAATTTTACCATAACCCTCGCATAACGGACAGGCACCCACAGGATTATTAAAACTGAACATGTGTACTGTCGGTTCTTCAAAATGGATCCCGTCCAGCTCAAAACGGTTTGAAAATATTTTCTCCTGCGGTTCCTGGCCATCAGCTGATTTAATGATACATATACCTGAGCCGAGCCTGAATGACATCTGTACAGAATCGGCATACCGTGCAGCCGAATCTTCGTCTTTTGAGGCCGTCACACGGTCAATCACTATTTTCAGGCTGACCGGGTCAATTTTTTTGCTGTAATTCTTCAGTTCACTGATCCTGATGATCTCGCCGTCTGCTTCAATTCGGGCAATACCCTGGTAGGACAGGTCTTCCAGCTGTTGTGACAGGTCCAGGCTGTTACTTATATGAAGCGGTGCAAGGATCAGCAGTCTGGTGCTTTTACGGCATGATGTAATGTAATCAACCACATCCGAAACATTGTCTTTCCTGACAAGACCGCCTGAAACCGGGGAATAGGTTTTCCCGGTTCTGGCATACAGCAGTTTCAGATAATCGTATATTTCGGTTGAAGTACCGACAGTGGAACGGGGATTACGGGTATTCACCTTTTGTTCAACAGCTATGGCAGGAGGAATGCCTTTTATATAATCAACTTCCGGTTTGTTCATACGGCCAAGAAACTGACGCGCATAGGCAGAGAGACTTTCGACATATCTGCGCTGGCCTTCGGCATAAATCGTGTCAAAGGCAAGAGAAGACTTGCCGGAGCCTGAAAGTCCTGTAATCACAATAAACCTGTTTCTGGGTATGGTTAAGCTGACATTTTTTAAATTATGGACCCTTGCATTGGATATTACAATGGCATCGATGTCAGTTCCGGAAGATAACATAAAACTTGTTGTTGCCCTGTTGTTTGATTTTTAATAAAAAATATTTACTTTTATCCCGTAAAATTATTTGATTGGTTCAAATTAATTACGTTTTTTAGAATTTAATTTATTCACTTTAATACAGGAGGACTGATTATCGAGCAAAACTCTACCTTTTTTATCATTACATAGCAAAAAAAGGAGGTTGTTTTGAAAAATTATAATCTGACTGATTATGAACTCGTTAATCAGTATCTTAAAGGTGAATGTACCAGCCTTGAAGAGTTAATCAATCGTCATCAGTCACGCGTCTATACCTACATTTTTTTAATGGTAAAGGACCAGCATCTTGCTGAAGATATTTTTCAGGATACCTTTATCAAGGTGATCAAATCTCTGCGTGAAGGCAAATACAGGGACGATGGAAAGTTTCTTTCGTGGGTCATCAGAATTGCCCATAATCTGATCATTGATCATTTCAGGAAAAAGAAAAAAATGAATATGTTGTCTCAGGATGATTACGGGTCTGATTTCCTCTTTACCCGGGGTAATGAATCAGCAAATGTCGAGGAGGGATATGTGCAGACCCAGATCTCAAAAGATATCCGGACACTGATAGATGAGTTGCCTGCTGACCAGCGGGAGGTCGTCATTCTGAGACATTATATCGGACTCAGTTTCAAAGAAATTGCAGATTTTACCAATGTCAGCATTAACACGGCATTGGGCAGGATGAGATATGCATTGATTAATTTGAGGAAATTAATCAAAGAAAGAAACATCTGCCTGTCTTTTCAATGATTTAAAAAATTAAATCTTAACAAGGATATAATATTTCTTTCACCGATACGTTCATAAGAATATATCATTCATTAAAAACCCTGAAGCCTATGGAGCAAACCTCTACCAATCATTCTCAATTTAAAACTGCTTGCAATGATCTGAATGACGAACTTGAGAAACTGAAACATTTGCTGATTGATCAGGATAAAAATTTCCAGGAGGTTTATAATTATCTGGATAGCCTGATGAAAGATGTCAGCAGGGAAACAGTTCAAAAAGTTATGAAAATTGCCAGGCAATATTGCAGGCAGACAGAAGATGAAGAGAATACAGGAATCAGTTAAAAGACTGGATAAGCCGCCAGTAATCCCGGCGGCTTTTTTTCTTTTACCGGCAGTGCCACCCCTTTCAGCAGCAGAAAGGCAATAATGTTAATACTTATCCGTCAGCAGAACGACAGGTTTGCTGCAGCTCCGTATATATTCATTAAGTTCCAGTGATCGTTACAGTGCCATTCCTTTCACAGGCACCATAACCTGCCAGGATATATTTTATAACCGCCTTTACCGGATTTTCATATGGCAGATGTTAAACAAATCAGGCTGCTTTGCGGCTTATAAACTCTTTTTCCAGGATCCGGAATAATACTTTTGAATCCACCCTCCTGATTCTACCGGTTTCAGCAAGCGATATCTCACCTGTTTCTTCTGAAATGACAATTACAAGTGCATCGGTTTCTTCAGTAAGACCTATGGCAGCCCTGTGCCTTAATCCATAGTTTGCAGGAAGTTCAAAATTATCGGATAAGGGAAGTACACAACGTGCAGCACGGATCTTATCATTGATGATTATCAGAGCCCCGTCATGTAAAGGGCTGTATTTGTTAAATATACTTTCAATAAGCCGGTTGGATACAGTCGCATCCAGAATATCACCACTTTGTTCATAATTGTCAAGCGGTGATTTTCTTTTCAAAACAATCAGTGCTCCTGTCCTGTTCTTTGCCATATTGATACATGCCTGAACAATCGAATTAACCGGGACATCCCTTTTCGGGTTTAATGAGCTTGGAAAAAGATTATCCAGAGAGATACCTGTTTTTGTAAGGTAACGTGTTCCAATGAGTAACAGGAATCTTCTCAACTCAGGCTGAAAGACAACAATAATGGCAATAACCCCAACGCTGATTATTTGTCCGAGTATGGACCCGAGCAGCATCAGATTGTCTTTTACCAGCCACCAGAGTGCCCAGAAGGCAAGTACAGTAATGAAAATATAAATGGCAATGGATCCTTTGATGAGCAGGTATATCTGGTACATCAGGAAAGCGACCAGAATGATATCAATGATATCAAGAAATCTTACGGGAACAGGACCAATATGCATGGTATAAAATTATTAACAAAAATACTAAAATTATTGATTATCCATTAGTTGGATACAGATACATTTGTGTTAATCTGATTGCTTCTTTTGCTTCTTTTACGTCATGTACCCGGAGAATGCTGGCTCCATTTATCAATGCAATGGTGTTCAGTACGGTGGTTCCGTTCAGTGATTCTTCCGGAACAGTTTTTAAAACCTTGTATATAAATGATTTGCGGGATAGTCCCACCATAACGGGAAGTTCAAAGATTTTAAAGGCATCGAGTTGCCTCAGAATGGTGTAATTATGTTCTATTGTTTTACCGAAACCAAATCCGGGATCAATAATAATATCGTGAATTCCCGAGTGCCTGATATGTCTGAGCCTTTCTGAAAAAAATAAAATGATTTCTTTCATAAGATTATCATATACAGGATTTTTCTGCATATTTTGCGGTGTGCCTTTCATGTGCATGATAATATAGGGGACCCCCAGATCTGCAATTGTCTTATACATATTATCATCAGCTGTACCGGCAAAAATATCGTTAATAATATTTACATCATATTGTTTAACCACATACTTTGCTACACCCGCTCTGAAGGTGTCAACTGAAATCGGGATGTCGGGATAATTCGTACGTATCTCATCCAGTGCAGGTTCAAGACGCTTTATCTCATCATTCTCCGGGATAGGAACAGCCCCTGGTCGTGAGGAGAAAGCCCCGACATCAATCATATCAGCTCCTTCCGTTATCATCTGGCTGACTTTTTTGATAATGAGCTGCTTATTGGTATACCTCCCGCCATCATAAAAGGAATCAGGTGTAACATTCAGAACACCCATAATTTTTGGATCAGACAGCTCTGTGATTTTACCTCTTAAACGGAGCGTGTTTTTTTTGGAAAAAAATGTATCTTTATCATTCATCCAAAGCATATATTTGAGATAAAAATAATAAAAAGGTTAAACGAAACGGTTTTATAATATGAGATTTTTTGTGGCAGAAGGTTTGGATGGTTCCGGTAAATCAACTCAAATAAAGCTGTTACAGGATTATTTCTCCAAAAATAAAATAGCATACAAGTATCTTCATTTTCCAAGGACCAATACCGGAATTTTCGGAGGGCTTATTGCCAGGTTTTTAAGGGGAGAAATGGGAGAGATCAATCATGTTGATCCTTACCTGGTGGCTTTGCTTTATGCCGGCGACAGAAAAGATGCCGGCAGTATGATTAAGAAATGGCTTAAAGAAGGATTTACCGTGTTGCTTGACAGATATGTATATTCAAATATCGCTTTTCAGTGTGCAAAAATCCCGGAACCTGCTGAAAGGCAAAAGCTGAAAGACTGGATTCTTAACCTTGAATATGAATATTTTAAGATTCCCAAACCGGATCTGAGTTTGTTCCTTGATGTGCCACTGGCCTTTACAAAACAGAAGCTTGCCTTAAACCGGACAGGCGAAGACAGGAACTATCTTCAGGGTTTTAAAGATATTCATGAAAAGGATATTGAATTTCAGAAAAAAGTGAGAGAAGTCTATCTTTGGGAGGTTAATGAAGAAGAGCGTTTTAAACTCATAAACTGCCATGACAGCAAAGGTGAAATGTTACCTCCTCACGAAATATTCAGTAAAATATTGTCAGCCTTGAATTTAGAATAATTTTTCATCGGTTTATATAATATCAGCATGAAGTTACTTAGAATTATCAGCACACTTTTTGTCGGATCTGTATTTGTTTTTTCCGGTTTTGTGAAAGCAGTTGATCCTCAGGGTACCATATTGAAATTTTATGATTACTTTGAAGCGTTTCACCTGGATTTCCTCAATCCCCTGGGCTTTATATTAACGTTATTGCTTTGCACTGTTGAACTGGTTGTCGGGTTTAATTTACTTATGGGCATTCGTATTAGAATAACCAGCTGGATATTATTGGTTTTTATGTCAGGTTTTACCATCATTACATTGAAACTGGCGATCAGCAATCCTGTTTCAGATTGCGGCTGCTTTGGAGACGCGGTAATATTAACTAACTGGCAGACATTCTGGAAGAATGTTATTTTGTTTCTGCCGGCTGTTTTTATTTTTATGCAGCGCAGCAAATTTCCCGTGCTTTTCAGGGTTCATTCGGAGTGGTTACTGACATTTATATTCTTTCTCTCCGGAATTACGCTTGCTGTATACAGTTACTACCATCTGCCTTTGCTTGATTTCAGACCCTACAAGACAGGTGTAAACATTCCTGAAAAAATGATCATACCTGAGGGAAGTCCGGTTGATGAATATGAGTTCAGTTTTGTTTATGAGAAGGATGGAAAAAAGAAGGAATATACAATTCAAAATCTTCCTGACTCGACCTGGCAGTGGATAGAGACAAGACAAAAGCTCATCAGGGAGGGATATGTGCCTCCGATACACGATTTTTCCATTACCACACTTGACGGTAATGAGATTACTGAAGAAGTATTGTCTGACCCGGGATATAGTTTTTTAATAATCGCATACGATCTGGAGCAGACTGATAAAGGTGCTTTCATGAAACTGAATAAGCTGTCGGCGAAATTCGATTCTGCAGATTGCAGGTTCTATTGCCTCACTTCATCAACATATGAAGTCATTGATAAGTTTATTTCTCAGGTAAAACCAGATTTTCAATTATACACAGCAGACAATATAACTTTAAAAACAATGATCAGGTCAAATCCGGGTCTTATGCTTTTGAAAGACGGTACCATCCTTTACAAGTGGCACTCAGGAAATATTCCTGAAGCACTAGAAGGTAACCTGATGTCATACTCCCTGGGTGAAATCCGTAATGAGAAATCCAGATTGATCGTTTATTCATTCACTGCCAGCTTTTTATTATTCGCCTCGGTGTTTAATCTTGTTATAATCAGGTTCTGCGGAAGGATGAACAGGGATTAATCCGGATGCGGCCGGAGGTTCAGTTTATTTGTTTTTACTTTTGAAATTAGTGTAACTTTGTTTGAAATCGGATAACATATAAATTTTATACAAAACAGGATAAATCAATCAGAAATATGAGAAAAAAAATTGTTGCAGGAAACTGGAAAATGAACAGGAAACTACAGGAAGGAATAGAATTGGCGCGGACTGTTAATGAAAAGGTATCAGGAACAGATGTGACAGTGATATTATGCACTCCTTTTATTCATCTTTCCGAAGTGAAAAAAATCCTTAACCGCGACGGATTGTTTCTTGGTGCGCAAAACTGCGCTTCCGAAGAAAGTGGTGCATATACAGGTGAAGTATCTGCCGAAATGATAAAATCTGCCGGTGCTTCTTATGTGATCGTGGGACATTCGGAAAGGCGTTCTTATTATAATGAGGATGATTTAACATTGAATAAAAAAGTAAAGCTGGCTCTTAAAAACGATCTTATTCCGATATTCTGTTGTGGTGAAGTGCTTGAAGAACGCAAAGCAAAAAAACATTTATCTGTGGTAAAAAACCAGATTGAAAAAGGATTATTTGATTTACCGGATCGTGATTTTAACCGGATCGTGATAGCCTACGAACCGGTCTGGGCCATAGGAACAGGTGTTGTAGCTACATCAGGACAGGCCCAGGAGATGCATAAAATAATCAGAGATCTGCTGGTATCAAGATATGGTAAAGAAATTGCGGATGATACTTCTATACTATACGGCGGCAGCTGTAAGCCTTCCAATGCACGGGAGCTTTTTGCCAATCCTGATGTTGATGGCGGTCTTATTGGCGGTGCTTCCTTAAATGCCGATGATTTTATGGGCATTGTTCATGCTTTCTGATTCTGAATGCATTCTAAGTTGAAAAAACGACAATAAGTCCTTTGCCTGTTGTCGTTTTTTTATATAATCTTGCCAGTACCTGAGAAACCCATTATGCTGAACTTACAAACTTAAGAAGCAAAAGACCTGAATAAAATGGCTTGTTAAATCTAGTAACCGGATGATTATGAAAAGACTCATTATTTTGCTTATATCAGGATTTGTTTTTTATCCGGCTTCCGGGCAGGAATTGAAAAGATTTTCAGAAGAGCCGGGTGAATTTATCAGCCAGCTTGAAATATTTATGAAAAAGAATATTACACAGGCAAATGAAGTGGTGTTAAAGAATTTTACTGAAATATGGGAACTGGACAGTATGAATTTCATGTCTGCCGATGAGAAGAAAGAGCTGATTGACATCTTTAATAGCCTGCTGGATAACAAGGCAAGGGCATATCCGCACTTCAGGGATTTTCTGCTTTGTATTATGTCTTTTCGAAACACAAATACCGGTGCGGATAAATATGATATCTGGAAAAAAGCCTTTATCAACCTGTTGAACCAGAAGAAAATAACCCTGTCAAAAACAGGTGATTTTCTCAGATTTACGATCAACCTGCTTGATTCCGGTTATATCTATATGTCATCTTCGACTATATGGAAAGCTGATCCTCCGGATTGCAGCTTCTTAATTAACAACGATGTGTTTCTCCTGGAATACACGGATGCAGACCTGGTATGTTATTCCAAACGCGACAGCATTATTCTGTATGGAACCAGCGGACAATACGATCCCCTTGAACAGAGATGGACAGGAGAAGGGGGGCTCGTCACCTGGGAGAGAGGTGGTTACAGCAGAGATTCTGTGAATGCCAGATTATCAGGCTATACGATCGACATGACCGGATCAGAATATATTGCTGAAAATGTCGTCTTTACAAACATGTATTTTTTTCCTGAACCGCTTACAGGTATCCTTACTGACAAGGTTAAATACATTCAATCCACCGGTGATGCAACCTATCCTCAGTTCGATTCATACCAGAAGAACTTCTATGTTAAGAACCTCTATGATGACATTGATTACGAGGGCGGACTTTCAATGCAGGGCTCAAAGCTTATTGGCACAGGCGATCAGAATGAAAATGCCAGGATATTCATATTCAGGAACGATTCTCTGCTGCTGCTTGCAAATTCAGGATACTATGCCTTCAGGGCTGACAGGATCAATGGCGTCAATACAAGTGTGGTTATTTATCTTGACAGGGATTCAATCTTTCACCCGGGTCTGGATTTCAGGTATATTGTACCGGCCCGTGAATTGACCTTATCAAGATCAGAGAGGTTCACCTCACAAAGTCCCTTTTACAATTCATATCATAATATTGACATGAGTATTGAACAATTGGTATGGAAAACTGATGAGCCTCTGATGCATTTCAGGGCTCCTGTTGGGGCTACCATTGGCAGGGCAAATTTTGAATCAGCCGATTTTTTCAATTCCGACTGGTTCAACAAATTGCAGGGAATGGATGAGGTTCACCCGCTGATATTGATCCGTAGTTTTTCAAGGAAAATAAAATCTGAGGAATTCTCTGCAGATGAGTTTGCCAACTACCTGAAAATGCCGGTTCATCTTGTGAAACAGATGTTGATGCGTATGTCGGTTGCAGGTTTTGTATATTATGACACCAACACCGGAAGAGCCACCATCAAACCAAAGCTACATACCTATATTGCTGCCAGTGTTGCAAAAATCGACTATGACGTGATCAGCATTCCGTCAAGAACTTCAACACCTGTTGAAAATGCAACCTTTGATTTGCGGACCTTTGACCTGACCATCAATGGTATTCCTCAAATCTTTGTCAGCGATTCGCAGAATGTCATTATCATTCCGAAAAGAGAGCGAATTATTATGAAAAAAAACAGGGATTTTCAGTTTGACGGTACAGTCATTGCAGGATTGTTTACTTTTAACGGAAGTAACCTTTTTTTTAGTTATGATTCTTTTAAGGTCAATCTGCAGAACGTTGATCTTCTTCAGATAAAATACAGAACCGGAGCGGTGGACGGCTTTGGCAGACCTGAGATAAGCTCTGTCAATAATGTCATCCAGCATATCACCGGTGAACTCCTTATTGACAGCCCTGACAACAAATCCGGCCGGGAAAATTATCCTGAATACCCGATATTTATCAGCAAGGAAAACTCCTACGTTTTTTACGAACGACCTGATATTCAGGGAGGGGTATATGATCAGAATGAGTTTTACTTTGAGATTTTTCCGTATACAATGGACAGCCTTGATAACTTTAATAAGGATTATATGCTCTATGACGGTGAATTTGTATCTGCCGGGATTTTTCCGCCCATCCGTCAGCAGCTTTCGCTGCAGGCTGATAAATCATTGGGTTTCAGATATTCTGTACCCGAAGAAGGGATTCCGCTTTATGACGGAAGGGGTATTTTTAAAAATGAGTTCGAGATGACAAATAACGGATTAAGGGGTAAAGGAACCATTGAGTATCTTACATCAGTAACCCGTTCGGATGAAATTATTTTTTATCCCGACTCAACCAATGCATATGCTGCTGCTTTTGAAATAGTAAAATCTTCTTCAGGCCAGCAGTTTCCCGGTGTCACATCTGTCAATAATTACATTCACTGGCTGCCTTATGCTGATGAATTTTATACATATAAGAAAGATGTCGATTTTACCATGTTTAATGATTCAACCAAACTGGCAGGGAACCTGAAGCTTGAGCCGACAGGTCTTTCGGGTTCAGGTAAAATGGATTTGAAAAACTCTGAAATTGTATCTGAACAGTTTACATATCATGCTGACGAGATATTTGCCGACACCTCTGATTTTTACCTGAAATCACTTCATACTACCGGATTTACAGTACTTACCGAGAATGTAAAATCTCACATCAGTTATAAGGAACAGAAAGGCTATTTTAATTCAAATGAAGACTTCAGCCTGGTAAATTTTCCTGAAAACCGCTATATCAGCTATCTGGATTATTTTATCTGGGATATGAACAAAAAGGAAATGGCCATGGGATCAAGAAAGCAACAACCTGTTGCACAGCAGGAAATAACCGAGGATGAGGAGCCGGTCGGTCCTACCTATATTTCTATGCATCCCGCGCAGGATTCACTAAGCTTTGTATCGCCACTGGCATATTACGATTATCAAAACAACCTTATTAAAGCCACACAGGTGAAATATATTGATGTGGCAGATGCCAGGGTTTACCCCGATGAAGGCAAGGTCACCGTTGAGCAGGATGCCAGGATCCGGCCTCTGGAAAATGCACGGGTGAAAGCCAATATGCTTACCAGGTACCACCTGTTTCACTCTGCCAATATCAATATATACGGAAGAAAGAGCTATGACGGATTGGGCAATTACGATTATGAAGATGAATATGGCGATATACAAAACATTCATTTTAAACAGATTCAGGTTGATGAAAACATGCAGACCATTGCTATGGGTGAAATCTTCGAGCCTGACAATTTTAAGCTGAGCCCTTACTATTCATATATTGGAAAAGTATACCTGGAGGCTGATAAAAAATATATGACATTTGACGGGGCGATTAAGATAAAGCATAATTGTGACATGATAGAACCGCGATGGCTTGATTTCAGATGTGAAATAAATCCTTATAATATATATATTCCGGTACCCGAACAACCGCTTGATATCAATAAATCAAAGATATTTGCCGGACTTTTTATGTATTACGATTCGGTACACATCTACCCGGCATTTATGACACAAAGAAAGAATTACAGTGACAGGAATATCATTCCTGTAAGCGGATACCTTTATTATGAAAAGCCTGCCCAGTTATATAAGATATCATCTATGGAAAAACTGCTTAACAGAGAACTCCCGGGAAATTATCTGAGCCTTCATCGTGAAGACTGTGAACTATACGGGGAGGGCAAGCTTGACCTGGGAATTGACCTGGGGCTTGTCAGTTTCACCACGGCCGGTAATCTCAGGCACAATATCATTAACAATACCACAACTTTTGATCTCTTTATGGGGCTGGACTTCTTTTTTGATGAGAAAATCCTTGATATTATGGCCAATGAACTGGATAGTATTCCGGGAGTACAGGCAGCAGACCTGAATCGTACAACATACGACAAAGCCATTGTTGAACTGGCAGGAAAACTGGATGCCCGGGCTTTCAAAGATGAGCTGAACCTGTTTGGCACTGTCCGGTCTGTTCCTGAAGAATTAAAGCATACATTGGTTTTTAACGATTTAAAGCTTGAATGGGATCCTGGTACAAGATCCTATATGTCGGTCGGCAGGATAGGGGTTGGAAGTATCAATAACATCCAGATCAACAAACTTTTCGATGGTTTTATTGAGATCCAGGTAAAGCGCAGTGGTGATATATGCGACATTTACCTGGAGGCTGAAGGCAGATGGTATTATTTTGGATATACACGGGGCGTTTTGCAGGTGCTCTCTTCAAATAAAGAGTTCCTTGATCCCATCATTGCCATGAAGCCAAAGGAAAGAAAACAGAAAGTCAGCGGCAAGGGCAGCCTTTCATACATCTATATGGTTTCAACCGACAGGAAGAAAGCCTTGTTTTACCGGAGGTATCAGAATGTGCTCGAACAGAGAAGGGGCGGAAGTGGGGATGATCAGTAACCGGGAACCGTTAATCAGTATATCAAAGCTGCTACGGCATTCAATTACCGGGCGCTGACAGGCAGGCGCTGTTGAGTCTTTGGTTACGGTAATAGTCAGAAACACCGGTATATTACCTTCCTTTCTTCCTTACAAATAACCTGAATAGCAATCCACCTGCCACGAAGCCCCCGATATGTGCCCAAAAGGCAATACCGGTTGCTGCCCCGTGAAAGAGGAGATGACTTGCCCCGTTTATAAGTTGTATCAAAAACCATATTCCAATGAAAATAAATGCCCTGATACTGATAAACAACGGCAGGATATAAAACACAGGTATCAGGGTGATGATCCTGCTGCGCGGAAATAAAAACATATATGCTGCCATTATTCCGGAAATGGCACCGGACGCTCCAATGGCAGGCACTGTTGAATGTATGTAAAGGGCGAAGTGTGTCATGCCTGCCAGTAAACCTGCCAGCAAATAAAACAGCAGGTAATTCAGTTTGCCCATTTTATCCTCCACATTATCACCGAAAATGAACAGGAACCACATGTTCCCGATGAAATGCAGGAAATTGCCGTGAATGAAGATATTTGTGGCAAAAGTGGAGAGTACCCCCAGCCTGACCGATGAAGGATCGGCAAAGAGCGCCGTCATAACTTTGGATGGTACCAGCCCGAATTGATAAAAAAAGTCTTCAAGCTGAGATTCAGACATTCTCAGTTCAGCTAAAAATACGGCCAGATTGACAACAATTATCAACCAGTTTACAAGCGGGAATGTTTTTGCAGGTATCGTGTCTCTCAACGGTATCATGACGATAAAATCAGGTTAACCCACTCAATATGGTCTAAACATAATGAAAACAAATAAGTTTAAACCGGATTGTTGATTTTAACTGTGTTTAAGCAGTATAATCTGATCAAACCGGCAGAGCTGCAATACATTATTTCAACAGGTAAACAAATCCGGTTTTATTATACTTCCCGTCCGGATCACCGCTAATTGAACTTAAAACATAATAATAAATCCCTGGTGCAAGCTCAACACCTGACGGCGATTTGCCATCCCAGACAATTTCAGTACCTTCGCTTTGATATACCAGAAGACCTGACCGGCTGAATATTTTAATCTGCAGATGAACAGTACCGCCTGTACTGATGATGAAGTATTCGTTTATCCCGTCTCCGTTGGGAGTAAATACATTCTGAACAGGTGTTTCAGGCATGACAATTATCATTTGACTGCTTGAATCAGAACAACCATATGTTAAATCCCTGATAGTGAGCGATGCAGGTACAGTATCATATGAATTTGCAAAGGTATAGACAGGCCTGACATCATCGTTTGTTTCAAATCCCTCCACGTTCCATTCAAACTCATAAATTGCAGAGGTGTCAAATAACGGATCGAGGTTGTAGCAGACTTTGATGATGCTGTTTGAAGTAACGATTGTGTCTTTGCATTCAAATATTGCTTTTACAGAACGGTGTACGGTGATAAGGTTTGTTTTTTGAATGGCATTTTCAGAGTCGCCGTTGATGATAACACGGATTGAAAAATAACTCACCGGCTGTTCATCGTCAGCCATGTATAATACAGTATCCGGATCCGGGTTATTGCTGGTTTGCCCGTTACCAAAATCCCAGGATATGGAAGATATGGTGTCGGTATCAACGTCAATCAGGTTAAATTTAACCCTTAGCGAATCGCAGCCTTCAGTTAGGCTTGCTGTGATATCGGCCAGGGGATTAACTGTGATGCTCTGCGAACTGGTACTGGTACATCCGTAACCGTCAACGATGGACAGTGATGCATTATATGTGCCGTCTGAAGCATAAGTATGTACTGCATTCATCCCTGTACCCGTATTTCCGTCTCCAAAATCCCAGCCATATGTGAATGTGGTTGAATTATCAAAGTACAGGCTCGCATCACTGAAAGAATAGCTGAATGGAGCAAGCTGGCTCGTATCCTTAACAGTAAAGTCTGCTGTAACTGAATGATGCACATGAATGTAATTATCTTTTATAAACGGTTCGCCGTTGTCAAGATCATTGATATATACAATAACCGGATATGGTGAAGGATTATAATAATATGTTGTTGTAACAGTTTCACTTATATTCTGCGTTGTATCAAACTTTCCGTTACCCAGATCCCATATGATAAATGTAATTGTATCAACGGAGGCAGTTGACGTAAAAGTGAAATGAACTGTCAGTGAATCGCAGCCTACGGAATCATCAGCAGAGAAATAGTACTGCGGCATCACAGGCACCGGAAATGCAAACATCAGGATGCTAATGTATTTAATTAGCTTATTCATCAATCATTTCGACTTTTTTGATCCATTCTTCTGGTCAGTTGTTTCACAACCCTGAACTGGTTAAAAAATTCTTTGGCAAATACCCGTAATACGGTATATGTAGGAATTGCCAGTATCATACCAATTATTCCGGCGAGGCTGGCACCAACCATGATAACAAGAAAAATTTCCAGTGGATGTGCATTGACACTGCTTGAAAAAATAACCGGCTGGAACACGACATTATCTATAACCTGCACTATTACAAACACCAGTATCATATATCCGGCCATTGGCAGGAGTTCACTGTAAAAATCTTTTTCAATATTCACAATCATACCCAGGATCGTACCAAATATAGCACCCAGCCATGGTCCCAGATAGGGTATAACATTAAGAAATCCGGCCAGCAGACCAATAACCAGGCTGTGCCTGAATCCAACACCGACGATTGTAAGTCCCAATGTAACAAGTGTTATAATACCGGTTATCTGTGCCAGGATACCAACAAAATACCTCATCAGCAAATGCTTGATTGAATCAAGGGCATGCTGAAAGGCTTTCGTGTGTTTTTCAGGTACCAGGAGCAGGATCGCATTGGTAAACATATTTTCATCCTTTAAAAAGAAAAACGTTATAAAAGAAATGGCAAAAACGGCAATAAAAATGTTACCCAGTATGCCGGCAATCGAGCTGAAAAGATTGGAGATGGTTGAAATATTAAATACGGCAGATACTTTTTCAGCAATTGTTTCGGAAAGAGATATGCTGTTTATACTTCCTATCCTTAATTCATCAATAAATGACTCAATCCTGGTAATGATGGGATCCAGTGCATCGGTCAGGGTCTGAACTTTCAAGCCGGACAGATCATTGGCTTCTTTTGCAATGACCGGTATGAAAACCCTGAAGAAGGTATAAAATATAACCCAGAGCAGGATCAGTGTTGTCAGTGCACAAAACCACCTGGGTAACCTGAAATGCCTGATCCGGAACTTCAGAAGCATATCGACGACGGGTTTACCGATTAATGAAAGAACCATTGAAATTAAGATATAAGCAACAATACTCTTAAAGTACCAGAGTATATATCCTAACAACACAACACCAAGAATAATAAAAATATATCTGGCGGTCTTGCTCATGTAATACAACAATTGCGATAAAAATATGAATTAATACATTCAAAGTTATGTTAAAAACTCAAAAGTAATTAACAGATTAAAAAACTTTGGGGGAGTCTGCTTTTTATATCATATGAACTTTGCTATTTTTACCCGGTTGCTCCGGTAATATCAAATTAAATAATGGATGAGACAATACCTTGAATTACTCGACCATGTAATGAAAAAGGGTCACAGAAAGAGCGACCGGACCGGTACCGGGACTCTGAGTATATTTGGCTACCAGATGAGATTTAACCTTCAGGAAGGATTTCCCCTGTTAACAACCAAGAAACTCCATTTAAAATCGATTATTTATGAGTTGCTGTGGTTTCTGAGAGGGGATACCAACATCAGGTATCTGAACGAGCATGGTGTAACAATATGGGATGAATGGGCTGGCAGGGACGGTGATCTTGGCCATATATACGGATATCAGTGGCGCAAATGGCCAGCATATAATAACGAATCGGTTGATCAGGTATCGGAACTGATCAGATCATTGACCACTGATCCCGATTCAAGGAGACACCTTATCAGCGCATGGAATGTTGCTGATCTTGAAAATATGAATCTGCCCCCGTGTCACGTTCTTTTTCAGTTTTATGTCAATGAGGGGAAGCTCTCCTGCCAGCTTTACCAGCGAAGTGCAGATATCTTTCTGGGGGTGCCGTTCAATATTGCATCATATTCACTGCTATTGATGATGGTAGCTCAGGTAACAGAACTGGAACCGTATGAGTTTGTACATACCCTGGGAGATGCACATGTATATCTAAATCACCTTGAACAGGTGAAATTGCAGCTAACAAGAAAACCTCGTACATTGCCTGTTATGAGAATAAATGATTCGGTAAGAAATATTTTTGAATTTAAGTTCAATGACTTTATCCTGGAAGGTTATGACCCATACCCGCATATTAAAGCTCCCATAGCAGTATAAATTTCTCAGGTATGAAAAGATCCTATAAAACCATTATCATTAGGTTTATCCCTGTTTGTGATTTTTTCAATCATAATGAGTTTTCTTCAACAAACACCTGATGAATCAGGCAGGCTCTGCGGAGCCGTCAGAACCTTAAACCGGACATGGCAATCCCATGAACGAAGTGAATAAGATATTATTAACTAACAGATGAAAAGGATATCAATTATTGCAGCAATGGACGAAAACTATGCCATTGGTAAAAACAACCGGCTTTTATGGCATATTCCTGAAGACCTGAAGAGGGTTAAAAAGCTGACAACGGACAATGTTATCATCATGGGGAAGAAAACCTATTTTTCACTGCCGAAAAGGCCTTTGCCAAAGAGGATAAACCTGGTGATTTCTGACAATCCTGATGATCATTTTAAAGGTTGTCTCATGGCATATTCTTTTGAAGACGCACTCGCTAAAATGAGTGAGGAAAAAGAAAACTTTATTTTCGGGGGGGCTTCGGTGTATAAGCAGTTTTTTCCGCTGGCATCCAGATTATATATTACATTGGTTCATAAAAAGTTCAAGGCTGATGCCTTTTTCCCGTCATTTGACTTCAATGATTGGATTGAGACTGAGAGAGAGGAATTCCCGTATGACGAAAAATTAGGTTTTTCATATTCATTTATTAATTATATTAGACCGTAATATTTAATCTAAAAACTGACTATTATGAAAAAGTTGATGCTCCTTCTTGTTCTTGCGCTTCTTGCAAAAGTAAATGTCAATGCTCAGAGTGATGATGTGATTGGCATATGGCTAACCTATGAGGAAAAGTCTCAGATAAGAATTTTTAAAGCCACCAATGGCAAGTATTATGGAAAAATTGCATGGTTAAAGGAAGACCCTCAGGAAAAAGACTCAAACAATCCTGATTTATCCCTCCGGGACAGACCATTAATGGAGCTTATCATTCTTAACGGATTTTCCTATAATGAAGATAAAAATCAGTGGGAAGGAGGTACCATCTATGATCCCAAAAACGGAAAAACCTATGATTGCTATATGTGGTTTGAGGAAGACAAGCAAAAACTGCAAATCAAAGGATATGTTCTTGGCATGAAGTTCATTGGCCGTACAACCACCTGGAAAAGAGAAGAAAAGATCAGGGAGATATAGTTATCTGTCAGATATAGAGAAAATTAACCTGTGCTGTTCGGATTGATACCAGAACACTTACCATCTTGTATCAGCCTTATTAACAGAAAATTAGATATTGAATGAATGTCTGTAAGGTATACCTGTTGTATTTTTTATCTCATAAAAGGTCATTTTCAATTTAAAAATAGGGGTTTTGGTCAATAAAGAGGAACCAATCAGCAGGATATCCGTTTATGTTATTAAAACAGTTTCAAAATCAATAAAATGAAAAAAACCTGGATTATATTATTGTTGATATTGGTTGCAGGACTTATTTCATGTACTGATGAGATTGTTATTAATGAAACAGAAATTGACTGTGACTTACTCTATACAGAAAATCATCTGGTTCCTTTTTCCGGAAAATGCAAAGTTGTTTACGGCCATACTGAAACTGCAAAAGAAATACTGACCTACCGGAAAGGAAGGCTTGACGGCGATGCGCATTATTATTACCGGAATGGTAACATCAAGTGGAAAGGCTTTTATAAGAACGGATTTATATCAGGCAAATGGGAGTATTGGGATGAAAATGGCATCCTTACATATATAGTTAATTACAGGCATGATACATTAGATGGAGAATATGTGAGTTATTATCCTGATGGCGGAATTAAGGAGCAGGGATATTATGTAAACAATTCAAGGACAGGTGAATGGACTGTCTATTCTGAAAATGGTAAGGTCACCAGTAAAGAGATCTATTAATCGTGTGCATAGAGGCTTTATGACCGGGTGTTTATCTATTCAGACAGAATCCCGGCTTCACACAACTGCAATGCATTGTAAACATTCAATACCCCCCCTGTGGACGACAGTTTTTTAAACTTTGTTCTTCTTTTCTTCTTTTCATCAACCTTGGCAGGGAGCAAGACCTTTTGCCTTTTGTAAGACAATGAAACAGAAGATAAGATTACGTCTTTAATTTGAGCTGCAGTCATTTCCGGGTAATATGATTTGATTAAGGCCGCTGTTCCGGCTACCATCGGAGAGGCGAAACTGGTGCCATCCAGTATATCATATTTATTATCAGGCTGAAGTGAGAAAACATCCACTCCCGGTGCAAACAATTCAACAGAATTTTTACCATAGTTGGAAAAATCTCCCACAAAATAATCGTCCAGTTCCCTGGAGGTAGCACCGACATTAATCCAGTTATCCGTGATCTTTTCTTTGCCGGTATTCAGTACATTGGGATAACGGGGATTTTTATCGGTATTATCACTCTCGTTACCGGCGGCATGAATCAGTAAAACATCATTTGCCGCAGCATATCTGATCGCCTCATCAACAAGCTCTTTTTGAGGTGTGAAGTCCTTGCCAAAACTCATGTTGATAATTTTTGCACCATTGTTAACAGCATATTTAATTGCATTTGCAACATCTTTATCGCGTTCATCACCGTCAGGAACAGCTCTGATGGCCATGATCCTGACATCGTTTGCAATACCTTTCATACCAATGTTGTTATTCCTATTCCCTGCTATAATTCCGGAGACAAATGTACCATGATCAGAGGTGCCGGAAATGACATCGTTATTACCGTATATCGAATCGCCGGGATTTTCAGGATCATCATTGACAATAGACCTTGGATCATAGTCCGTATTGAAATGATAGTTCAGTTTCACTGAAATACGATCTTTGTATTTTTTCAGTCTTTCCATACAAAATCCATTGTCACTTAAATTAAGCAAAACTGACTTGGCCATGATAAATTCCCTGCTGTCAGATGCATTAAAAGACTTTATCTCTTCGATACTGAATGTATCCTTTTTCAGGTTCGATTTGACAATACTGTCAGCCTTATAATAGTTCTTTTCAAATTTTTCAATCATGGCCATCTCATTAAGGGCTTTGGTGTATTTCTGGAAATGCACTTTTCTTGCCTTTTTGAAAAGGCTGAATAATTCAAGATCTTTACCGGATAAACCGATGGTATCAGCTGTTGAGAACCGGTTTTTATATTTTTTATAAAGCCGTGTTGCTTCATAGTTTTCATACTTAATGTTTCTCCCGTCGGCAGCTCCCAGAAAATTCCAGCCATAAACATCATCAATAAAACCATTTTCATCATCATCCTTACCATTTCCCGGTATTTCATCTTCGTTTATCCAGATTTTACCCTTCAGGTCTTCATGATGAATATCAATACCGCCATCAATTACTGCCACAACAACAGTGGTTGATTTTTTATTGCCTAATAATTCATTATAAGCTTTATCAGTACTTATTCCCGGTATACCATCCATTTCATAATCAAGGTTAAACCAGTTGAAATATGTTGCTGAATCTTTCTGGTTACCCGTATGGGCAGAAAAAGCATTCACGACTTTCAGCATCATTATCGCTGCGATATAAATTGAGACTTTCTTCATCCTGATTATATATTCCGT
The DNA here is from genome assembly GCA_016933335.1 of Bacteroidales bacterium. Lineage (GTDB taxonomy): Bacteria > Bacteroidota > Bacteroidia > Bacteroidales > UBA10428 > JAFGPL01. Next base: position 49,142 of record JAFGBD010000059.1, on the reverse strand, counting down.
TATTCAACAAATAAAAATTTCAAAGTTAATGACTATTCACCGATTATTTTCACGAGTAACCGTTTTCTTCTTTTACCATCAAACTCACCGTAAAAAATCTGTTCCCAGGGTCCGAAATCCAGTTTTCCCCCGGATACTGCCACTACTACCTCACGTCCCATAACAGTTCTTTTCAGATGGGCATCGGCATTGTCTTCAAAGCCGTTATGCCGGTACTGGGAGTAAGGTTTTTCCGGGGCCAGTTTTTCGAGCCATACCTCAAAGTCATGATGCAGACCGCTTTCATCGTCATTTATGAAAACGCTTGCGGTAATATGCATCGCATTAACCAGTACCAAACCTTCTTTAATTCCGCTTTCATTCAGACATTCTTCAACCTGGCCTGTGATATTAATGAGTTCCCTCCTGGCTGAGGTATTGAACCATAATTCTTTTCGATATGATTTCATAGAAATGATAAATTATAATTCCACATTATCTATTGAATCTTAAGGTCTTTTATAATTCCTTCGATCCTGCTGTCCAATATTGTGTTTACCCTGTTATAATCACTGATACGACCGAGATTTTCCCTGACCCCGACATAAAACTTGATTTTTGGCTCTGTCCCTGAAGGCCGTACCGATATTTTTGAGCCGTCTCCTGTAAAAAACTGTAAAACATCTGAAGCAGGGATTTCAATCTCCCCGTTTCTGCTGTTTATTCTTTCAAGCGATTTGCTGTCAAGATAGTCAATGACATCAATCACCTCCGAATTGTTTATCCTCGCAGGAGGATTATCCCTGAAATTTTTCATCATTAATGCAATTTCTTCGGCTCCTTCTTTGCCTTTCCTGACAATTGATACCAGGTATTCCTTAAAGAAACCGTATTCAACATAAATATGAAGCAGCATTTCGAAAAGAGTCAGGCCCTGATCTCTTGCCCATGCTGCGGTTTCAGCAATAAGTGAACAGGAAATGATAGCATCCTTATCCCTTACGAATTCACCTGCCAGGTAACCGTAACTTTCCTCTCCGCCCCCGATGAACACTTTTCTGCCTTCAAAATGCCTGATCACATCGGCGATATACTTAAAACCGGTAAGGACATCAAAATGTTCAACTCCGTATTTTTTTGCTATTTCCACAAGCAGTTCGGTGGTGACAATGGTTTTAACAATGTATTCCTTTCCTGTAATTTTTCCTTTCTCTGCCCATTTGGTCAGCAGGTAATTGATAAGAAGTGATGCTGTTTGATTTCCGTTAAGTATGATATATTCTCCCCTGTTATCCCTGACAACAATTCCTACCCTGTCAGAATCGGGATCTGTGCCCATTACGATGTCAGCATTATTTTCTTTTGCTTTCCGGATGGCCATTTTTAATGCGGCATGTTCTTCAGGATTGGGTGATTTAACTGTTGGAAAATCACCGCTTATAACATCCTGCTCAGGTACACTGATGATATTCTTAAATCCCATTTTTCTTAAAGACATTGGTGCCAGTCTGACCCCTGTACCATGAATGGGAGTATACACAATTTTCAGGTCGTTATTCCTGCTGATAATTTCCGGGGATAACGAGAGACTTTTAATTTTATCGGTATAGATATCATCCAGTTCCTTTCCTATCAGGAAGATATTTTCATCATTACCATTAAAATTGATTTCATTAACAGAACTGATCTTACGGACTTCTGCAATGATGTTTTTATCGTGTGGCTTAATGATCTGTCCCCCATCTTCCCAGTATACCTTATAACCGTTATATTCTTTGGGATTATGCGATGCAGTGATAACAACACCACTCTGGCATCCGTAATGTCTGATGGCAAAAGACAATTCAGGTGTGGGTCTTAATTCATCAAACAGATAGACCTTAAATCCGTTTGCAGCAAAAATTTTTGCAGTGGTTTCTGCAAAATGACGGCTGTTGTTTCTTGAATCATGCGCAATAGCGGTTTTTATTTCCTTTAACTGACTGAACTCTTTTTTAAGATAATTGCACAATCCCTGGGTTGCCATGCCTAATGTATATATATTCATTCTGTTGGTACCGACACCCATAATACCCCTGAGTCCTCCGGTCCCGAATTCAAGATCTTTATAAAATGATTCTGTCAGTTCTTGTTCATCATTCTTAAGAAGATACCGGATCTGATTTTTGGTTTGTTCATCAACATTGCTGTTAAGCCAGTTTTCTGCTTTTTTTCTCACCAGATTTAATATTTCATCTTGTTCCATGCGTTTAGAATTTATTTTTGTTCACTTCATTTATTGTAATATATAACAGGTTCCCGGCTCCTCTGACGGGATGAATTATGAGATCTTATCTTCTACTTGCTGACGGCAAATTTAGTTTTTTTCCCCGATTAGGATCGTTGTTTAAAAATACAATAATGACACCGGTGACTGTAAATGACAGAATATGAATTAAATAATATCTTTTAAACATTCTGCAAGGCTGTCTTTCCAATAGGGTATGGTGATATTCAGGGTGTTTTTTATCCTTGATTTATCCAGGACTGTGTAATAAGGGCGGCTTGCCGGCATGGGATATTTATCGGTTGTAATGGGCAGGACGTTACAGGAATATCCGGCAGATTTAATGATTTCCCTGGCAAAGTCATACCATGAACACACTCCTTCGTTGGAATAATGATAGATTCCCCGGATATGGTCATTATGATCAAGGCTTTCTGCCATTTTCAGGATCGTTGCAGCAAGGTTACAGGCATTGGTCGGAGTTCCTGTCTGATCAAAGACAATAGAAAGTGTATCACGTTCTTTACCAAGTTTTAGCATGGTTTTAACAAAATTATTGCCAAAACGGGAATATAGCCATGAAGTGCGTATTACAACAGTATTGCCGAATTGCAGTACCTTCTGTTCTCCGGCATATTTGCTTTGGGCATACACAGACAATGGATTGGGCAGGTCGTTTTCTTTGTATGGCCTGTAATTCCTTCCATCAAAAACATAATCGGTTGAAATATGAATCAGATATGCATTGAATCTGTCAGACAGGAGAGCGAGCACCCCCGGAACCTCCGCATTCAGCAGATGAGCCGTTTCCGGTTCTTTCTCTGCCTTGTCAACTGCCGTGTAAGCTGCGCAATTAATAATAATATCGGGTGAATGAACCTGGAAAAATTTTTCCAGGTTTTTAAAATCGGTCAGGTCCAATGTATCGATATCATGAAACAGGAACTCATAATCTTTATATACTTTGCTTAACAACAGTATCTCGTTTCCCAGTTGTCCCTTTGCGCCGGTAATGAGTATTTTTTTCATTCTGAATGGTACTTAAAATTCATTTCAGCATCATTCAAAGCGGGAAGTTTCCTGTCTTTATCCGAAACGAGTATCTTATCAGTATCAATTTTCCAGTCAATATTCAGATGGGTGTCGTTATATATGATACCTCTGTCAGCTGCAGGAACATAAAAATTGTCACATTTATACATAATTACTGCTGTGCTGCTTAAAACTGAAAAACCATGTGCGAATCCCTTTGGTATAAGCAACTGCAGATGGTTCTCTTCACTGAGTTCAATGCCGTACCATTTGGCATATGTAGGAGAACCTTTCCTGATATCGACGGCAATATCAAGAATCTTGCCCTGTAAGACCCTTATCAGTTTCGTCTGGGCATATGGCAGGATCTGGTAATGCAGTCCGCGTATCACGCCATAGACCGATTTTGACTGGTTGTCCTGAACAAACACATAATCCAGGGAAGAATCACAGAACCTTCTTTGATTATAACTTTCATAAAAATAACCCCTCGGATCACTGAAGACTTCTGGTTCAATGATTACCAATCCTTTGAAATCAGTTTGAATAACATTCATCGGAGTGTGAATTCAAATAGAAGAATATTTTACCGGTTGTTAAATGTATATATTTTATTCTCGGCCAGCTGAATCAGGTATTGACCGTATGTGCTGTTTTTCATTCTTGAAGCCAGGTTTAATAGCTGTTCCCTGCTTATAAAACCCCTTTTGTAAGCTATTTCCTCAATACAGGAAATCTTCAGCCCCTGTCTCATTTCTATTGTCTGGATATAATTTGCAGCCTGAAGCAGGCTTTCATGAGTACCCGTATCAAGCCAGGCCATACCTCTGCCAAGAATCTTTACTTTCAGGCGATCTTCCTGCAAATACAGCCTGTTCAGATCGGTTATTTCAAGTTCACCTCTTCCTGAAGGTTTTAATGATTTTGCCTTTTCAACGACATCATTGCTGTAAAAATAAAGACCGGTCAATGCATAATTTGATTTTGGATTTGTCGGCTTCTCTTCCAGGCTGAGTACTCTGCCATTCTGGTCGAATTCCACTACTCCGTATCTTTCCGGATCGTTCACGTAATAGCCGAAAACAATGGCTCCGTCTTCAAATTCTGCGATTTTTAAAAGATCATGGCCGAAACCGTGCCCGTAGAAAATATTATCTCCGAGTATCAGGCAGACCTTATCCTGGCTGATAAATTTCTCACCGATGATAAATGCCTGAGCAAGACCGTCAGGTGAAGGCTGGACTTCATATGAAATTGAGATTCCGATCTGATCTCCCTTCCCCAGAAGATTTTCATACAGGTGTATGTCTTCAGGAGTGGAAATGACCAGTATTTCTTTAATTCCGGCCAGCATCAAAACGCTCAGAGGATAATAGATCATCGGCTTGTCATATACAGGAAGTATCTGTTTTGAGATCGACATGGTTACAGGATAAAGTCTTGTTCCGGCACCTCCGGCTAAAATGATTCCTTTCATATTTTGATATATTTAGATCGATTCAGATTCAGTTTGTCTCTGAGATAATTATCAAGGGAAAAAGCATTAAACTTATTTAATAATTCTTCACACAGATGAGAACCAGAAAAACCTGCACCAGGGGTAAATGGAATTTTTTTCATCCCGGTTGTTTTTTTATTAAGGAAGCTGTTAATAATAATTTCAATTTTCCAAATTCTAATGCTGACAGGTTAAGATGTTTATTCATGCTCTTTTATACCGGCCGGTTCACATGGAACCGGTTAAACAGATGCCGTGTTAATAAGAAGCTCTAAAATAAATACTTTTAACCTGAAACAAAAAATAATTTCAATGAATTACTCCTGATTAAAGATTTATTTCCTGAAAACTTCCTGCTGACTGGTTTTTGATAATATTCAATGGATAATTGATAAAAAAATAATATTTTTAACTTTTAGGCAAATGAGAATATACAGCTTTTACAGCCTAAAATATGTCTGTTTTTTTGAATGAATTTTATTTTTTTTCATAAATTTAGTTTTTTACGATAGAAAATTCTAGCTTTGCAGCTCGATTTAACAATATAATGTCTAACACACTAATTATTAGATTATTTAAATGGCAGAGAAAAGTAAAACAAACGTAGATGAAAAGGATGAATTAGTTGAAAATCAAACCATTGAAGAAACTGATCGAGCTGATACGGAATCTACTGAAAAAATCACAAAAACAGGAGATGCAGTCCAGGAAAAGAAAAATGCATCTGAATCGTCTGGGAAAAAAGAAAGTAAAGGTGATGATGACAGTGATGAAGCCAATGAAACATCTGAAAAGGAAATAACAGCAGATGATCAAGAAGCAGGCGCACTTTTAAAAGAAAAACCTTCAAAGAAACCTTCAAAGAAAACTGCACAGAAATCTGCTGAAAAAACTGAAAAGAAAACTGCAAAAAAAACAACTAAGAAGACTGCGCAGAAATCCTTAGAAAAAGCTGAAGAAAAAGCTGAAGAAAAAGCTGAAGAGAAAGCTGAAGAAAAAGCTGAAGAAAAAGCTGAAGAAAAAGCTGAAGAAAAAGCTGAAGAAAAAGCTGAAGAAAAAGCTGAAGAAAAAACTGCAGAAGGAACTGCAGGGAAAACTGCAAAAAAAGCAGCTGAAAAGACAAAAGAAGCTGACAAAAGTACTGAAACTCCTGATTCGGATTTTGACTGGAATGCACTCACCGAAAGCAATGATATTTACAATGCCGGTCAGCGGGAGAAGTATGAAAAAATGTACGGCGATACCCTGTCTACAGTTGCCGAAAACGAAGTTGTCGAAGGTACTGTTATCTCAATGAATAAGCGTGAGGTGGTAATCAATATCGGTTATAAATCAGAAGGCGTTGTTTCATTGAATGAATTCAGATACAATCCTGATCTGAAAATCGGTGAAAAAGTTGAGGTTTATGTGGAAAGCCAGGAAGATAAAAAAGGGCAGCTTTTACTTTCTCATAAAAAAGCCAGGGCTTTAAAATCCTGGGACCGGATCAACGAAGCGCTCGAAAAAGATGAGATTATCAAGGGCTATATTAAATGCCGCACAAAAGGAGGTATGATTGTTGATGTTTTCGGGATAGAGGCATTTCTGCCCGGTTCACAAATCGATGTCAAGCCGATACGTGATTATGATGTTTTTGTTGGAAAAACAATGGAATTCAAGGTTGTTAAAATCAATCATGAGTTCAAAAATGTTGTTGTGTCTCATAAAGCACTCATTGAAGCTGAGCTGGAGCAACAGAAAAAAGAAATCATTGCCAAGCTGGAGAAAGGACAGATACTTGAAGGAACGGTAAAGAATATTACGACATACGGGGTATTCATTGATCTCGGAGGTGTTGACGGCTTAATTCATATTACAGACCTGTCATGGGGAAGAGTCAATCATCCTGAAGAAATTGTCCAGCTGGATCAAAAACTTCAGGTAGTAATACTTGATTTTGATGATGAGAAAAAGCGGATTGCTCTAGGGCTAAAGCAGCTTTCACCTCATCCCTGGGATTCACTGGACTCGAATCTCAGTGTAGGTAATAAAGTTAAAGGCAAAGTTGTAGTGATGGCCGATTACGGTGCATTCCTCGAAATTGCTCCCGGTGTTGAGGGTTTGATACATGTTTCCGAAATGTCATGGTCTCAGCATCTTAGAAGTGCACAGGAATTTCTTAAGGTCGGGGATGAAGTGGAAGCAGTGATACTGACCCTTGACCGTGATGAAAGAAAGATGTCACTGGGAATGAAGCAGCTTAAGCCTGATCCCTGGGAAAATATTGAAGAAAAATATGCAACAGGTTCAAAACATACCGCGAAAGTTCGTAACTTTACCAACTTTGGTGTATTTGTTGAAATAGAGGAGGGGGTTGACGGTCTTATACATATTTCAGATCTTTCATGGACAAAGAAAGTTAAACATCCTGCTGAATTCACCAGTATCGGTGAGGAGATAGATGTGGTTGTACTTGAAATTGATAAGGAAAACCGCAGGCTCAGTCTCGGACATAAGCAACTTGAGGAAAATCCATGGGATGTATTTGAAACAGTGTTTACCGTTGATTCAATACATGAAGGAACGATTATTGAGATTTCGGATAAAGGAGCGGTTGTTGCTTTACCGTATGGTGTAGAAGGTTTTGTTACCCCGAAACATCTGGTAAAGGCAGACGGATCAACAGCCAGGATAGATGAGAGACTTGACTTTAAGGTGATTGAGTTTTCCAAATCAGCAAAAAAAATAGTTCTTTCTCATAGCAGGACATACGAAGAAGACAGGAAAACACCCGGTGATAAAGGAAAGAAGACGGATGCAGCAGTTGCAAGAAAAGCATCCAGGAAAGCTAAAACGAGTATTGAAAAAACCACCCTGGGGGATATTACCGATCTGGCTGCATTGAAAGATCAGCTTGAAAGGAATGAAAAACAGTCAGCTCAGAAAAAGAAAGAGAAGAAAGAAAAAACGGATGATAAAGAAAGTTAATCATTAACTATTTAATACTTCCTGATATGGAATTTAAAATTGAAAAGCGAAATCATTTTACTCTAATTCAGGTTTTGGAAGAAAAACTTGATACCCATATAGCTCCGACACTCAAATCCGAGTTGGTTCTGGTATCAGGGAATGGTGAAAAGAATATCATACTTGACTTAAGTAAATGCCGTTATTGCGATTCTTCAGGACTGAGTGCCATTCTTGTGGCAAACCGGCTCTGTAAGAATGCCAGCGGCACCTTTGTTCTGACAGGACTGAATGATGCAGTTGAAAGACTGATAACCATATCACAGCTTGACACTGTTTTAAATATTACCAGTTCGGTAGACGAAGGAGCTAAATTAATAGCTGAAACTGGTAAATAGATAAAGCTTGAGATGTCTTTTTTATTGACGGTATTAGGTAGTAGTTCTGCTTTGCCTACGTCAAAAAGATACCCGAGTGCTCATGTACTGAATGTGCATGAGCACTTTTTTTTGATTGACTGTGGCGAGGGAACCCAGTTGCAGCTAAGGAAATTCAAATTCAGGTTTTCCAAAATAAATCATATATTCATCAGCCATCTGCACGGAGATCATGTTTTTGGCCTGCCGGGACTGATATCAACCTTTAATCTTCTGGGAAGAAAATCGGAACTTTGTATTTATGGTCATATGGATTTGAAACAGTACCTGTCCTGCTTTCTAAATCAATTTGGCCATGATCTGCTGTTCAATGTTAAATTTATTCCTGTAAAGGCCAACCATCAGATGATAATCTTTGAAAACAATCAGGTTGTCATTGAATCATTTCCGCTCCGGCACAGGATACCTGCCACCGGATTTCTTTTCAGGGAAAAGGAAAAAGACAGAAATATCCGTAAGGAGGCCATCGGTAAATATGATATTGGTATCAGTGATATCGTACGAATAAAACAGGGAGAGGATTATATAACCCGTGACGGACAGATAATTCCAAATCACACGCTGACAATACCACCTTATAAAGGCCGGACATATGCTTACTGCTCCGATACCTTGTATCATAAAAGCCTGGCCGAAAGGATCAGAAATGTTGATCTGCTCTATCACGAAGCCACATTTATGGATAAAGATAAAAAACTGGCAAAACTCACCATGCATTCAACTGCAGCACAGGCGGCCGGCATTGCAAAACTGGCAAATGCCGGAAGATTGTTGATCGGACATTTTTCATCAAGATATAAAGATATTGATGCCCTTGTAAGTGAGGCAAAAACAATATTCGCAAACACTGATGCAGTTGAAGACGGTAATCAGTACCATGTCTCTCAGCAAAGAAAAAAAGATGAGAAATGACCTCATTGATGGTTCTGAAAATAAACTTATATCTAAATTTGATGTTATTAAGAAAATCATAAGGTGAAGCAGAAAATCTTAATACTTGATTTCGGATCACAATACACTCAACTGATAGCCAGGAGAATAAGAGAACTGAATGTGTATTGTGAGATTCATCCCTTTAATAAAATTCCACGGATAAGCAAATATATTAAGGGAGTAATACTTTCCGGCAGTCCGTCATCAGTCAGGGATAAATATGCACCCAAACCGGACCTTACCGGTATAAAGGGAGAAGTACCAATTCTTGGCATTTGCTACGGTGCACAATATCTGGCACATTTTTACGGAGGTGAAGTTCTTCCCTCAAAACACCGTGAATACGGACGTGCAAACCTTGTATTGCACGATAATAATTCCGGGTTACTGGAAGGATTGTCAGATAACACACAGGTCTGGATGTCTCATGGCGATACAATAGCAAAACTCCCTGATGGTTATGAGATTATTGGAAGCACAAGTGATGTGAGGATTGGTGCATACCACATCAAAAAGGAAAAAACCTTTGGTATACAGTTTCATCCGGAGGTTTATCATACTTCAGAAGGATTAAAGTTGCTTGACAATTTTGTGGTGAATATATGCAGGTGCAGGCAGGATTGGACCCCTGCATCTTTTATTGAGGCAACCGTTAACGAAATAAGGCATAAGGTAGGTAAAGAAAAAGTGTTACTTGGAATATCAGGCGGTGTGGACTCTTCTGTAGCTGCTGTATTAATGAATAAGGCAATCGGCAGGAATCTGGCCTGTATCTTTGTTGATAATGGCGTTTTGAGAAAAGGTGAGTTTGAAAAGGTCCTTGCTTCCTATCAGCATATGGGATTAAACGTGATTGGTGTCAACGCGAAAAAAAGATTTCTGAATCAGCTGAAAGGAATAACCGAACCTGAACAAAAAAGAAAGATCATCGGAAAGACATTTATTGAAGTATTTGAAAGACAGGCAAAAAAGATACAAAATGTGAAGTGGCTTGCCCAGGGTACAATTTATCCCGACGTCATCGAATCGGTTTCTGTTAACGGACCTTCGGCCACCATCAAGTCTCATCACAATGTCGGAGGATTGCCCCTGAGGATGAATCTGAAGGTCATAGAACCATTAAAGCTGCTGTTTAAGGATGAAGTCCGGAAAGTAGGACGGGAATTAAAGATTGAGGATATCATTATCAACAGACATCCGTTTCCCGGTCCCGGTCTTGCTGTCAGAATTCTGGGGGAAGTAACCCCGGAAAAAGTAAGCATACTGCAGGAGGTTGATCATATTTATATTGAGGGACTGAAAGAGTTCAATCTGTATGATAAGGTCTGGCAGGCAGCTGCAATACTGTTGCCTGTTCATTCTGTCGGAGTCATGGGTGATGAAAGGACCTATGAAAATGTGGTGGCTTTACGTGCCGTATCTTCCACTGATGGTATGACGGCAGACTGGTCGCATTTACCCCATGAATTTCTGGCAGCCATCTCCAACCGGATCATTAATAATGTGAAAGGTATTAACAGGGTTGTTTATGATATCAGTTCCAAACCTCCGGCAACCATCGAATGGGAATGATTTCATATAAAGCGACAGATGCCATGCCCCAATTTCCAGGGCAGATTGATAAATGTCTGATCATCTGAGGCATATAAGTGATTATATCTGGTATTGGATGAGGTTCTGTATAGAAATGAATGGTTAAATGCTGTTATCCTTTTAGAAAATAACTTATATTTGTTCTCGTTTTAATTAAGAATTTCTAACTGTAAACGATAAAATAAAATTGGATGAAGCGTATTGACATTAAATCAGGCAAACTTACTCCAGCCATATCTTATAATCCGGATAACAATACATTCAGTATTTCCGGCTCTTCTCTTCCGGAAAACGTGCATGAATTCTACAAACCTGTCCTGCAATGGTTTGATGAATATGAATCAGGTACAGATAAGATTAACCAGCCTTTTAAAATAACTGTGAAACTGGCATATTATAATTCCAGCTCGATGAGATATATACATGATATTTTTGCAAAGATCGCAAAAATACGTCAGAAGGGTGTTGAGACCTCAATTGACTGGCATTATGAAAAAGATGATGAAATATTGAAGGAAGCCGGGCAGGATTTGGCAGAAATAATCGGAATGAAGTTCAATTTCATAACTTCCTGAGAAGTCTTCTAAACCATGATAATTGATTTAAACCGGGAAAGGTGCTTCCCCGGGGATCAGAATCTGAAAAATCAGCAGAAAAAATGAAGAAGGTATTAATTGCAGTTGGATTGGTATTGCTGTTTCTTACCAGGATGGCAGAGTCACAGGTGCATTTCGAACAGGCTTTTAAGTTTGGACAGATGCTTGAGTGGTTGAGCGAATATTATGTAGATTCGGTGAATGAAGAAACAATGGTCGAAAAAGCAATCATACATCTTTTAAAAGAGCTTGATCCTCACTCTTCGTATCTTACGAAGGAAGAGGTTAAGGAAATGAATGAGCCGCTTCAGGGCAATTTTGAGGGGATTGGTATTTCGTTCAATATCCTTAATGATACGATTTTTGTGATTTCACCCATTTCAGGAGGTCCGTCCGAAAGAGTAGGAATACTTGCAGGTGACAGGATCGTCAGGGTTGATGGCGAAAATGTGGCCGGTACCGGTATCACCAACAACGATGTTTTTTCACTGCTGAGAGGCAAAAAAGGTACTAAGGTAACCGTGACCGTGTTAAGAAGAAATGTCGATGAACTGCTGGATTTTGAAATCATCAGGGATAAAATACCAATATTCAGTGTCGATGCTTCATATAAAATAAAAGACGAAATAGGCTATATCAAGGTGAACAGATTTTCAATGACAACAATGGATGAGTTCAGAACTGCTCTTGAAAAACTTCTTGCTGATGACGTTACAAGTCTTATACTCGATCTGACCGGAAACGGGGGAGGGTATCTTGAAGTAGCCTTTGAACTGGCAGATGAATTCCTGGATGACAATAAACTCATCGTTTATACCGAGGGATTGCATAGCCCGAAACGTGAATACCGGTCTACCAGCAGGGGTTTGTTTGAAAAAGGAAACCTGATCATATTGATTGATGAAGGTTCTGCCTCAGCCAGCGAGATTGTAGCCGGCGCTGTGCAGGATTGGGACAGGGGAATCATTATTGGCAGAAGATCGTTCGGTAAGGGCCTCGTACAAAAGCCTTTTATGATGACAGACCAGTCGATGATAAGGCTGACAATCGCCCGTTATTACACACCTACAGGCAGACTGATACAGAAACCGTATGACCTTGGTAAAGATGATTACGACAGGGACCTTCTTAACCGGATTCATAATGGTGAGCTTATGAATAAAGATAGTATACACTTTCCGGATTCTTTAAAATACAAGACCCTTGCCAGGTCAAGGATCGTATACGGAGGCGGTGGTATCATGCCCGATTTATTTATTCCGATGGACACAACTTATTATTCCGATTTTTACCGCGATCTTATCAGGAAGGGAATTTTGAATCAGTTTGTACTGGCTTTTGTTGATAATCACAGAAATGAATTACTTGACAAATATCCATCTATAACAGAATTCAGGACTGAATTTGAAATAACTGATGAGCTTTTTCAGGAACTCCTTGATTATTCTAAAAATCAGAACCTTATGCCTGAACAGGAAGAATTATCATTATCAGGCAATCAAATCAGAAGTCTAATGAAGGCTTATATTGCAAGAGACCTTTGGGGAACCAATGAATTTTACCAGATACTGAATGAGGATGATCCAAAGTTGATGAAATCCATCCAGGTGCTTGAAAACTGGGAAAAATACCAGCTATTGCTCCAGAATAATGCATCCGGCACCTCTTATCAGGGCCCTGATGAAAATGATCCGGGGCTTATGAATGCTGTTCATGTTCTTGAAAAGAGGGATACCATTCAGCTATGTTAGCAGAAAATAAAGCAGTTAAACCTGATTGATCACAGGTGTTTACCAGGATTATACGACGGATCTCTGACCGCTTACCGGAAATCATAAAAAAATACCGGCACAGCGTATATCATCACATGATACATATCTGATAATGATACCTTCAGAAATTTCCGGCATTGGAATTTATAAATGCATGATTACCGGCATAAGGATGCTGCTTCAGAGAAACGTTAAACAGGATGTTTATCTTCAAACAAAAAGATGGAAGGAAACCGGATAAATATGGTGGCAAAGACTTTCAGGGGACTGGAAGGCATACTGGCAAACGAACTGCGGGAACTCGGCGCAAAAGATATTGTGATACTGAACCGGGCAGTAGGTTTTACAGGCAGCAAAGAGCTGATGTACCGGGCCAATTATAACCTGCGGACTGCTTTGAGTATCTTGAAGCCTGTTTTACATACAAAAGTCAGGAATGAAATCCAGCTTTATAATGCAGCCAGATCCGTTCACTGGCCGGAATACATTGAAAGCAGGGATACATTGACCATCGACAGCATTGTATCATCTGTACACTTCAATCATTCAATGTTTGTTTCACAGAAAGTAAAAGACGCAATCGTTGATCAGTTCAGGGATATATATGGCAAACGGCCTTCCGTAAATAATGAAGATCCAACCCTGAAAGTCAATGTTCACATATCAGGTGAGGATCTGACAATATCCCTGGACAGTACGGGTGAATCGTTACACAAGCGGGGTTACAGGGTATCCGGGGGAATGGCTCCCCTGAATGAAGTGTTGGCTGCTGGTATGATTAAGCTTACAGGCTGGGAAGGCACCACAAATTTTGTTGATCCGATGTTTGGTTCCGGAACCTTGCTTATTGAGGCTGCATTAATCGCATGCCATATCCCTCCCGGAATATTTCGCAAATCATTTGGATTTGAAAAATGGCCGGATTTTGACAGTCAGTTGTTTGAAAAGCTGGTTGAAGAGAACGAGGAGAAAAAAAACATTCAGATTTCGATTGTCGGGGGAGATATATCAAAAAAGGCCTGTGAATCAGCCGGCAGAAATATTATAAACGCCATGCTTGCAAAAAAGATCTCGATCAGGCACCAATCGGTTGATGATTTTATTCCGCCTGAGGGAGGCGGTCTGGCCATCATCAATCCACCATACGGAGAAAGAATGAAACAAAACGACCTGAATTCATTATATATACGTATCGGAGATGCATTGAAAAAGAATTTCAATGATTATGATGTCTGGATTATTTCGGGTAACAGGGAAGCGATGAAGAAGATCGGACTAAGGACTTCGGCAAGGCTTACATTGTATAACGGAGCACTTGAATGCAAATACCATAAGTATGAAATATATAAAGGTTCAAGAAAGTAATCTGCATGTTTGTCAAAATTCCCGTTGCATAAATAATCCTTTTACGTATTTAAAGAAGCAGGTTATATATAAAAATTAAATCCGATTAATATATATTAACTGAAATTTGTCTATATTTAAATAGAAAAATAACTGCTCGCTGAAAAGAAGGATTCATATCAATATGAAAGTTAATTTTCAAAAGACAATATTTTTTATATATTTGTCGGGGTTAATAAATTGATACTAAATATTTGTTGGTAAGCTAATATAACCCTTTATGAGTTTTAATATTCGAGAGTATTTTGATAAACTGAGCAAAGGTGATGTGGTACTTGCCTATAAGGGGAGTATTACATCTGATCTTATCAATGATGTTCTCGAAGCTGTTGAAAAAAAGCTTGATGAAGTCAATGAAGAGGGAAAAACCCGCAAGAAATTATATAATGTGCTGGTTGAAAGTCTGCAGAACCTTTATCATCATATAGAAGAAACACATGAAGGTATTGAGGAGGAGCTTGATCCTAAGTTTGGTGTACTGGTTATTGCAAGAGAGGATGGGGAATACAAAGTAATCACCGGTAATTTTGTAAACTCCTCAAAAATAAAATTCCTGAAAGAAAAGATTGATAAAATAAACTCACTGAACAAAGATGAGCTGAAAGACATGTACAAGTTTATTCTCAATCATCAGAAGCTTTCTGCAAAAGGCGGAGGAGGATTGGGACTTGTAGATATTGCACGGAAAACCGGAACCAAACTGGTTTATTCCTTTTATAACTATAATGATAATTACTACTTCTTTAATCTTGAGATTAAGATATAGATTTTTGTATAATAAACACGAAGCATGGAACCGATTTTAATTGAAGGAACACCAAAAACCCCGTCTGTGAAGTTTGATTCTGAGAAGGGTGTTATTGAAATAAAGGGAAGGTCTATTCCTGAAAATTCAATTGAATTTTACAAGCCCCTGGTTGATTGGTTAGAATACTATGCTAAGAATCCATTAAAAAAAACACTTGTTAATGTTCAGCTTGAATATTTTAATACCAGCTCTTCCAAATGTATTCTTGATGTCTTTAAAAAACTGGAAGCCATACACAAGGCTAACCATGATGTTATCATTAACTGGTATTACGAGGAAGACGATGAAGATATGCTCGAGGCAGGTGAAGATTACGAATCAATTATACGGGTTCCGTTTAAAATGATTGAAATTGGTGATTAAAAATCATAAATCAGAAAAAGGCTGTCCCGTATATGAGACAGCCTTTTTTTTTCTTCTGATATTATTTTTTTATCTTTTCCGCACCCGGCCTTTTATAGGTTTTTCTTGTAACAGCCTCTTTTTCTGAATCCTTCCTGCACCAGGTCTTTTGTTTTAATTCTTCATGCACCTTACAGAATAATGACCGGCTTTGGGCTGTGCTGTATTTGTTACAGTGCCGTCAGTGTTGGTGAGTTTGATGGAATATGCATTTAAGAGATCGCTTTGCCAAGTTGTCCAGAAAAAGGCATTTAAGCCCTTCTCACTGGAAACCATTCCCGGAGATACCTGGCCTGCAGGCCTGGCCGTGAAACCGCTTTCGTTTGTGGCATCTTCATTCTGATCTTCCCAGTTATCATTCCCGGTTTCTTTCAGTGCAGATCCTGCAGCAGCTGTTCCGCCCAAATTTGAAACGAGGGTGTCCCATTCTGCATTACTTGGTACATGCCACCCCGATGGACAAACCCCCTGTACACCGCTCGGGTATGTATTGCTTGATGTGGCACCCTTCATCATGGATGTCCAGGTATACAGGCGGC
Organism: Bacteroidales bacterium; assembly: GCA_016933335.1. Classification (GTDB taxonomy): domain Bacteria; phylum Bacteroidota; class Bacteroidia; order Bacteroidales; family UBA10428; genus JAFGPL01. Next base: position 32,937 of record JAFGBD010000059.1, on the reverse strand, counting down.
CGTATGTTTCGGCCCATTCAGCACTGTCATTGTCATAATAAACCGATCCGGTATCGCTGTAATTCAGGTTTTCCGCCATCCACCAGTCATCACCGATCTTCACAATAAGGTATTTCTGGTTATCGCGCGCATCTGTCAGTGAATCGGTCTCATGCAGCGTCTTGATCTCTATCTGGTTGCCGAAACCCGTTCCGGCTTTGTTTTGTGCGTAAGCCCTGATATAGTATGTTGTAAAGGCATCCAGTCCTGTTATTGAACTAATAAAGGCTCCGGGACCGGTTCCGTCGCTCGTATGAGGGTCAGTCAGCGTGGGACTGCCTGTGGTATTCCAGCATACCCCTTTGGCGGTGACGGAAGCACCTCCGTCATCTGTTATTGTCCCTCCTGACACGACAGAGCTGTGAGTCAGGGATGAGATTGCGGCTGTTGTCAGCTCCGGCAGTTCTGCTTTTGTCCGGAAGCTCACATTGTCTCCGTAACCGGTGCCGGCTTCATTGGTGGCATAGGCCCTTACATAATACAATGTGTTCCTGGTCAGACCTGTCAGCGAACTGCTAAATAAGCCAGTCCCGGTACCATTATGGGTTGTTTTTTCAGGATCAGCGATTGTCGGATTGATGCCGGTAGACCAGCAGACACCTCTGGCTGTGACTGGCGAGCCCCCGTCAGATGTCACGTTGTTTCCGTCAACTGTTGCCGTAGTGCTGGTGGTATCGCTGATACTGCCTGTGGTAACCTTTGGCAATGCGGTTGATGTGGTAAATGAAACCTGGTTTCCGTATCCTGTTCCCTTGCTGTTTATTGCATAAGCCCTGACATAATAGGTTTCATTGGGTTGCAGTCCGGTCATCTGGCTGACAAATGGTCCTGGTCCTGTCCCGTCCTCGGTTTTACTATCTGCCGTTGTAGGCTCTTCTGTCAGGCTCCAGCAGACACCTTTCACAGTTACTGTTGCTCCTCCGGTTGAAACAACATTGCCACCTGAGACAGCAGAGCTGTCTGTGAAAGAACTAACAGCAGATGTTGTTACTTTTGGTAATCCGACATCGGTAGTAAATGATTTTTCATCACCGTATGAAGTACCCTTGCTGTTGGTTGCGTATGCCCTGACATAGTATGTTGTCGCAGGGTTCAATCCTTTTTTATAGCTTGTGAACGGTCCGGTACCCGTGCCGTTATTGGTCGTATCTGCTGTGATGTCAGGATTATGCGACGTACCTATGCAAATACCCCGTGCTGTTACCGCAGCTCCTCCGTTGTAGGTTACATTACCTCCGCTTGTAACCGAAGAATCGGTATAACTGGTGATATCTGCAGTCAGTACGGCAGGTTTTACATTCTGCAGGCACCTGACCGAAAACCTGGAGTCTCTTTCATAAGCAACCCTGTGCACATCACCCCTGCCGACATTAAAACCCCTGTACCACGCAGCTGAGGTGCCGGACCCGGTTGAAGTCCAGAAACCCCCAATGGTGCCCTCAGAGTTATAAAAATCATTTGTATACTGGCCACCGAATAAAATATCATATCCTGTGGCACCATTTGCAAATAACTTATAAGCCTCGTTACTTCCGCGCCACTCACTCGTACTGCCGGTATCTGTTATTCCTATATGGTATTCCAGCAGTTTCCACTCATAGTCGCTTGGCAAATGCCAGTCAGACGGACAGGAACCCTTTGCCGTTTCATAATCATATAATTTTCCGTACAGGGCATAACCCAGGCTGTCATTATCATAGTACCATGAACCCGAGACATGATTGAAATTCAGGTTTTCTGCCATCCACCATTGTGAGCCCATATGAATGGTCTTATATACCTGTCCGTCCCTGGCATCTGTCATAGTCCCGGTTTCGTTGACGGGATCCGTCTTGAAAGATCGCTGGTCCCCGTACGCAACACCACCGTCGACAGTAGCATAGGCCCTGACATAGTAATTGTTATTCGGGCTCAGACCGGTCATCGGACTGGTGAATGTTCCCGTACCACTTCCATTGGTTGTTTTGCTGTCATTGATGTCAGGCAGGGAATCATTGCTCCAGCAGACGCCTCTTCCTGTTACTGTGATATCTCCACCTGCTGTAACTGTTCCGCCTGAAGAAGCCGAATTTGAACTGACCGCTGTCACTGATGCAGTTGTTACGGATGGCAATGCGACTTTAGTGGAGAAAGTATAATCGTCGCTGTAGGTTACACCGGAAGCGTTTATTGCATATACCCTGATGTGATAAGTGGTGGAATGGTTCAACCCGCTGACAGGAATGCTGAAAACACCTGTGCCGGTCCCGCTGGATATATGCGATCCTGTATGAACCGGGTTTGGGGAAGTGCTCCAGCATACCCCTCTTTCGGTTATTCCTGTTCCTCCGTCGTAACTGATGTTTGCATATGCAAGGATTGTATATTCAGTGATACTTCCCACCGAATCCAGCCGGGTTTCTGCCACGGTATTTTTCAAACAACGCACCGAATAGCCGTAATCATTTGTGTAAGTTAACCTGTGAATATCATTATGATTAATATTAAATCCTCTGTACCAGGAGTTTGATCCATCAAACGGAGTTGAAGTCCAGAATGTTGCAATAACAGAGGCATCGCCAAAACTGCCATACGGATAATACTGGCCTGCAAATTTGATATCAAAGCCGATCGGCCCGCCGGTGAACAACGATAATGCCTGGTTAGTCCCTCTCCAGTCGATATCATCCACTTCAGCCGGACTGATTCCAATGGTAATTTCCATTGTCTTCCATTCGTCGTCAGTCGGCAGGTGCCAGCCGGCCGGACATGAATTTACTGCAGTTTGGAAATTGTAAAGCCTTCCGTAATGTGAGTATGCCGCACTGTCATTATCATAATACCATGATCCGGCAGAACTGTAGAACCTGAGATTTTCAGCCATCCACCACTGGTTGCCGATACGAACTGTTTTATATTGAGAGCCGTCACGGCTATCTGTCATGGTGCCGGTTTCGTTTAAAGGTAAGGTTGTCTTCTCCAAAACAGAACCGTATGCAACCCCGCCTGCCACAGTGGCATAAGCCCTGACATAGTATTTTGTATTTGGTGTCAGGTCTGTAATGGTGCTTGTGAATGTACCTGTCCCGCTGCCATTGGTTGTTTTATTCTTATCAATGGTTGGTAAAGGTGATGTGCTCCAGCACACACCTCTCCCGGTTACGGTGACATCGGCTCCTGCTGTTACAGTTCCGCCGGTGGATATCGAATTTGAGGTGTATGTACTTATCGGAGCGGTTGTGACAGTTGGTAATGCAACCCTGGTGGTGAAATTTATTTCGTTGCTGTATACAATACCTTCTGAGTTGACGGCATAAGCCCTGACACGGTATGAACTGGAGTGCGACAGATCATCAATCACGACAGAGAATAAACCTGTTCCGGTTCCGCTTGAGAAATGATCGCCCGAATATACGGGAACTGAGGAGGTACTCCAGCATACGCCCCTTTCAGTAATGGTCGAACCTCCGTCATATTTAACATTTATATAGGCTGTGCCTGTATATTCGGTTATTGCGCCAATGGAATCCAGTATTACCTGTGCAGACATGTTTTTCATACAACGGACTGAATACCCGTCAGTTTTTGAATAACTCTGCCTGTGAATATCCTCATGGCTGATATTAAAACCTCTGTACCAGGCATTATCTGCATCGTATTGTGTTAATGTCCAGAATGCGGCAATTGAGCCTTCTCCAACGTAATCCCCTTCTCCGTAACTGTATCCCCCGAATTTCACATTAAATCCGGTTGAACCGCCGGAAAATAAATCCAGTGCCTGGTTTGTCCCTCTCCATTCAACATTGTTGATATCTGAAACATGCATTCCCAATGTGGCTTCCAGCGTTTTCCATTCTTCATCACCTGGAAGATGCCAGCCTGAAGGACATGATGCAGCAGCTGTCTGCCAGTTATATAACCTGCCGTATGCTGAATAGGCAGCACTGTCATCTTCATAATACCAGGAACCTGACGCACTGTAATATCTCAGGTTTTCAGCCATCCACCACTGTTCGCCTATTCTGACAGTATTATACAGTCTTCCGTCTCTTGGATCAACCATGGTACCTGTTTCACTTAACGGTTTTGTTGTAAAACTGACTGTATTTCCGTAAGCAACACCCCCTTCAACAGTTGCATAGGCTTTCAAATAATACCTGGTATTTGGTTCCAGTCCGGTAATAGAACTGATATAACTTCCCGTGCCGCTTCCGTCAGAGGTTTTATTATTATCGATAGTAACCTCAGGGGAAGTACTCCAGCAGACACCTCTTGATAAAACTGTTATTCCGGCTTTTGCAGTCACACTGCCTCCTCCGGTTGCAGTGGTTGTGGTAAAAGAACTGACAGAAGAAGTGGTAACGTATGGTAAAGTAACCATTGTTTTAAATGATCGTTCATTACTGTATTTAATTCCTTCACTGTTTTTGACATATGCCCTTACAAAGTATGTGGTATTTGACACCAGCGGAAAGATATTCAACACGAAAGACCCTGAACCGGTACCTGATATTATACGATTACCAGTGGTGTCCGGATTTTGTGCCATTCCCCAGCATATTCCCTTTTCGATGATTTCCAGACCGCCATCATATATGATGTTTATGAAGGCTGCACCGGATGTATCAGATATAAAACCAATGGAATCTAAAATAAAATAAGGTTCTGAATTTCTCAGACAACGAACAGAATATCCGTATTCTTTCGAATAAGATTCCCTGTGTATATCCCCGTGTGTAATATTGAATCCCCTGTACCAGGCGTTATCCATACTACTTGGTTCAGATGACCAGAAGGTGGCAATTTCTCCTTCCGAGCCATAGTATTCACCAGGGTAACGCATGCCACCAAAAATGACATCAAATCCGGATGATCCGTTATTAAAAAAAGCATAGGCCTGATTGGTACCTCTCCAACCGGTTTCATCTGCCGAAGATTCGTCTATTCCCAGGGTCACTTCCAGAATTTTCCATTCATTGTCACCTGGCAGGTGCCAGCCGGCCGGACATGAGGTTTTTGCTGTCTCCCAGTTGTATAATCTTCCGTAACCGGAATAACCCAGGCTGTCATCGTTATAATACCATGATCCTTCTGCGGTATAATATCTGAGGTTCTCAGCCATCCACCATTGGTTTCCTATTTTAACTGCATCATATACCTGGTTATCACGTTCATCAAGAATCTGTACGATATAAACGGTATCGGAATAAACAGGATTACATGTTCCTTCCGTTATTTCAGCCCTGTAATAGGCTGAACTGTCAACCCGAAAACTCAGGGTGTCGTTATTCGCACCTGAGATACCGGTCCACAATACTTTATCTTTTGAAGCCTGCCACTGTATAATGCCTCTGACATTTTCTATATAAAGGATTACTGAATCGTTCTGATAGGTGATCTTTTGGTTTCCCTTTATGAGATATTGTGCATTTAAGAAAGAACCGGAAGAAATAACATATATAATTATTAATATATATCTTTTCAATGAACAGGTATTTTTTGTCATGATAATCAACTTATAATTATTTTAAAATGATCTGTCTGTATATGTTGTTGTTATCAGTTCTGATTAAAAGAAAGTAACTTCCTTTTGAAAGTTCAGAAATGTTTATGTCCGCAGATATGAAAGAATCCGGGTTTTTGAGTGTTGCCTGGTGAACCTTCTGTCCGGTTATATTATATAACACAATCTGAATTTCATTTGAACCGTTATGATCAAGGTTTATTGTAAAGATGCCTGAAGTGGGATTGGGATAAATCTTTAAATTGAAGTCTGAGTTTTCTTCTTCAATCGCTGTACCTCCGATTACTATAACCCGGATCTCATCAATCGAAGTGCATCCTCTCTCATCGGATACGGTTAACACAAAATTCACATTTCCGGGGGGAGTCGCTGTCGGATTTGCAATGGTCGCGTCATCCAGGTATTCATAAGGCAACCACTGGTACGTAAGGATACCGGTACCACCCGAGGCAGAGGGTGAACCACCAATCGGGGTATTGTTACCAACGTCAATTGATACATCAGAACCTGCATTGACAATAAGCTCAGGTGGCTGGTTAACGTTAAGCTTAAGTGCAGTCTGTGAATTTGTTCCTTCCATGAAAAAAACAGTAAATAATGAGAAAAGGATAAACTTAAAGTAGAATTGTCGATTGATTTTCATAACAAATGATATTAGATACGTTTTAAAGATAATGAAAATGAGCCGTTAAGTGACTGATTCAAATATACTTTTTTATTAACACGCTTTTTTATACGATTAATATATCAATTAAGTTTACAAAATTTTAATCCGTTTATCCTGTTTTAATCAGCTGAATCAGTATCATAGAAAAAAATTAATATCTTTACCTGCACAAAACTTGAATCATGAAGAAAACCATTATCTTAGTTTTTCCGGCGTTATTTGCAATTTATTCCTGCGGTAAGGAAGATTCATTAACCAGGACAGATCTGCTTACACAATCACCGTGGATCCTGACAGCCAGTACCATTGATCCGCCCCTTCCAATGGAAGAAGGTACTATTGTTAACTGGTATGCCATAATGCCTGATTGCCTGAGAGATGACATCTTTTACTATTATCCTTCGGGTGTTTATACATGTTCTGAAGGTTCATCCCGCTGCAGTCCGTCAGATATTGATATATGGGAATTAGGGGTATGGACTTTCAATGATGACCAGACAAAACTGTACAAGGGAATAATAGATTATATCAATGAGTTCGAAATTCTAAAGCTGGATGGCAGTGAACTTCAGCTGAGATCTTACTTTATCGATAGTCTGGATAATGTCTATTACAACACAGAAACCTTTAAACATCCATAGTGCTGTAAAGCTGCTGTTAAGCTGTATCTGAATCAAACCTGTAAGTCCCAATGAGCGATAAATTATTCCACCGGATTTTGCGGAGGATGGATTATATTTCTGACCAGGCCGGTATCTTCAGCAGGTATACCTGTGAGATGGGGAACTGGAATTCGCACCTGGATAATACCAGGCAATATATATGTAACTATATCTCAAAAAACAATTTCAATACGTTGTCTGTGCTGGGAAGCGGCTGGTTGCTGGATCTTCCTGTTGATTTTCTGTCACATAACCTGAAGAAAATACTGCTGTACGATGTGTACCATCCACCGCAGATCATACATAAGTTCAGGAATAACGACCGTTTTGAACTCATTACTGCTGATATAACCGGAGATCTCATTGTAAATGCTTATAATGCAGTTAATTTGTATAAAAAAAGCAAAGTTAAAACCAGGATCACAGATCTTGAATTTACCGGATTCGAACCTGTTGAAGAAACTGATTGTTATATCTCATTAAATATTCTGAATCAGCTGGATAACCTGATAGCGGACTATCTTAAAAAATCACGGATATACACTGAAAAAGAACTGAACAAACTCAGGACCAGGATACAGCAAAGTCACCTGAAAAAACTGCCAAAAGATAAAAGTTGCCTGATCACCGATGTCGAAGAATTAAGGTACAGGAAAAAAGATGTTCCGGTGACTTCAAAGAATCTGTTATATACGAAATTGCCGGAAGGCAGCAATATCCAGACGTGGGATTGGATTTTTGATACAACCGGAAGTTACAATAAAGGATGTAAAACGGTATTAAAGGTCATTGCCATGGAAATCTGATAAATAATGCAAAGACCTGATACTGTTTATAAAGAGCTTTTTGAAAAATATTCGGCCCGGTCAGGGCAACAAAAAAAGCAACTCCGGCTGATCTCATTCCTTCGTCTTATATCATTCATCCTCGTTTTTGTCTCTTTATTCTATATCACAAAAATCTCCTCTGAAGCCGGTATTATCGGATCCCTGCTGTTACTTGTCTGCTTCTTTATCCTGGTAAAAAGATATGTTCTGCTGACCAGACGAAACGCTCATACAGAAAACCTGGCGCAGATTAATTCAGAGGAAGCATCTGCACTGAAACACATTTATGACCGGTTTGATGGCGGAGATGAATTCTTCGATCCTGACCATTCTTATACACCTGACCTTGATGTTTTTGGTGCCGGGTCTCTTTTTCAGTATCTGAACAGAACCATCACCCTCAAGGGAAAACAGATACTGGCTGACTGGTTATCCGGTCCATGCAAGGATGTTTCATTCATACTGAAAAAACAGGCAGCCGTCAGAGAACTGGCAGCAATGAACGATAACCGGCAAAATTTCCGGGCTGCAGGTAAGCTTAACCAGGAGAAGCCTTTTGAAATGAAAAGTATTTCTGACTGGTTGCAGGAAAAAAACAGGTATTACGGGAATTTATATTACCACATACTTGGTTATCTTTTTCCGATGCTGAGCCTGATCTTATTGACAGTCGTAATTTTTAACCAGGGTTTTGCCGTTTACCTGGTTTACCTGTTTATCATCCAGCTGCTTGTTGTTGCCATGCATCTCAGATATAACAACAACATTCATGCAAAACTGGGTAAAAGACTGGAACTTGTCAGAAAATACGGAGAGCTCTTTCGTTATATTGAACAGGAACATTTCCAGTCGGAACTGGCAATAAACATACAGCATCAGCTGAGATCTGACGGATCCGGGGCAAGAGAAAGCATCCACAGATTATCCTCAATCCTTTCCGCCTTTGATAACCGGTTAAATATTCTTGCAGGTGTTATCCTGAACGGATTATTATTGTGGGATATCCAGTGTGTACTGAGACTTGAAAAATGGAAAACGGAAAATAAAGACAGGATTAGCAAATGGTTTAATGCACTTGGAGAATATGATGCTTTATGCAGTCTGGCCAATTATGCTTTTAATCATCCTGAATTTGCCTTTCCCGAACCTGATAACAGCATCATTCTTGATTTCAGGCAGACAGGCCATCCTTTGATACCGTCAGATATAAGAGTTGATAATGATATTCACATTAACAGACAGGGTGAGTTTGTCATTATCACAGGAGCTAATATGGCAGGTAAGTCGACATTTTTACGAACTGTCAGTGTTAACCTTCTGCTGGGAATGATAGGGGCACCGGTTTGTGCCCGGAGTGCAAGATTCAGTCCCATTGACATATTCAGCAGCATGCGTACCAGCGATTCGCTGCAAAGAAACGAATCTTATTTTTATGCAGAACTGAAAAGGCTGAGAGAACTGTTTGAGCTGTTGATGAAAGGAGACAGATTTTTCATTGTACTGGATGAGATCTTAAAGGGTACTAACTCTGCCGACAAACAGAAAGGCTCCAGGATAGTGCTTGAAAAAATTATCAGGTTGAATGGCACCGGACTGATAGCAACACATGATCTTAATCTTGCAGAAATTGAAAAAAAATACCCTGAGAATCTGAGAAACAAGTGTTTTGAAATTGATATTGATGGCGATAAGATCCATTTTGACTATAAGTTATATGATGGCATTACAAAAAAGATGAATGCTTTGTTATTAATGCAGCAGATGGGGATCATCAATGAAAAATAATCATTCTGTGAAAGCACTGATAATAAAAGTCCTGTTCCCGGTTTTTGGATTTGTGGCCATAAAGAGCTCTCCGGCCACCGCCCAGGATGCACTTTTATGGAAAATATCAGGCAAGGAAATCCGGGATACTTCATATATCTATGGTACGATACACCTCAGGGATAAAAGGGTTTTTGCATTTGCGGATACTGTACTGTGTTATATGGATTTATGTGATATGCTGGTGCTGGAGCTGGATCTGAACCCATTGAATCTGCTGCAATACACCCACCTCATGATGCTTCCTGCGGATTCTACCCTGTATGATGTCTTTCAGCCTGATGATCTGGCTGTTATCAGAGAGACAGTAAAAAAAACAACAGGGTTGGATTTTGCTGCCCTAGAGAAGCTGAAACCTGTAATCCTTTTTTCGCTGGTTATGCAGCATCAGATGAAAGGTGATATGAGCTTCACCCTGGACGAATATCTCTATCAGAAGGGTGTGGAAAGGGGCAAAGAAATAGTCGGGCTTGAAACCTTTGAACAGCAGCTCAGGCTCCTGGAAACAATACCTCTGGAGATCATTACCGGATATCTTAAAGATCCTTTGAAGGATAAGAAAGAACTTGAACTGATGATATGCAAATACCTGGAATCAGACATCGACGAACTATTGCTGATCATGCAGAAAGATGAGACCATGGTTGCACTGAAACGGGAATTCCTGGATAACAGAAACAGGAAGATGGCTGAGAATATTGATGAGTTAATTCATGATAACAGTATCCTGGTTGCAGTGGGTGCCGGACATCTCGCCGGTAATGACGGTTTGATTAATCTTTTAATACAAAGAGGATATAATGTCGAGCCGGTCTTACCCGGTGTTGAAAAATAAACCTGAAAAAACAGCGGGATTAATCCATGCTGTTATAATGAAAAACCTGCAACGATCAGCACCATTATACATTCTCCATTCGTTTAACCGATTCAACCCCTTTGATTTTACTGAGGTTCATCAGGAGGTTGTTCAGGTCTTTCTTATTATGCACATATAAATCAATGGTACCGTCCCAGATGCCATCGTGACCTGAAAGGCTGATGTTGCGAATATTCACGGTGAGATCCTTGGTGATGATAGTGGTGATATCATTGTAAATACCAAACCTGTCGGTACCAGAGATTGCAACCTTTACCAGAAAAGAAAGCACTTTGTGGGTTGTCCATTTAACGGGTACAATCAAATGACTTTGACTGGAGGATATTTTTACAGCATTGGGGCATTTGGTTTTATGAACAACCACATTTTCAGATTCCTGATCATAGTATCCCAGCACATCATCACCTGGAATTGGCCGGCAACATTGTGCAATTGAATATTCAGGCTGTTCGCTTTCGATATCTTCCTTTAGCAGAACCGGGGTTTTGTAATTGAATTTTGGTTTTGCAGGATTAACAGCGACAGGTTTATCACTGCGCTGTGCTGATTTTGAAAACTGCAGGCTCCAGTATTTGATCAGTTTATTCTTGGTGTTCTTTTTTAAAACCTTTGACAGCTGATCAAGCTGAATGATTCCGCTTCCTATCTTGCTGTAAAGCTCATCCTTGGATGTAACATCATATTCCGGCAGCAGTTTTCTGAATATCCTTGATGATGGTCTGAGCTTGAATTTTTTCAGTTCGTCCTCCAGAATCTGTTTGCCCTTCTCTATCCGGTTTTTTGTTTCTGCTTTAATGGATGACTTGATGGCTGCTTTGGCTTTGGCTGTTATTACCTTGGCCAACCATTCGCGGCGTGAATGATTCTTATCTGAGGTTATGATCTCAATCTGGTCACCGCTCTTTAATCTGTAATTCAGTGGTACAAGTTTATGGTTTACTTTTGCTCCAATAGCTTTATGTCCGATTTCAGTATGAATTTCATATGCAAAATCCAGGGCGGTGGAATCGAGGGGCATTTTTTTGATCTCACCTTTAGGGGTAAAAAGAAATATCTCAGAAGAAAATAAATTCAATTTAAAATCATCGAGAAACTCCAGTGCATCTACCTGAGGTGAATCAAGCAACTCTCTGATACGCTTAAGCCATTTGTCAAGTTCGCTTTCATGAGATTCATCATTCTTGTATTTCCAGTGAGCGGCAAAGCCCCGTTCTGCAATCTCGTCCATTCTCCGTGACCGGATCTGTACTTCAACCCATTGCCCGTTCGGTCCCATAACCGTCGCATGCAGTGCTTCATATCCATTGGCTTTCGGAGTGCTTACCCAGTCCCTGATACGCTCAGGCTTCGGCATGTAGATATCTGTAATAATGGAGTAAATGTTCCAGCATTGTGTTTTTTCAGGTATCTCAATGTCCGGATTGAAAACAATTCGGATTGCCATCAGATCGTAAATCTCTTCGAAAGGTATATCTTTCGTTTGCATCTTATGCCAGATGGAGTATATTGATTTATGGCGACCCGAAATATCATACCGGATTTTGTTTTTTGTCAGTTGCTTTTTTATGGGTTTAGAGAACTCATTAATAAATGCAAGACGGTCTTTTTCATGACTTTTGATCTTAAATTCAAGCTCGTCATAAACATCAGGATATCTGTATTTCAGGCTGAGATCCTCAAGTTCGGTTTTAATTGCATAAAGTCCCATTCGGTGGGCGAGTGGCGCGAACAGGTAGAGGGTTTCAGCGGATACCTTCATCTGTTTCTGGGCGGGCAGCGCAAACAGGGTTCGCATGTTATGCAGCCTGTCAGCAAGCTTGATCAAGATAACCCTTACATCGTCTGAAAGGGTTAACAGCATCTTCCTGAAATTCTCAGCCTGAAAGGATGAATTGCTGTCAAAAACACCTGATATTTTCGTCAGTCCGTCTACTATGGAGGCAATCTTCTGACCAAAGAGATTTTCAATATCTTCAATGGTGTACTCCGAATCTTCCACCACATCATGCAATAAAGCACTTATTATGGATGTCACACCCAGTCCCATTTCCTGGCTGACAATCCTGGCTACGGAAAGAGGGTGCATGATGAATGGCTCACCCGATTTTCGCTTCATGCCCTTGTGCCCTTCGCAGGCGACTTTGAAAGCTTTTCGTATAAGAGCTTTGTCGCCTCTTTTATTGCAGCGTGGACAATTCTCGATTAAATCATTCAGCTCCCTTTTTATTTCAATATCTTCTTCAGCAACTGTAAGACTCATAAAACCGGTTCATGTAACTTTTTATACAGATACAAAGTTAGTTAATTATCGCCTATTTGGATTAGATGATGTGTGAAATTTTATCGATACAAAACAGTAATATGACCCGATAAGGTGATGGTATTGTCGGGATAAAAGACCTTTAACTGGTAGATATACACTCCTTCGGATACATATTTATTATTTACAGTGCCGTCCCACGGGATATTGCCTTCCCAGATTTTATTCCCCCACCTGTTAAAGATGGTCATTTCATATTCTGCCGGCTGAAGACGAAAAACGGGCTGAAAAAGGCTGTTTACTCCGTTTGGATTGTTCGGGATAAAGGCATTTGGCAGCCGGACACCCGGGGTGACATTGATGCAAAACTCATTGGAGCATGCTGTGCTGTTTTGTGTAAAAGGATTATTTATTTCCACTGCCCTGATCTGGTAACAGAAACGTCCTGAATAAACATTGTTTTCGGTAAAAAAAGCAGAAACATCGTCTGAATAATTCAGTTCCGTATTCAGCAGTACCGAATCTGTTTGTCCTGTTCCGTTCATGTGAGTCCTGTAAAGAACATATCTTCCGGTCTCGCCGGGCCAGTCTTCAACGGGATTCCATGACAGGTGATTCACAAGATCATCATTTGTTCCGGTCAGTATGATATTATTTATGACATTGGATTCCTGAATATCCTGACCGCAGTTGTTAATGGCCATTAGCTTGTAATAGTAAATACCTGATGTATAATCCACGTCGTCTGTGAGCATGATTCTTGTATCATGCTGCCTGAAACTTGTAATGGTATCAAAGTCTCCGCTGATATCGGATGAACGTAAAAGCTTATATTCGGATAGTTCTGTATCAGGATCAACAGAAAAATCCAGGATAATATGATTGTCAGCTCCTTCGTTTGCACTATGGCCGACAATAAAATCAGGTACTTCGAGCATCCCTGTATAAATCACCGCCATATTTGATGTTGAAGAACGTATGCGGTCTTCATGGATGATCTCAACATAATAACCCAGAGTACTGTTTTCAGTTACTGACATGACCTTAAAAGAGGTTACCTCCTCAACGTCGATAATAGCTATTACCTGCGGAGGACCATTATCAACTGACTGATATACCCGGTATGATGCAATATGACCTTTCCATTTGTTGTATGGATTCCATCTGATGGTAACTGCTGCATTACAGGAATCAAATTCAACATCTGCATAAACGGTACTGTCCGGATAATCATAAACACTTTGAACCACACTGTGTTCGTCAATTATATTTACGGCAATGACCGAATATCCGATGGAATGTATCCCCGATTCCGTATCCTGATTCACATAAACAGTATCAGGAGGATATATGCTGTCGATTGGTTCGCTTAAAATATAAGGCTGGTTCGGATTTGTGATCTTGGAATAGCAGACAGCATAGTAATCCACCAGTCCCTCTGTACTGGAATACCAGATAATGGTGTCATGTCCTGCAACCGGATTGACCGTGACTTTATACATAACCGGCATTTCAGGCTGGTCGACAGGCACCTGGCCAAAGCAGCCAAATGCAATAAATGAAAAAATGATAATATTGAAACTGATTCTGTTGTTCATCATGAAAGTGAGACTGATGATTAATAAAAGGTTCTTCTGTAGAGGACGGATACCATTCAATATTCGCTGATATGCCCCTTTCATACAAAATTAAGCTTATCGTTATATAATCCGCAAATAATATGCATAATTTATCAACTAAAAGATTATTAAGACTTTACTAATACTCCACTAATACTTTCACGGACGTTTCATCAGAATATATTTATATTAGTTATACTTTGATAACGAATAATCTTTGGTTAATAATACATCATAAAGAAAAAGGTTATGAAGAAAGAACCATTGTTTGAGAAAACTGTCATGCAAAACGGACTTGGAGTGGATGATATTCAGAAGCATGTGCACTCTTTTGCTTAGATTTTCGGTTTTAAAAGGCCGGTCCTGTGATCCGGACAGGTTCTCCGGATTTACGTGACTACTAATATAGATATTCTCACGCAGATTTATTTTTAAACAATGGCCTAAATGTTAACTTTGTCAGATCATGAAACGGCCGACCAAACTAGCTAGGTTATTAGTATGGAGAAAGCATAATATTACTGACTATCAGTTTACAATTTTCCTTAGCATCATTGTTGGTATTCTGGTAGGATTTGCTGCTGTTATCATTAAAAATTTTGTTCGTTTGATTCATGAACTTCTTTCTGTCATCGCTTCTCAGGAATCGGGTTATCTTTATATCCTTTATCCGCTTGCAGGAATATTCCTTGTTATCCTTTTTGTTAAATATATTAATAAGAATCCCGTCAGACACGGGATACCGAGTGTGCTTTATTCCATCTCCAAGACAAACGGGATCATTAAAAGACATAATATATATTCTTCGATCATAACAAGTGCACTTACGGTAGGATTTGGGGGGTCGGTCGGACTTGAAGGCCCTTCAGTTGTTACCGGCGCAGCAATCGGCTCAAATATTGGCAGGTTTCTGCGGCTTAACTATAAACAGATCATTCTTTTGCTTGGATGTGCAAGTGCAGGTGCAATGGCGGCTATTTTTAAAGCTCCCGTTGCAGCAATCGTTTTTGCACTTGAAGTTATAATGATCGATCTGACGATGTCGGCCATTGTTCCTTTACTTATCTCTTCTGCAACTGCAGCATTCGTATCCTACCTTCTGCTTGGGCAGAATTACCTGTATTCTTTTGAAATACACGAAGAATTTATTCTCAGCCAGGTATGGTTTTTTATCCTGCTTGGAATTATCACCGGCCTGATTTCTGTATATTTTACCAAGATGTATATGATTATCAGCGGTGTTTTCGAACGTATCAGGGGCAATTTCAGGAGATGGCTTATTGGAGGCACATGCCTTGGTATATTTGTATTCCTTATTCCTTCTTTATTCGGCGAAGGTTATACAGCAATCAACGAAAGTCTCAGAGGTGACATCAGTTATCTGTTTGATAATACATTATATGCAGGTCTGGAAAATTCTGTGGTTGCTGTTATTATCCTGTTTCTGCTAGTCATATTCCTGAAAGTAATTGCCACATCCGTTACTTTTGGAAGCGGGGGTGTCGGCGGTGTTTTTGCCCCCACATTGTTTACCGGTGCCAATGTGGGACTTCTGTTTGCCAAAGTAATCAATATGGTTGGTTTTGATTTGCCTGAGAGCAATTTTGCCCTGGTAGGTATGGCGGGACTGATTGCAGGAGTTATTCACGCTCCTCTGACGGCCATATTTCTCATCGCAGAAATTACAGGAGGCTATGAGCTGTTTTTTCCACTGATGATTGTTGCAGCCATATCCTATGCAACCGTTAAGATCTTTGTCTCAAATTCAGTCTACACCATTCAGCTGGCAAAACGCGGAGAACTGATTACCCATCATAAAGATAAAGCCATGCTCATGATGATGAATGTCAGAGACCTTATAGAAACTGATTTTAATGTCGTGCATCCGGATGAAAGGATGAGAGACCTGGTAAATGTCATCTCTCATGCGCACCGTAATATTTTTCCGGTTGTTGGGTCTGACAAGACTTTCAGGGGAATTGTCAAAATGGACGACATCAGGCATATTATGTTTAATCCCGAGCTATATGACAATGTGTATGTACGTGACCTGATGTTCATGCCCGAACATATCATCGATCCTGAAGATCCGATGGAAGAAATTGCCAGAAAATTTAAAATTAGCGGCAGGTATAACATCGTTGTCATTGAAAAAGGTAAATACCTCGGGTTTGTATCAAGGGCAAAATTATTCTCATCATACAGGAAACTGATGGAAGATTTTTCGGAGGATTAAACTGGACGGATAAAAATGAAAATGAATAAAGTATTATCCGGATTCATTGCATGGAGGCTGAAGCATATCAACCACCGGCAATTTGTATATATGCTTAGTTTTGTGATAGGTCTTGTCAGCAGTCTGGCCGCTGTTGTGCTTAAAAACGCTGTTCATTATACCCATGAGTTCTTAACACATCATATCAGTGTGGAAAAGATCAATGTTTTTTACCTGGCCTGTCCGCTTGCGGGTATTTTCCTGACGATCCTCTTTATAAGGTTTTTTGTGAAAGATGATATCGGACACGGGATAAGCAGAATATTGTACGCGATCTCCAAGAAAAACAGCAATATCAAACCGCACAACAGCTATTCATCGTTGATTGCAAGTACGCTGACTGTCGGATTTGGCGGTTCTGTAGGACTCGAAGCCCCCATTGTGCTTACCGGCTCAGCCATCGGATCCAATCTGGGCAGGATCTTCAGATTGAACTACAAGACCATGACGATCCTTGTAGGCTGCGGTGCGGCCGGCGCTCTGGCAGGTATATTCAAGTCACCGGTAGCTGCGGTGATCTTCGGTCTGGAGGTGCTGATGCTCGATCTAACCATGTGGTCGCTGGTACCACTTTTAATATCAGCTGTTACAGGTACTACTGTATCTTATCTGCTGCTTGGCAAGGGAGTGATCTTCACTTTTGCAATGAGGGATCCCTTTCTTTTCAGAAATATTCCTTTTTATATTTTGCTGGGTATCACAACAGGTTTGATCTCGGTTTATTTTACACGCGGTACCATGCACATTGAATCGTTGTTTGGCAGGGTTGGAAATCCCTTTATTAAACTTATTACAGGAGGTACACTGCTTGGAATACTGATTCTTTTCCTGCCACCATTATACGGTGAGGGTTATGATACATTAAATGCCCTTCTGAATGGCAATGCCAGTGATCTGGCTAACGGAAGCCTGTTTTATCAGTTCAGGCATCATTTCTGGATATTCATCCTGTTTCTCCTGCTCATCCTTATTTTCAAAGTAATTGCCATGTCTGTGACAAACGGAAGCGGCGGAGTCGGAGGGATATTTGCTCCCACCCTGTTTATGGGCGGCATAACAGGGTTTCTGATATCCAGGGTGCTCAACCTGTTTCATTTTATCAATGTGTCTGAAAGAAACTTTGCACTTGTTGGTATGGCCGGTATGATGGCCGGAGTCATGCATGCGCCGTTAACAGCAATATTTCTGATTGCTGAAATTACAGGAGGTTATGCTTTGTTTCTTCCGCTTATCATTACTTCCACCATCTCATATATCACTATTAAATACTTCGAACCACATTCCCTTTATGCCAGCAGGCTGGCCCGGAGAGGAGAGCTGATAACGCACCATAAGGACAAAGCTGTACTGACCTTGCTGGAAATGGAAGAGGTAATTGAAACCGATTTTATCAATGTTTCTCCTGAGAATACGCTGGGGGAACTTGTAAGGGTGATTTCCAGATCCAGAAGAAATATATTCCCTGTACTGAATAAGGATGGTATGCTTGTCGGCATTGTGCTTCTTGATAACATCAGGCATATTATTTTTAATACGGATATGTATGCCACCATACATGTACGTGATCTGATGATCCTTCCCCCTGCCTTTGTTTCGCCGCGGGAATCTATGGAGAGTGCATTACAGAAATTCGAGGAAAACAACGCATGGAACCTTCCGGTAATTGATAATGGCAAATATGTTGGATTTCTGTCAAAATCAAAGATATTCTCCGTCTACCGCAAATGGCTGGTGGATATATCAGAAGAATAGAAAGGTGGTTTGTTCAATATGAAACAATCGTTTCCTTCATCGGCTTTTATGATGTTTATGTGGAGGTTAAAATTAATGTCAGTACAGACATCAGGTGAACTCAGTCTCGCAGAGATTTCATTTTTGCAGATTTGGTTTTTTTGAGTTCATTCCCGGATATTACGTCTCAGCTTTTCTGTCACATAGGTTTTGAAATTCCCGTCTTCATCACTGTAAATCAGATATGCCTGCAATTCGTTTTGATTATCAAGAAATGCAACCGATTTATCCAGTCCCATCACCATAAATGCAGTGGCCCAGGCATCGGCAGACATACAGTCGCCGGCCACGACTGTTGCGCTTAGCAGGTTGCCTGCAACAGGGTAACCTGTTTCCGGATCAATGGAATGCACATATTTGATCCCGTCCTGTTCATAGAAACTGCGGTAATTACCGGAGGTTGCCAGACAGCCGTTTCTCAGCAGCAGCTTTGCCTGCAACAATTCACCGGGTATGAGGTTGTTTTCGGCAGGTACATCGATCCCGATTGTCCAGGTTTTGAATTGAGGATTCCTGCCTTTTGTCCTGACCTCACCTCCGATCTCAACCAGGTAATCCCTGGTTCCCTCTCTATCAAGATAATCTGCAACCACATCAACCGAGTAGCCCTGTGCAATACCATTGACATCTAGCATGGTTTCAGGATATTTCTTGACTATTTTTCCGTTCTTCAGTCCGATCTTGTTCATACCCACGTATTGCAGGAGACTGTCGATCATAATGCTGTCAGCATCCGCTTTTTCGGTAAATCCGAAACCCCATGCATTCACAACAGGAGCAACGGTAATGTCAAAAGCCCCTCCGGATTCCATGTATACCTCCAGTGATTTTTGGAATACCGTTAAAAAATGATTGTCAGGAATCACGGTTGTATCGTTACGGTTGATCCTTGATATGATTGAACCAGGCAGATAGGCGGATAAAGAGCGGTCGAAATCTGCAAGGAGTGTATCTATTTCACTTTGAAGATTCCTGTTGTCTTTGCTTTTATATGTGATGTGGTAGGTGGTGCCCTGGGTAAAACCAGCCAGTCTGATGTAATTGCCGGGAAAACGGGATTGACTGAGCCTGATGATAATCAGGATGGCAATGATTCCGATGAGAAATTTAAGCAGGTTCTTTTTCATTCTTCTTATCGTATATCTTTTTTTTAACGGGATGGGTGAAATGCTGCTAAACTCCGGCTTTCGCAGGCAGGATCAGATGCCTCTATACTCCGAAATCATCAAATGCCACCATCTCATCAGGAACACCCAGATTATAAAGCATGTTCAGGACAGCGACGTTCATCACGGATGGTCCGCACAGATAGTATTCAATGTCTTCAGGTTCATCATGTTTGCTCAGGTATTCGTCATAGAGAACCTGGTGTATGAAACCTGTATAGCCTTGCCAGTTGTCTTCTTCAAGCGGCTCGGAGAGGGCAATATGAAACCTGAAGTTAGGGAATTTCTTTTCTATATTCCTGAAATGTTCTTCGTAAAATATCTCCCGCCTGGATCTGGCGCCATACCAGTATGATACTTTACGGGTGGTCTTCAGAGTCTTGAACAGGTGGAAAAGATGTGACCTGAGAGGTGCCATTCCGGCACCCCCGCCGATATATACCATTTCCCTGCCGGTATCTTTAATAAAAAATTCGCCGTAGGGACCGGAAATACTTACCCTGTCCCCGGGTTTTCTTGAGAAGATATAGGAGGAGCATATACCGGGAGGCACCCTGGTAAAGGCACATTTGAGCCTGTCCCACGGTGGTGTGGCAATACGGATGTTCAGTATGATGTTATTTCCTTCAGCAGGATGATTTGCCATTGAATAAGCCCTGAAAGTCTCTTCCGTGTTCCTGACTTTCAGATCCCACATTTTATATTTGTCCCATTCATCGCGGAATTGAGGTGCCACGTCGATGTCCCTGAAGCTCATCTCATATTTGGGCACATCAATCTGTACATATCCGCCTGACTGAAAGTCCAGAGTTTCTCCTTCAGGCAGTCTGACCACAAACTCTTTGATAAAAGTGGCAACATTGTCATTTGAAATGACTTCACATTCCCACTTCCTGATGCCCATTACCTCTTCCGGCACCCTGATTTTCATGTCCTGCCTTACTTTGACCTGGCAACCCAGCCTCCAGTTCTCGTGCTGCTCCTTTCGTGTAAAAAATCCAACCTCAGTGGGCAATATTGAACCTCCCCCTTCCATGATCTGGCAGCGGCATAATCCGCACGTACCACCCCCTCCGCATGCCGAGGGAAGATAAATATCGCTGTTCGACAGCACGGTCAGAACAGACGATCCGGGTTTGACCCGGACTTCCTTTTCATCGTTGATGGTTATGGTAACATCCCCCTGCGGTGTAAGCTTTTTTCTGGCATAAAGCAGGACGGCAACCAGTAAAAGAATGATTGCCAAGAATACAAGCACACTGATAAGTAAAGTTCCCAATAATGATACCAGTAAAATCATTGCTCTCTGTTATTGATTCTTCTTTCTGATCACCTCTACAACTTGATACCCATAAAACTCATAAAGGCAATGCCCATCAATCCTGTAATAATAAATGTAATGCCAAGGCCTCTCAGCGGGGGAGGTACATTGGAGTACCTGATTTTTTCCCTGATAGCTGCGATTCCTACTATGGCCAGAAACCACCCCACACCTGAACCGAGCCCGAATGAAGTTGCTTCGGCAATCGAGCTGTATTCACGTTCCTGCATAAAAAGAGCTGCTCCGAGAATAGCACAATTTACCGCGATGAGGGGCAGGAATATTCCCAGTGAGTTATAGAGTGCAGGACTGAATTTTTCAATAATCATTTCGACCAGCTGAACCATAGAGGCGATCACAGCAATAAACATAATGAAACTGAGAAAGCTCAGATCGACTTCTGCCAGTTGCGGACTGATCCATTTCAGAGCGCCTTCCTTCAGAACATAATTCTCTATCAGATAATTGACAGGTACCGTGATTCCTATTACAAAGATGACTGCAATTCCGAGTCCTGCAGAAGTCTTCACGGTTTTTGATACTGCCAGGTAGGAACACATTCCCAGGAAGTATGCAAAGATCATGTTATCAATAAAGACCGATTTTACGAATATGTTAACCAGGTTTTCCATAAACATCATATTCATTAATGTGTTTCAATAAGATCCCTGTTCTTTCCACGCTGGATCCAGATAATAATACCAACCGTTATAAGTGCCATCGGAGGCAGAATCATTAAACCATTATCGGTATATCCCAGCTTATATATTCCAATTTTTTCCATGACCGGGTATCCCCAGATGGTGCCTGATCCCAGGAACTCCCTGAAAAAGGCCACTATGATGAGTATAAGACCATATCCTGCGGCATTGCCAATGCCATCAAGGAATGATGGCCAGGGCTTGTTGGCGAGGGCGAATGCTTCAAGCCGCCCCATGATGATACAATTGGTGATGATCAAACCTACAAAAACAGAGAGCTGTTTGCTGACATCATAGGCAAAAGCCTTAAGTATCTCATCGACAAGTATGACCATGGTTGCAATGACAACAAGCTGGACAATGATTCTTATCCTTGGAGGAATATGTTTTCGCAATACTGAGATCACGACATTGGAAACTGAAAGTACAGCTATTACCGAAACAGCCATCACAACCGAGGGCTTGAGCTTAACAGTCACCGCCAGTGCCGAGCAGATACCCAGGACCTGTACTGTTATCGGATTGCTTTTATTCAGCGGTTCCCTGAGAAGTTTCAGGTTTTTGGATGAAAATAAAGGCTCTCTGTCACTCATGGTCTCTTCTTTTGATTTGCAATAAATGTATTGTACCGGGATAACCAGTCATGCAGCATTTTTTCAACACCCTTGCTTGTAATTGTACCTCCGGATATCGCATCCACACCATGCGGATTGCTCCCGGAAGCTCCTCCTTTCAATACTTCAATTGAAACAAACCGGTTGTTCTTATCATAAATTGTTTTGTTCCTGAATTGCTGCCGGAACACAGAAGTATTGATTTCCGCGCCCAGTCCGGGCGTTTCGGTCTTATGGTCAAAATATGCCCCGTAAACCGTATTAAAGTCATCGTTAAGAGAGATATATCCCCAGATCGGACCCCAGAGGCCTTTTCCGCGAAGAGCAAACACATAATACTTTTTATTCTCTTTCTGACAGATATAAACAGGCAATTCAAGAGATTCCCTGATCCCGGAAATTTCCGAGAGAACCGGTCCTGTGTCTGCTTTACCCCGATCTGCCTGACCTGATATCATTTTCTTAAACGGGCTTGCTTTGGGGACGGTCAGTTTTTCCTCGAGAGAATTGATATCTTCAATCATCGAGGTCTGCTTTTTCAGATCCACTTCAAAGGGTTTGCGGTTATCAATTCTTTCCCCATCAGGATTGATAACAAAGCTTTCGGTGATATACCGCTCAAAGAGCACCCCGGCATTACCGGCTGAGGCCGGTATATTGACCGATGCAAGTATGTTTCTCATCTGCTCGGTTTCCTCATTCCTGTTTTGGAGGGGCTTAAGCTGCTGAGAGACAAATGACAATAACACTGCCACAATGATGACCATGACAGCCGAGAAAATAAATATATAGATGTTGCTGAACTGTTTCATCTTTTTACTGATTGTGCATTGAATCCGGCTCTTTTCAGTCGTCTTCTGATATTTGCCCCGACAACATAATGATCAATAAGTGGAGCAAAGACATTCATCAGCAGGATGGCAAGCATGACACCTTCGGGATAAGCCGGATTCAGAACCCTTATCAGGATTGCCAGCACACCTATCAGGAAACCATAGATATACTTGCCTTTTTCTGTTTGTGAAGCAGTAACAGGATCAGTGGCCATAAACACTGCCCCGAATGCGAATCCTCCCAGCAAAAGGTGTTCCCATGCAGGAAGTTCCATATATGGATTCACGGCAAACAGATTCAGGATCAATCCCATGAACAGTCCGCCGGTAAAAACTGACAGCATGATTTTCCAGCTGCCGATACCCGTGTAAACCAGTATAAGAGCACCAATCAATATTGCCAGCGTCGAGGTTTCACCTATTGAGCCGGGGATTGTTCCCAGAAACATATCCCTGGTTGTATACAGCTCATTCAACCCGTTCACAAACGCTGTCTTACCTGCTGCGGCCTGGGCCAGGATGGTTTCCCCGGTAAAGCCGTCAGGGGCAAGTCCCTTTTTTAATCCTGATATCCATACCAGGTCGCCTGACATCTCAGATGGATAGGCAAAGAACAGGAAAGCCCTTGCGGTAAGGGCAGGATTCAATATATTCATACCGCTGCCCCCGAATACCTCTTTGCCAATGATAACGGCAAAGGCAGTGGCAACAGCAACCATCCACAGGGGAATATCGGCAGGAACGATTAACGGGATGAGAAACCCGGTTACCAGGAATCCCTCGTTTACTTCATGACCACGTATCTGGGCAAATGCAAACTCGATAGCCAGGCCAGTGACATATGAGACAACAAGAATCGGGAACACTTTAAACAAACCGAATGCAAAAATCTGCCAGAAGGTTCTGGCTTCTCCGGCAGCAAGAAAATGCTGATACCCGGTATTCCACATTCCAAATAACAAAGCGGGTATCAATGCAATCACAACCAATGCCATGGCTCTTTTCATATCAATGGCATCGCGTATATGAGTCCCCGAGGTTGTTACCTTGTCCGGAACAAACAGGAAGGTCTCAAATGCTTCGAAGGTCGACTGAAGCTTTCCGAATTTCCCTCCTTTCTTAAAATGAGGTTTTATGTGATCGATATATCTGCGTAATGCTTTCATTCATATCCGGGATTAACTCATCTCCCTGATCATCAAATCCAATCCGTTTCTGATGATTTTCTGTATTTCAGTTTTCGAAACACATACAAATTCACACAATGCAAAATCTTCGGGAGCGACTTCATAGATGCCAAGATTCTCCATCAGCTCAATGTCTTCAACCAGGATGGCTTTTAAAAGCTGCATGGGATAGATATCCATGGGCAATACTTTTTCATATTGGCCTGTTAATACAAAAGACCTGTAGCCGCCATTAAGGTTCGTATCAAGCCGGTAGCTCTTACCAGGTGCGAGCCACGACCAGAAAGTCCTTGTGCTGCTGTACTTTTTAAATCCGGGCATGGCCCAGCCCAGCAACTCGTAATGGTAACCTTCAGGAATCACTGTGACCTGAGAGTCGTAGTAGCCCAGATAACCATCAGGCTGTATTTTTGTTCCGGTCAGAACATTGCCACTGATATATCTCAGGCATCCCCCCGTGATATTGTCCCTGACGATGTTGCTGATAGATGAACCGCTGATGAGCCTGAAATAGCGGGGCTTTAATACCTCCGAACCGGTGAGGGCAATAATTTTTGACGGATCATAAATACCATGAAGGAACAGTCTTCCTATTGAGATGATATCCTGCGGAGTTACGTACCATATGACATCGCCCTTATTGACCGGATCGATATGATGGATTTGTATTCCTGCATTCCCTGCAGGATGAGGTCCCGTAAAACTGTTTAACTGCACATTTTCTGCGCCGGTGAATACCTTTGAAGCAGGATATTCTCCGTTGATGTTCAGATGTACTTTTCCTCTTGTAAGTTTTGCCAGGGCGTTGATGCCCGTCTGAAATTCAGTGCCTGATTCCTTGACAATAAAATCATAATCAGGAGCCAGGGGGGCAGTGTCAAATGCAGAAATGAATATGGCTTTGGGTTCGTCGTCAGGACCGGCAATGATGTCATAGGGTCTTTGCCTGATGGCCGGCCATAGTCCGCTGTTTAACAGATTTTTAATTACATCATCCCTGGTCATTTCAAGCGGATTGCCCTTTGTAAAAGATTCATACCTGATATCTTCGCCGGTTCTCTCGATAACTACCTCCAGTATCCTTCTTCTTTCACCCCTGCTGACAGTTTTCACAATTCCGCTTACCGGCGAAGTGAAACGTACCGCGGGCCTGTATTTATCATGAAAAAGTGAAGTCCCTGCATTAACCTCCTGGCCAAAAGACACATCAAGTTTCGGGATTAATCCGTGAAAATCAGGGGGTTTTACGCCGTACAGTTCAGCAGGGATCGATTTGATGATGATTTTCTCGGCACTTCCTCGCAGTTTGATATTCAGACCTCTCTTGATTTTAATGACTTTTGACATCCCTGAAATCTTCCTTTATTCTGGAAGCACAAAATTAGCTAAATTTGTTTCTAATACAATTATAATATTTTAACTGAAGTTTCGTACTTCTCATTGGGTAATATATGTTTTTTTCAGTTTTCGAAAGAATAAATCCTGTTCTGATGATCAATGAAATTCAGAGATTTTTGTATTCATGCCTTGTTTGTTTCCTGGCTGTTAACTGCGGTATGAGTTTAGCCATAGCACAGGAAGAAGTTATTGTATATGATAACCGGAATTACCTGGATGATATAAAAACAGTCTTGTTCCATAAAGAAGGATGGGAGTTATCCGATCCGGTTATTGAACTAAATGCAGGGACAAAACTGCAGTTTTCGTTTGATGAACTTGGGAACCAGCCGCAGAATTACAATTATACCATCATTCACTGTAATCCTGAATGGGAGTCATCACAGCTTGCAGATTACGAATATATCGAAGGTTATCCTGATGCCCGGATCAAAGACTATTATTACTCATTCAATACGACATACGATTATATTCACTATGTGCTTACAATTCCCAATGACGAGATGTCACCAAAGTTAAGCGGTAATTATATTCTGAGAGTATACCTCGATTTCGACCGTGAAAACAGGGTGCTTGACCGGAGATTTTATGTTGTTGAGGATGGGGTCGAAATCAATGCTGTCGTCAAAAGGCCGGGTAATGTTGAATACCGGGATAAGGGGCAGGAGATTGATTTTAAGATCCTCCACAAGGGTTTTCCCGTCAGTGATCCCTATTCCGATATAAAGGTTGTGCTGATGCAGAACAGAAGGACGGATAATGTCATAACAGGTCTGAAACCTTTATTTACGGGAAATAACATACTTGATTACAGCTATGATTACGAAAATATTTTTCCCGGAGGTAACGAATTCAGGTACTTTGACATCAAGAGCATGCGTTACCAGGCAGAGTATGTTGCCTCCATCAGGTTTGAAAAGCCATATTATCATGTGATATTAAGTCCGGGAGAGGATAAGGCATTCAAACCTTATTATTATATCAATGATCTGAACGGCAGGTACTATGTCGATGTGCAGGAGGGAAGGGATAAACATATTGAAGCGGATTATGCGTATGTGCATTTTTCACTTCCTGTGGAAGCCCCTCTTGCCGGAGAAGAAGTTTATGTTTTCGGCGCCCTGACCGACTGGAATCTCGCTGAATCAAATAAAATGATTTATGATTTTGAAAAACATGCATACGAGCTGACACTGCTCCTGAAGCAGGGTTATTATAATTATATGTATGCCACTCTGAAAAAAGGGGACAGAGAGGCTGATACCGGATATTTTGAAGGCAATCACTACGAGACCGAAAATGACTACAGCATCTTTGTATATTATTCCGATTTCACCTTAAGATATCAGAAATTGGTAGGTTATTTCAGGACTAATACTTTAAGCAACGGCAGTAAATAAAGAAATATGTTTAAATAGCCGGACTTTATTAACAGTCTGATTTTTATTTTATTTTATTTTCACTTCTGTAATGAACCTTATAAACATATCATCCATCAACTTAAAGATTTTTTTGGTCAAAATATAGGAAAAAATCGCATAGCAATTTGTATATTTAAAAATCCTTTATTTTGAATAATCTCTTAATAATAATATATGAAGTAATATCTCAGAACATGCAAAATCCTGTTGATTCATAGCCAAACAGTTATTTACAAAATCTTTGGTGGCATTGGATCAATTTCAGAAAAGAAACTCTAAACCCGGGAATTACAAAAATGTTTTTGGAAAATGATGCAAATATCAGTCTAATAAATTGGCAAAAACTGCAAATCAGGGAAATCCGGTTGCATGTTTCCCAAAAAAATAATTTTCTCAACTCATTGATATAGCTTTTTTGCAATTACCGTAAATCTGTTACTCTAAGAATTGAATACCAGTTTTATAAGCAGTTCTTTTCATTGTAAATTTACCTTGTAAAATACATTGAGGTATATTCAGAGAGAGAATACATTGGAATAAAAATAAATCAGTTAAACCATGAACAACATGTTTTGAAAATCAGGCTGAGTGGAGGATTTTCCTGCGCACATACAATTGTCTTCCATTCGTTATAAAGTTGTAAAAACCTGTCAGAGAACCTAATTAAACTCTCAGTATCATGAACTTACCACTACCTTCATCTAAGCAGATTGCTTTTTTAACTCCTTTTTTGATTTTAGCTTTCTGCAATAATCTGAAACATTCTCAGATAGATTGCAATTGTTTTTATTAATGAGTTATTTGAAAAATATTTTAAACCTTAAACTTATCACCATGAATAAGCTCCAGAAATTCTTCGTATCAGGTATTCTTGGTTTATTGTTAATTGACCAGGTGTTTTCACAACCCGGTTATCTGTTAACAAGTTCAATTATAAATGATGAATCTATGGAAATTTCCATAGATCTTGCCACTCTTGAAGACAGGTATTTCGATCCAGATGATAAAAGTATCAGCAATGATATAAAGCAAGTACAATGGCTTGGCAGAACAGGTGATCCGGATATTCCATGGTTTACAATAACTGCATTGTTACCTCCTGATATTGATCCTGCCGGGGTTAATTGTTTTTTTAAGAATGTAACCTATAGAAGAATTAATGAGGATAGCTTAAGGGATATCAGTCCGGTTCCTCCTCCTGTGGTATGGGCAGACGGTCAGATAATAGAAGACTGGCCTGCAGATGTAAATATTATAGATGGGAAAAATACAGACATATACTCGGGAAATGTATTTTGGCCTGCAAAAGAGGTAAAGGTAGTCAGCATATCCAAAATGCGGAAATGGAATTTGATTACCATTGCCGTTCCAATGCTAAGATATAATCCTGTTAGTAAGGAAACAGAGAGATTTTTAAATGCAGAAATTCAAATTAATTACCCTTCAAGAATTTCTTTGCAGAATGGTCGCTTTATCAATGTCTTAAAAGACAATATCGGTAAAGAAAGAGTTAAGAAAAATGTAATTAATTTTGATCAGTTCAGTGATTTATATAACGGATCTGCAGAAAGATTACCTTCTGATATTTCAGCCGCAACTGGTTATATCATTATAACCACCAATAATATAGTCAATAGTTCATCTAAACTGGCGGATTTTGTTGCCTATAAACAGGCTCTCGGATTTGATGTTTCTGTAATTACTGAAGCGGAATTTGGAGGGGGTACGGGAGATATAGCTGCAGAAAATATTCGTACATGGCTGCAGAATAATTATATAGCCATGAATATTGAATATGTTCTGCTCATCGGTAATCCCAATCCATCAAACGGGGATATTGCGATGAAAATGTTATGGCCAAGAAGCCATTCAGATACCTATAGAGAATCACCTTCTGATTATTATTATGCTGATTTAACCGGTAACTGGGATTTAGACGGTGATGGCTTATATGGTGAAACTGATGATTTTGGTGCAGGTGGCATTGACCTAGCAGCAGAGGTCTTGGTTGGCAGAATTCCATATTACGGAAGTATTGATGATTTGGATCACATACTTGACAAGACCATACTTTATGAAGCAACACAAGCAACAGCAGATTGGAGACAAAACATATTGTTACCCATGAAACCAAGTGACGCAAGCACTCCCGGATACCATCTCGGCGAATCAATTAAATACAATTTTGCCGAACCTAATTCATGGGGATCTCATCGTATTTATGACGAAACCTATGGATTAATCCCCCCGCCGGAAACAACCCCGACGAGTTATACCAGTGTTTCAGATATTTGGGAGAATAATCCATTCGGACTGGTCGTATGGTGGACACATGGAAGCTCAACTTCAGCATCAAGTATAATGACTTCTGCCAATGCAGCATTGTTGAATGACAATTATCCTTCATTTACATTTCAGGTTTCGTGCCATAATTCCTATCCTGAAGTTACAAATAATTTGTCTTATGCTTTGTTGAAAAACGGAGGAATCAATACAATTGGTGCAACCAGGGTATCATGGTACTTTGTTGGTCAAACGGTTTTTGTTAACTCCCCAAGTAATTCAGGAATGTCATACGAGTATTCCGCCAGGATTATTGATGAAGGAATGACAGCCGGGGAGGCTTTGTACGATCTTAAATATGTTCTTTCTTCAGGCCTTTGGATGAATAAGACAGTATTTAATATATATGGAGATCCGTCATTGGATTTGGCACCTTTCCTGGGTAATAGACCACCTATAGTAAATGCTGGCCAGGATACTACATTTTACTGGCCACAAGATACAACTTCTTTATCGGGCAGTGTTTTTGATGACGGTCTGCCCGATACTCTAGATCTTGTTCATTACTGGCAGGTGGTTTCCGGACCGGGAGAGGTACTCTTTGCTGACACAACCGACCTTAACACACAAATTAAATTGTCCGTATTTGGAGATTATTTAATTCAGCTTATTGCTTCGGATGGTGAATTTATAGTCAGAGACACATTAAAAGTTGAATACCGGATGCCTGCATCTGATATTGAACTTTCAAAAGATACTGTTTATTTAGGTACTACTTTTATAAATATACCCAAATATGATTTTATACTTATACATAATAATGGCACGGCTACATTATTTATTGACAGCATTTCAAATTCGAATGCCCGGTTCACAGTAAGCCTTCCGGATTCCACAACAGAAGTGGGAGAAACGACTATTCTGTTTATTGAGTATTCATCTGCCACTACCCAGAAAGATACCGGTATCGTAAGCATATACAGTAACGATCCGGTTGATTCAGTTGTAAACATTGTTTTATATGGAGAATCTGTACTGCCTCCGGTAATAACAGTAACCCCTGATTTTTTTGATGTAAGCCTGTTTGCTGGTGACACCCACATCGAATATTTAACAATTGATAATACTGCCGGGGGAAGCGAGCTAATTGTTAAAATGCAAGTATACAACAGTTCAACATATAATATTGAAATGTCAAAGCATGAAAACATGTCTGTTTCATCTGAGATATTAAATACAGATAATAATCTTGTTGTTGCTGAAAGTCATGGTGATAGTTCGGTTCTTGTTATTCAGGATAATGGTTCTTGGGGAATTTATATGGGTGATGTTCTAATAAATAATTTTAATATTTATCCAACTGTAATAAATTCAACTTCAATTGATACTATAAATCTTGATAACTACGATTTGGTAATTACTGTTGGTGCTCAATCATCGTCTTACTATAATCAGCTGACAAACAATATTTCAAAATTTGAACAATATGTTTCTAATGGAGGAATAATTCAATATCAAACCGCGACAATGGGAGCTAATGTTAAAATTGTTAATAATATTGATGTTCAGTACGGATATTATGAAAATTATAATGATAATTTATATCCCGATCATCCGATTCTTTTTGGTCTTCCGGATTCGATATATGGGAATTGGGCAAATCATTGTTATTTCTCCAATCTCCCACTGGATATAATAATACTTACTCAAACCAGTTCAAGCAATATGCCTACAACCATTGAGTACACATATGGAAAAGGCAGGGTAATTGCCACAGGGATGACTTGGGAATATCTATATTATTATAATTATCCTGGAGGTAATATGCTAATAAATTCAATCGGTTATTCACTTTCAATGATTGGGAGAAATAATTGGATAGAGATTCCCATTAGTTATGATACAATTCAATCGGGGGGATTATCAAATTATGAAGTTGTGTTTAACGCTAGAAATTTATATGGAGGTGACTATAATGCATTTCTTACCATTAGATCTAATGATCCAATAAATCCGGAAATATCAATACCTGCTCATATGGATGTTACTGGTGTACCGTTTATTGAATTGTCAGCGGATACGATTGATTTTGGGACGGTAATGATAGACTCTGTTAAGACAGAAAGCCTGATAATTTCAAATACAGGAACTGATTCACTCATGATTGACAGCATTTTTACCACCAATTCGAAGTTTTCTGTAGACCAGTGCCAAATTACCATACCGGCCGGAGATTATGCTGTTCTTCAGATCAGTTATCATTCGTCCATTCCAGCCGTTGATACTTCTCTGATGACTATCATCAATAATTCAATGAATGATTCCATTTCGATTATAAAATTAATCGCTCATGCTGTCACTCCACCTCTGATAACTGTCACACCCGATTCATTTGACATCAGTCTGTATCAGGGCGAGAACCTGACAGAATTCATTTCAATAGAGAACAATGGTGGTTTTGACCTGTCGTGGAACATTAATGCAGAATCAAATGTAAGTTATTCTGAAGGTGAGCTTATTTCAATTCAGGATCAGGAACCGGGATTGGACAATTCCAGTCAACCGGTGAGCAACAATTTGACAGGTGCTTATCCAAATGCAGCGGGCGATTTCATATTGAAAGCCTCCAGTCCCGGACAACTTACCTGTATGGCGGTTGATCCTGAAACAGATTATATTTATGCCCAGCATAACAATGGAAATATTATTTACAGGTATGATCCCTCAGCAAATAGCTGGGATTCTCTGGCATATTGTCCGATAAATAGTGGCAACAATGGCGGAGCCACAATCATGGATGGTAAGATGTATAGTTGCTATACAGGTTTATCCAGCTTCAATATTTATTCCATATCAGATAATACCTGGGATAAGATATCTCAGCCTTCCGGTACAGGCAATATAACCAACGATGGGATATATATCTATACGATAGATGGTACTTCTTTCAGGCGATTGGATCCAAATACACTGGTATGGAGCACTTTGTCAAGTTCACCCATTTCCTTCCAACGATGGGGCGGACTGGCTTATCACAACGGATATATCTATGGTCACAGTGGTGATGGTACCACCTCTTTTGCTAAATACAACATATCAACAGATACCTGGACAACACTTCCTTCAGTGCCGGGTGGTGCTGTACTGGGTTGTGCAATTGATCCGTTTCACAGCAAATATTATGCATACGGGTCTTATGAAGGATATAACTGGTATGAATTTGATATGATTTCGGAATCGTGGAATGTAGCTACAATCCCTTTCTTTGCGGTGTTTGATGGTGGTATGTGTTATGTAAATAATGGTATCTATTTTATCCAAGGAGAAAGAGGATATGGATTTGGGTTCTTTGATACGGGCAACTGGATCAATTTTGAAACCACTCATGGTAATGTACCTCCCGGAAGTTCAGTGGAGATACCAGTTGAAATAACCAGTGAAGGATTGGAAGCAGGGGAATATGAGGCAATTATTCGGATATATTGTAATGATCCATTAACTCCAATTACTAACATACCTGTCGATTTAACCATCTCAACTCCCGGCCCGTGTATCGACGAGACGTTCACGGCCCGGTCAGGTGAATTGTCGGACAACAGCGGACCGGAGGATTACACCAGCGAGAGGGATTGCCGGAAGCTGATAGAGCCTTCAGGAGCAGCGACGGTG
>JAFGBD010000058.1 GCA_016933335.1 Bacteroidales bacterium | reverse complement strand
CGGTGAAAGCGACATAGCTATTCATGCGGGTTCTTATCATTTAGCACTTAAAGCTGCCGGGATAGAGATGGCAAATATCATGACATATTCATCAATCCTGCCGGGTATAGCAAATAAGATTTCCAGGCCGGAACATATTGAACACGGATGTGTAATGGAAACAATTATGGCTGTGGCCAATGGTCTCAAGGGAGAGCTTACCAGTGCAGGAATAATTTACGGTTGGCTTA
Source organism: Bacteroidales bacterium (assembly GCA_016933335.1). Classification (GTDB taxonomy): domain Bacteria; phylum Bacteroidota; class Bacteroidia; order Bacteroidales; family UBA10428; genus JAFGPL01. Next base: position 23,269 of record JAFGBD010000058.1, on the reverse strand, counting down.
TCCGGCGTGATACGGGTAAACGTTATGGGGGACTGGTATGTGAGCATAATGGTAATTACACGCCTGAGGAATTAAAGAACAAGTTAGGTGCAAGCTTAAATGAATTGTATTATAACGGATTTGAGGAAGAATATTCCCTTAACAATATTGAGCTGATTACTCAAAGTTTCGTACCCAAAAAGGAGTACGGAACATCATTGGTTGCCTTGTGCTTTACAAATTATCTGGTTCCTGTATTGGGACAGGCATAGTATTTCTATAAATATTTCCTGGTAAGTGAGGCACTTTAATTATCGGACAAACCATGTCATACCCGGCTGGTTTTTGTTATCAGGCGGGATATTCAATTTCGACTCTTATAAAGACAAACCAATTTTAAGATAATTGACCAAACCCTTAATCTTATTATAGATGGCAGTAATAGGATCAATTCTCAAGGAGGTAGTTAAAATTAAAAAGAGCTCTGTCGATAAGAAAGAACTGAGCTTTTTGCAACAGGAAAAAATCCTGCGAAAACTACTTGAAAAAGCTAAACATACAAGTTTTGGAAAAAAATTTGAGTTTGAAAGAATTCTCTCTTCCGACAATCTGGTCAGGAATTTTCAATCTGCCATTCCTGTTTATGATTATGAGAAAATATATGCTGAATGGTGGCACCTTCTGCAGAAAGGTGAGGGCAATGTTACATGGCCAGGGAAAGTAAGGTTTTTTGGATTGACATCAGGCACTTCAAATGATTCCAGCAAAAGGGTTCCGTTAACAAAGGATATGATAAAAGCCATGCGCAAAGTTGGCATCAGACAGTTACTGGCCCTGACTGAATTTGATCTGCCACCGGACTTTTATGAAAAGAGCGTTCTGATGCTTGGAGGTTCCACAAACCTGATAAAAATTGAAGATTACTTTGAAGGAGACCTGAGTGGTATTCTTGCAGGTCGGTTGCCTTTCTGGTTTAACAAGTTTTATAAGCCTGGCAAAATATCAAAGGAAAGGGACTGGTCCACCAAGCTTGAAAGAATTGTTGATGAAGCAATAAAATGGGATATTGTGGGTATTGCCGGAGTACCTGCATGGGTGCAAATACTGCTTGAAAAAATCATAGATCGTTACGAAGCAGCGAATATCCACAACATATGGCCAAATTTCAGGGTATACGCACATGGAGGTGTACATTTCGCACCTTATAAAAAAAGTTTTCAAAAGCTTCTGGGCAAACCGGTTCATTTGCTTGAGACATATCTGGCTTCAGAAGGTTTTCTTGCATACCAGAAGAAGGAGAACAGCAATATGCAGCTTGTTATTGATAATGGTATCTTCTTTGAATTCATTCCTTTCGATACGGAAAATTTCACACCGGAAGGACAACTTGTAAAAAATCCCAGGGTATTGCTGTTAAATGAGATTGAAGAGAATAAAGAATATGCTGCTTTATTAAGTACAGTGGCAGGAGCCTGGAGATACCTGATTGGCGATACCATCAAATTTACTTCTGCAAGGGATTATGAGATTATTATAACAGGAAGGACCAAACACTTTTTAAGTCTGTGCGGGGAACATCTATCGGTTGACAACATGACAAATGCCATTGATATGATCTCCGGCGAATTGAACATTGACATTAAGGAATTCACTGTGGCTGGAATACCTTACCGGGGATTGTTTGCTCATAAATGGTATATTGGGACGAGTGCGGTGGAAATTGATCCCCTGTTGGTCAGGAAAAAGCTTGATACGGCATTAAAAAAACTGAATGACGACTATGCCACTGAAAGAAAGGCTGCTTTGAAAGAGATATTCGTGGAAATCTTACCTGAAAAAGTGTTTTATGACTGGTTAAGATCAAAGGGTAAGGAAGGCGGGCAACACAAATTTCCAAGGGTTTTAGGTGGTAATTACAGCGATTGGAAGGGATTTGCTGAAAATTACAGGAAAGACCGGCTCAACTGACCTGTATTCTTATTTAAAGTGTTTCACCCGAATATATTTGTTTTATTTGTCTCATAACCTGTCCCGACATACTTGTCGGGAGCCTGTCCCGATTTATCGGGTTTCGGTTCATCTCTTTTTTGAAAAAATGAAGATTTTTAATGGATGTTTTCTAAGGGTTTATTGTTACTTTTTCATTTTTATCAGTTTTAATGACAGCGTTATACAACGGTTTATTGCTGGGACTCCTTCTGAGCATTTTCATTGGGGCAACATTCTTCGTCCTGATTGAAACAAGTATCCATCGCGGATTCAAATCCGCACTGACAATGAATCTGGGCGTGTTCATCAGCGACATTATGCTGATTCTTTTGACTTATTTCAGCACTTCCGAATTCCTTGACAGCCTGATCAGCAACAACTATTTTAAACTTGCAGGAGGCTTTGCTTTCTTTGGTTTTGGTTTATACTATATCTTTAAGAAACATCAGAGAAACATTGCCATAAATGAAAATATCAATTATGCAAAACTATTTTTAAACGGTATTGTAATAAATATACTCAATCCTTCTGTTGTAGCCTTCTGGCTTGGATCTGTTATTTTCATTGTTGCACATAAAAATTACAGTATCCGTCAGGCTTTAATATTTTACAGCAGTTGCCTGTCGGTTATTGTTCTCACTGATCTCATTAAGATTTATTTTGCTTCAAAACTCAAGCGGTTTATTGGCAGGCAAATGCTCAAAGTCATTTCCGTTATGGCAGGAATTCTCTTTGTCCTCCTGAGTCTTAGGATATTTCTTATTACCTGAAGAATCATTCTGTAAGATATCAAAAGGAATAAACGATCCTGAATCATCCTGGAATAATTCAAGAACCTGTGGGTATTATACGTCATCTCTCTTTGCACGTTTATCAATATAATTGAACCAATCAGACCATTTTCCGTACTAACCAGTAAAATCATTTTCATTGTCTGCCTGCTTCTGTAAAAAGAAAAAAAGGCATCAAGCAAAAAAGATGATACGGAAAGAAACATATTACCTGGTGCCGGTTATTATTCTCCTGTTTTGCTTTCATTCAGAGGCTTATACTCAATTCAGGGATAAGAAAAACAATAACAAAGGGATCATAGACAGCCTGGATAACCGTATCAGGGAATTACAGTCAAGAATTCCTGAACTTCATGAAAAGAGAAACCTGGAATACTTCAATTATAAACGTGAGCTTGAACATACTTTGTTTCTCAAGTCATATGAAGAGTATCTTGACCTTGAGGAGCTTGATAAAGCAAAATCACTTGCAGAGGAGAAGCTTGAAAGGGCAGAATATAGAAGCGACGGATTGTCAAAGGATTTTTACCAGGAATACAGAAAAAGAATATACAACCTTATTAAACAACAGAGGATCCATTATCAGCAGCTTTTTGAAAAAGAGAAGGTTTTCAGAAAGAACCTTAATCAATATTTGAAAGAAGGCAACATTGCGTCGTATGAGCGTGCCATACGCATGATCGATCTTTCAATTAAATATGCCAGGGAAAATCAATTCGCTGAAACTGAAAAGTATCTGCAAAAGTACAGGAACCAGGTTAATGCGTTAATAATGGACTGGCATTCATCTTTTGACCTTGACAAACTTGCTTTGAATCCTGCTGCATTTGATAAAGCCTTTAACGAGCTTGTTTCAGCCGACAGTCTTGAACAAATCAAAAAAGCCGGTGAACTGACTGAGCAATGCTATACATATAATGTATATATGGGAAATGAGATAGATACCTTGTATTATTTTAAAAAGAAACTGATAGTGGCCTCGTCTATGGCAGATTATAACGACAGGATGGGAAGCCAGAATCTTCAGAACATGACAGATCAGGCAGTTTTTGCAAGACTGGATTCGCTGAATCCGCAGGGAGTATATAAATGGCACGAATACATAGTGATTATCAACGAGTTTACCCCGAAATACGGGTCCTATAACCTGAAAAAAGGAGAAGCTGTCATGGCATCCGACAAGATGCTTTTCAATTACATCAGGCGGCAGGAAATTGCTAAAATAAAGGGAGATTATAAGATACACGGAACAAAATTCATTCCTTACAAGGATGGAGATAAAATGGAAGAGTTCATCTATAACCATGATACCAGGCGCTGGCAGTATATGATTTGTTACGAGATGATTGAAAATACATATTTTACAGGCGAAATCAGAAAATATATGCCCCCCATCGTATTCAGCCAGGAGGAGAATTAAAAAAGTCCCCGGAAATACCCATTTCCCGGGAACTTATTTCAGACTATTCAGTAATTTCAAAACCAACAGTTCCCAATTTTCTTTTAGTTCCGTCAGGTCCTATACACACGATGTCCTCAAAATAGACTTTTTGGTTTTTCGCAAGGCTTTTTATCAGGTCGATTTGGGCCTCTGAAAAGGCATTGCTTTTTGATATTTCTTCCCTGATGGTGTAGGTGCCGGGAACAGCGGCGGAGAGGACAAATTCAATCACTTTAAAAGTGAGATCAAAATCAAAATTCTCCATATACACCTGAACTTCATTAGCCTCCAGCAGTTCTTCCCGGGTTATTTTACCTCCTTTTTTACCGGCAACATAAGCTTTGGGATCCGGAATGGTCTTCACCCTGAATTCAGTTTCCTGTAAAAGTTCCTTTTTATCTTTTTTAACTTTATAGACCTTGATTCTAGCTGCTCCGGCTTTTGAAGGTCTGACAACATATTTACCCAGTTCACCTTCAATTTCTCCATTGTCAATTTTCACAATGATTTCTTCGGCAGAAATCCCGGATACGGCAATCGCCACAGGATTATCTGCACCAAGATAAAGCACATTCATTTTCGTCGGTGATACTGCAGCTACATGCTTTTCTTTCTGCCTGGTTTGAGTATTACAGGAGAAGATCAATGCCAGTAAAACTATCACCGGCAACATAAAGAACAATTTAGTGATTGATCTTAGTACTGATTTTCTGAGTTTTTGCATCATAATGATTCGTTTTTTAATTAATGATTTACTGAAGTTGCATGTAATGGGCATGAGCGGGCCTTCTGCAACCTGGTTTAAGAGAAGTACCTGGTAATCTGTACTGTTTATTCCAAGTTTCACTGCTCCTTCATCAGCCAGATACTCATGAGTTTCTTTTAAAGATGAGCGCAGAAGCCAGTAAAAGGGATTGAACCACTGAAACAGACCAACCAGTTCTATATACAAATTATCCCAGGAATGTTTTTGAATAAAATGAACATGTTCATGCAACAGGATATAATATAAATCGTCTGGATTGAGTTGTTCCTGATTCAGAAATACATATCTGAAGTATGAAAAAGGGGATATCTTATGGTTTAACTTAACAAGTCTGAGCTTGCCATATTGACATACTTCACTTGTTTTTATCATCCTGATTAACTTTAAGTTTTGAATAAACAGTCTGAACAACAATATGATACCCACAACAGCGAACAACAGAGGCAATAAAGGAACCTGAGGAAACGAACTGGTTTCAATAACAGCTTCATCCTTTCCGTTCTGCCTTAACCCGGAATGCTGATACATTTGTCCGGGATCTGCAGCAGCTGCCCTTTCCGAATCATTTTGCAGGAAAGTAATCTTTGCATAATATGCTGACAGGTCAGTGGACAGGTCAATCTTTACCAGGGTAACTGCAAGGGCAATGACAGGAATGGTAATCAGTGTAAACCTGTTCAGTTGATGAATGGCTTCATTATGTATTAATATTCTGTATATCAAATACATAATAGAAAGGCATATGTTGAATTCCAGGATATGAATTAAAATCTTATTCATTCATTGCCGGTTTTTTGTTTTTCTATTTCTTCTTCGATCAGTTTTCTGATTTCTTCCAGTTCCTGTAATTCGATCTTCTCTTCCCTGGCAAAGAAAGATACCATCGATTTTACAGAGTTACTAAAGTGACTGGCTAACAGATCTTTAATTTGATGTCTGGCATATTCTTTCTGCCCAATCCGTGGATAATAAACATGGGTCTTTCCGTATGTTCTGTGCCCGATATATCCTTTTTTTTCAAGAACCCTTACCACGGTAGATACTGTATTATAAGCCGGTCTGGGTTCCTCAAGGTGGTCAAGAATATCATTCACTACACCTTCTTTAATTGACCAGAGTGCACGCATGATTTCTTCCTGTGCCTGTGTGATTTCTTTCATTATATTTTTTTTATTACAATATTACAACTATAACGATAGTTTTGCAACTATAATTGTAGTTTATTATTATTTTTTTTTAGATTAGATATAAATAAGATGCTGTATAATTGTATTTCTTAATATGAAGAGTATTTAATCATTGTTGTCAGGAATTCGTCGCTGATAATGGTTTTTTCCAGGGGACGAGTCCCATACAAATGCTGATAATACGGGAATCTGATGGTATAAAAGGGACCGACAGCAAATCTGAACAGATAGTAGTTTTTTTTACCCTGTTACAGGCTAATGAATTATCCAACATCCAACATCCAACATCCGCTATCCGTTATTTTTCATCACACTTTCAGCTGTTCGCCTTCTGATTTTGCAATGATAACAGCTCCGCAGCTATCACTCCATACATTCACTGTGGTTCTGAACATATCAAGAATCCGGTCTACTGGCAGTATAATGGCAATCATCTCAAACGGGAGTCCGAATATGTTCAGAATGATGGTAATGATGACCAGGCTTGCCATGGGTATTGCTGCTGTGCCAATGGATGCAAGAAGGGCTGTCAGCAATATGATCAGCTGCTCCTTTACTCCCATTTCCATCCCGGTTATCTGGGCAATGAACATGACAACGGCCGTGATATATATTGCCGTACCGTCCATATTGACGGTTGCCCCGATGGGCAGTGTAAAGTTTGCAATTTTTTCAGACACACCCGATTTTTCCTTTACATTATTCATGGTCAGAGGTAAGGTAGCAGCTGAGGAGGCAGTGGAAAATGCGGTTAACAGGGCTGAGGTCATATTATTCAGATGCCTGAGCGGATTATTCCTGCCAAACAGATATGTCAGTAAAGGGAGGGTGAGCAGTGCATGGATAAAAAGGGCTGAAGTCACGCAAAAAATAAAGCTGCCCAGATTATGAACGAGATTGCCGATATTATCCTGGTCAGCAATGACTTTGGCTACAAGTCCGAAAATACCAAGAGGAGCGAGCCTGATGATAAACATTGTTATTTTCATGAAAAGCTCAAAAAGACTGCTAAACAGTCCTGATAACATGCCGTTGTTCTTTTTATCCAGTTGTGTAATAAATATTCCGACAAGCAGCGACAGAAAAATGACAGATAATAAATCATTATTTACCAATGACTTAAATATATTATCCGGCACTATTTCGATCAAAATGTCTTTCAGATTTTTTTGCTGTATTGAGAAATCACTCATTGTTTCCAGTCCCTTTATGTCAGCTCCGGTTCCCGGCTGAAAAACATTCACAAAGAATAATCCTGACAGTATTGCCAATACACTTGTGGAAACATAGTATAATAGTGTTTTTAATCCCAGTCTGCCAAGGTTCTGTCCCGATCCAATGGTAATAATTCCTGAAATGATTGATGTGAAAATCAAGGGTATCACAATCATTTTCAGTGCCCTCAGGAACACAATTCCCATCCATTCTATCCAGCTCAGGGCAGGATTATGATATGCCGCTTTGATGATCAGTCCTTGAAATGACTTTAAATCAGGTTTGCTGAGCCTGTTTTCCAGCTGCTTCTCAAATTCGGATAAAGTTTTATATTTTTTATTCTTTAAGATGTTCAGCCGGCAGATGATGTTTTCATCCCGGATTTCTTTTGCAAGTTTGGTCAGTTTTTTTTCAGTCAGAATATAGCTGGAGGAAAAAATAACACCAAAAACAACTGCCAGGACGAGTGCCATGAAAATTTGCCAGTGAAGTGGAACTTTGTTTATCATAAATGGCAGTATTGAACTTTTCAAAGATAATGATTCCTTGATAATTCAAGGTTAGGCTGGGGTACATTATCTACTTTAATAAAGACCGTTTTTTATTGCTGAAGATCAAAATCAGACACTGTTTGCCTTTAATATTTAACATCTCACATAAGAAGACAATTGAATTTTTAAACCTAAGGAGATTAAAAAAACTATCATATTCATTCTCCTGAACAAAATCAGAATAAATAAAACAATTATTCATGTGATTTTGGAAATAAAAGGATCATACGAATGACTCATTGGTATAAAGTCATGATAATATACAGATTTTCACAAATATAAACAAAACACAATCAATTATAAACCAAATAATTTACATATGTAATTCATTAAATTCATGAATATACCATTAAGATTAATAATTGTAAATAAATGTTATATATTTAATCTAATCAATGTATTAAGAGATTTATATATACTAAATATTTAAAAGTTACAAATGAAGGTGAATTGTCTGTTTAAAAAACACACATAAATTATTCTTTAATTATTTATAATCAGTTATTTACATAGTTTATATTAATTAATAGTTTAAATTACGTATATATATTTAACATATTATTAATTAGTTAGTTAATAATGTTTTTAAGAATCCTTGCTTCCTGATAAAAAGTGGATTGAATACTTAGAATGGTGATGTATTGAAAATGTATTCAATATCAACATATTAAGCAGGAGACAACTGGTCAGGGATTGGTTTTAACAACGTTGATGCTGTTAATACATTAACTGAAATTCAAGTATTTATATTTAAGAATGACAATAAATCCAAACTTAAATTATATAACAGGACAAAAGTGAAATAAAATTAACAAATGTAAATTGTATATTTCACATATGTATTAATTTAATTTATTACATTTGTAAAATAATGATCATAAATAAATATTTAAAATGAAAGAAAGGCTTATAATGTTTCTTGAAAAAGAAAATATTTCCGCTACAAACCTTGCAGATAATATAGGAGTTCAGCGATCAAGCATATCACATATCTTAAGTGGAAGAAACAATCCAAGCTTTGATTTTATTTATAAATTTTTAAATAAATATGAATATATTAATGCTGAATGGCTTATTACAGGCAAGGGCAATATGTATAAGCAGGAACAGAAGGTGACGAATAATATACAGGAAAAAGAACAAAATCTTTTTAAGGAGGACAGCAGTTATGCAGAAACATCCGCGGAAAAAAAATCACATGAACCGGTAAATATAAAATTCCAGGAAAATGATGTCAGAAATAATGAGGAAAGAAAGGTTACAAATGTAAACAAGATAGAAAAAATTGTTTATTTTTATAAAAACGGAACTTTCAGGGAATATAATCCTTCAGAATAGAAAATTTGACCTTGTTCATTATTTTTAGTGCAAATTTTAAAATTACCGGATTTTAGTAAGATTGTTTTAATTCCTGTTACCTCCTGACCAGATTCATTGAATAAATGTTTTATTCACCAAGCCGGAGTGAATGATTTCAGGCATCAAAATATTGTTAAGAAGAATATTCAGCGTTTCAGGAAATGATGCAGCAAATGAATTTGCCGGACTAACATTTGATTCGGCGCCGGATTGAACCCGAAACAAAAATTTATAAGTAATTCTGCCCAATAAATATTAATTTTGAAAAATCGAATTTTAAGAAAATTTATTTATGAATTGATGGATTTTAATGAATTGAATGATAAAATAATCAAGTCGCATAAATCTTTTGGAAGAAAACCCGGCATTAATACTTATAATACACTTTGCTTCAATTTATTAAATCACCTGAACACGCATCTTGGAATTGAAACCTGTTATATCAATGAAAAATATTTTGATGATACTCTTTTGTTATCAAGAGAAAAAGGTCATTCGAATTTAAATAATGACAAAGAAATTACTGATAATTGTGCTTTTATTCTGAAATACAAAAGCGCAAATCTGATATTTAGTTTTGGACATCAGAATAAAAAGAACTTACAAAAATTATCCGGTCATATCTGTAAAATCGATCATAACGATTACAAAAGCATTCATATTGTTATTTTTAAAGATGAACAGGAATTAAACGAGGCAAGGAAGTTAAGTAATGCAAATGTCTATAAAAGAGGTTTTTTCACCTCATTTGATAAAATTTGCACAATAGTCCGGGGAATTGATAAAGTGAATTATGAAAAAACATTTTCAACGGGGCGGAAATATATTAGTAGTACAAATAAGCCTGAAAATATAAAGGTTTTACCTGACATGATAGATAGTCATAGTTCAGTAGTTACTGATAATATCCATGTAGGTGAAAAAGGCTCCAGATTATACAAATTAACATTTATATCTGAGGATACGATTGATATATTACCCGGACAATTTATTATGATTGATACGCTGAAAGAACGGCAAAATGAATTATTAAAATCTTACCGGCCTCGTGTTATCGGTTCCATTTCAGATGTTACTCCAAATGTTCATAATGATTTAGGAACAAAACAGATATCATATTTAAAACGTCCCTTTGGGATTTACAGGACTTATTATGAGAATTTCGACAATGATTATTTGTCAAAACTAAATCTGGAAAAAACACTGGCTACCATATTATATACCGTAAAACCTCATAAGTTCGAAATATTATATAAAGCATTAGAAGGCGGGGTAGGTACAAACGAATTGACCAGAATCGCCAAAGAGGATAAAATTGAAATTCTGGCTCCTCTGGGAAGCGTATTTGATTTGAGGGTACTGTTAAGGGAGGATTTTGATGAAATCCATATTGTTGGTGGAGGTGTTGGTATGGCACCACTTGTGTATTTGGTTCAGGCTTTAAGATTTTTCAATCGTAAGGTGAAGGTATTTATTGGGATTGAAAAATATAGTTCTTTGGCTTACAACGATTTAAATGCAAATAGTTTTACCGGTACCGGTAAAAATGCTAAAATATATATTGATGATTTGAAAATGTTGGGTTTATCTGAAAATTCAGATATCTATGTATCTATTCAGAGTGAAACAGATGAAAGACAAAAACCTGATATTAAAAATGTGTTTATGGGAACTATGGTTACCGGGCCGTACGAGGAATATTTAAAGGATCATCATAAATTGAATATCATTACTTTTGCCTGTGGCCCAATACCAATGATGCATAAAGTGCATGATATCACTTCACGATATCATATTAAATCCTATGTATTAATGGAAAAACGGATGGCTTGTGGAATAGGAGTATGTTTCTCATGTGTTTGTCAGACAATTGTAAATGGTGAAAACCATAATTCCCGTGTATGCATTGATGGTCCTGTTATTGAATCAAAACTGATAAACTGGAATGAATAAAAGTCTTGGTGTAAAAATAAAGAATATCACATTAAAGGCACCTCTTCTGACTTCCTCCGGGACATCCGGAAGCCGGGATGAGATAAATCTTTTACAAAACAGGAAACAAGTTCTGGAATCATTGGGTGCTTTCGTTACAAAAGGCGTTTCTATTCATAAAAGCCTTGGGAATCCTGATCCCAGAATTGTTGAAGTCAGGTCAGGAATATTGAATTCAATTGGTTTACAAAATAAAGGTGTAACCAGGTTTTTTGAGGAAGATGTCCCGGAGTTAAGAAAATATGGGATACCGATTATTGTTAATATCTCAGCCGCCACAATAAGTGAGTTTGGTGAGCTGGCAGGTATTATCAAAACCAAAGATAAGTACAATGTAATAAGTGGTTTGGAAATTAATGTTTCATGCCCTAATATAAAAAAGGGTGGTGCGGCATTTGGATCAGATCCGGTTCTGGTTGAACAGATTGTAAAAGAAGTTAAAACCAAAGTGAAGGACTCACTGTGTGTTATCACCAAACTTAGTCCGAATGTCACCGATATTACTCAGATTGCAAAAGCAGCCATAAATGGAGGAACTGATGCATTGTCTATGATCAATACTTTGAAAGGCATGGCAATTGATATTGATAACATGAAACCTGTGTTGGGAAATCAAACCGGAGGTTTGTCCGGACCATGCATAAAACCTGTCGGACTGTATATGGTTTATGAATGCTTCAGAAGCATACCGGAATGTAAAAGAAAGGAAATACCAATCATAGGCATTGGGGGAATTTCAAATTTTAACGATGCAATGGAATATATTCTGGCCGGAGCCACAGCTATTGGTATAGGAACGCAATGGTTTATAAACAACAGGATATTTGAGGAAATACACAAAGGGCTTACAAAATATTTAGATAAAAAGAAGGAGACAATATCAAACTTAATCGGGAAAGCTCATGGCAATAAATAAAAGCAAAATTCACATATGGAGCCTGGGAATCTTTCATTTTATTATTTGTACGGTAGTTGGATTTTCTCTTAATGCACAGGGACTGCCTTATAAAGAGGAAATACTTCAGAAGATGACCCTGGCCAATGAATACTTCATGAAGAAATGGCCTGACGTCGGTAAAAGAATTGTTACGAATCGCTCACGGGCCAGTAACATCTGGACAAGAGGTGTATATTATGAAGGATTAATGGCACTATATAAACTGGATCCAAGACCGGAGTACTATGATTATGCAGTCAGATGGGGTGAGTTCCATAAATGGGATCTGAGAGATGGTGATACCTATACCAGGAACGCTGACAATCAATGTGCAGGACAAACATACATTGATCTTTACCTCATTGAATCCAAACCTGAAAGAATCGAAAAAATCAAAGCTTGCATAGACAGCATGATGAAAACTGCCAAAATTGATGACTGGAACTGGATAGATGCCCTGCAGATGGCCATGCCTGTCTTTGCCAGACTGGGCGTAATGTACCAGAATGATTCCTATTTCAGGCGCATGTACCAGATGTATATGTACACCAAAACAAAGCACGGTGCAAAAGGTTTGTTCAATAAAAAGGACGGCCTTTGGTGGAGGGACAGTGATTTTGATCCGCCTTATACAGAGCCCAACGGGGAGGATTGTTACTGGTCAAGGGGCAACGGCTGGGTTATTGCAGCACTGGCAAGGGTCCTGGATATCTTGCCTGATGATGCTCCTTACCGGAAAGAATATCTTAAAACATACAGAAAAATGGTCAGGGCACTGGTATCGGTTCAGCGTGATGATGGATTCTGGAATGTAAGTCTTCACGATTCCAGTCATTTTGGAGGAAAGGAGACAACTGGAACAGCTTTGTTTACTTATGGTATTGCCTGGGGAATTAATAATGGCCTGATCAGTGAAAAAAAATACAAACCGGTTGTTATCAAAGCATGGAATGCAATGGTAAATGATGCATTGCATCCCGATGGCATGCTGGGATATGTCCAGAGTACCGGAAAAGAACCCGGAGACGGTCAGCCTGTGACATATGATAAAACTCCTGATTTCGAGGATTACGGACTTGGTTGTTTTCTGCTTGCCGGAAGCGAAGTGTATTTGATGCGATAAAGCTGATATCAATTCCTGGTATATCTTTCCGTTTGAATACGACAACCTGATAACCGGAAAATCTGCAACTAATCTGATTCTTAGTGTAAATTCCCTGCAAAAATATAATGAAATTGTTTGTATTGTAAATAAAAATGACTAGATTTTAATCTTTAAAATTGATTATAAAATAATCATTTCATATTGATGAAAATTTTGCATACAAAACTGAAAGACATCATCCTGCAGACCATCATGAAGCATGCATTGTCCCTTACAGATAGGAGTGGAAATGCCAGGCAGGGTGCGCAGGATTTATTTGATTTAATCAAAGAACAGATCAACGAGGAAATCTATCTGCTGTATCTTGCCAAATGTCAGGAGGAATTCTTTAACGAATACAGTTTTGAAGATGCTGAGCCTTTTATAAAAGGTATGATGGAAGCCCGTTATTGCATCATCAGGATGTTTCACATTTCTTTCTGTGAATATTTTGAATTATTTGAAAAATGCTGTTTATCCACAGGTATTGGTGAGAAGAATACCATAAAGAAAAGTAAAATTTCAGCCTGAACCTTTTGCTGTTATGAATGGATTCTTATGGTTCAGATCTGATTAATCATATATAAAAGATTTTCCTGCAGCCTGCGGAGTATGCTTGTTTTATAATTCTGCAGGAAATATTCCAGAAAGCAATTTCATTATAACTTATTCAAGAATAAAATATTAGAGATTTATGATAAAGTTACGGGTGAAGTATACTATGGTCTTGACCGTGGCAGAATTCAATACTCTGACTGTGAAGCTGATACTTTGCAAGGGGGTGGTAATGCACCTTTTGTTGAATACCGGTCTTTCAGCGACCTGAGATTCCTCCTTGACAGAAGTGATATCATTTATAACTGGCTGAGTGCTCATTCAGATGAATATGATTACCACTACCGGTAATTCTGTTATTTCCCTGCATAATTAGCCGGAATTGGTTAATTTAGTTCTTAAATCCCTAATTAATGAAGGCCAACCTTGTTTTGCTGACAGATTTTGGCAACAAAGAACATTTTGTTGCTGCCATGAAGGGCATTGCCATATCTGTAAACCAGAACATCTCTGTTTTCGATATAACCCATGAAATTGAACCCTATAACATATGGGAAGCATCACTGGTACTGGCAAATGCTTTGCCTTTCTGGCCACCTTTGACGATCTTTGTAGCTGTGGTGGATCCGGGCGTTGGTACATACCGGAGATCTTTGGCAGTCAAGCTTAGTGACGGGAATATAATAATTTGTCCGGATAACGGTATACTGACTTTCGTTCTGGAAAAATATGATAATCCGGAAATAAGGATAATAGACGAAAAGGTGCACATGAGACCTGGCGCTGAAGATTATTATACCTTTCACGGCAGGGATTTATATGTTTACATCGGTGCCAGGATTGCAACCGGTATGGTTCAGTTTAATGAAACAGGTTCATTACATACAGCAGACATTACATTACTGGATTATAACAGAGCCACGATAGCTGACAGCAATAAGATTGAAGGAACCATTGTCAAGGTGGAACAGCCTTTCGGTAACCTGGTTACAGACATCACAGCCGGACTGTTTGGCAAACTTACTGAACAAAAGGAAATCGGGGATCTGAATGTAAGGATAAAGCATGATAATCACCTGGTGTACAATGATAAAATTCCTTTTGTAAAATCATTTGGATATGCTGCTGGGTCCGGTGCCCTGGCATATATTGATTCTTCCGGTATGATTGGAATAGCAATCAATTCCGGTAATTTTGCAAAAGAATATAACATTCTTTGCGGTAATACATGGAAAATAACAATATCAATTGACTGACATGGATATTGAAACAGCAGGCAAATTGATAAAAGAAATGTACGGGGCTGACCGGATTCCGTATATTTTAAAGCTAACTGATCAGTTATCCGGAAAATAGAATAATGATAAAATATTACAGGTTAATAAAATGAATTAACTTATCTGAATTAAAAAATAAAATATAATAATATGACACTTTCAATAGGCTTTATGGTATTTTGTTTCTTAATATGTTTTAGGCTGAACAAAAAAGAACGGTTTATCGTAAAAGCTTCTATCATATAACGATATGGTCCGATGCATTTCTATATTATTTATAATTGCACTTCTCGGTACGGGATTGTCTGAATCGAAAGCACAGCAACGACCAGGGAATGATGTTCTTGTCGCTGACCAGAAGAAACATACCCGTCAGAGTGATTACAGCATAGATAAGGTCAGGATACCGCTAAGGACCAGAATAAGGCAGAAACTCAACAGTTCTGCAAAAAAAAGAAGGCAAAATAAAGAAATAAGACAAAGGCTGAGATTTAAAAAACAACAGGAACAAAAGGCCATAAGAGAAAGCAACAAAATTCAGCGTGCCAATGAGAAACAGGAAATGGAAATAATCCGCAGGAATAAGAAAGAAATGGCTGAAATGCAAAAAATGGCATCGAAAAATGCAAAGCATAATAATGAAGCAGTTGGTGAAAGCCAACAAATATCAGTCAGAGAAGAGCGTCAGATTCTGAAGGAAAAAAGAAAAATTGAACGCTACAACCGTAAAGCTATAGAAGAACTGGAACTTCAGAAGCATGGACTGGATCCATTATCAGTAATTAACAAAAAAGAAACTGAAAAATATAATCAAAAGTTTGCCAAAGACCAGGAAAAAGCCTTAAAAGAGGCTATGAGGCAGAACCAGGCCCTGAGTGAAGCCATTGCCCGTTACAACGAAAAAACGCAGCAGGAGAGGCTGTCAGAGGCGGAAAAACAGCGTCGGGAGGGAGAGAAGCTAAGCCGTGAGATAGCTGCGTATAACCAGGAGGTAATTGCGCAGCAGGAGTTACAGAATGAAGGACTTGATAAAGTAACGCTGAGGAGCAGGGAAGAGACAGAGCAGTACAATGAAAAAATCAGACGGCAGCAGGAAAAGGAACAAAAAGAACAGGAAGAGCAGATCAGAAGAATAAGTGAAGAAATAAAGCAATATAACGAGAAAATAATGGAAGCCAGAATCAGAGAGGAAGAAAGGTTTATTGAAGAGCATGCGGAACTGAAAAAAGAAATAGATATGCAGAATGAAAAAATCCTGGAGAATTTTGAAAAATGGCGCAGTGGAGAAGATGAAGAAGCATTGAAAAGTCAAAAGGAGATACATGAATATAATCAGGAGGTTATCGAAGAAAGGAATAAAGAGATTGCCAGAATAAAGAATGCAATAGAAAAAGAAAGACAGAAAATTATTTTACACAACTCCAGAATAACCGGTAAACTGGGCTCAGTTCATCAGAAAATCATGAAGGAAAATGAAAAATACAGTCAGAGGATCCTGGAATACAATCTGCAACTTGAAAGGGACAATGAAAGGCAGAGAGCGAGTATTGAAAAAGAAAAACTGAAACATTCGCGTTTAATAGAAAGGTATAATGAAAAAGTCCTGAAAAATCATCTGAAAAGGAGGCAATTATATCTGAAAGAACTGGAAAAAAACCGGCGGATCAATGAGAAAATCCTGTTAAGATAAGAGAAGGGAGGCATCAGGCAGGAACAAAAGAAACAGGATATTCATATCATTTTGTGAATTAATGTTCATTTGATCAGGTTTTTAATGGTTTATGATGAATGTTGATTTTATTTTGTCTGTTGTTGTATGCAGCAATAATTCTTTTTATTCCTTTTTCAATAAATCCGTACCTGCTGTTTTCAAGATATTCCATTTTAAATATACTGGCTCCAAATGCTGCAGCTGAAGCACCCATGTTAAAATACTCCGCGATGTTATCACAGGTTACTCCTCCAACTGCCATCAATTCTATATTTTTAAAAGGTCCCTTAATATCTTTGAAGTATCCGGGTCCGAACAGAGATGCAGGAAATACCTTGACCATTGATGCCCCCATCTGCCATGCTTTGTGAATTTCGGTTGGTGTTAATGCACCGGGGAAAACCGGTATGGAATTAAGATAACAGTATTCAATCACTTCCTCGGTGATTGAAGGAGTAACAATATATCTGGCCCCGGCTTCCAGGGCATCAAAAAGCTCATGACGATTCATTACCGTTCCTGCTCCCACAAGCAGGTTATCCCCGGACAGGGAAACAAGTTTACTGATAAGATTTACAGCATGCGGTGTGTTCATGGTGATTTCAATTGCCTTTAATCCGGAATCGATGACTGTATCGGCAAGATCATGCAGGTATTCTTCCCTGATTCCGCGAAGTATCCCAATGATCGGAAGTTCCCTGATCCTGTTAAGAATAATTGACATTGGTCATATAATAACAGATCAAAAATAAAATAATTTAATACTCAAATAACAAAAAGTATGAATTTTTGAATGATAAGGAGCAGACAATGAACTGATAAATATGATCTATTTCCAGACTCCTGCTATTTGGGTGCCGCAAAATCTGCACTTGTTATTGGCAATGTTGTTGGATAATATTTTATATCCTCTTCTTTCAATGATCATTTTTTTGCAATTGGGACAATAAGTGTTTTCAGCACCTGAACCCGGCACATTTCCAATATAAACATACCTTAGTCCTTCAGCCATTGCAATATCTCTTGCTTTATTCAGCGTACTGACAGGTGTTGCCGGCAACTGGGTCAGTTTATATTGAGGGTGAAAACGGCTGAAATGCAGAGGATTGTCTTCAAAACCATTGTCTTTAAGCCATTTACACATTTCTTTAATCATATCCAGGTCATCAGTCCAGCTTGGAACGACCAGGTTTGTTATTTCGAGCCAGACACCTTCTTCTTTCAGTATTTTTAAAGTATTCAAAACAGGTTGCAGCTTACCTCCGTTAAGTTTCAGGTATATGCTGTCTTTAAATGATTTAAGATCAATATTGGCTGCATCAATATATTTTGCCAGCTCTCTTAATGGTTTTTCATTGATATATCCTGCGGAGACAATTACATTTTTTACATCTTTTAAGCGGGCAAGTTTTGATGAATCATAGGTATACTCGAAAAAAGTAACCGGTTCAGAATAAGTATAAGCGATTGATTTGCAATTGTTATCTATAACTTCCTGAATCAGCTTCTCAGGCATAAGATCATAATTTCTTGTTTCACGGGGACTTTTCTGGCTGATCGTCCAGTTCTGGCAATTCAGGCAAGCCAGGTTACATCCTGCTGTGGCAATTGAATATGCCATGCTTGCAGGCAGGAAATGATAGAGTGGTTTCTTTTCTATCGGATCGATGTGCACGGCGCACGGATTGCCATAGGCAATGGAATATAATTTCCCGTTATGGTTTTCCCTGTTTCTGCAATCACCAACCTCTCCTTCCTTTATCGTACATTCATTCGGACACATAAGGCATGTGACCCCGCGGGGAGTTTGTTCATAATACATCCCCTCTTTACTCCATTTCCATAACTTATCATTTCGAATATCCGTGCTGAACCATTTTTGAAAGTCTTTGCCAAAAACACTGCTTTGTAATCCAAAACAGATACCGGTTGTCCCTATCAAACCGTTCCTGAGGAATTTACGTTTTGAAGATTGAATTGCTTTATTCTTCATGGATCATAAAAATGCAAGAAACAGTCAAAGTTATTAATAATAACTCCAAAATCCACGTCACGGATCATTCGTTTGCAGGATCATCTTATATAACCGGCAGCATGCCTGCATTGTTCATAAATAGGATTTATTTTTAATAAAACAAGATCATATATTCAGTTTGATTCACAGAAAAAACTAACTTTACCAGACATTTAAATTACCAATTTCATGGAAGACTTATTAATTGAGCCGACGGCGAAAACACCGCTTATAGATTTTTCATTGTCAGGAAAACTTGTTATAGCAGGCAGCTCTTATCCTGAAAACGCCAAGGAATTCTTCGATCCTGTTATTAACTGGGCAACTGATCTGCAGACTGAAAGTATTGACCTGGATCTCGTTCTGGAATATATGAATACTGCCTCTGCAAAGAAACTGCTGGAATTACTTAAACAACTGGAATCAAACCTACGTATTAAAAATCTGACAGTTAACTGGTATTACGATAAAGAGGATGATGACACTCTTGAAGCAGGTCAGATTCTGGCTGATACATTATCCAGAATCAAATTCAATTATAAACAGTTTGAAAAGAAGTAAACCGGTATTGGTTGTTTTTAAAGTATCCCTTGCTCCTTAACGGGTATCAAAATCAACGATAACCCTTCTGACTTTAAGTAATTTTTCAAGCAGAACTTCCAGATCATTTAACGCAAGCATATTTGTACCGTCTGATAATGCTTTATCAGGATCAGGATGGGTTTCAATGAAAATACCATCCACTCCAACAGCAATTCCTGCAAGGGCAATGGTCTCAATCATATCCGGTTTTCCACCTGAAACACCTGTTTCCTGGTTAGGTTGCTGAAGCGAATGTGTCACATCCAGCACGACAGGATATCCGAATCCCTTCATTTCTTTGATTCCACGGTAATCCACAACAAGGTCATGGTAACCAAAAATGGTGCCCCTGTCAGTAAGCATTACTTTCATGTTCCCTGAATGAATCACTTTGTCCAGCGCAAACTTCATTGAAAGCGGAGCCATGAACTGACCCTTTTTAATATTGACAGCTTTACCTGTTTTTGCTGCAGCAACAAGCAATTCGGTCTGCCGGCTGAGAAAGGCTGGTATTTGTAAAACATCAACATATCCTGCAGCAAAATAGGCCTCTTCGGGAGTATGTATATCGGTGAGTACAGGTACCTGATACCTGTCTTTTATTTTCTTTAGTATCTCAAGCGCTTCTTTATCACCGATTCCGGTGAATGAATCCAGCCTTGAGCGGTTTGCCTTCTTATAGGATGATTTGAAAATATAAGGAATCGAGTATCTGTTTGAAAGATTGACAATATGGCTGGCAACCATATCACAAATTTCTTCACTTTCAACAACACATGGACCGGCAATCAGAAAATAATTTGCGGAGTCGGCATATTTTATGTTGGGCAGGATATGAGATATTTTCATGGTCTGGTATCTGGTTATGTTAAATATTCAGTACGAATTTATGGATTTTGGCGGAATAAATGAGATGATGGTGATCAGAAGATATATATTTTATTTGTTGGTTTTTTTTTATTTTATTTTGTTTATTTGATTTTGAAATTGGACTTTATTTATATTATATAACACTGTGTAATTTGTGATAGAAATGCTGCACAAGGACCGTTTTCTTGCAACCATTCATTATGAAAAAGTGGATAGGCCGGCTTCCTGGCTGGGACTGCCGGTACCCGCTGCAGAGCCGGCATTGAACAGGTATTTTGGAGTATCTTCGGTCGCTGAATTGAAAGAAATCCTGGATGATGATATCTTTCCCATTGAAGTTCCCTACCATTATCCTCCCTCCAATCATATTGCATGTGCCTTTGATTTTGCCAAAAAGAAACACCTTGATACGCCTGATAACAGGACTCTGACTGCACCGGGATTTTTTGAGGATTATTCTGATCCCGGTGACGTGGAGAAATTCAACTGGCCCGATCCTTCAAAATATCTTGACAGGGATGAATCAGGGAGACTTGCCAGGTCGGTTAGCGACGATTATGCCAGGATGGGAATACTGTGGAGTGCTCATTTTCAGGATGCTTGTTCTGCATTCGGAATGGAGCATGCATTGGTGGTTATGCTGACCAATCCTGATATGTTCAGGGCTGTTATCGACCGTATCACAGCGTTTTATCTGCAGGCCAATGAAATATTTTACGAAGCTACCAGGGGATATCTGGATGCAATCCTGATCGGTAATGACTTTGGCTGCCAGACCGGACTAATGTTAACGCCTGAATCAATCAGGGAATTTGTTTTTCCGGGCACCAAAAAGCTGATTGATCAGGCCAAAAGTTACGGACTCAAAGTAATGCATCACTCATGCGGTTCAGTATTCCCGGTTATTAGCGATTTGATAGAGCTTGGTGCCGATATCATCCATCCGATCCAGGCCCTTGCGAAGGATATGGATGCTTATAGCTTAAAAGACAACTTTGACAGAAAGGTTGCATTTTGTGGTGGTATCGATGCACAATACCTCCTTGTAAATGGCAAACCTGAAGAAGTTGAGAGGAAGGTGAAGGAGATTAAAGATATCTTTCCAACCGGATTGATCTTTTCACCCAGTCACGAGGCTATTTTACCGGATATACCGCCTGAAAACGTTGAAGCTCTTTTTAAAGCCATCAGATCATAAGACAATTTATATACAGATTAGTAAACCCTTATCCATGAGACGATTCGGACAAACAATCAGATTAAAACCTCGGAAAGCCGGGGAATACATCAGGCATCATGCGGCAGTGTGGCCCGGAGTACTAAGAATGATAAAACAGTGTAACATATCCAATTATTCAATTTTTTTTAAGGATAACATGTTGTTTGCCTATTTCGAATATACAGGGTACGATTTTGAAGGGGATATGGCAAGGATGGCAGCTGATGATGAAACCCAAAAATGGTGGGATGTTGTGAAACCTCTGATGGAACCCCTGGAAACCCGACAACATGGTGAATTCTGGGCCGATATGAAGGAGATTTTTCATCTGGACTGATGGAATATTTACACTCTGACCGGGTGCAATTAAAGGCCTGATTTGAGATCCTGTGATCTGAGCGAATCAAATCCGGCAGTTGAAAAAGACATAACAAACCAAAACCAATAATCTAAAACAATGATTACTCCAAATCCGATTATCGGGACAGGACTGCATGCAGTGGGCGGCATGGCAGCCTCTTCCTGTTACCTGCCATATCACAGGACAAAAAACTGGTCATGGGGAACATTCTGGCTTGTCCAGGCCTCTTTTGCGTGGATCATCATGCCGCTTGTCATCGGTGCATTGACCGTTCCCGATTTCTTTGACATTTTACTGCATGCACCGGGAAAAGCATTCCGGGGAGCATTGATCCTGGGTGCGGTCTATGGTTTCGGCGGCATGTCATTCGGACTGGCAATCAGGCATATCGGATATTCATTAACCTATACCATTGCCATTGGTATCTCTGCAGTATTGGGTACCGTCATCCCATTGATGATATTTGGCGGACTGGCAGAGCATTTTACAAAACCCGGCGGAGGTATTGTACTTGCAGGTATGATTCTTTCATTGATTGGCGTGGGGCTATGTGGTCTTGCAGGATTCAAAAAAGAAAAAGACATCAGTGCCCTGAAAGGAAAATCTGCCACGTTTCATATGCTCACAGGCCTGTTGCTGGCCATTGCCGGAGGTGTTCTTTCAGGGATATTCAATGTGTCGCTTGAATTTGGCCAGCCCATTTCTGATATGGCTGCTGCCAGGGGTGCGGGACATTTCGAAGGCAATGCCAAGCTGGTTGTATCCACTGCAGGCTGTTACCTGGTGAACCTGACATGGTTCGTGATTGCCGGTATCAGGGAAAAAACACTGAAGGAATTCACAAAAAGAACCGGCCTTTCATCGGCAGATTTGCTTAAGAATTCATTATGGTCTGCATTTGCAGGCTCTTTGTGGTGTTTCCAGTTCTTTTTCTACGGACTGGGCCATGTATACATGGGACATTTTCAGTTTGCCAGCTGGGTATTGCATATGTCCATGCTTATCTTTTTCAGCTATGTTGTCGGTGTAATCATGAAAGAATGGACAAGTGTCAGGCGGCCAACCTATATCACTCTCATCATTGCTCTTTTGACCTTAATCATCTCGTTTATCATCACTGCTTATGGCAGCGTTATAGGAGAAGGAATACTCCGCACAGTCTGATATGCACCGGGATTGACAATCCATTTATCTGCTTTGATGAGTGGTTCTACCTCCGGCCGTTCTTTTAATTACATCAGCAATTAATTTATGGCATCAGTAACATTTTTCTGTATACCTGTAAGGTATTGGTTCTTAAAACAGTGAAATATACACCGGCAGGGAGCT
>JAFGBD010000057.1 GCA_016933335.1 Bacteroidales bacterium | reverse complement strand
GTAATTTTACAATTGCTTTTCCCATATTCAATCATATCTTGATATAAATATAATGATATTTTTGATACCGGTTCAAAACACAACTTTCAAAACTCAATAATATTTCCAGCCCGCTTGTTATTAATGTTCATCTTCATGAGCTTCCATGACTTCTTCATACGTTTTTTTTGCAGTACCTTTACGGTGTTCCGGAGGCCCATATAAAGTATAGATCTTGAGTTCTTTATTACCGGTATTTTCAATACTATGCCAATAACCTGCGGGAATCAGTATGGCCCAGTCGTCTGATACTGTCTTGTCAAAACTGAGGTCATTTCCGGTTTTTCCCATCAATACACGGGCTTCGCCCTGCTCTATCCGTATGAACTGGTCATGTCCTTCATGCATCTCTAAATCAATAACTTCACCGGGATTCAGTGACATAAAAACCAATTGTAAATAATTCCCGGTCCAGTTCGCTACCCGGTAATTATCATTGGCGAGGGTTGCTTCCTCAATATTCAGAATCCAGGGTTCTCCACCTTTATCTTCATTGAAATCAATTGTGGATTCAGGATCTGTATCGGTATGTTGCATATCGGCACTTTTCCCTGTGCCTCTCTTGCAACTTCCTGTAAAAATCACTATTCCAATAGTAATAACAGCAGAAATAAATAAACCGTTTTTCATAACATTCAATTTTAATTTTTGTAATGTTTACAAAATAAGAGAAAAAGATCATATGATGCAATGCCCGTAAAAGGTCTGATTATGTCATATTTACATATGCAATACAGCCTGGTTGGCTGCACATGATGAAGAAATTAATTCACATATAAGCGTGTTAAGCACAGGCTGAATTGATGTTAAATGTTCTTACAGCGCCGAAAACCAGACCAGTTCTGACTTTTAAACGAACTCTGATATAATTCGACAAAGCCAATGATGAAAGTATCCAGACAGAAATGGATTTCCATCTTTGCTATGTTAATACCAGTGATTAATTATTCGCGGAAGCGGGATTATCTTTTTCGTCAGAACTGAATTCTGTAGAGCATCATAGGAACAAATCCCTGCTGATAGACAGTATAGATTTCCTTCTCGGCTGCATCCCATACCTCCATGAAGAGGCTCTGAAAACCGGTCAGATTCTGCAGGTCAAGTGCCCATTCCTGGCTGGTTTTTTTACCATTGATTTTAAGACCTATCCTGAAGTCAGTCCTGAAATAATCATCATATTTATCATGATAGGCAAGATTCCAGTCGCGTTTTTCGGAGTTTTCGATTCTTGATAAGGCCTCATCAATGGGGACATATCTTCTTCCTCCTGCCCATACAGTCTTCATGTCCAGGGTTAACATTCTGTTTTTCCGCAGGTTGAGTTCATATCCGCCAAGGAGGTTAAACACATAATTGCCATTGAATGCAGTGTTTCTCAGAATATTATCATATCCCTTGTATTTGGAGTTGAAGACAGATGCCGTTAAAAGAAAATAATAGCCCTTGCTCAGAAATTTTTCAACGGTCAGTTCAATTCCGTAATTCCTGCCTGTTCCTTTGTTGACCAGGCTGTCCTCCTGGGGTATGCCGAAGAAATCTCCGGTATTTACCATAGAAAATTCAGGAAAAGATTCTTTAACAGGCACCTTGTATAATCTTTGATAATATGATTCTAGTTTAATTCTGAAATCTTTATTTACCAGGTAATCATAACCTAAAACAAAATGATCGGCACGGGTGAATCTCACATCTTCATTGGTTGTAAAATCGATGTTGTTAACGGTGTCGTGCGTCAGTGTATAATAAATTATTTTTGGCTGCATCTGGCTGTGTTTTCCGTATCCCAAACTGAAAGCATGTTTTGGATTGATGCTCCATTTCATGCTGAGCCGTGGTTCGATCACACTTTCACTGTTAAGTCCCAAATGCTGAAAATTTAAACCGGCATAAGCTGACAGCTTGTCGCTGAATTTATGTTGCCACTGTGTATATACACGGTATAATGTCATATTGGCCCTGGTATTGATGATTTCCTGAAATTCCTGTATATCTGAATTCATCACACTGTCGAGGTAATCAATTGAATAATGGTCGATGATGACACCCAGGTTAAAGTTATTCCTGGAATTGATCTTTTGTCTGTATTGCGTGGAGAAGGACATTTTATCTTCAGACTGTCTGCTTCTGTACATGGGGACGGTCAGTTCCCAGTTGTTCAGTATTGAATCGACAACTGTGGTAGAAGAGGTTGTCTGCCACGACAGCGTGGTTTTGAATCTTGCATTTTCATTGATGTAATAAACATGAGATAATCCGAATACTGCAAGTTCCGAACCAAAGTCAGTTGCAGTACCTCTTGCGGTATACGGGTTGTTTGCCGTATCCTCCTTTTCTCTGCCAAGCGAAATGTAACTGTCACCCAGAAGGCCAATGATTTTAAACCGGCCAAACTTTGTACCCGGGATATCAATAAGAAATGTAAAGTCTTTGTATTCAGGGATTGCGGCTCCTGTACCTATGTCAATTCCAAGTTTGTGTATAACATCAAGTGTGGAATACCTGAAATTGCCAAGATAGGATGCTTTCGGGCCTGATTTTTTTCTGGAGAATGGTCCTTCCGCTCCGAGTTCAAAGCCGTTAAATCCGATCTGGCCGGTATACTCGCGGACCTGGTTATTTCCTGATCGCATGTTCAGGTCGAATGCGCCTGCCAGTGCATTACCATATTCTGCCGGAAAGGCACCGGTCAGAAAATCAGAATTGGTAAGCAGGTTATTGTTCAGCATGCTGACAGGGCCGCCTGTGGTTCCCAATGCACCGAAATGATTTGGATTAGGTATTTCAATATCTTCAAGCCGCCAGAGCAATCCTGTCGGCGAATTACCCCTGATGATGATATCATTGCGTGAATCATTCTGAGTGACAACACCTGCATAATTGGCTACCATTCGCGAAGGATCACCCAGACTACCTGCAAACCTCTCTGTTTCCTCAATAGAAAATGAGCGCGCACTTATCATGGCCATATCATTGATTGATTTATCTTTTCGTGAAAACGCCTTTACTGTAACCTCTTCAAATTCTGTCACCTGTTCGGTAAGTTTTATTTCGACGACAACCTCTTTGGCAATTGTTAACAAAAGGTTTGGTATCAGCTTTGACTGATAACCCACATATCTGATTTCAATGGATTGTCTTCCAAGCGGAACATCCCTCAGAGCAAAACAACCATCCATATCAGAAGTTGTTCCGACAGGAGGATCAGTATTCAGAAGAATGACATTGGCTCCGGGAAGCGGATAACCTGTTACTTCATCGACAATGGTACCACGGATAACCTGGGTTGGATTTTCAGCATTGACCGTGATTGTTGAAGCAAGTATAATAATAATTAGGTTTAAGGGTATTGGTTTCATAGGTATATAATTTAGTTCAACTTAAAAACCCACCGTCTTAGACGGTGGTAATGTTCTTATGGCTTTGCCTATATTTGTACTATGAGCAAAT
>JAFGBD010000056.1 GCA_016933335.1 Bacteroidales bacterium | reverse complement strand
ATTTGCTGAAAAATGTACATCGTTATTTGCTGAAATTGGTACATTCTTATTTGCTGAAAATGATACATTGTTATTTACCGTTTACAACGAATTAATATTGATATTTGATATTATAATATTCTGGTATTGAAAAATTCTTTTTCCTCAGAATTAATACATTCCAAACAAAAACAGGTAAGAAATTAAAGAATAAAAAGCCATAAATAAAAGAGTATCTTTTATATAACCTTCTTGGTTCCTGAATAACGCGATAAAAAGAGGCTAATCCACACTTTTTTATGAATTTTGGCGTAAGTTTAGTTTTTCCTGCTAAAATATCAATCATACCACCGCATGGTATAATTATGCCAACATTTAAACTTTTCTTCCATGCCAAAGAAAGAATTTCTTTTTTAGGGGATGAAATACCAATTAATAGTATATCAGGAGAAAATACATTTATTTTATTTATTATTCGATCGTAATCTTTTTCTGAAAAATAACCATCGATACCATTGCACTCAACAATATTTAGATATTTGTTTTTAATATTTTTTTGCGCTATCAGATTCGTTTCTTTGTCTGCACCAAGCAAAAACACTTTATATCCGTTTTCATTCGCTAATTCAAGTAAAATATATATACTTTGCGGAATGGATATTTCATCTTTTAAAGGTATATTTTTAATTTTTTTACATAATAGATAAAATGGATGACCGTCGGTAACCAAAATATCTGCTTTATTACCATAAATATAGATTTCTGGGTATTTCTTCATCATCGGAATTGACCACAATGCATGTCCATATAAAACTAAAGACTTCTTTTTTTTTATTGAAAGCAATAATTTTTTTCTTAATTCATCTTTAGTAAACGAATCTACGCTAAGACCATAAAAATCATATCTTACCATTTTAGAATCAAATTCTCTTTAGCACATCACTAAAAACATCCAGCATATTTTTTTCAAAAACATCAAGTGTGTATTTCTCAATAAATTTTTTTCTTCCCGCTTCTCCCATGCTTTTCCTTAATTCAGAATTATTAATTAGTATTTCAAGCTTTTCAGCAATTTGATCAGGTCTGTGTTTTTCTACTAAAAAACCAGTAACTCCATCATCAACAATTTCAGGTATTGCTCCTTCTTTTGTAGCAATAACAGGTAATCCAAATTGCATGGCTTCAAGAATAACAAGTGGCCAGGCATCGTTGTAAGTTGGATATACTAAAATATCTGAATAAATTAAAGTATTGAGTTTTTCATTATCATATTTCGGGCCAAAATACTCTACCATACCTGCTAAACCTGCATTATAAATTTTCTCATTTAACATTTCTTCTGTTACTTCAACTACCTTTCCAACAATTAAACCTTTGAATTTAATATTGTTCCTTAATTTATTAAGAATTTCTAATGATGATATATAAGCATAAATTCCCTTTGATAAAAGAAGATTGGAAATAAACAATAAATTTAATGTAGAATTATTCTTTTTTATGTCTATATCCAAAAGCGAATTTGGAATCGCATTATTCACGATATAGGGTTCTTTGTTAAATATACCATTTATATCGTAAGTCAGGCTATTAGCTAAGCAAATTAACCATTCATTTTTAAAAACATAGGAGTAAATTCTCTTTTTCAATGCTGAACCATTAATAAATTTTTGAATGCCTTTACCATGGATATGATAGATAATAGGTTTATTGAAGAATTTAATTAATAAAACATATGTTAAATCCCTAAAAAAAGCAATACCATGAGGAGAAATCTGGAAATATATTAAATCGGGATTGTTTATAATTAATTTATATATCAACTTAAAGCAAGTTGAAATAATTGTAAAGATTTTTTTTACTGATAGGATTCTGATATCATCAATTTTATCCTTGTAAGAAATACCTAAAAGTATAACCTTAAAATTTTTCCGCAATAATGAACTTTCTGCAATATATTTATTCATTATTGTAGCTCCAGTAACAGGAGGGGGAAGCTTTAATATATAAAGAATTTTATTCACTTTTATTATTCTCAAAAGAGTTAAAACAATCTAAAAATCCTTGTAACATATTATTAATCGAACATTTATTTCTTATTAAGTAATTGATATTTTTTTTCATTTTTTCCTGCAAATCAGGATTTGTTAAATAGTCTAAAATCTTTTTTGATAAATCATCAAGATTATAACTTTCAGCAAGAAAACCAGTCTTACTATCTTCAATATATTCAACTTCAGGGCTATGAAAAGGACCATTTTGTCCTTGTTTATATGTTGCCACAGGACAATCAAAACAAAATGCATGATTAACAGCTAATCCAACATATCCTGGCATGACCATTATATCCGAAGCAAATAATATCTGACCAATAATAAAATCATCATGAATTTCTCCGTGAAAGAAAATATTTTCCTCATATTGTTTTTGATGTACAATTCTTTTTAGCATAGGAAGCATTACTCCATCGCCAATATAGTGTATAGCAACGTTATTATTCAAAACCGGAGCAAGTTTCTCATAAACAGCAATTAAAACATCCGGCAACTTATTTTTCAGCAATCTGCCAATAAATATTAAATTATAATCATGTATGAATTTTATCTGCTGCTTAACATAATTTTCCCCCAATGAATTTAAATTATCTTTTATTTTTAGCAGTGCATTTGTATTTAATGTATTTGGTGCAACATAAAGCTTTTCTGCATTAACATATTTTGAAAGTTCTTTTTTTGCATCATAACTGTATAATATTACAGCATCGGAATACTTCAAATAGAATAAGCGTATTTTAGAAGAAAATGAGTTTTTTGGGTCAAAACCAAAGTTTCTATTATATCCATGCCCCCATAAAACGAATTTTACACCCATTATTTTTGCATATAAAAAAGAAAGATGCAAAGAGATAATTGAAGGAGTGAATTCATGAACTATTATATGAGGCTTGAAAGAAATTATAGTAGGTAGGACAAAAAGTAACATATTTGTTTCTTTTTTACCATATTTATAACTGGGAATAATTTTAGAGTAAGGGGCTGTAACTTGTATTATTCCGGATTTATTTCTTGAATGGATTAATTTTAAAATATACTTTTCCGAAAGCCTATCAAAAATTGCCTTTCGGTAATCAGAAAAAATACGTTGTATAAATAAAATTCGTAAACTCATTGGATTTTTTTATTAAATAGGAAGGCCTTCACTGAAGCCAAAAGAAAGATCAGTAATGTTACAGGAAATAGAAATTTTATTCCATGTCGCCATATAAAAAGAGACATATTGGGAATATAACGACGGCTATATTTATTGAAGAAACTTTTAATAAACGAATAAAAAGAAGTTTCAATAAATGAACTTGTTGATGAAGATTTAGACGTATTGACATATACCTTTGCATCCCAACTAATAAAAACCGGAATCTTTTTTTTTATAGCGCGTAGACAAAAATCAGAATCAGATTGATATTGAACAAATCGTTCTTCAAAAAAATTTAACAGATTCAACACATTATTACTGATTAATAATCCTCTTCCAGGCAGCATATAGGTTTTATGTACACCATGAATTGATTTTGGATCTATTTCCTGTAAAAAAGGATAATATGGATATGATTTAAGACGCCAGGGTATAAATTTTTTCACCCCTGAGGAAAGAATCCTATAAGGTTTTTCTTTTGTAAAAGAAACAGAACCAATAATTACATCGGTTTGATTTTTTGGAATAGCGTCTGTTAATGATACTATATAATCATTTGCTATTTCTAAGTCATCATTAAAGGTTAAAACATAATCCGGATTAAACTTTTGAGCATATTTAAATCCTTCATTCATACTTCTCGTAAACCACCAGTTGCCATCACCTCCTATGATATGAATATTTGCATAGTCGTTTTTTAGCATTTCCAGGGTTCCGTCTTTGGAGCCATCAACTACTACAATAATATTTATTGAAATATTTTTATATAATTGGTCATTAATACAATTTAATAGATTTTTTAATAGATGCTTGCGATTATAAGTTGATATAATGATAGTTATTGTCATCTTAGTTTATTTATAAGCAATTAAAACCAAATCTGAAAACATTTCAGGCCATAATTTTGCCAAAAAGTGTCCGATCCTTTTTAAGTGTTTTATGTTTGTGTGGAAAATAGGAATGGTTTTAATTCTTTTAAAGCCAGTTCTTTTTAATAATGCTTTTAACGAATAAAAGGTAAAATAGTGCAAATGTCCTTCATCAAACAAATCAACAGGTTTTTTATTATAAGTTAATAAACCCTGATTTATAGATGCGGTTGAAGGAAATTTTCCTGCAAGTAATTTCAGTCTATGTGTATATTTAGCGATATTAGGAGTTTCAATATAGATAAATCCTTCAGTTTTCAAATATTTATTTAAGTTTTCCAAGGTTCTTATAGGATCGATAAGATGCTCAATTAGGGCTATCATAATTATAGCGTCAAAAGAATCTTCTAAACTCTTATCGAATATTTCAACATCTAATTGTCTAAATGTAAAAACTCCTAATTCACTAAATCTTTTTGATAATCCGGTAACCCTGATATCTGATAAATCAGTTATTAAATATCGATTAAATTTAATTTGATTATATAGACTATATGCGATTAATCCGTCACCACCTCCAATTTCAAGAATATTACCGCCCTTGAAAAATTTCGGGAAATAATACATTAAACCTTCATGTCGATTAGACGGTACATTTAATATTTTAAGATTCTTAAAATCTAATCTATACTCTTCATTTTTATATTTATGATTATAATGCTGTAAAAGTCTTTCATTTGTCATATTAGTAAAATAATTTCTTAAAATAAAATTTTAACTTTGAGCTAAATATGCATGAGAACTTTTTTTATGCTGTTTAATATTTAATAGTTTTAGATTTTTTGCAATATATTTTTGCAAAACAGGTTTTATATAAATAAGTGATATAAAAACTGAAGTCATTAAAAATCCTTGACTAGTTGCTAATGTTAGAATAACAAGTATAATAATATATGCAAATTTTTTATTCTGCTTATTAAGCATTAATAGATATTGAAAGGATTTAAACATCAGGTATAAATAAAAAATAAAGAACGGCCATCCAAAATCGGAAGGAAAATCAAACAATGTATTTGAAAAAGCATCTAAATTTTCTGGATCAATATTTGGATAACGAGTAGCAAAATTTCTTCCCATACCAAATAAAGGACTTTCAAAGCTATCCATTAAATTCTGCAGCAAATTGGGCAACCTTGCATCTCTTGGTATTTCTTCCAAAGAGGTTGCTTCTGTTATCATTGTTAACTGTTGATCCACCTTCTCAGTCATAAAGGCAAAGTTGAAGTATATATTATATGCCACCAATAAAGACAAAGGGAAAAGTACAAAACGATTAAAAATCTTACCAAACATTAAAAAATAAGCAGAAAAAAGGATGAAGAAGGCGATATAGCCAGCAGTCGAAAATGTAGTTAATAATCCAATAGTTAAAAAAGCATTACTTTTTGTCCAAAATGTTCTTTTCTGTAATAATTCGAAAATAATTGCCAGGATAATAAAACCGGCGAATTCACCTGGTTCACCAGTTGGTCCTGAATTGCGGTAAATTGGAAGGTTACTTTTAAACGGAGTGGCATATTCAATGGTATAAATGATAAAATGATAATTCTCTTTTGGATCTGTACCAAGTGTTTTAGGAATTATTTGTAACATTTCATTAAAACCGGGTACAATATTTGCAGGAATATAAAAAATGAAACTAATTATTAAGAATGTTTTAATAACATTAACATAATATTTTGGATAATAAGGTCCAATTATACTAAGTACAAAGTAAGGCATTAAAAAGCGGACAAAATTACCGGTAGTTGTACGGAATGAGAAAAATTTAAAAAGTATTATGTTAGCAATAGTAAGAATGCTGATAAATATAAACAAATATAAAATAACTATATTTACTCTTTTACCAGTTGCAAAAAACAGTAAAATGCCAATTAATAAACTTATAACAAGGTATATAACATTACTTGCTAGAAAAGGAGAACTGCTTAAAGCAAAAAGCAAATAAGTTAATAAATATTCTTTCCGATTTTTCCAAAAACCTATTGATATCCTTCTCATTTGAAAGACTAATTAAATAATAAATCAAACCTTGTTAGTTAAGCCCTCATAAATTTTTATAATTACTTGTTGATATCTATTTAGATCACACATATTTTTACATATCTCTTTGCCTTTTAAACCAAATTCCTTTCTGATGTTTTTATTGTTGATTAGTAATTGCATTTTTTCTGCCAATTGCTCGGGATTATTAGAATCTATTAGAAAACCATTTATGCCATTATTAATAAAAAAATCTGACGTTCCAGTAGCTAAAATTGGCTTTCCAAATGCCATTGCTTCAATAATATCTCTACCCCAAGGATCTTTTGACAGAGCAGGCCTAACATAAATATCAATATCATTTAGGATATCATAATAATCATTTGTATAAAGAACAGGGTAAATACTTATATAGTGATTTAAATCATTCTTTCTTATATAGCTTATAAATTTATAACCATAATCTTTTTTCCCTAATATTTTTTTAATAATAACCTTCCATAAAGGATTGATTTTATTAACTCCAAAAATCAAAAATTTTACTTCATATGATATTTTATAATTATCTAATAACCATTTAATAGCTTCTAAGAATAGTTTGTGTCCTTTTAACCTGGTAAATGTTCCACCCATTGCTATTAATACAACATCTTTACTGATACTATTATTTTTTCGATATGATGATTTTATTTCTTTTAAAACATTAAAATCAAAAGGATTTGGAAGTATAATAATTTTTTCTTTATTGAAAAATTGATTTGCTTCATTATTACTGATACAAATAATAACATCAGAATAGACTTGTATAGTATTTAACATATAATTCTGAACCTCACCATTATCATATCTTGGCATAATTTCACGAACATGCATCACTGTTTTTATATTCGTTATTTCTTTTATTGGTTTTAGTAGATAACATAATACTGTTGAATTAATATGAATAATGTCAATATGTTGTTGTACTAATTCTTCAATAAAGTCTGAATAGTTTCCATTGATAATTTTTCTGAATGCTTTAAGAGATGTTTGTCCACCGGCTAAATCATTTTTTAAAGAAGGTAGTTGATATTCTTTGTATAAATCTGTGTATTCAATAAATAATACTTTTGCCTGATTTTCTCGATCAATAGTTGTATAAAAAAATTTTCTTGCTTTCGAGTAATTCTTTAATGATTTTAATAACAATAGCAAGCTTCCACCGGAGCCCCCCCAACCTGTACCATGCATTATGTAAGCGATATTCATACTTTAACTAAGTTAATAAAGCTTTTAAAGACATGAGAATAAAAGAAAGGATTGCATAATAAATTTTTCACAAATACTATGAGTGCATTTTTAAATTGCCTCTTTCTTAACAGAATCATGAAAATTGGTAATGCAGCATTAAGCTTATATATATTCTTAAACCATAGGAAATGCATAATACCTTTTGAGTTAATTATATCTCCTTTCCATTTGCTTAGAAATTTCTTCACTCCATCAAAGCGTCGTTTATAATCAAATGTTAATCTTTCAGAGTTTGATTGGTTAAAATATGATAATTGTTCATTGATGCCTTTAAAAATAATATTATTTTTTGCTACATTCATCCATAGATCATGATCTTCACAATTCATAAGCCTGTTATCAAAACCACCTAGGGAAATAAAGACGTCTTTACGAAACATTAGAGTAGAAGTATTTGGTGAAGTCCACCAATTCAATAAGTTATCCCATAAATTATCAGTAATAATTTTTTTTCTTGAAGGTATAATATTGTTTTTATTATCAACTATCCATTGATCACAATATATCAAACCAATAGAAGGATCATTATTAAATAATTGAATTTGCTTTTTTAATTTTTCTTTATCCCAATAATCATCCGAATCCAAGAAAGCGACCAATACACCAGTGGCATTATTTACACCTATATTTCTTGAACTTGAAGGCCCGAGGTTTCTTTCATTACGAATAATTCTAAAAGATTCACTTAAGTATTTAATCAAAAAATCTTTTACACTGAAATTAGAATTATCGTCAACAACAATTATTTCATAATAATTATAAGTTTGTTCTAATACTGAATTAATAGCTCTTAGTAATTCCTCCTTTCTATTATAAGTGGGTATTATAACGCTTACTTTATCTTTCATGTTGAACATTTTTTTCAGCTTCTTTTATTTTTTCTGATAAAGTATCTATAATACATATTTCTTTATTTCGGATTTTTTTACAAAATATGTAATCGTAGTAATAGTTTAAAGTAACAGCAATAGAAGCAAAACAATCATTTCTAACATAAGTAGGAAATATTTCAATTATCTTTTTTTTATGATTTGGATTCCAAATTATATTACTCAAACCAGCTCCATGGGGACTTATTATAAAATCGGCAGAACTAAAAATTTTTATCTGGTCAATTATAGAATAATTTTCAGCATATATAATACTAAATCCAATAAGATCAAGATATGATTCAATTTCATTTTCATTAAAAATCTTTCTCTTTAAGGAATTTTTTCTTGATATGTATATTCTTCTATAAGAACTATTGTTTTTTGTTTTTAATATTAGTAAATATTTATTAAGTAGTTCTATATCACTTATGTGAGTTCCACCTGAGAAATTATATCTTTGAGTAAAAACGAGATTATGTACCAAGGTATTTTTTTTCAAAACACTTATTTTAGTATCTTTAGTTATCAATACTAGGATATCAAATAATAATTTTGGATGTTTTTGGTTATTAATATAAACTTCATCCAATTTAAAGTTTTCCTTAGCATATAGTAATGCAGGAATTTCTTCCATTAAAAAATGATAATAACTTTTAAATGGTAAGAAATACTTGATCTTATTATTATTTATATAATCAACTTTCTTAGTTAAGTAAAGTCTTACATCATCCCAGTTTAATAGTTTATTGTATGAACCATAACTTTCTAAAAGTATTTGTCTATCCTTAGTTATTATCAAGCCTTTGTTTTTTATTATAATTCCTTCTGACAATAAAAAGCAATATCTTTCAGGGAAACACCTAATTCTTCTGAATATTAAAGGAAAATCATGTGGATATATATAGTTCATTATACTTGCATCTCTTATTTTTTTGTTGCTTAAAATAATTTCAGGATAAGAGATTTGAATTGATTCTATTGTATGCTTAAAGGAATCAAAAACAATTGGATAGACTTTCTTAAGAAAGGAAAGCATAATGCTATTCAGCCAATAATTTAATCTGTTCATTTCAAACAATTAAATTCTTTTGTAAAGTGCAAAAATCCAGTTGTAATTATAATTTTTGGGCCAAATATTACGTAACATTTTAATTAAAGTAGACCAGATACTAATCTGGCTTTTT
Source organism: Bacteroidales bacterium (assembly GCA_016933335.1). Taxonomy (GTDB): domain Bacteria; phylum Bacteroidota; class Bacteroidia; order Bacteroidales; family UBA10428; genus JAFGPL01. Next base: position 36,605 of record JAFGBD010000056.1, on the reverse strand, counting down.
ACCATTTTATTTGAACTAATAACATCAGATTTTAAAATAGCACCACATGCTGGACAATAAACCTCATGATTAAACTTTATATCTTTTTTCTGCAATTTTTTGATATATCTTTTAAATGGTGATATATATTTAAAACTTTCTTTCTTTCCAATTAATAGATTATTTATATTTTGAAATCCTAAACCATTAAATAAGCTTTTTGTTATATTCATATCAAAACTTCTTAAGTGGTAAGTAGAATGAAAATTTGTTTTACAATAAGGACATTTAATAAAATGTTCTTCAAGTTTTTCATTATTGGGGACACTTATTATAATGTATTTGGCTGCTACACGTTGAATATCTTGTATGGCATTTTGAAAATCAATTATATTTAAATGTTCTAATACTTCAAGACAGATGACCAAATCAAATTCCATATCTTTAAAATTAAGTTTGCTTATATCTCCTTGTGATTTTTCTGTCTTGACATATTTTAATGCTGTCTCACTTCTATCTAAAGCGTATATTCTCGAAAATTTTATATTATTATCTAATAAATAATTGACCAATATACCATTCCCACAGCCAGCATCAAGTATTGTATTTACATCAGCAGGAATCAGAGATACTACAGTCTTTATTCTTTCTAATTCTTGCTCTTTGGGGTGTTTATTCCAGATCTCATTGTTTTCATAATATTTCTTTTCATTATTCATTTTGCCATTTTATTTTTTTTAGTTATTTTTCTTAACCAAAACAAAATGATTACTATATAAATTGTACCAAATATAGAAGTAATAAACAGAACAATTTTAAAGTCGAATACTGCTTTTGAAAGAAAATAAAAACTTATTGGAATCATAATTTGCATAAAGAATAATATTATAAAGAAGTCTTTTTGTTTATGGATTACATTTGGGATGGTAGAAATTGGTGAAAAAATAAATTTAGCAAATAACCAAGGTGATAATAGCTGTGCATATTTGCCTGCATTTAACCACTCATGACCAAATAATATAACGAAAATATGATCACCAAAAATCATTATTGGTAAAAAAACAGATATTCCTATTAGTAATAATCTATATAATATTTTTTTTGCAATTGGCCATATATCTTCACCCTTGTTGTATGTATCGGCTATTTTTGCATAGAATACATTTGAAACAGATTGTCCAAAGAGAGATAAAGGCCTTAATAACAGACCAAAAGTAAATGAATACCATCCTAGTATTGCTGCGCCATAAATATTTGAGATAATATAATGTGAACTCGTATTGCTAAACATATTGAAAAATGATTGCCAGTTTGTATATATAGGAAAATTCTTATATTTTTTACAATTACTTTTAATTCCGTTTATTGTTACATTTTGAATTTTTATTTTGTCACTTATAATTATTTGATAAATAAAATATATAGTTGAAGTAAACTGCCCAATTAATGTACCGATAATTAATCCGCCTGGTGCAATCTTGATTAAACCAAAAAAAACTTTAGAACTTGCAGTGGTTGAACTTTGAGCTATTGTTCGGAATGCTATGCGTTTAAACTGCTTTTTTCTTGTGGCCCATGAATTGAGTAACCTGAAGCTGCCAATTAAAAAAACTGACAATGGGATATAAATTAACCAGCTTAGCATTTTTTGATTATTCATTAGATTTGCTATAGACTTTTGAAAAATAACGATTATAATAAGAGAGAGAATAGAAATTAACGTAACAAGATAAAAACTAAGTGCCATTAAGTTTATGGCATCTTTTTCTTCTTTTGGGAGTATAATTGCTTGATCGTACTGCAAAGTAGCAATATTTCCAATTAGTAAGCTTGTTGAAGTAAAGAGTGCCAAAACTCCATAGTCATCTGGTGAAAACAATCTGGTTAATAATGGTGCGATCAGAAATGGGATTAATTGAGAAATAGATGATCCGGTAAATTGTGTGAAAACATTTCTCCTGAATTCAGAGCCTATGTTCCTAATTAATAAATGTTTAATCTTCAAATTACTTATTTTTGAATTACTAAAGACATCTTAAATTTTTTGACATACACAAATACTGTCTCTAATTTCAATTTTTTTAATTATTCCTCTTGAAATTGTCTCATCAACCGCTTTTTTTACACCACAAGGATGTGTATAATCATGAAATAAAAGAAAAGAATTTGTTTTTACTAAATGTATCAAGTTATTAATGTCATTTATTACAGACTCATAACTATGATCTGCGTCAATAAAAATCATATCAATTGATTCATTAAATGATGACTTAAATTGGTTAGAATTACCTTTAAAACGAATAATTAAGTCATTAAACATTTTTGTATTATTTATAAAAAATTCTTCATCATTTGAAACTGATCCTGGTGTATTTGTTTTTTCCCAGATGTCAACACAATATAATTTGCTTTCCTCTTTATTTTTAATTGCTGCACAGATATAATTGGCTGATTTACCATGAAAAGACCCAATTTCAACTATTAATGAACATTGTCCGGTTTTTTTTGCACATTGATATAATGTTAATCCTTCATATTCCGTTAAATGCCCATCAATTTTTTTATATTTTCTTAATAATGGATGTTTAAGAACTTTTAGCTTAATTAATACTCTTTTTAGAATTTTTTGCATTGTAAAACCAATTTTCATTTTTTTTCTTTTATAACATTTTATTCAAATACTATGCTTTATCAGTTATAAACAGGTTTTTCTATTTCATGTGTAACAAAAAATAGAATGATTATTCATTAACACTTAAAATATTCTCATTGATTGATAAAGATTTTATCGCTTAATTCCATGCTTGTTCTCTTGAGAATCGCACAATCATTTCATAAGGCCTCCCACAATAATAAAACCTCTCCATTAGAATTGTTTTTTAGTTTCTGTTTTAATTCAGAAGGTGAATAGACAAGATACCTTATTTTATAATTGATAAGATTTTCTGCTTTTTCAATTAGTTTGACCAGATATGTTCTGTTAATATCCTTACCTATAAACGCCAGGTCAATAATGCCATTGTCACATCCTCGGGCAAAATCACCCGTAAGATATACTTTTTGTATTTCACCAAGTTTTTTTACAACATTTTCAATGATCCTATCAATTCCTACATATTTTAAAATAATATTATGGATATCTTTGAAAAGTGGATGATTGTCATTAGCCTTGTAATATTTTTTATTTCCCTTCGTAAATGAATTCAACAATCCTGCTTGCTCAAATCTGTTTAGTTCAACACGAACTGCATTAGAAGACTCGTCGAATTCGCTTTCAAGATTACGCAAATAAGAAGAGTAATCCTTATTAAGGAAAAACTTAAGAAGAAGTTTAATACGGGTTTTTGATGTGATTAAAGTGTCAAGCACAATAATAAGATTGAGTAATAAAATTACTCGAAATTTAAAATTTCTACAGTTTTATTGTAAAAATTTTTTAATATTTAATCATGCGCCTGATGATGCGTGTGAGTTTCTGGCGGATGTTTTCGCTTACAGAATTTTCTTCTTCATAATAGTCTTTGCCGTAATATCCGTAACCATAGCCATAACCGTAACCATAACCATAGCCGTAACCGTAGCGATAACTGTATCCATAATAGCCCTTTACCTGGACATCATTAACAAGCAGCGCCATTTTTTTCACGTCTTTTTTGTTGTATAGATCGTCTATCAGTTGCAACACCTGCTTAGTGGAGTAACCATGCCTTATTACAAATACGTAAAGATCAATCTGGTTTTTAAGGAGTAAGGCATCAGTAACAATGGCTACCGGAGGTGTATCTATGACAATTTGGTCATATTGCTTCTTTAAGTGTTCCAGGAGTTTTATCATACGCTCAGAACCTATCAATTCTGCCGGATTGGGTGGTATAGGTCCGGCTGTGGCTATAAACAGGTTGTCCACATCAGTACTAAATATAATTTCTTCAGGTTTGCTTTTATCAATGAGGAAAGTACTTAAACCCACCTGATTTTTGATGTTGAATACCCTGTGTACTTTGGGACGGCGCAGATCGAGGCTTATCAGCAACGTTTTTTTACCTGCCATGGCCATGATGGCGGCCAGGTTTACGGCACAGAATGTCTTGCCTTCTCCGCTTATCGTGGATGATATACAGATTATCTTTTGATCTTTTTCTTTGAGTATATACTGCAGGTTGGCACGCAGTGAACGGAATGATTCGGCCAGCGCAGATTTAGGATTTTCGAATACGGGTAAATCTGATTGCTTGTCATTATGACCCACAGAACCCAGCACAGGTACATTAGTGTGTTCCTCAATGTCTTTACGGTCAACAATTTTATTGTTAAAATATTCAATCAAAACAATTAATAAAAGGGGAATAAGCCCGCCCAGTATCAATGCCATCATGTAGTTCATAGATGTTTTGGGTTTAATCATCCTTGCGTTTTCAGGCCGGGCAATATCCAGTATTTTATGATCAGGAGTGTTGGATGCCTTGGTGATACCTGCCTCTGCACGTTTTTCCAATAGGAAGGTATAAATCTGATCATTGATATTAAATTCGCGCTGGATATTGATTAGCTGACGTTCGGTATAAGGAAGCTTTTGTACTTCTTTTTCAACATTATTGATTTGCTGCTGTAAATCTGATAAGGTCAGTTCATTGGTTTTGATCAGACTTGTAAGGTTTTCCAGCAATGTGTTTTTAATATCTTCAATCTGGGTAATGATCATGCGCATCTGCGGTGAATTGTCCTGTGCTGCAAATGATATGCTCCTTCGCTGAATATTCAGTTCATTTAATTGCTTAATAAGGGAGTTGAGCAGATTATCCTGTATACCCACAACTGAAGGGGCCACCACATCACTGTAATCTTTTTTATTATTAATATAATTCTGTAAATACTTATAATATCTACCACTCATATCCAGGGTTGCTTTTTGTGACTGCAACAGTTCCATCTGTTGGAAAAGATAATTGCCTTCCCTGCTCAGATCAATTGTTTTGTTAACCGAACGGAAATTCTGAAGACGTATTCCTGCTATTTCAAGGGAATCAACAATGCTCCGAAGCTGTTCATCAATAAACTGAATGGTATTGTCGGATACCTGGTTTTTGTTATCAAGGTTGGAACGGATGTAAACCTCGCACAATTTGTTAAGGTAAGCAGCAAGCTGGGCAGGAACGTTTCCGGCCATTGAAAGATTCAGGATAGAACCCCGTTCGTTGTTCACCTCAACATTCAATGCACCCCTGTAACGGTTAGACAATCCGTTAATGGTGTTGATGACAAAGTAATACTTCCTTGGATTGTAATTTTCCTGGGTGAATTTATCAGGATCATTCAGGTAAATGGTGAAATTAAAACTTTCATGACTGAATGGCTGTCCGAATTCCACGGTCTCAGAGATTTTATAACGGTCGTCAATGCTCAATAAATACTCTTTGTCATTAAGGATAATGACATTGATTTTATGCCCGGCAACATTCGGTTTTGAAGTATCGGGGATAACAACAAACGGGCAATTCTGATACATTTTCGTTTCGGCAATACCCCTACGACCAACTGCTGTATAAGTAATGCCAAAATCGAGCTCTTCCAATGCCATGCGTGCTAAAGAATATGACTTGAGGATTGAAATTTCATTTTCAACAACGGCTTTTCTGACTCTGCCTCTTACACGAGAAAGCTCTTCGAGAATACTTTCAGCGCTTCCCGATTTGGAAGCTTCCTCGCCTACTATTACAGAACAGCTTACCTGGTAGACTTCTTCTGAATACCTGTTTACCATGTAGGCAATGGTTAAGGCTATGAATATGCTTAAAGCAAACCACCACCAGTGGTAAAGTACCTGGTAAATATATTTCTTTATGTCTATGCCTTCTTCTTCGCGGAAATATTCTGGGGGGTAGCCTTGTTCCATTATATGCTATGTACTTTGAAAGCAAAAATAAGAAAGTTTTTGGTTTTCAACCACCCCTGCCCCTCCTTAAAAAGGAGGGGAGTTTTTTTTGGGACAGACGCAACTAAAAACTCATTGCATGCATCTTTATAGCAAAAAACCTAATTATATGAAAAAAGTTATACTCGGCTTATTTGCAATTGCGTCGTTAGCCTTAAATGCCCTGGCATACAGCTGGCTGTATGTGAGCGATCCGCAGTGGGGCAAGTCCGGTCAGGGCAGCATCGACGAGGTGACGCTTACCATCGAGCCTAAGGGCATCTATATGGAGTGCGGACTGTACATGACCTTCAGCGGTAAAGGATATGATTTTACTGCCGAAGATACCCTGGAGGTCAGCTTTTACTTTTCGCTGCCCAAAGGCGCCATCGTCCACGACTCATGGCTGTGGGTGGAGGACAGCATCGTGCATGCGAAGATCATGGACCGCTGGAGCGCCTACCAGATATACGAAAGCATCGTGAAAAGAAGGCGTGATCCTTCGGTGCTTTACAAGGACTGGGAAAACAACTATCAGCTCAGGATATTTCCCATGGCGGGCAACAGCTCGCGAAAGGTTAAAATAACCTACCTTGTGCCTGCCAACTGGTCGGGAATGAATGTCAGCGCTCCGCTGCCGCTCGATATCCTCCAGTCGTCCTATATCCCGCTGAACAAAATAAAAGTTATCAGCATGGGTGATAACGAATGGAAAAACCCGCACATACCGGGTTATCCGGAATTTTCTTTCGAAGTGCCGGAATGGCACAGCACACCGCGGATCTCAGATATCGATATAGAAAATTCATATTTCAATAAAAACCTGCAGATAGCGTACAGCTCTCCCATAGAAAACGGCGTCTACCTCAGCCATTACGGGAACGGGGAAGAGGGCATATACCAGATGGCCCTGCTGCCTTCGGAGGTGTTCACGATGCCGGATAACCGCAAAGTACTTATCCTCCTTGACTTTGAAAAGGAAAACAGTTATAATGTGGATGGCAATGATGTGTTTCATAACCTGAAATCCACACTGCTGAACTACCTGCACGAAGGGGACTATTTCAATATCATCCTTTCAAATCCTGCCATGACAATGGCAAGCCAGGCATGGATCCCGGCTGATTCGGCTTCCGTCAGTATGGCATTTGCAAAGCTGGGTGTCAGCCCGGTGAAGGATTATACCGATCTGCCGAAACTGCTGGAGACAGGCATCAACTTCATCAATGCATTCGGTGTCAAAGCCGAGATGCTGCTGCTTTCAAACTCCGACAATTTCGGAGAACAGGAGAAAGCAAACCAGCTGATGAACAAACTTAAGAAGATAGGTGAACTGCCCGTCACACATGTCATTGACTTTTATGACAGGTATGAAACATGGTATTACATCGGAAACCAGTATTTCAACGGCAACGAATACCTGTATACCATGCTGACAAGACAGTCAGGCGGCAATTTTTATCAATATGATTACTGGAACAATACCATACCGGGAGTGCTGTCGCAGGCATTTACCGACCTGGGCGGGATACTTACCTCTTTCGACCTGCATACAACCCTGGAAGACGGCTTCTGCTTCGGGAGATACAACATCAACTCAAATGAGCTGGCAACATACCTGCGGAGACCGATCCTGCAGGTTGGGAAATACCACGGAAAAATGCCGTTTGTGATTGAGGCGTCAGGCATATACAACGGACAGGTCAGGTCGGCGGAGCTTAAATTCGATGCGGCGCACATACATGTTTCCGACACGCTGAACGAGGAGATGTGGACGGGTAACTTTATCCAGTCGCTGGAAGATACACGTACATACGATAACAAGATTATCCGGTCGGTTATCAATGCCAGCCTTGACGAAAGGGTGCTGTCGAGGTATACCGCATTCCTGGCACTGGAACCGGGCATGGAGCCTGTTGTCGATCCGCAGGAGCAGGGTCCGGTCGGAGGCGATGTGCTTATGGCGGAAGATGTCTCATTCAACACCCTGGGAGAATCTGTAAAAATGGATTTAACAGGTACCAAACAGGGTTACAGGGAGGAACAGATACAGATGAGGGCTTACCCCAACCCGTTCTCTGATCACGTACTGATCAGGATAGATGTACCTGACCGGATTGAGTGGCAGCGTATCAGGGTGGAGGTTTTCGATATGACCGGAAGAAAAATAAAGGAATTCACTCCTGATGAATACAACTATAACGGATTTATCAACATCGAATGGAACGTTTCCGGCAGTCAGCATGCTCCGGTTGATAAGGGTATATATATGGTGGTTGTTACAGGTGAAACATTTAAAAAACAGATGAAGATACTGAAAATCGATTAGGGGTTAGTGAGCAATTATGCAATGTATCTTCGAAAACCCTGGGAGCTTCTGCTTTCAGGGTTTTTTCATAAAAATTATTACATCAGAATTGATTTTTGTTTAGATTTTGTTTTAATTTGTAATAATTTGCTGTATCTCGTTAGTTCAAAGACATTTTGTATTTATAAAATTACTCAGGATGTACAGTTCATTTCAGATTTTGAAATCCATCTCCTTACATAATACTTTATTCACCTAAAAAAAGGATAAATAATCCAAAAAATTTCATCTAGATATTGAAAATAAAACCTTCCGTTATGAAAAATTTATCTTTTCTCATTAATCATTTCAAGCATGCAATTTCTGCTGATTTTGAAAGGTTTAGTCTTTTTTATAAACTTGGAATCCCATCCATAGATACAGTTGAGATATATAGATCAAAAAAAACAATAATAGATAAATCTATACTTATAATAATTGTTTTTGTTTTAGGTCTGTTCCCACAGCTTATTTCAGCTCAGACTAATGTATCTGGTACTATTTCTTCAAATACGACCTGGACTCTTGCTAACAGCCCATACAATATAACAGGAGATGTTACAATTTATGGTGCGACTTTGACAGTTGAAGCAGGAGTTACGATAGACATGGGATATAACCAGATCTATGTCAAAGCGACCAGCACTGCTTCAGCAAACCTGAACGCAAGCGGGGCGACATTCACCAGCACATACAGCAGCTTAAGTGCCTATATAAACTATAATGGTTACAATGCCACCTACCTGTCGGGCGGTACTTTAAACAATTGTACCTTTGAAAATTTATATCTTTCTTTTACAGACAATGCAGATCCGGCCATATCCAGCTCAAATTTTAATTGCAGCCTGACAAATACAGGCAGCTGTTTTCTGGTTGATAACGGCAGTGCACCCACCATATCCGGCAATACCGTAAGCGGCTTTAATTACCCGGTATATATATCTGACGAGAGCCTGCCGGTAATAAGCGGCAATGACTTTTCAGGATGTACAAACCAATACATAGGATTAGGAGGAAGTTATTCCAGTGATTATACTTTACCCTCCTATGGTTATCCGTATAAATTAACTTCCGATTTAACGATCAGCGGTTGCACATTTACTGTTCCCGGGGGAGTTACGATAGACATGGGATATAACCAGATCTATGTCAAAGCGACCAGCACTGCTTCAGCAAACCTGAACGCAAGCGTGGCGACATTCACCAGCACATATAGCAGCTTAAGTGCCTATATAAACTATAATGGTTACAATGCAACCTACCTGTCGGGCGGTACTTTGAACAATTGTAGTTTTAATAACTTATTCTTTTATTTTTATGATAATTCCAATCCAATCGTAACAAATTCAACAATCAGTCACACACAAAATGTTATCAGAATTGCAGATAACGGATCACCAGAATTTCATAATAATGACATTTATAACAATATAACAGCCGCAGTTGTTCATACCGGATCATCAACCGTTGATTTCTCAAACAATTACTGGGGACACTTTTCAGGACCACAGCATAGTACAAATCCTGATGGATTAGGTGAAATCATTGAAGGAAGCAACATAACCATTTTACCTTTTCTGGATAAACCTATATCCGGGATTATTGAAGGCGAAATCATTCCTGTTAAATATGATTTCGGGGAACAGAGCACAGGTACAAGGATTAATTCTTCATTCGAAATAAAAAATAAAGGTGATATTGACCTGCTCATTACAGGTATTTCAAACAAAACAGCGAATGTCTCAGTAAAAAACCGGGACAGGTTCTGGTTATTACCAGATTCAGCTAAAGTAATAGAATACTCCTTTACTTCACTCGATATTGGAGAGCAATTAGATACAATTGCAGTATATACCAATGATCTTGATCACCCGGTTTATTATTTTGTTACCTCAGCCTATGGTAAAATTGAGGATCTGAAAATAAGTATCGGTGATCTGGATATCGATTCATTACCAATTGTAAAATGCTATGTAACAGTATTGGATCAATCCAATATTCCCATTACTGTTTTGAATAAATCAAATATTACTTTAAAGGAAAATGGAAAAATTGTTAATGATTTTTTATTTCAAAATAAGTCTGAAAACTCGATTGTTATCTCAGCTGCCTTAACAATAGATAAAAGCGGGAGCATGTCAGGCCAGTATATCAATGATGCAAAAAACGCAGCGATTGATTTTATTTCTTTATTATCTCTTCAAGATAAAGCTTCTGTAATATCATTTGATGACGGAGTAGTTGTTAACCAGGGTTTTACCAGCGATAAATCTTTATTGATTGATGCAATCAATTCGTTATTAAGCGGTGGCGGCACAAAAATATATGATGCCGTTGATGTAGCCTTAGATGAAACCATAGGACAGGAAGGCAATAAAGCCATACTGGTCCTTTCCGACGGTGAAGACGGAGGAAGCTCCGTTTCTGCGGATGATATAATACAAAAGGCTGTGATAAATAATATTAGCATTTATACCATCGGATTAGGCAGTAATGCAGAATCAACACTGGAGTCTATTGCTATACAGACGGGAGGACTTTATTATAATGCCCCGGGTTCTGAAGATCTATCATTAATCTACAGAAGTATCTCAGGTCAGCTTCAAAATCAATATGAACTAATATATACTGCTTTACCTGGTGAAGATTATCCGAAAGTTATCGAAATTACAATAGATTTTATGGATGAAAAAGGTTCTGTGACAGTTTCATTCTCAAATGAATCATCGACCATCGAATTTCTTTCACTTACTAACCGTTTTTCACTGCCAAAACTTATTAATAATTCAAAATCTTACTTTTATTATTATGTGAAAGAAACAGCAAGTACACCTGTAATTGATCGTGAATTTAAATTTACTCTAAAATCGGGCAGTAATTATATACCATCAGGTGGCAAATATATTGGTAATGGAATTATGCAATTCTGGGTTGATTTAAGAGGACTTCCAGAAATGAGTTCTATACAAATTAATATGCCGGATTCAATTCTTCAATACGGGCAGTCGATAAAATTAGCATCAAAGCCCGGTTCATTTAACATACCAATAGAAGATAATCCTGTTGAACAAAATATAGACATTTTTGGAGGATTAAGTGCCGGTGTGAACCTAATTGCCGGTGGTGTTGGTGCTGGTCCTTCTGTTGCTGCTGCAAAGCTATCCCTGAATACTGAAGGAGGTATGGGATTTAATTTTTTAAAAGATCTTGGTGGAAATGAATACATAACAAGAAGGTTTGAAGCCGGTATAGGCCTTTCAGTTGAATCTCCGGCAATCAATGCTGTTGTTGGGGAGATTCAGGCTGGTCTGAATGCAGAAGTAATGGTAAAAGGATTAATAGGTCAGACCATGCATTTCCCGTCAACAATGAACACTTCCACTATTAAGAAAGCCAAAGCTTCATATATCTTAGAAACCTTTTCCATTGGAGGGGTTTCTTTAAGTCCGTTTGCTGGTGTTTTTCTTAAGGCATTAAAAAATTCTTTATTAATGGCCAGTCCTGACTTAAATTCACTTTATAATAGCTTATATTATCAAAATCTTTCAGGAGTAGCATTTGAAGGATCGGCTTCGGTTGGTTTTTCGATTGCATTAGATGATGATTTAAAGGATCAGGCAAAACTTGAAATTGCAGATATTGGAGGTTACATAACGGTGTTACAACAAAATATTGAAAATGTAAAAACACAAGATAAATCATTTAAATTTAATATTGCCTCAGGTTTTGATATATCTGTACTTAATTTTCAAGTAGGTAATATTGACCTTGTTAAAGCATACGAATACAAGTTTGGTAAGGATGTTTCAATCGTCGCTGATTACAGCCAGACAAAAGGTTTTAACTCCCTGGACCTGTCATTTGGGGCAACTTCTTCACCTCAGCTTGCATTTGCTGATTTTTGTGAAACTTATTCCTGTAATTTTCATGTACCCAAATATGTTATAACAAAAAATCTAACTGCTAGGAATCTGGTTGGGACAATCGCACCAATGCTTGTTCCGGGAATATCAAAAACACCCTTTATGGTTGGGATTAACTATTTCGCTGAAAATATTGATAATTTGTTTTTCCACTCACCTGATACATTGGCTTTTTTTGAAGATCATGTATTAATTCAAACAATAAATTACAGTTCAAAAGGACTTGATATTAGTCCTAAGATAAAACTGGACGCTGCTTTAGGTGCAGGAGCAGGTTTAGAACTAGGATTTCAACTGGCTTATTATGATGAAATGTATTATCCGAAAAACCAGTATATCATTGCAAACGGTCACTTATTACCTTTGGTATCCAATAACGATATTGACAAAACCAACAGGATTTTTAATTTAGAAGATGAAATAAAAGACTTGTTTGAGGGGACAGCCTTGTTAATTGATGATGCGCTTCAGGCATTAATAAAAGTTGCTGAAAAAGTTGTAGAAGAAGGTAAAGAATTTTTGCTAAATGTATATGACGGTTCCTGTAAAGTATTTGGTGTATTGACTTCACCAGTTAAAATTGTAATTCGAACAGTAGATCCTTCAACCAAATCTGTTCAGAGAAGAACTTTTCTTGAGCCAGAAGTTATTAATGCATATTCATCAAGGAGGGTCGTTAGTCTTGAAAATCAACTAACATTAGAAGAACCAGCAGCAGAAGAATCGATATTGTATATAGTAAGTGAAAATCACAATATCAGCATGTTTTCCTTAAATGATAGCCTGTTATTAACATTCGATCCAATATATATCTCAATTGCAGTTGATCCCACGAAAATAGCGACATTTAATTTCGGAGAAGATGAGAAGAAGCTGGCCAGAATTTATTTCTATGATGATTTAGATTCAAAATGGATCGAATTGCCGGGTGATCTGACTAATCATTTGGATACAGTAACAACAACGATTATAAATTCTGGTAATTATGCAGTTGGTATCAGTCTTAAACCAAGTGATGATATTACCGCACCAGATATTCTTGATTATTATCCCAGGTTCGATGTTGAAATAAATAATTCGGAAAGAATCTGGGCAAAACTTTATGAAGCCCAGACCGGCGTTGGTATTGACTTTTCAAGAACAATGATAAAAATTGATGGTAATGAAGTTAGTTCTCTTTGGAATCCGGTAGATAATATTATATCATTTGTAATAGATAATAATATCAGTAACGGGCAACATTCCTTTACCATTATAGCTTCAGATCTAAACGGGAATACAAATATAACATCGGGTCTTTTTAGTTACAATAGCGCAACATCAATTAAACCTTTAAGAATACCATTGCAATTTGATTGCTACCCCAATCCTGTTGATGATTATTTAAATATTTCACTTAAAGCAGAAAACAATGATCCTGTCTTGATCAGCGTATATAATAATCTCGGTCAGCAAATTTCAAACTTAATTGAGATAACTCCGACAGCAGCTGAGGTTGAAATCGTGTGGAACAGAACTACTATTGATAATCAACTGGCTCCAGCTGGTATATATTTTGTCCGTATTAAACAAGATGAGAAAATCGCAGTAAAAAAAATAATTCTGGAATAATATTATTACCTGCTGAACCAGCTTGAGGCACTAAAGTTGAAATAAGTTTGAATTTGTCATTGTTTCTTTTTTCAAAGTCTTTGTAATAAAAAAGTACATAGAGAGTCCTTTCAGAAAGTTTAACTCACAAATCAAAGCCGATGTCGGGCCGGTAATACATCTTGTCGAATTTCACAATTCCGGCATTGCGGTAACAGTTTGCCAGGGCTTCTTTGAAATTCCTTCCACAGGCTGTGAGGGATATGACCCTGCCCCCGTTGGTCACCACTTTACCGTCTGTCAGCTTTGTTCCTGCATGAAAGACAATGCACCCGTCTGTCTGGTTGAGGTTTTCAATGACTTTTCCTTTTTCATAGCTTCCGGGGTATCCGCCTGAAACCAGCATAACGGTTGTCACCGAGCCGGGGATGATATCCACTGTTTTTGAAGCAAGGTTTTTACTGGCAACGCCTTCAAACAGCTCCACGATATCAGAGCTGATGCGCGGCAGGACCACCTCTGCTTCGGGATCTCCCATCCTTGCATTGTACTCGATAACAAAAGGATCTCCCTTGCAGTTGATCAGTCCGAAATACAGGAAGCCCTGGTAAAGGATGTTTTCTTTTTTCAACCCTTCCACTGTCGGCCGGATGATACTGTCTTCGATCTTCTTCAAGAACGTTTTATCAACAAAAGGCACCGGCGATACGGCTCCCATGCCTCCCGTATTTAAGCCTGTATCTCCTTTGCCGATCTTCTTATAGTCTTTTGCATCGGGCAGTATTTTATACGATTCACCATCGGTGATGATAAACACGGAGAGCTCAATCCCGCTTAGGAATTCTTCGATGACAACGGTGTTGCCTGCAACGCCGAATTTACCTGTCAGCATGGCCTGCAGCTCGGCTTTTGCATCTTCCATCGTATCTATGATAAGTACGCCTTTACCGGCTGCCAGTCCGTCTGCCTTCAGCACATACGGCGGCCTGAGCTGTTCCAGGAACTTCAGCCCGTCTTCCATGGTGTCTTTGTTTACACTGTGGTAGCGGGCAGTGGGTATGTGATGCCTGAACATGAACTGCTTGGCAAAGTGCTTGCTGCCTTCGAGCATGGCACCTTCTTTCTGCGGACCGATAACAGCTATCTTTTTCAACGCGGGCGTTTCGAGGAAATAATCGTGAATGCCTTTTACCAGCGGATCTTCGGGCCCGACCACAACCATATCGATGTTGTTCTCGATTACGAATTTACCTGTCTGTTCAAAGTCGGTTGGCTTTATGTCCACGTTCTGCCCGATGGAAGAGGTACCGGCATTGCCGGGTGCAATGTACAGTTTGTCCAGTTTTTTGCTCTGTGCCATCTTCCATGCCAGCGCATGCTCACGTCCTCCTGAGCCGATAAGCAGGATGTTCATGGGTATGTGATTTTGAAAACTGACATAATTTTATAAGGGGATTTTATATAGATAAGCAGGATTATCTGCCAAATCTGCCCTCCAGGATACCTGTTACTGAGAGGTCTTCATCAAGTTCAGGCCAGTGCAGGCCGGTACCATCACAAATGATTTCAATTTTAGATACTTTATCGACAGGTGCATTTTTTAGGATCCTGTTCTTATGTACAGGAAACCGTAATTCCCTCTCATCAGTCAACTTTATACAGATTTGATGATTTTCGTACCAGGCTTTTATTGCTTTTGCTGTTAATTCAGCTACCAAATACTTCATTCCATTTATTTTTGATCAGTTCTAAATTTTCAAGAATAAGTTCTTCTGCTTTTTTCAAATCCTGAATTTTCAATCCTTGTGCAAAATCTAATTCAACAGGCTCAATCCAAAACTTAGCAAAACCACCAGCTTTCCTTACATGAACGTGGATTGGTTCCTGACCTTCATTAGCATAAAAGAAAAAAACAAATCCAAATTTTCGAAAAACTTCAGGCATGGTTAATTTTTATACGAAAATAAGCTTTTTTTCATTCTTTTACTCTACGTTTTAGCATAAGAGTTTTACTTAAAGTTTGCATGAAATAAAAAAAACATTACCTTTGCTGCTCCGAAAAAAGACTGATCTTTTAATAATTCAAAGAGATGAAAAGGACATTTCAGCCATCGAACACAAAAAGAAGGAACAAACATGGTTTCAGGGAGAGGATGTCTACTGCCAATGGCAGAAAAGTGCTGGCACGCCGCAGGGCAAGGTGCAGGAAAAAACTGAGTGTATCGGATGAAATGATAAGAAAATAAGATCTTGCAATATTTATAATATCATCAATGGAAGACAGAACGTCTTCCATTTTTTTTACCTCCTTAAAAGTTGATTCATATCTGAAATTTTAGTAAATTACCTATTGCTTCCTTCATTGTGTAACCTAAAATCAAAGCTTATGAAACGCACAGTTGTTCTTTTGCTGGTGATTTTGCTTCCATGCTTGTGCATGTTCAACGGTTGTTCACAAAAAAAGGTGAAAATCGGTTTGCTGATGGATAATTATGAGCAGGACAGGTGGGAACGTGACCGCGATTATTTCATTCAGAAAGCCGAAGAACTGGGGGCAGAAGTGCTTGTTGAGGTTGCTGACGGCGATGCGGCCAGGCAGCTTGAACAGGCGCAAAAGCTCCTGGATGAAAAAGCAGATGTGCTGGTTATCGTTCCGGTTGACCTGAACGAGGCCGCAAAAATCATTCCGCTGGCGCACCGCTACCAGAACCGGGTGCTGTCTTATGACCGCCTGATCAAGGACTGTAACCTCGATTTTTATATCTCGTTCGATAACGTGGAAGTCGGCGCCCTGCAGGCAGAATACCTGACAAAGATATGTCCCGTGGGCAACTATGCCATCATCGGGGGCGCCAAAACAGACAATAACTCTTTCCTGCTGAAAATAGGACAGATGAATGTGCTGGAGCCGCTGATCGAAAAGGGGGATATCGGGATCGTCTATGACCAGTTTGTGGACCGGTGGCATGAGGATAACGGCTACGCGCATATGAAGGAATGCCTGAAAAAGAACCCCGATATAGATGCGGTGCTTGTAGCCAACGACGGACTGGCAACAGGGGTGGCAAGGGCGCTGGAGGAACACGGACTGCTCGGGAAAGTGCATATCAGCGGACAGGATGCCGAGCTGAGCGCATGCCAGCGTATCATCGCAGGCACACAGACCATGACCGTGTACAAACCCATTGAAGCCATCGCATACAAAGCAGCAGGCATTGCGGTAAGGCTGGCCGAAGGCGACAACTTTCGTGATCTGCATATGTCCGTGAACAACGGGAAAAAGATGGTGCCTGCCCTGCTGCTGCCGTCTATGGTCGTCAACCGTGAAACCATCAAACTGACAGTGGTGGCTGATGGGTATCTGAAGGAAAATAAGATTTTTGAATAAGAAAATTAATCCCCCTAACCCCCTTCTCCAAGGGGGAAGAGTCAGTATCTTGCTGCGAGGGGCATGCGCCTGCCTATGCCAAAGGCTTTTGAGGATATGCGCAAAACAGGAGGGGTCTGGAAGCGTTTGTATTCGTTGTTATTGACCATCGTAATGACTCTATGTACAAGCTGTTCATCCAGCCCGGTCCCGATGATCTCTTCTGCCGACCGCTTCAGCTCGATATAACTGAACAGGATCTTATCAAGGATATCATACCCGGGCAGTGAGTCGGTGTCTCTCTGGTCCGGCTTCAGCTCTGCCGACGGGGGCTTTGTGATGGTGTTGACAGGGATGACCTCTGTATGCCTGTTCATAAAATCTGCCAGCTTATATACATCTGTTTTATATACATCGCCAAGAACCGAAAGCCCACCGCTCATATCACCGTATAAGGTGCCATAACCCACAGCTGCCTCGCTCTTGTTGGAGGTGTTCAGCAAAATGCTCCCGAACTTATTTGAAAGGGCCATCAGAAGGTTGCCCCTGACACGTGCCTGGATATTTTCTTCTGCCAGTCCGGGTTCCAGTCCCTTAAACAAAGGCTCAAGGGCTTTATCAAACTGTCCGACAATCCCTTCTATCGGGATGATGTCATGCCTGATACCCAGGTTTCCGGCAAGGCTCACAGCATCGCTTACCGAGTGTTCCGAAGAATATTTCGAGGGCATCAGCAGCGCCCTCACATTTTCTTTGCCAAGGGCTTTTACCGCCAGCACAACCGTCACAGCCGAATCAATGCCTCCTGACAGTCCGACAACCGCCCGGCTGAAATTTGTTTTCACAAAATAGTCGCGTATGCCTAAAACCAGTGCATCATGGATGCTTTCGGTGATATTTGGTGAAAGGTCTGACCTGCCGACCTTACCGGACTGAAAAATGCTGCCGGTATCAATATCCCTGATCTCTTCGCTGAACAGCGCCATCTTTGCCACCATGTTACCGCTGCTGTCAATGACCGATGACCCTCCGTCGAAGATCAGCTCGGTATGGGCCCCGACCTGGTTCACATAGATCACCGGCAGGTGATATTTTTTTGCATTGGCAGCGAGTATCTCTCTTTTGACGGCATCGTGCGTATAGGAAAAAGGGGAAGCAGCGATGTTGATAGCAAGGTCTGGACCCAGTGAAACAAGGTTCTCCATGGGCGACACATTGTAAAGCTTGTCTTTCCCGAACCCTGTCAGTATGGGCTGCTCGTACCACAGATCCTCGCAGATGGTGAGCGCAATCTTATGCCCCTGGTATTCAATGACACCGAACTCAGTGTTGGGCTCAAAATACCTGTATTCGTCAAATATGTCGTAGGTAGGGAGCAGGGTTTTGTTTACGATGTGCTCAATCCTACCTTCACGGATGAAGTAAGCGGAGTTGAAAAGGTTCTTGCCCCGTGACCCGGTGTTAACGACGGGTGCACCAATGATCGCAGCAATACCCGTACATGCAGGTATGATCTTTTCGATGTATTTTTGAGATCTCTCAATAAAGTATTTGTGCTCAAGCAAATCCAGCGGAGGATATCCGCACAGGGCAAGCTCCGAAAAGACCACCAGGTCGCTGCCCCTGTTCCTGGCATCGGTTATGGCAGATATGATCTTTTGTGAGTTGCCTTCAAAGTCGCCGATGATATAATTAAGCTGGGCACAGGTAATTTTCATGAAAAAAGATTAGAATATGACCCCCAGGTTGATGGAAAGATAACTCAGAGACTCCCGGCCATCCTGCTCGGTGAGTATATCGAGGAATCCGTTGTTGTACACAATACCGGCCACGATAGCCGTGCTCCCTCCAATTTCATACTCCACACCTCCTCCAAAATGGTATGATACACTGAAAAGACCGATTTCCGGACCGGCACCATCATTGTCTATTCTCGGGGGATTGTCAGCCTTGGCACCGATGTTTACCTGGCCGGTAAAACCGAGCTGGGCAAAGTAGCTCATGTAACCTATCTGGTTGGTCTTGAGTTTCAGGGCGATGGGTACAGAGATGTATTGCATCTTATATTTTACTTCCTCACCTTCCAGTACATACTTTTTTGCATCATTGGTCTCAAACGGGATGGAGTCGTTATATTCCATTTTACCACCAAATGTGCCGAGACGGATACCTGTAACAAAGGCATAATTCTTTGTGAAGTAGTTTTCAACGACCAGGCCTCCCTCCACACCAATCCTTGTCCCATTCGATTTCATAACACTTGTGTTCTCACTGAACCAGGCGAAATGCGGATTCAGGCAGACACCAAGCTGTACTCCCTGTGAACCGGCAACAAAAGATATTGCAATAAAACTTGCAGTAAATAGGATTTTTTTCATTTCTTTAAGTTTTGGTTTATACAAAAATATATAAAAATTATTGACTACATCCTGAAAAATAGCTACGTTTAGTTTTTAAAGTGATTTCATGCTCAAAAAAATCCTGTTCCTGCCGGTGATTGCATTGGTGATGTTTTCCTGCGGAAAAACGCCGGAGGATGTAAATGTATCGGACATCGAAGTAAACATCGGTATCAAACGGTTTGACAAAGAGCTGTTCGAAGCCGATCCTGCAGTCATAGGGGATCTGATACCCGGACTGAAAGAAAAATACGGCCGTTTTTTCGGTATCTTCAACCACAGGATCGCCGGACTCGGTTCCCCTGAAAATCCTTCATATCCCGAATACCTGAAAGCATTCGTGACAGATTACCTGAATTACCGGATCTACCGGCGCACAACCGAAGTATTCCCGGATATTGGGTTTATCAAAACAGAGCTTGAAGATGCTTTCAGGCACTACAGGTATTACTTCCCTGATATGCCGCTGCCCGAAGTCATAACCTATGTGTCAGGCATCAACCAGTCGGTTGTCTCTGACTCGCTGCTGCTTGCTGTCGGACTGGATGATTACCTGGGCGTTGATGAACCTCTCTACAGGCAGACAGGCATCTACCAGTATCTCGTCAGGGGCATGTACAAAGAGCGCATTGCAACGGACTGCATGCGCCTGTGGGCAATGACTGAATTCCCTTTTAACGACTCCGTCAATAACCTGGCAAGTAACATGATATACGAAGGCATGGTGATGTATTTCACAGACAGGATGATACCCGGTAAGCCTGATACCCTCAAATGGGGATTTTCCTCAGGGGGGTTGGACTTTTGCAGGAACAACGAGAAGCAGATGTGGGCTTACCTGATAGAGCAGAGACTGCTTTTTGATTCAGACAGGTTAACCATCGATAAATTCACCAGGGAAGGTCCGTTCACAAAGGATTTTTCCTACGAATCGCCGGCAAGGGCTGCAGTGTGGATCGGCTGGCGGATTGTGGATTCTTACATGGATCACCATAAGGAGCTTAAGCTGAAAGACCTGATGAGGGAGACCGATTACCAGAAAATACTGAATGAATCGTATTACAATCCATAATTCTGCTGTTGTATGAAGAAGCTGTTGGTTGCGTCAATTGCATTGTCAGGCTGGATGATCTCTTTTTCACAGACCCCGGAAGAGATATGGCAGGATGGTCTGAACAAATTCCATGAAAAGGATTTTCACGGCAGCATCATGCGGATGAACGAGCTGCTGAAAATTATCCCGGAATTTTCCTATGCGCATTACAACAGGGGTATTGCCCGCCTGAACCTGGGTGACATGGACGGTGCCTGCATTGATATGTCCAGGGCTGTTGTCCTTGGCCTGGACAAAGACACGAAGTTTTTTGAATATATGTGCCAGGACGGGGCTAAATATAAGGGGCTGAAGAAACATTTTTACAGGGATGAGGAGATATATCCCGAAAACGGATACCGGCCACGGTATACAAGGAAAGACAGCCTGAGGGGTGCACTGAGGCCTGAAAGGACATGTTTTGACGTCTATTTTTATGATCTGACGGTAAGGATCAACACGCGAAAGAAAAGGATAGCAGGGGAGAACAGGATACATTTTGAAGTTGTTGAGCCAGCCAGCCTCATCCAGATCGACCTGTTCCCTGAGTTCAGCATAGACGGTATCTTATGGGAGGGAGACCGGCTGAACTATACCAGGGAGTTCGGTGCCGTGTTCATCAGCTTTCCCCGCCAGCTGAATGCAGGAGAAAAACACATGCTGACCTTTCAGTATTCAGGTAAACCGGGGATAGCTGAAAGGCCCCCCTGGCGGGGAGGATTTGTCTGGAAAAAGGACAAAAAACGGAAACTGTGGGCCGGCGTGGCCTGCGAACACCTGGGTGCCAGCTCATGGTGGCCGAACAAAGACCACCTGACCGAAAGGCCCGACTCGATGAAAATCAACCTTGAGGTACCATCAAAGTATAAATGTGTCTCTAACGGGACACAGGGAAATATCGTTGAAACAGGCAGAAAATATGCCAGGTACGAATGGTTTGTGAACTATCCCATCAACAACTACAATGTGACATTTTACCTGGGTAACTATGTCAGCTTTACCGATACGGCAATTGTTGAAGGTAAACCGCTGGTATTGCATTACGAAGTACTGCCTTACGACCTTGAAAAAGCGAAGGAACACTTCACACAGACCAGGGATATCGTTGAATTCTACAGCCATGCTTACGGTAAATATCCCTTCATGAAAGACGGGTTCAGGCTGGTAGAGTCGCCCTATGAGGGGATGGAACACCAGACAGCCATCGCCTATGGCCACAGGTTTGAAAACGCTGCTTTTGAAGAATGCGACAGCCTGAAATACGACTATATCATTGTTCATGAGGCAGCCCACGAATGGTGGGGCAACTCGCTGTGCGCCGCCGATATGGCGGATATCTGGCTGCATGAGGGTTTTGCCACCTATGCAGAGCTGATGTACCTCGAGCACAGCTGCAGCAAAGAGGCATATACCAGGGAACTGAATGAGAAGCTGAAAATGATCTTTAATTTCTGGCCCGTGGTGGAGAACTACAATGTGAATGAAAACAGCTTCGCCAGCAACGATGTGTATAACAAGGGAGCCGTCATCCTGCACTGCCTCAGGTGCAACATCAATAACGATCCGCTGTTCTTCAGCCTCATCAGGGATTTTAACCTCGAATACAGGTTTCAGGCCGTTACCAGCCGTGATTTCATCGATTTTGTCAGCCGGAAAACAGGGGAGGATTATGCCCCCTTCTTTAACAAATACCTTTATGATACAAAGCTGCCGGTGCTCAGCTACAGCTTTACCCGCGAAGATGGTCATATCAGGCTGACCTATCAATGGACAGAGGTAGAGGACGGGTTCAAAATGCCTTTCTGCATCCGCACCAATGACGGCAGGGCGGTCAGGCTGGTTGGGACAACAATGGAACAGGCCACAGCCATTGACAATGCGGAGTGGTTTAATTTTTATAACGAGTGGCAGGAACTGCAGGGGGTGGCGGATAATTCTTATACCTATTACCGGACCAAATGGATCGAGTAATCCTTTTGCGCATAACATTTAAAATCATAAAGCCCTCTTCAATTGAGGGCTTGATCCAAGGGATTTCCCACCCTTGGGGACAAAGAATTTTTCAATTCTGCTAAAATATATTCAAATTCAATAAAATTTAAAAAAAAATTTTTGATGAACATATGTTAATAAATCATAAATATGATCTTAGGATATTCCTGAGTATGTCCAAATTACTTATTTTATAGACTCCATGTCACCAAGGAAAACCTGCCATACCTGCAATGTTGTATTGTTTCCAAACTGCTTTCTGATGCGGGTAGTGATCATTTTTACATGGCTCTGTGTTTCGTGAAGGAGGATGGTATCTTTTTCATTCGTGACGCTGATCCTGAAAAAACAGCCCAGTTTACCTGTATAACTTTCAGTGTTTTCCATGTGTAATGGTTCGACGATTTTCAGGCCGGAAATTGCAAACCCAATTGACTGATAAGGTGATGCATCAATACCGGCAAGCAGTCCGGCCAGATCGTTCTCTTTCTTCAGTGTAATATCTGCAGGAACAACGGATAACTGCATCATGGCTTCCTTTTCATAAAAGAGGTTGTAAATCATATCTCTGACCTGTTGCCTGAATAAGGTATCCAGATCTTTGCCCGAATAGATGCTCAGGTAATCTGCAAAATCAAGCAGTTTCTGTTTGGCCTTTACCCCATAAACCATGAGCCTGTCGTCAAAAAGATATTCTGATTCAAATTCATTTTTTATTTCCTTCAGCGTGGATTCCTGTTCTTTCTTTAACCTTGCTTCTTCATCCTGGTATGTATCAGACCCGCAGGATTTTGAAGTCAGGATAAAAACTACTATCATCATCAACAGAATATATATGATCTTTCTGATCATCGGCTTGTATAATTTTGTATAAACCGGATGGTGGTAATTTTTTCGTCTGTATAAAGCATATCAAGTACTTCAATGTTTCTTAGTCCCCTGGCAGGCGTTGTAAGCATGTTAATGAACTCGTATTTATTGTAAAGCTCCATACCCATCATGCCTTTGTTAAAAACCTGGCATATATATGCACTGTCTGCAATCACTTTGTCAAGCTGATCTCTTCTTTTCTTCCAGTCATTCACCTTTGAGTTTGAATAATAGTATATCATCAGGGCATAATCATTCAGTTTCAGTGGTATCTCTTCGGTTTTTTTTGACTTTTTCAGGATGCGGGTGATGGTGTCAGTAAAATAGTAAGGAGCTTTGACCATGAATTTAATTTTTTGTTCACCGGTTTTATAAGCAAAGCATCCTTCGGCATCACATAATTGAAGTATCGGAGATTCATTATCCTTGATGATGGCTACTTCAATTTTTGTGTTTCTGACGGGTTCTTTACTGTCTTTATCGACAAAGCAGAATCGATAGGTTGTTATGCTCCCCGTTTTGATGATGATCCAGGCCATTATAAAAATTACCAGGGCAATGGCCGTCAAAATGTAAAATATCCTGTTTGAACCCTTATGTTCGGTGATGATGGTTATCTGATCCCTGTTTTTATGTTTGAAATCGGACCAGTTGACATAGCCTGTATACCTGCTCAGGATATTCAGTAAATCAATTCGCGGGAGTTTTTCCTGGTAGGTTTTATAATGAGTATAGAACCATTTTTCACTGAAATATTCATTAACCCTGAGTTTTAAATCCTCCTGGAATTCAATGATATCATTTCCTTTCCAGTCTTCAATATTTTTGCTGATGCCCGGATATGTTTTTTGCATGATCCCGACAATTTTTGTCTTCAATAATTCAAAATATTGTCTTTCTGTTGCTTCCACAAAAATACCTGTTTGCCGGATACGATTTTTATAAAACGCCTGTAAAAAGATTTACAATTAATTTTCAATCACTTTTCAAGTGTAATCCAGGGAGAAGAAATAATTTTAACCGAAATTCCATTCAACCAAATATATAAAAAAAGGAAACATCAAAACTCAATGCAACATCACATCATAACGAATATTCATTAAATCCACCAATATGAAAAAAATAACATACTGTATGATTGCACTTGTTTTTTTAATGCCCACACTCTGCTGCTGTGAAGATAATAGCGGCGACGATAAGAGTGGCGACACCGAAACCAGTGTTCTGGATGCTTATGAATTAAGGATAAGCGGAAAAGCTGACCAGGCTAAAGAGTTACTCAATGATTTATTAGAGACTGACAGTACCAATGCCCTCGCCTGTTTTGAGCTGGCGAGAACAGAACACCATTTATTCCTGGGAGGGACGCAATTTTCCGCAGAGGAATGGAGGAAGGTTACAGCTTCAACGCAAAAGGCAGTCAGGTTCGCGCCTGACAATGAGATATATGCCTTTTATCATGCCTATGCAACCTTTTCTGATGCCTTTATCAGCATGATGATGGAAAAACCGGATGCGGGTGAAAAAGTTGCAATTACGTGTGATGCATTTCAGGATGTTTTAAACCTTGACCCTGGTTTTTATGAGGCAATGCTTTACCTCGTGGATATTTACGCTTACCTGCCGGAAGAAATGGGAGGAAACAGGGGAAAAGCCGGCCTGATAGCTTCAGATCTTAATCAGAAAGACAGAGTATTCGGAGCCATGGCACATGCAAGGCTTCTGCCGGATACTACTGATTTGGTTTCATACTGGCAGGATGTTCAAAAGGAAACAGGTAATGATGCCCAGGTGCTGGAAGAGTTGGGGAGAGCTTATCTGCTGATGCCTGATACAGAGAATGGTACAAAATGCTTTCTGGAAGCCATTGATGCAGATACCACCAAAAGATATCTGTATATGAACCTGGTAAGATATCATTTGCTGTCAACACAACAAAATCATGATGCCCGTGAAGAGCATATAGCTGAAGCAGAGAACCTGGTAAACACCTATTTGCAATCGAGTCCGGATTTAATATCTTCATTAAAGGCTTATGCCTATGGAATGCTGGCAATGATAAAAATGTTCGGCGGGGATAATCAGGCCGGTAGCGAATACCAGGCAACAGCAGCTTCAATCGATCCGTATTATTCCAAAGCGACGAGCATGCCGCCGGAGATGATTTACTGCCGGCCGGATGAAGTTAAAATTCATTACAGCTCCTTCTTTATGCCTTTTTAATGATTAATTTACGATCAAAAACGGAGGATACCATGAATATATTTAAACCAATAACAGCAGCCATATTATGCATAGTCCTGTTTTCTTTGTTGACGCAGGGCTGCAATAAGGATGAAAATACTGAAGAACCCGGGAATGATATGGCATTGGTTGGCAGATGGAAAATAACTGAAGTGAGTTGGAAAAATCATGAAGAAACCGGAACATATTCAGAACATCAGCTTGATTCAATCGGACTTGTATGGACATTCAACATTAAAGATGATGGTACTGCAGAGCAAACTACCAATATCAGTGGTCCGCTGGTAACATTTCAGGGCACATGGGACACATCTGCGAATCAACTTACCTTGAACCTTACAGGACCCGGAGGTGAAGATGGTAAAATGATCTATGAGTATGCCATTCATGGAAATATATTGAAGCTTGACTGGTCATTGCCGGCCGGAACAAAATACCATGCAGAGTTTACCCGGCAGGAACCTCTGCTGTAAAATGCATGTA
Source organism: Bacteroidales bacterium (assembly GCA_016933335.1). Classification (GTDB taxonomy): domain Bacteria; phylum Bacteroidota; class Bacteroidia; order Bacteroidales; family UBA10428; genus JAFGPL01. The sequence goes on along the minus strand of JAFGBD010000056.1, from coordinate 10,407 downwards.
TTCATTATTAAATATGTTTTGATCTTAATAATATTCTTAAACATATCTCTTAAATTTCGAAAACGAACCAAAAATCCATGACCATGATCAAAGAAATTCATGAGCACATTACCAGTGAGCTCCAGCAAAACGCAAGAACAGATACCGTATTTGTTCTTTCATCCGTGGTGCTGAACCTTGTGATACTTGCTATAAACTGGGGGGTGGCAGAACCCGAATCACAGGGACACCGGCCATATGACGACATCATATTGAGCATACTGACTGCTGCAGTGATAGTAATTAATTTCATCATCGCAAAGGCGCTGCTGGCCGGACGTGACATGAGGCTCAAGTTATTATCGGGACTGGTACGCATGTACAAGGACAATGATGTTGACAAATATTACGATGCAAGCCTGCTCAGCTCATACAGCATGCGGTATAAGTTTTTTCTGGCGATGATCATCATCCTTGGAATCATTACAGTTGTCGCCCCGCTGCTGGTGAGAATATTCAGTTAATCTGCAATTCCGGCATTTCACCCGCTTACAGGTGATCCGTCTTTTATTCATGATAGTAGACCCTTTTGACCCTGTGCGAGATGCCTGTTAAGATCTCATAGGGGATGGTATTCATCTGTTTTGCCATCTCTGTCATGGGGTATTTGTCACCGAAGATCACCACCTCGTCGCCTTCATGTGCATCAATGCCTGTGAGATCCACCATGCTCATATCCATGCAGATGTTACCAATGATGGGCGCCATTTTATCGTTGATTAGGAATTTTCCCTTACCCCTGCCAAGCCTGCGGTCCAGTCCGTCTGCATAACCCACCGGCACAATACCGATGAGGGTGTCTTTTTTTGCCTTTCCTGCCCTGCCGTAACCTACTGTTTCATTTGCCCTGACAAGCTTCACCTGGAGGATGGTGCTTTTCAGCGAATGGACATTACGCAGTTTTTTCTGGTTAGAGGGACTGAAACCATAGATGCCGATGCCCAGCCGCACCATCTCGAACTGGGCTTCGGGGAACCGTTCTATCCCCGATGAATTAAGTATGTGGCGGATGACAGGATAGCCCAGGGCATCGGCTATCCTGCGCGCGGTTTTTACGAATGCATTGATCTGGCGTACCGAAAATTTGTCATGCAGGGGCTCGTCGGTGGCTGCCAGGTGCGAAAAAACCGATTTCACAATGATGTTACGGTTGTTTTTCAGGTAGCTGCATAGTTTTTCCGCCTCTTCTTCCAGGAACCCGAGGCGGTGCATCCCGGAGTCGATCTTAAGGTGGACAGGATATATTGCTTCCTGGTTGCGGATGACAGCCTGCTCAAAGAGTCGCAGGCTGGTGAAACCGTATATCTCCGGCTCAAGCCTGTTACGGATGATCATATCGAAGCTCCCGGGATCGGGATTCATCACCATAATGGGAAGGGTGATGCCGGCATTTCTCAGCTCGGCACCTTCGTCGGCAATGGCCGCGCCCAGGTAGTCCACCCGCTGAAACTGAAGCACATTGGCTATTTCATAAGAACCGCTGCCATAAGAAAGGGCTTTGACCATCACCATCATCATGGTATCATCGCTGATCAGCGAGCGGTAATAGTTCAGGTTTGAAACAAGCGCATTAAGGTTGATCTCAAGCCTGGTGTTGTGTTTCTTCTCCTCCAGGGCAGCAGAGATCTTTTCAAACTCAAACTGCCTTGATCCCTTTATCAGGATGGCTTCATCCTGCAGGAACAGGGATAAAACGACAGAAAGCAAAGATTCGGTTGATTCATAGAATGCGGAGGGCAGGTCGAACAGTTTTTTGTTTCGCGACAGGGCCGGTCCGATCCCGATAAACCTTGTAACTTTTTTTTCTTTTAATAAGGCGGCTATTTTTTTGTAAAGCACCTCTTCTTTCATGCCGGTCTGGAACAGGTCTGACAATATCACCGTCCTGCGCTGATGCTGCTTCTGCATATTCAGCGTGTCAAGGGCAATGGCCAGGGAATTGATATCTGAATTATAACTGTCGTTGATGAGGGTGCAGCGGTTAATGCCTTTTTTCAGCGCCAGCCGCATGGCAACAGGCGGCAATGACTTCATCTGGGAGGCTGTCTGTTTGTTGAACCGGCCGGACTGCAAAAGGTAGGCCCAGACATGAATGGCATTTTCGACGGAGGCATTGTCATTAAAGGGAATGGTTATCGTGTAATCGCTGCCCGAATACCTGCCACTGATGGTGGTAAAGCCGGGTTGCCTGCTGATACCGGTGATCCGGAGCGAGGCTCTTTTCTTCACAGACCAGGTAAAGAGGGTGGCATTTTTCAGCTGCGGATTTTTCTGGATGGTTTGATGTATCAGTTCATGATCGCTGCAATAGATGATGGTCCGGCAGGAACGGAAAAGATGCAGTTTTTCAGTAATTTTCTGTCCTGGATCGGAGAAATTCTCCTGGTGCGCTTCGCCGATGTTTGTGAAGATACCTGTATCGGGCCTGATCATCTCCGCCAGCTTTTCCATCTCTCCGGGCTTCGAGATGCCTGCCTCGAAAACGGCCAGGTCATTATCTTCCTGCATCAGCCAGAGCGACAGGGGCACACCAACCTGGGAGTTGTAGCTCCTGGGACTGCGGACGATATTTCCTGAAAGGGCCAGGGTATGGTACAGCCACTCTTTGACAATGGTCTTGCCGTTACTGCCGGTGACGGCAACCACGGGAATACGGAATTTTTTGCGGTGGTTTGCAGCCAGCGACTGCAATGCCTGCAGCGTGTCAGATACCAGTATGAAAGTTGCTTCAGGGTATTTTATTTCATAATTGGCCTTCCCGGATACCACGAACGTCCTCACGCCTTTATCATAGAGCTCGCCGATATAATCATGCCCGTTGTGGTTTTTGCCGGTGAGCGCAAAGAAAACGGAGTCTGCCGGTGAGTTAATATTCCTGCTGTCTATGAGGATATTACGGATAACAGCATCATCCCTGATGACTACTTTTCCGAGGATTGTTGATATGTCGCTGACAAGATATGAGGACATGAAGTATGATTTTATCCGGCCTAAAGTTATGAAGATTTTTGGTTATTCAGCCATACTTTGGTTACCCCTCCGGATACAATGAACTTCATGGCTTCGGCCGGGGGGATGTCCAGCGGGGTGACATGCTCTGCAGGTACAATGAACATCTCGCCTGAGAAATTATAGGAGTGAGGAAAATATACAGCCACCTTGTCTTTGATGTTGAGTTCGGACAGATCACTCTGTGTGAGGAATCCCATCTTCTCGAGGTCTGAGATAAGGTTGACCTTCACCAGCACAGGCTTGTCGAATTTTCTCTCTGTACCGACAAAAGCCGACATCAGGTCTTTGATGGACGAATAGATGAGCTTCACAAAAGGAGCTTTGGCCATGATGTTGTCTACCAGCCTTCTGAGCGGCCTGAAAATGATTGACTGGCCGATGAACCCCAGCAGTGTGATGATCACAAACAAAGCAAGAACACCGATGCCGGGGATGTCGATATTAAAGAACTTACCGATCAGATCGCGCATGCCGCTGTCCACCCTGGTAAATATCAAATAGACAAGGGCAAGGGTGATGGCTGTGGGCGCTAAATAGAGCAAGCCCTGCAGAAAATACCTTATTAGTCTTTTCATGTTTATTTTTTTTGATTTATAATAAGCACATTAATACTTTTTTAAAAATCTTTCAGCAGCTTTTTTTGCGATACGGACAGCTTATCTGCAACCAGCTGATACGAGTGGTCGACCCATTTAAAAATCAGCCTGGCACCGACAGATCCGTCCATGTAAACAGTTATCCAGTGTTTTTTGTTGAAATGGTAAGCAGGAGTCACTTCAGGATATTGCTCCCTGAGTTCCAGCGCCAGTTCCGGATCGCATTTCAGGGTTATTCCCCTGGAATCTTCAGACAGATCAAGCAAAGCAAACATTTTGTCCATAACCTTAAAAACCAAAGCTGTATCATTAAAAGGTAAGCTTTCTGTTACCCCGGGTTTTGAAAGGCAGTATTCACGGATTTCTTCGTTGTTCACTATAGTAAAGATTCATTCTGCAATTTATAACTTATTTGATAATTCTGTTCAGCACAGAATTTTATATTTTAATACTTATTTTGCTGTAACTGATTCAAATTATCTCTTACATCAGGAAAAAGTATGTTTCAATATAATTTAAACTATTTGCAACATGGTTTAAACCCCGCCTGATCTTTTAATCTTTTTGAGATATAGCTTCTTGGTTCAGCTTCCTCTTATATGCGAACTTTACCTTATCGAAATCATCATGTTTAACCAATTAAAAAACAAGAAACCATGAAACATTCAAAACTAATGCTTTTGGTAATTGGAGCAGCCATTATCTTTTTTGGTTGCGAAAAAATGGAATCTGTACCTCCTGAGCCTGACCTGGCTGACCAGGAAAATATCTCTTTGAAAGCTACGAAAGTTAAAACAGCATTTACCGGTACGTCGATACCAGTTATAAATCCTATTGATCCCGGTACAACAAAAATCTTACCTAATGGTAAGACCCATGTGATGGGGGTTGTTGCAGAATGGTACGATCAGGCCAGCGACCCGAGGGTTACCGGAACATCCATTTGGTATGAAAACTTTATTTGGGATGGTCAGGCTTTTGCCTCACCCGCAAAAGCATGGGGAAAGGCAGAGATTTTTGTGGGGGGTAACGCTGAGGAAAACGATGGGAGATGGGAGATAACCTGGCATGGTTACTTCACACTTTCGGAAGTCCCTGGTCATTTTACCATTGATGTTGATGCCGTTGGCACAGGCAAAGAAGGTGAAGTGAAGGGTTTGACCGCTAAATGGAAGTACATATTTGACTCTCAAGTCGGATTCTTCTATTCAACCGAAGGCTATATTAAATAAGTGATTAATTCCCTTTTGCTTACACCTGATTATTTGAAGGTTTTGATTATTGAATGACCCTTTTTAGGAAGAGGGATTACTTCCTCTTCCTTTTTTTTTGTATCTTGTTCACAATTAAGGAACAAAGTCAATAATTAAACCCTACATCATGACAGTGTATTTCCCCTCCGAGCAAAAGTACATCGACAAACTTACCCAAATTGTTGAAGAAAATTTTACCAATAATAGTTTCGGGGTAACTGAACTTGCTAAGAAAATGAGCATAAGCCACTCAGGGCTTCACAGGAAATTAAAAGCAATTGCCAAACAATCCGTCAGCCAGTTTATTCGTGAGACAAGGTTGAAACGTGCGAAGGAATTGCTTCAACAACAAGCGGGTACAGTTGCAGAAGTAGCTTATGGGGTAGGTTTTGGCAGCACCACTTATTTTTCCAAATGTTTCCACGATTATTATGGATACCCGCCAGGAGAGGCAAGGAAAAAATATGTATCAGAACCCGATAGGGACGAAAAAACAGATCATTTTGAAATACCTGAAAACCACATAAAATCCATTGCTGTGCTTCCATTTGACAATTATACGGGAGATGACAACCAGGCATTCCTTATCTTTGGAATGCATGATGCCCTGATCAGTGAATTGGGTCAGTTGGGAGCCATCAGGGTGGTATCAAAAACATCTGTATTGGCATATACCAATTCAGAAAAGACCATCAAAGAGATAGCCACTGAATTAGGGGTGGATGCAATTATTGAAGCATCGGTAATGATTGTGGAGGGAAAAATCAGGATTCAGCTTAAATTATTCAATGCCTTTCCTGAAGAAAAACAGCTGTGGGCACAAACCTTTGATGTAGACATGGACAATATCCTGAAGTTATATGGCCAGGTGATCAGGAAAGTAGCCAGTGAAATTCAATATACCCTTTCTCCCGAGCAACAAACACAACTGGATGAAATAAGAGAGGTAAATCCCAATTCCTATAAGGCTTATCTTCGCGGTAAGTATAATTTGTACCAGCAAACACCGGAAGGAATAAAGAAGGGATTGGAATATCTTCATGAGGCAGTCCGGATCGATCCCGCCGAACCTCTGGCCTATGCCGGACTGGCACTCGGTTACCTGGATATTGCCCATGGACCTTTTAATGCCGGGGATGCCTATGTGAAAGCTGAATCGGCAGGGCGACAGGCAATAAAACTTGACCCAAATCTGGCAGAGGCCCAATTAGCCCTGGCCGAAATATGCATGTATGTTAACTGGGATTTTCATGAGGCTGAGAAGTATTTTAAGCGGGCAGTTGAGCTAAATCCAAACTTAAGCATTGCGCATTATCAATATGCCTGGACTCTTTTTCTTTTCGGCCGTAACGAAGAAGCGCTCGTTGAGCATGAACTTGCCTGGAAGTGTGATCCTTTCAATCCTGGTATTGCTGCCTTCTTTGGAGCATTACTATCATACCTTGGCAGGTATGATGATGCTATTCTGCAAGCTCATAAGTCATTTGACATTCTAAAGGATTATCCTGTAGGTCATTTTGTTCTTGGTGAGACCTATCTGGCCATGGGCAGAAAAGATGAGGCCATAGAAGCCCATCAGAAACTTGCAGAGTTTGCTCCACCTTGGGGATGGGTACTGGGATATACATATGCATTAACCGGATACCGGGATGAAGCAGTGAAAATTCTGAACCAACTCGAAAAAACTGAATTGAGTGGCTGGAACGCATTGGGACTTGCGGTGTTGTACGGAGCATTAGGCATGCTCGATGAAGCCTTTAAATGGATTGGTTATGAACCACACCATGTCTGGATACCATGGATTGCTGTTATGCCTTTGTGGAAACCGCTGTATACTGATCCGCGGCATGCTGCGTTTGTAAATAAGCTAAATCTGCCTAAAATATAAGTGTCGGATAATCCGGGGAAAGCGATCGTAGATGATAAAATTCATATTCATCACTGAATATTCCCATTTGCTCCTTCGCTGATATCATAGGCCATGTCAATTGTCATTACAGTATATAATTAAAAGATAATGACCTTGTTGAAGTGATAAGCAGGAGTTACTTCAGGATATTGTTCACGAAGCTCTAACGCCAGTTCCGGATCACATTTCAGGGTTATTCCCCGGCTATCTTCCGATAAGTCAAGCAAAGCAAACATTTTGTCCATGACTTTAAAAACCAAAGCCGTATCATTAAATGGCAAACTCTCGGTAACACCGGGTTTAGCCAGGCAGTATTCGCGGATTTCTTCGTTGTTCATAATAACAAATCGATTTATATCATTTTAAAGCTTATCTGATAATATATTTATCTAAATATTCAATCAGGCTGCACACCCTGAGATTTTCGGATTTCATATAGGAATCAGAATAAGGTGTAATAATATAATTATCATGTGTTTTAAGATCTTCAATAGCAATACTATACCCTTTAGGGATTTTTGGAGCAGAGGTATACTTGATCTCTATAGCAGAAATAGGCTGTAATCCTTTAACCAGGACAAGATCGCATTCTGCCCCATTGTGTGTCCGATAGTAATACAGATCAATATCAGGGGGAATCAATTCCCGTATTTGCTCAATAACGTAACCTTCCCAGGAATTACCAATCAATACATTCCCCTGCAACTGTTCAAAGTCGGAAACTGAGGCAAGGTAGTGCAATACTCCACTGTCACTGATATATACTTTGGGAGATTTTACCAGCCTTTTTTTGATGTTATGACTATAAGGAAATAATCTTGTAACAAGGAAGGACTCTTCCAGAAAATCCAAATACCTGTTCATCGTATGGTAGGTCAATCCCATTGATTTTGCAAAGTTACTTGCATTCCATATTCCCCCCTGATAATTAGCTAACATGGTTAAAAACCTTCTGATGACCATTGGGACAGCCGGCATTCCAAGCAAAGGAAGGTCTTTGTCCGTATAAGTCTGAACAAAATTGCGTAACCAGTTTCTGGATGCCGGAATATCTTTCGCCAGTACTGATTCAGGAAAGCCTCCTGAAAACCAATGAGTTTCCATGCTGGTCTGCACTGACATTTCCTTGATATTAAGGGGATGTAATATCGTATATGCTATTCGACCTGCAAGAGAATCGGAACTTTTTCTTATCAGGTTGGGTGAAGCTGATCCTAAAATAATGAATCTTCCCGGAATCCTGTACTGATCAACTAATCCTCGTATCACGGGGAATAATTCAGGCAGGTTTTGAATTTCATCAAGGATGATACAATCTTCCCGATGTGTATTAAAATAGAATTCAGCATTTTCAAGCTTTGTAAGGTCTTCCTGCAATTCCAGGTCCATGTAATACACTTTTTTGTCCAGCTTTGACATGAGCATCTTTGCCAGGGTTGTTTTGCCAACTTGTCTTGGTCCCACAATACCAACTACAGGAAATTGCTGTAAGTCCCTCAATATTTGATTTTCAGCTAATCGATCCAGATAATTTTTCATGAATTTAAGATATACAATTTCTATATTTCATGATAAATTTAAGCATTTTAAGCAAAAAAATGAAATATTTCCATGAATTTAAGATATACAATTTCTATATTTCATGGTAATTAACAATAATGGATATTACTAATAAATAGATTTTATTTTTTAACTTGTTTGGATGTATCTAAAAAATCTGCTGATCTAACGGGAAAATTATGCGAATTTGAACTTCAACTTCAACATTACATTGATATCATTGGTTATTTTGATTAAGCATAAGAAAAAATGATAATGACCTTGTTGAAGTGATATGCAGAAGTTACTTCAGGATATTGCTCACGTAGCTCCAGTGCCAGTTACGAATCACATTTCAGGCTGATACCGCGATTATCTTCAGACAGATCAAGCAAAGCAAACATTTAATCCATAACCTTAAAAACCAAAGCCGTATCATTAAATAGCAGACTCCCGGTAACGCCGGGTTTGGAAAGGCAGTATTCACGGATTTCTTCGTTGTTCATGATTTCTACTTTTCTCAATACTACAGATATACATTTTGATGTGCGCAATTATGTGTTGTTTTAATAAGGAAGATCATGCTACCTTTTTCCCCTCATTATCTGCAACCGACAGGATGTATACCTCAATTCCATTTATGTCAGTTATATAAGGAATTTTTACATGAGGGGAGAAGCAATAGTTTTTCCCCTTGGGGTAATAAGTCCGGAATTTTTTTATAGCACGATCAGAATATTTATCAGGATTAATTTTACATTCTATGGTGTGAATTTCTCTGCCTTTCCCTTTAACAATAAAATCTATTTCATTTCTTTCCTTATCTGTCCAGTAATAAACATTGCCAAAAGATACCCTGAGCATATCCAGTACCAGATGTTCCCACAATAATCCCCGGTCAGATTCTCTGATCTCATTCCAGCCTTTTATGAGCGTCACAAATCCTGTATCGAATCCATAAACTTTCGGACGTTTTACAATTTCCTTTTTCCCGCCACCGAAAAAAGGCTGTACAGTGGTAATTGTATGTGCTACCGTCAATGCTTCCAGATGCGACATAACCGTGGGCCTGCTCATTCCACTTTCTTTTGCCAGTGACGTAATTTCAAACATTCCACCGCTTTGCATAAACAGTAAATACAGAAGTTTAAGGAAACCCGCCCTGTTCCTTACACTGAACAGTTCCTGTATATCCCTGGCATAGTAACTTTCAATCCATTCTGTATATAATTCCTCCTTTTTGTCATCCGATAAAAGGAACTCCGGCAATCCGCCCCTCCTGAGCCTTTCATCAAAATTCCGGATATCAAAATCATTTATGCATTCATTCCATAATACAGGGGGAAGAAATAGTTGTATTTTACGTCCTGTTAATGAATCACGGAATTTATTAGTAGCTGCCAGGGTAGACGAACCGGTTGCAAGGATTTTTAATCGTGGAAATTCATCGGTCCCTATTTTCAATATCCCGCTGGGATCGTTAAGCCTGTGAATTTCATCAAATATCACGGTCGCATCCTTTTTCAGGTTATTATAGAAAAATTCCGGATTTTCAAGTTGCCTGGCTACTGATGGCAGGTCGCAATTTAAATATACTGCATCAGGGACCATTTTGCATAAAGTGGTTTTGCCACTTCTGCGAACGCCCGATAACCAGATCAGTGGCCGGATATCCCATGCATTCTTTATCAGTTTTAACCAGTATGGACGATATATCATAAAACTATAGTTTACAAATAGTCGTACCAAATGTAAAGTATATATAACAAAAAAGCAAATTATAAAAGGAATTAATTTTCCATATTACATAGATTTTATTGATTATACAGATTTTATTTATACCCTTGAGTTTAATCGGTTAAAGAGTATTATAATCCAAGAAAGTGATATAATTATACTTAAGAAATGGAGAAGATCAACAAATAGATGTAAATGAGGGAAAGCTGTATTTATATAGATCTGGTAACAGGGAAAACTGACATTCATAAAATAAAAATTTTAGTTCAACTTAAAAACCCACCGTCTTAGACGGTGGTAATGTTCTTATGGCTTTGCCTAT
>JAFGBD010000055.1 GCA_016933335.1 Bacteroidales bacterium | reverse complement strand
TTTAGAAATAAAAAAACAATGCCCATTCCATAGGCCATACAGAATGAAAATTAAAGAAAAATAAATTTAGTCGGATAATAGTGAAAAAATATGATAATTATGGATTATTTAATTATTTACTGGTTCCAACGGTGATCAGCAAATATCTCACAACCTAACTTTATTACTGCAGATGACAGCCGGTTAAAAATATGCTTATTGAATAGACCTCACAAAAAATACTGATGTTTTACAGCTAATGCAAAAACGAAAATAAAGTATCTGATCCGGTAAATCAATCCGGATTTTATTATTTATAAACAATATGCTATTTTTAACGTTACTACCACAACGGATAATCAAATGAGACTGGCCGGTATCGAAACAGGTAATTTTAAACTTGACGGTGGCGCGATGTTTGGCGTCGTGCCCAAATCGTTATGGCAAATGGTATATCCTGCAGACGAAAACAACATGTGCAACCTGTCTCTCCGTGCTTTATTTATTGAGGATGAAAACAGGAAAATCCTGATTGATGCGGGGCTTGGCAGGAAGCAGAACGAAAAGTTCTTCGGCTATTACTACCTGAATGGCAATGATTCACTTGACAAATCACTCAGTAAAGAAGGAATCAGCAAAAGCGATATCACCGATGTGATACTGACACACCTGCATTTTGATCATTGCGGTGGTGCTGTGGAATATGATCAAAATAAAAAAGCATTTCAGGCCACCTTCCCCGGTGCTACTTACTGGTGCAGCAATGATCAATGGAATTGGGCAATGAATCCCAATCTGAGGGAAAAACCTTCATACCTGAAAGAGAATATGCTGCCTCTTCATGAATCAGGACAGCTGAAACCTTTTAAGCATGACTTTGATCTGACACCAAATGTCCGGATCAGGCTATACAACGGACATAGCCAGGGAATGGCCGTTCCTTTTATACGGTATCAGGGCCGTATCATTGTTTATGTATCTGATCTGATACCTACCTCGGCACACATACCTCTTTCATGGATTTGCGGATATGATACCCAGCCGCTGTTATCGCTTAAGGAAAAAGAAAAATTCCTGGATGAGGCTTTCAGGAACAACTACATCCTTTTTTTTGAGCATGACCTCAACACCGTATGCTGTACTTTACAGGAAACCGAAAAAGGGATCAGGATGAAAGACAGTGCCGGGAACATTCATGAATTGCTTTTATAACATCAGAAAAGACCGGGAAATCCGGTCATTGCTTTTACAGCATTGACAAGAAAAGGCCAGAAGGCAATGATAAAAACTCCCACAGACAAAGCTATATCTAAAATTATCAGAGGTACATCCGCAGTTCTTCTCCTGGCAATCATGAAAAAATTAATCCTGAAAAGCAGTTGTACAATGAAAAATAGAAATATCCTGACCCCAAAAGGATTGTATTCAATTGCTTTTCTAAGATCCAGCCTGACGATCGCTGAAAAACTTCGTGACAGTCCTGTACTGACAGGCTCATTTCCTGTTATTTCTTTATAAACGGAGGGGAGAGGATGATATGATCTGTCCGGTGTAAAAATGACTGAATACAACATGATCCCCAGGATAATGACAATAAAAGCAGCGTTGATGAAGATGTACGGATGGCGCAGCATTTCCTTGCCGGATATTGGTTTTTTATTGTAAATACTAATTTTTTAGCTTTTCTGGCAGGTAATATTTATTTTTCATATGTAAGAATCTGACGGTATTTATTGATGTGTAACAATTGCTTTTCGAAGCGTCAGGATTGCATAGTATTCTAATATATGAACTGATTGTTTTCCAAAAGAAACGACCTCACAGCTTCTTAATGCGAACACATTATTCCTCTGATTTTGCGGTGTCTCTGACCTCTCTGATAAATTCCTTAACAGCTTTTCCGGCCGCCTTGCCCAGTTTTCTTGCTCTTTCCTCCTCTGAAAGTCCTTCCAGCGATTCATCAAGGTCAATCTCAAGGTGCAGCGTAGTGTCGTTCTCCTCCAGATCCTCAAGGATGTCTTCCATTTCCTCATCGAAACTTTCAAAAGCCTTGTCAATCTCTTCTGTTTTTTTAACAGCTTTATCTATATTTTCCAGCTTATGCTGCAGATCTACCCATTTGAAGTCCGGTGCTGAAACGACCAGCATTGTCCATATAAGGGCAATACACGTGCCAACTATCGAAACGGTGAGTGCTCCGATTGCCAGTCCTACCGGTCCGTTTGCCTTTTTAGCCTGGGTATAGGCAACTGCACCCAGCACAATGCCTGTAACTCCAAATACCAGTCCGAATACAAAAGTACAGGGTATGATTCCAAGAGGAATGGCCAGGATACCCAGAATAAGTCCTGCAATTCCCAGTCCCTGACCGTAAGATGTTCTTTCTTGCTCTTCCATGTCAGTTTGTATTTATTTTATCAAATGTACAAAATATTTCAAAAAGAGTGAATCAACTAAGATAAGCCCTGGTGTAACAGTTCAAGTATTTTCCTGCCGGTAGTTGTAACAGAGACACCGGGACCGAAAACAGCTGTTACTCCTGCCTTGTTAAGAAAATCATAATCCTGCGCAGGTATTACTCCGCCAACAACCACTATGATATCTTCACGTCCCTGTTTTTTCAGTTCTTCAATGACCTGTGGTACCAGGGTTTTATGTCCGGCAGCAAGGCTTGAAATGCCAAGAACATGAACATCATTTTCCATTGCCTGACGCGCTGCTTCGGCAGGGGTCTGGAAAAGCGGTCCGATATCCACATCAAATCCGATATCTGCATATCCTGTCGATATCACCTTGGCTCCCCGGTCGTGCCCGTCCTGACCGAGTTTGGCAACCATGATCCTGGGCTGACGACCTTCGCGTCTGGCAAATTCCTCACACAAAGTCCTGGCCCTGACAAATTCCGGATTATTCATATTCTCGGAAGAATAAACCCCTGATATTGCCCTGACGACTGCTTTGTACCTGCCACAAACTTTTTCAATGGCATCAGATATTTCACCCAGTGTTGCTCTGTGTCGGGCCGCCTCCACTGACAATTCCAGCAGGTTTCCGCTGCCTGATCCTGCTGCAGCGGTTATCTGGTCCAATGCCATCCGCACCGCTTTGTTTTCTCTCTCTTTCTTCAGCATGGCAAGTCTTTTAATCTGCATTCCCCGCACAGCAGTGTTGTCAACTTCAAGAATTTCCAAAGGTTCCTCTTTTTCAAGCCGGAATTTGTTCACCCCGACAATGATATCTTTCCCTGAATCTATCCTGGCCTGTTTCCGGGCAGCCGCTTCCTCGATCCTCATCTTTGGCAGGCCTGTTTCAATGGCATGAGACATCCCTCCAAGTTCCTCGATTTCCATGATGTGCTTCCATGCCCTGTGTGCCAGGTGATGTGTTAAAGATTCCACATAATATGATCCTGCCCAGGGATCCACCACCCTGCATACCTGGGTCTCTTCCTGGAGATACAGCTGTGTATTTCTGGCAATCCCGGCTGAAAAATCGGTCGGCAGGGCAAAAGCTTCATCCAGTGCGTTGGTGTGCAGCGACTGGGTGTGACCAAGCACAGCGGCCATGCCTTCGATACACGTTCGCGTAACATTGTTAAACGGATCCTGCTCTGTCAGGCTCCAGCCCGATGTCTGACAGTGAGTGCGTAAAGCCATGGATCTGGGGTTTTCAGGATTGAACTGCCTGACAATCTTTGCCCATAACATACGTGCAGCCCTTAATTTGGCAATTTCCATAAAATGGTTCATGCCTGTGGCAAAGAAAAACGATATGCGCGGTGCAAAGGAATCGATATCCAGCCCGGTATTCACTCCCGTGCGCAGATATTCCAGTCCGTCAGCCAGCGTATAAGCCAGCTCTATGTCAGCCGGAGCACCCGCTTCCTGCATATGATATCCCGAAATGCTGATCGAATTGAACTTCGGCATCTTTTGTGCAGTGTATTTAAAGATGTCTGCGATGATCCGCATTGACATATCCGGTGGATAAATATAGGTATTCCTTACCATGAACTCTTTCAGAATATCATTCTGGATGGTGCCGCTCAGCTCTTCCAGCTTTGCCCCCTGCTCCAGGGCAGCAACAATGTAAAAAGCCATTACCGGCAGCACGGCACCATTCATGGTCATGGAAACCGACATCTGATTTAATGGTATCTGATCAAAAAGGATTTTCATATCCAGCACCGAATCAACAGCCACACCTGCTTTTCCAACATCCCCGACAACCCTTTCATGGTCGGAGTCATATCCGCGGTGCGTGGCAAGGTCAAAAGCAACAGATAAACCCTTCTGTCCGGCTGCCAGGTTTCTCCGGTAAAAAGCATTCGATTCTTCAGCAGTGGAAAATCCTGCATATTGACGGATTGTCCATGGCCGGATGATGTACATGGTGGAATAGGGCCCGCGGAGAAAAGGAGGTATGCCGGCTGCATAGCTCAGATGCTCCATGCCTTGCAAATCTTCTGCCGTATAGAGGCTTTTAACAGGTATCTGTTCGGCAGTATTCCATACACCTGTTTCAGGTTTCCCTGAAGAGGAAAACTTTGTCTTTTGAATGTCAATATTTCTGAAATCCGGACGCATGTAATCCATTTCGATTCACAGATCATGATTTGAGACACTGTTTTTCAAATTCAGCTCCTCCTCGCAGCAATGTGATTGGCCGTGCAATCCTGCCTTCAGGTTGTTTTTCTTTCTGATCAGTCAGTTCAGTTTTATTATCCTGGAGTTTATTTTGATCAGGATACTTGTTTGTTCCTACCAGCACCTCCTGTCCGGTGGCAATATCATACATCCGCTGCCGGGCAGTTTTGGCGAGGATCTCCTGGATGAATCCAGCCCTGAAAGCCTTTATATAACCTCCTTTATCCTCTGTTTCAAGAAACAGGTCCCATGCTTTCTGTACAAGGTGATGGGTTAAATTCTCAATATAGTATGAACCGGCAGCCGGATCAATGACCTTATCAAAGGATGCTTCTTCCTTTAACAAGATTTGTGTATTGCGGGCATTGCGCAGCGAGAACTCCGATTCCACAGCATATGCGGAATCAAAAGGTGTGATTTCGACCGAATCAGCCCCTCCAAGGATGGCAGACATTGATTCGGTGGTTGACCGGAGCATGTTAACATACGGATCGCACAGGGTTCTGTTCCACCGGGTTGTAACGGCATGAATAAACATTCCTGCTGAAGCATCATCTTCAGGATGATAAGCCTTAACGATTTGTGCCCACAAAAGTCTTGCAGCTCTCAGTTTTGCTATCTCCATGAAATAATCTGATCCGATGCCGAATACAAAATGCATCCTGGGGGCAATATCATCAGCTTTTAAACCTCTTTCAGTCAATGCTGCCAGGTAATCGTTACCCATTGACAATACAAATGCAAGCTCCTGAACAATGTTCGCCCCGGCATTACTGAAATTCAATCCGTTAACTTCTACCACTTTATATGATGAAAGCGTTCCGGAGGCTCTTAGAATGAGGATTTTCAGACTATTAAAATCAGTGTCCAGACTATGGTAAAAGTTACCATTGATGGTAAGGCTTCCAATCGGATCAAAATCAAACGAGCCTTTTAATTCATTTGCATCTAACTTTCTTCTGCTGATTTCCTCAAACATGTATTCAATGACTTTCGGGGTATCTTTCCCGGTCAGCAGGTTGATTGTGACCCGGTCCAGTGGAATGCCTTTTAGAAGCAGGGATAATCTCTTCGCCGAACCAGTCATTTTACCGTCTGTTTTCAGTCCCAGTGAAGTAACCCCTTTTTTCAGGATACGGAGAGCGGTCTTGTTTGCTTTTTCAGGATCACCGATAGTTATATCCTGGCGTATTTCCCATTTATTCAGTTCTGTTTTTCCGGTTCTGACATACGGGAATTCGCCCGGGATGCCCTCCAGGTATTTCAGATGCTGCAGGTCTTCGGCACAGTAAAACGCTTTAACATCAAAACCCTCACGGGTATGCCATACAAGCTTTTTCTCATGGTCAGGATCCTTAAGGTCTTCCCGGATTTTTTTCTCCCACTCCTGCCTTGTTACCTCCGGAAAATCTGAAAATAATCTTTCATCAGGTGGTTGTTGCATGATATCGCTTTCAATCGAAGTGCAAAAATAACAGAATTTTGGTTCATTACAAAGGTGCGTATTCAATCCCTCCCGCGGTGCTCAGTGGCAGACCAGGCTCAAGCTGTGGTATTCAGTACCACACCCCGTTCCGGTTCGGTCCTTAACCATACCAGCAAAAACAGAATTAACAGCAAATTTGATGAAATCCCTCTCTTTTCATTAAATTCGCGTTGGCATTAATATCAATGCAATCGCATTTAATAAATAATATCAATGCATCATATTTGATCAGTCATTGCAATGCATTCTTAGTTCTTATATAAAATGTTCAGATTCAAAAAGCTAAGGTTTTACCTGATATCAATACTGCTTATTGCCGCCGGTCTCGTCCTTTTATTCAACGAGATCCTTGTGGCAGGACTGGTAATTATCGGAGTTGCTGTTTTTGTTTTTCTTTTATGGGAACTTTTCCTGAAAGAAAAAGAAAAACAAATTGATATTCTGAATGATGAAATTCAGCGTATGAAAGCCGAAAACTCCTCACTAAAAGAGGATATGGCGGAGCTGGCAATCCGTAAGCTGAATATCTCCGAAATAAACAACATCCTTGACCTGGGACTGATAGAGGTGGATACCAACTTCAAAAGAACGGTCAACCGCGAATTGAAGGAAGGTGATAAAACCATCCTGTTTATCGGCGTATTGCATGTTGATTTTATTGCCAAGTATGGTGTGGATTTCAGGAAACTGCTTTACAAGATCGATGAAGGCAGAAGGGAGATTTGTATTGCCAATGCCAATCCGCAGTTTTTGTCCTTTTCAAAAAGAAACTGCACCTGGGAAATTGCCGAGATACTTGAATACAATAAACCATTTTTTGGACCCAAACACTGGAAAACCAATCCGAAGCTTGACAAACTGGCCAGCCGGATAAAAGAGGAGATCCGGCAGAAAACCGAACGCGAAACAGAAAACGGTCCCGGCGAACTGGACTGGATCTACAGACCACTGAGAAAACATGTGGAAACTGCCATCTCACTTATCATCGGGATGAAAGGATATAACATCCGGTTTACTGAACTGGATGGCGACAATTACAGGCCGATGAGTGAATTCTCCGTAGAAAACAGCATTGATCAGTTACCTCAGCAGGGAAGGATCGATGACAGACAAACAGAAAAGCCTTAAAATATAAACAGAGACTTATTATTATACAGAACCGCATTAAATATAAACAACATCCGCTTTAAATGCTTTCATGGTGCAGCTGTATTTACCCGCATTAAAAATATTTTACGACGGTTTTATTGTATGACCAAAAACAGAAATGCCCTCTTTTATTCTTTATCTTTTTACAAATTCGCTTTGCGCAACCCGATCGCCTGCATCTGTATAAACAATAATCCGGTAAACTCCCGTCATAAGTCCTGAAGTTTCAAGTATTATATAATCATCCTCCCTGCTTAAGAAAAACTCTTTTTCCATCACCATCCGGCCGGCCATATCATAGAACCTGATAAAATAATCACCGGGAATGTACAGATTGATGAATCTCATGTTGAGCAAGCCAGAGACCGGATTGGGATAAACCATGATATCCGTTGCCAGATATATCCTGTCTTTTAAGCCGGTTGTACCATGATAAACAATCGTATCGCCCTGGAAAAATCCTTTATTCCCGGCTTCATCCACGGCTCTTATGTAAATAACATAATGCTTCATGTTCTCAAGAGAGGTCACAGGAATTGCAAAAGTAACGGAATCGAGGGTGACATGCGGGGAAGGATCGAAATCACTTGTGGCATAAACCTGACTCATCGATGAATCTTCGGCTTCAAAATAGTATTCCAGTGAGCTTATATTCAGTGGTTCGGAATACAGGCTGAAGAAAATGCCTTTGGAAACCGGTGTCAATAAACCGTTTCGTGAGACAGCCATTGCTTCGATATAATGAATACCTTTGGATATCTCCCCCAGGTCAATCTCCATGGTATAATCAACATCCGGCGAGGGTGACGGAAAGGTTTTGTATGTCCATGTACTTCCATCCGATTGCGGATCGATGGAATATCTGAACCCAACGATGGTATCAAGGGGTTGCGGTATAAGGAAGATTTTCGATAAAAGTGACGACCAGCCTTCGGTGGCATGTTTAACCCGGAAATAAGCCTGATGAAATCCTGGAGCAAGGTTATCCACAGGAAGAGTGCCTGTTATTGTCACCTCACCACTGTTAGCCGGCACAGTCAGAGATGTTCCCTGCCCATAGGGCACAGCGGCGTCATCAATTGAATACTCCGCCTGTACTATCTGGGGCATTGCTTTTACAGCCAGCCCAAGTAGCAAAAATGTAAGTATTGTGCGCATGGTTAATGGCTTTTAACTTTGATGGTCACCGGCAGTTTGTTGTCCTCAGTGGCATAACTGCTTACGTTCATTTCATAGATAACAGGTCCGACAGGAAGGCCCGATAAGATATAAGGCTGCGGACCGCCAAATGCCCCGCAGTCCACTCCTCCTTCTCCTGCTCCGAAAGCAGGACTACTCTCCTTCAGCTGCCACTTTCCATCGGTGCTTTCAGTAAGAGCACCCAAAAACAGGGAGCCTTCGGAAACATTGGCCTGGTTGTTATTATCGGTTCCAAAATGATCGGTAATGGAAATATTATAAGAAACATTGGGATCAGGCAGCATGGGTAAATTTACATTGGCTTTCTCCAGAGTAAAAAAGATGTTGTTCTTGATATCAATACTGCTCGGTAGCGTAATATTAGTACAGGTAGCAACATTATTCAGAAATGCGCCTGTACTCCCTTCACTGATGTAAATGCCACTATTGTTGAATATATTGTTTGATACAACAAGATTGGTATGAACTGATCCTGAGAGATAACCACTGCCGGAAAAAATGCATTCTGTAATAGTTAGATTATCTCTGTTCAAACCCAGATTAACCTGACTTACAATGCATCTTCTGATCGTCAGGTTGTCATCACTTAAATAAAGACTTGATTTAAATTCAATACCCATCATAAGAGTACCGGCTGATCCGGGATTAAAATTTGAAGAAGATATGCTTGCAGTCAATTTATTGGCTGATAATCCCGGATTCTCCGTCAGGTAATATCCCGGACCCTTTATAACGAGCTTCTTTGTACAGATAAAACCACTATAGTTCTGCGATGATCCTTCTATCATCAGGGTATCTCCGTTAAAGGCCGCATCGTGAGCATCCTGAATACTGGAATAGATATTTGCTGCAGGGTTGTCACTTAGCTTGTTGTTTACCCTGTAGGTTCCGGCAGTCAGGATTCCGGGAACAACTCCGCAAAAGAACAGTGCGAAAATGATTGTTTTTTTCATGATGATTGTATTTTAGGTTTAAAAGTGTTAAAAGAATTACTTATTGCGGTTAACACAAAATATAAATATACAAATTTATCAGACCTGAGTCAAATAAACGAGATATAATGTCCGGTTTAAGTATATGAATAATAATGGGGATTCAGGGGCGGCGGTATTAAAAATTCCGCCCGGTATAAAAAATTTTAGCCGGCACAAAGAATTGTACCTCGCATAAAATAATCCGCCATGTGCAAGAAAAAGATTTCATCCAGCACAATAAGAAGGCTCTACCCGTCACCAACAAAAAAGGATTCACACCATCCTCCCCGGATCCACCCACTGGTCAAACTGCTCGCCGGTTACCAGTCCCAGCTCCATGGCGGCTTCCCTGAGGGTTTTCCCTTCAGCATGTGCCTTTTTGGCAATCTTTGCGGAATTTTCATACCCGATATGCGGATTCAGCGCCGTTACCAGCATCAGCGAATTCTCGAGGTGCTTTCTGATGATGGCATCATTGGGCTCGATACCGGCTACACAGTGATTGCTGAAAGAAACGCATGCATCGCCCAGTAATCTGGCTGACTGCAGTACATTGGCTGCAATCAGCGGCTTGTAAACATTGAGCTCAAAATGACCGTTGGTACCGCCAATGGATACCGCGATATCGTTTCCGATGACCTGGGCACATACCATGGTAAGTGCTTCGGGCTGCGTCGGATTGACCTTACCTGGCATGATGGAAGAACCGGGTTCGTTGGCCGGCAGTTTCAGTTCACCAATGCCGCAACGGGGCCCTGAACCCAGCATCCTGATATCATTGGCAACCTTCATCAGTGCAACGGCTGCTCTTTTAAGTGCACCGCTCAGCTCCACCATGGCATCATGTGCTGCCAGGGCTTCAAATTTATTGGGTGCGGTGACAAAAGGATACCCTGTCAGCTGTGCAATTTTCCTGGCCACAGCCTCATCATAACCTTTGGGTGCATTCAGTCCTGTGCCCACTGCCGTTCCTCCCAGCGCCAGCTCCGCAACCATCACCAGGGCATTCTTAATGGCACGGATGGAATTTTTTATCTGTTGGGCATATCCCGAAAATTCCTGGCCCAGCGTCAGGGGAGTGGCATCCATGAAGTGGGTGCGGCCGGTCTTTACAATTTTCTCAAAAGCTTTCGATTTGGCTGCCATGGTATCATGCAGTATTTTCAGACCCGGCAGGGTGACCTCGCTGACCAGCTTATAGGCTGCAATATGCATGGCTGTGGGGTAAGTATCGTTGGAGGACTGCGACTTGTTCACGTCGTCGTTGGGATGTAACGATTTCTTTGCATCGGTCAGCTTCCCTCCACTGATGACATGCCCACGGTTGGCTATCACCTCGTTCATGTTCATGTTCGACTGTGTTCCCGAGCCGGTCTGCCAGATGACAAGCGGAAACTGATCATCGAGCTTCCCCTCGAGAATCTCGTCGCAAACCTTTGCAATCAGCTCTTTCTTTTCCGCAGCCAGAACGCCAAGGTCAAAATTCGTAAGCGCTGCCGCCTTCTTAAGCCAGGCAAAGGCATAAATGATCTCCTGCGGCATGCTTGCCTCCGGGCCAATCCGGAAATTATTCCGCGATCTTTCTGTCTGGGCACCCCAGTATTTTTCTGCGGGGACTTTCACATTACCCATGGTGTCATGTTCAATACGGTATTGCATGGTTCAAATTATTAAATATTTCAAAATTCTATCTGATATATAAAGATAAGAAATCCGTCCGTGATGGTATCATTATTAAAATGACAAACTTACGGGAAAGTGATAAAAATCAGGAAAGTAGAAAAATAGCAAAAGAAAAAGGCTGCCTCGTATTTGAAACAGCCTCTGTATTATCAAAAAAAGACTGATTATATATCGCAATCATCACCGAAATAGGGCAGCGTTTCAATGCAGTCCACATATTTGACCGAACCTGTTATCTTCAGTTCAAGGCTGACATTGATCTTCTGGCCTGCTGTCGGTGAACTGTCTCCGGATACCACTATGTTAAAAGGGGAATCATCGTTACCAAGAACATAACCTTCAATCTTGCCCTTCAGTGATTCAACTCCTTCGGCAATCAAATCGTTCAGCCCGATCCAGGGAGCATCTACCTTAATGAGTGAAACAGGAAAATTCTCAAAGATATCAGGCTTATTACTGCCCAGCTCTAACTTACCGCTGGCAAGAATAACTGAAGCCTGGTTGCCTTCCAGTACAGTTACCCTTAATGATATTTTTTCGATGTTAAATTCCTTAACAGTGGCTGTTTCAGGTATATCCAGGGCATCCATCACCTGAGCCCTTGTAATGGTTTGTATTTCAAAGAAGGCTCCGGTCTGATCAATGGTATAGGTTTCATCAACATTGATGGTGGGAGCAAACTCAAATTTCCTCATCTCGCAACCGGCAGCGAGAAGTGTAATGGCCAGTATAATCAACAAATTCTTTTTCATGATGTGAGATATTTAATGGTTAACTTATTTACCTTGTTTTTAACTGATATTGAAATGTATAATGACAGACTTTTTTGATTTAAATATTGAAATTTTGAATGATTCACTTGTTTACTTTATGATATTCTATTCTCCGATACCTACACCCAGTCCGACGCTCAGCACACTCTGGCTGGCAATGTTGTAATCGACATTCAGCTTTACAGGTCCGAAATTAAAGGT
>JAFGBD010000054.1 GCA_016933335.1 Bacteroidales bacterium | reverse complement strand
TGCTGCCATCCAAGTGGCTAGATGATAAATCCATCTTATAAGAATTTTTTTGAAGTATCAAAGATGTACTTTACAGAACGGATACAATATAGGGATCATATATGAAGATAAGAATACAGCACTACTATTCCCAAAATTTTTGTATCTGATCCAATTTGCATGAATACGAGCCACGAGTAACACTAGTGTTATCAAAAACCTAACTTGCCCAGTTGCCAAATCTACGCCACCTCTGGCAAAAGAGAATAAAAGCTCTCGATTTACATCACTACAAAATGAAGATAATACTGCAATAGTATCTTCAATAACTTCGTTGATTTAAATGAAACTCCATAATTAGAATATAATACTTCTTACGATAAAATATTACCAATCATGTATAATATTGCCAAACATTAATATGATATGTTGCACTCTGACAAGTTAAATGTAAATGCTAAAATAGACAGTACCTCTTTAGATAATAATTTGTGATCACCCGACTCCATTCATCATACACAATATACTTCAGATAATTTCTATCCATCCACACATATAAGAGTAATAGATGGATGGAAAAATGTCCGGATATTCCGGATTGTCTGGGTATTTTTATCTGGTAGCATGATGCATCAAAATTTTGAGTAGTCTGAAAATCTGGTATACGGTATATTGAATAGTGTGAATACCTCCTACAACAACTACCCCCACTAACCTCTGGATTGGGGCTATCCCCCCGTACTTATTTTTAAATTATTAAAATCATAAAATTATGGTAACAATTGTCGATTATGCCAAGCGGAAGAATTCCGAAGGCGAAGAATTTTATGCCCTTATTGTAGAGGGTGGTCTGCAAATGGTTAAATCCAGAGAAACAGGCACGTATTATGCAACTGCAAAGAAGACCTCCATTCCTTCAACACTGAGCGAAGATGATTGCAAAGGCTTTCTTGGTTGCAAGATTCCCGGAACTATCGTAAAAGTTTAATGTGATCCAGCTGGGGCTCGAACCCAGGACCCCATCCTTAAAAGGGATGTGCTCTACCTGCTGAGCTACTGGATCATTCTTTGTTCTCTTTTTCCTGTTAAGCTTTGTGTGCTCTATCCCGATAAACCGGGACTTGTCCGATGAAACCTGAAAATCCCGGAAAGCTTATCAGACAATGCTTTTAAGATTTTTTAAGGCTACAAAAACAGCGTTGCAAAGATAGTATCTTATTTTTTTTATTAAAAGATTTCATGCAATATTTTGCGCTATTTCCTGAATCAGGTAACAATTGATTGTTATCTGATGATG
The DNA here is from genome assembly GCA_016933335.1 of Bacteroidales bacterium. GTDB lineage: Bacteria > Bacteroidota > Bacteroidia > Bacteroidales > UBA10428 > JAFGPL01. The sequence continues at coordinate 92,553 of JAFGBD010000054.1, read as the reverse complement.
TAATGAACTGAAAATATAACCTTTGTTAAAAACTTACGTATTAATAATTGTTATTTTTTAATATTATTAACAAAACACTAATATATTAAATCATGATAAGAAGCAAGATTCAACAAACTGCAGCATCTGTCATCATTGCTTTTGTCACCCTCACCTATTCGTCCGGACAAATTAATAAAATCGGCAATTTTGCGGCAGCCGGGGTTGAAGATGCACAGAAACTGATGACAGCATACATCACTCCATGGGCCAATGCACTCGGTACCAGCATGAGCGGCGGGTGGTATAACACAGCCAAGGTTCATAAAACACTGGGATTTGATCTTACTGTGACCTTTAACATGGGATTTGTGCCTGTATCGGACAAAACCTTTAATCTGGATGAAATAGGATTATCCGATAATCTGACATATACCGAAAATATTGCACCAACTGCAGCAGGCAGGAATGAACCTGGACCGGAACTGAGATATGAATTTGAAGGTTACCAGCTGGCTGCATTTAATTCACCAAAAGGCACCGGGCTAAGTTTTGTGCCTTCACCAATGGTTCAGTTAGGTGTGGGTATTGTCAAAGGTACTGCAGTTGATTTCAGGTTTTTGCCTGAGGTTAAGATTGGCAACACAGGCAATGTAAAGCTATGGGGAGTTGGTTTGAAACATGATGTTTTGCAATGGATCCCGGGACTGAAAAAACTTCCGGTCCTGAACGTTGCCCTGCAGGGAGGTTATACCGCATTTACTCTAAGTAATGACATCTCGTTCATGCCCGATGATATTAATGTTGCCACAACCCTTCCTGACAGTTATTTTGAAGGACAAAGAATGAGGCTTGAGGTTCAGAGTATCACAGCGAATTTTCTTGTTTCTGCCAATCTTCCGGTGATATGTTTCTATGGAGCCGTAGGTTTGGCCAATACAAGTACCTCATTGAACTTCGATCGGTTTTATCCTGTTCCCACCCTGGTGAATACCATACCGGTGGTAAATGAAACAAGTGCGGCAGAAATCCCGTCCATTGAGATCCGGAATAATGAAGGAAGCCTTACAAAACCAAGATATAATATCGGTTTAAGACTGAAGTTTGGTGTCATCACCATACACGGTGACTACACCTATTCCAATTACTCGAATGTCACAGCTGGTCTAGGTATCAGCTTCAGATAATTACGCCTGTGCATATCTTAAAAAGCCCTGCAAAAAACAGGGCTTTTTTTGTTTATAAAACAATACCGATTCTGACAACAGGATTTGAATATGGCGATTCACCCGTATCGTTCAGGTTAAACAAAACAAGCAGATTCATGCTTGACCTCCGGCCAACAGGGAGCTCCAGTCCTCCTCCGACATAGAAACTATGCAACCAGAACCTCCCCGATTCATGCTGGAGGCTGAAATAGCTTTCAAGATTCAAGAATTCATATTCACAATAACCCAGCAGGCCTGCATGAAGACCAACAGGGATAAATTCGTTCAGATCTTTGAGGAGTATATATTTTGAAAATACCCTTCCGCCGTATATATGGGATTTGATCACGGTATTGGAAAAAAGCTTTTCCCTGTAATACTGGTATGTTATCCCCAATCCTGACGAGAACCTTGGTGTAAAACGATAGCCGGCAATCGGGGAGACTTCAATAAAGGTAACAGTTCCGAACATAAGCGAAAAATCACCTCCAAAATAAATTTTGTCCCGCAACGACCTCTTGCCGTTATCCTGTCCGCTTACCGGAATACTGATGACGAAAGTTAACGCTGAAAGTAATAATCCTGTAACAATCCTTCTCATTGTTCTTACCTTATTCTGAAAATTGTGATTTTATTTTGTAATATTATAAACAGAAACACGAATATAATACATAAAAAAATTTAAAATGAATATAATCGTTACAGGTGCCGGAAGCGGCATCGGATATGAAATTGTCAGGTTATTTGCCGGTAACGGTATCCATCATATTTTCGCCATTTCAAGAAATGAAAAAAAGCTGCAAAAGCTTGTAAGGGAATGTAAAAACATTAATCATCAGTCAATAATCGTCCCGTTGGTACTGGATCTGCTGGAGGTACCGGATAATCCCGGCAGCCTTAAACCTGTCAAAGCATCAATCAATCATATTGATATCCTGATCAACAATGCAGGCAAACTGATTAACAAGCCTTTTCAAAGTACCGGCATGGCAGAAGCCATGAATATGTTCAACACGAACTTTTTCGCCCCGGCCTTTCTTATCAGGGAATTGTTAAGCCACATGGGGAAAAAAGGAAAGACACATATTCTGAACATCAGCAGTATGGGGGGTTTTCAGGGTAGCTCAAAGTATCCGGGACTGTCCTATTACAGTGCCAGTAAAGCTGCCATAGCAGTATTGACAGAATGCCTTCCGGCAGAATTCAGGAACCCTGATATCCGTGTAAATTGCCTGGCCCTGGGTGCTGCGCAAACCGAAATGTTTAACGAGGCTTTTCCCGGCCATAAAGCCCCTGTTTCGGCGGAAAAGATGGCAGCGTTTATCGTTGATTTTGCAGTGAAAGGTTATCAATACTTCAATGGTAAAATCATTCCTGTTGCATTATCCGATCCAGGAGACTGATTTTCTGTTTCAGATACCTGGTCACAGGAACGCAAGTTTCAGATAATTCTGAAAATAAGCTAAACCTGAAGCCTGGTGAAAATTACGATATGCAATGGCGGGCGGATTACAGATAGAGATATTCACCAATCTTACCAAGGATTTCTGTTGCCTTGCCTTCCAGATAAATATCGGATATTTTATCGGTCAGCTGGGACTTTTTTATGTTAATTTCAATAATTTTGGCTCCGTTTTTCTTGGCCAGCACCGGGAAGTCAGCTGCAGGCAGTACTTCGGCATTTGTTCCGATCATTAGCATCAGGTCGGTTTTACTGACTTCTTCAAATGAACGTTTTTTGGCAAACTGGGGAATGGGCTCATTGAAAAAAACGATGTCCGGCTTTAATATTCCCTTACAGACATAACATGTAGGAGGGAGATAATTCAGATCTGCAAAACTGATGTCATATTCCGACCCGCATTCAATACAAACCAGTTGTTTATAGTTACCGTGCAGTTCATATACATATTTGCTCCCCGCCTTTTGATGAAGATGGTCAATATTCTGCGTAATCACCGATTCAATAAAACTGCGCTCTTCCATTTTCGCCAGTACCTTATGCGCAATGTTAGGTTCGGCATCACCCAGGTTATCGTAAAATATTTCCTTGATCTTAATCCATGACTGCAACGGTTTTTTGCGAAAGAAATCAATCTCAAGATAAATGGGATGATGAGAATTCCATACCCCCCCATCTCCCCTGAACGGAGGAATCCCACTTTCCACGGAAATACCGGCTCCTGTAAATGCAATGGCATATTTGGCATTCCTGATAAGTTCTGCTACCTTCTCAATACTGGCTGACAACATTTGATTTTCATTGCGATTTAATCCCGGTCCAAACATAATACAAGGAAAGTATCGCTTTGTTCATTTATCAATCAAAATAAATACGGGCAGTATTTATTATTCTATAATTCTTCTTCTTCAACAAGACTTTTTGATACCGATACAGTGGTATCTTCGTTAAACTGGATTTTGAAGTTCAGTCTTCTGAAGACGGCTATCATTGCCTTGTTGTTTTTAGTGGTTTCAGCAACAAGACGTTTGATGCCGTTCTTTCTGGCAATTTCAATGCAAAACTCAGTAATGATATTTCCAAGTTCTTTCTTCTGCCACTTATCGGTAATCAGGATGGCATATTCCATTAATTCGACATCCGGATCAGCAATCAACCGCCCGACACCAATGATCTGTTTTTTCCCGTTTTCTTCCAGTTCGGCAACGATTGCAATTTCTCTTGCATAGTCTATGAAACAGAATTGTGAAGCTACTTCATGCGAGTCGAAATAAAAGTCATACCTGAACCTGAGGTAAATTGACTCCTTTGAACAGCTTGCCAGCAATTCCAGCCACATGGGTTCGTCCTCAGGTTTGATAGGCCTGAGCAGAACCTCTGTCCCGTCATTCAGTTTTGCCGGAGTAACCAGACTCTCGGGGTACGGCCTGAGCAACAGGTGGGAATATTCCTTGACTGGTTTATTGAGGATTTCATGGTCAACGACAATCCTGGCATCCAGTGCAATGACATCATTCGGGGAGACAAGTATCGGATTGATATCAAGTTCTACGATCTCGGGATAATCAGCAGCCAGATATGACATACGGATGATTGCCTCAATCAGCTTGTCGATATTCTTGGGCTTGCTGCCGCGATATCCGGTGAGCAGCGGATAAATCTGCAACGATTGCAGCATTTGCCTGGCCAGTTGTTCATTCAGCGGAGGAAACTCCAGTCGGTTATCCTTGAATAATTCTGCTGTTGTTCCTCCCATCCCTACAAGCATCACAGTGCCAAAAAAAGGATCTTTCTTAATACCAAGGATCAATTCAACAGCATCTTTGGATGAGATCATTTTCTGGATAGTGATACCATCAATTTTTGCATCAGGCAGTTTTTCTGAAACAGTTTTCATCATATTGCTGAAGGTCGCCCTCACCATATCTGCATTCCTGACATTCAGTGTGACCCCTCCCACATCGGACTTATGGGTGATGTCAGCAGAATATATTTTAAGGACTACCGGATATCCTTTTTTATCTGCGATTTTTACTGCTTCATCCTCGTTTCTGGCAAGCTCAGGGTGAGTGGTAGAGATCCCGTAATCGTTAATCAGCAGTTTGGAGTCATCTTCGTTGAGTATTTTTGCCTTTGGGAAAATATTTGTCAGGTATTTCTTGCGTAACTCATTTCTGTCGTAACTGAATGATACCGGTATCTCTTTAGGTGTCTCATATAACAGCTCCAGGTTTTTGGAGTAATGAGAAAGTGTCATAAAGGCCTGGATTGCCTGCTCCGGGGCGCTGTATGCAGCAATACCGGCTTTATTGAAAACTGCCATCCCCTCTTTCATACTCGCTCCGCCAAGCCATGCAGCCATGATGGTCTTGGAGGTTTTGGCTGCAATGTCGGCAATGGCTTGTGCAATCTCTGTCGGTTTGGTCATTGCCTGCGGTGTGAGAAGAATTAATACTGCATCGACGTTCTCATCCTCAAGCACGATCTCAGTAGATTTTGCATACCTTTCAGGTGTGGCATCCCCCAGAACATCAACCGGGTTTCCGTGCGACCAGAAAGGAGGAAGCAGTTCATTCAGCTTTTGCATCGTATCATCTGACAGCTCAACAAGTTTACCTCCCCATGATATCAGGGAGTCGGTTGCCATTACTCCCGGCCCTCCTGCATTGGTTAATATGGCCAGGTTGGAGCCTCTTGGTACCCTTTTGCGACCGATAAGGTCCGTAAAGTCAAAAATATTGTCATAACTGTAAACTCTTGCGATACCTGCCCGCCTGAATACTGCATCGTAGATTGAATCTTCCGAAGCCATGGCACCTGTATGCGAAGCGGCAGCAGCAGCAGACTCGGGGAAACGGCCCGATTTATATACAATGATGGGCTTTTTTCGTGCGAAGGCACGGGCAGCAGACATAAAGGTACGTGCATTGGTAATGGATTCGACATACAAAACAATGGATTTGGTAGTAGGGTCCTGTCCGAAATAATCAATCAGGTCCCCGAAACTGACATCCATCGAGTTTCCAATCGAAACAAAATAGGAGAAGCCGATATTTGCCTCATAGGCCCAGTCAAGAACAGAGGTGCATAAAGCACCTGACTGCGAAATAAATGCCACATGCCCCATTTTGGGCATACCACTTGCAAAACTCACATTCATGTTCATCCCCGGTACAATAATTCCGAGACAGTTCGGCCCGATAATTCTCATATCGGGGTATTTTGCCTTTTCGGCTTTTACCTGTGCTTCAAGCTTCCTGCCATCCTCGCCGGATTCTTTAAATCCTGCTGACATGATAATCACTCCGTTTATTCTGGCTTCCCCGCATTCCCTTATCAGCTGCGGCACAGTCCTGGCTGCAGTCATAATAACGGCAAGATCAGGGGTCTTTGGAAGGCTTTTAACATCAGGAAAGCAGGGAATACCCAGAACTGCTTCCCTTTTTGGATTTACAGGATATACGACCCCGCTGAAACCACCGCCAACAAGGTTTTTTAAGGTTATTCCCCCAACACTTGTCGGATCACTGGAAACCCCTATCAAGGCAATTCGTTTTGGCCTGAAGATGCTGTTTAACTTTTTTATTGCCATTGTTTATAATATTTAATGAACTTCCTTATTCCTTGATAAATGTTCAGGTTATATATGTCAATACGATATTTTTTGACCATGAGAAAAACAGATGTTTTACCATACCTGTATCCCAGGTGCAAAGATAAGTAAATAAAGTCATCTGACTTCAGGTATCGTATGCAGGGTTTAGTTAAAGTTATTCTTCTTCCGGATCATTTGGTTGCAGGCCTGACCAGGATTGTCAGTATGGTACCTGTCAGCACTGCAATACCAGAAATGGTAAAGGCGAGCGGAAAATTACCAAGATCACCCATTTTACCTCCAAGGATCGGTCCCAGGATACCTCCAACACCATAGGCAAGGAATACAAACGGATAGTTCTGTCCCACATTTTTCGCACCGAAAGTATCAGCTGTGATTGTGGGGAACAGGGCAAAATTCCCGCCGAAATTAAAACCAATCAGGGTTGCTCCCAGATACAGTAAAATCTCTGTTCCGGCCATGTATGTAAACAGGATCACAATGATACCCTGAGTTGCCGTCATTATTATTATTGAGTTTTTACGCCCCAGCCTGTCGCTGATCAGTCCCCAGATTATTCTTCCCAGTCCGTTAGCCAGGCTGAAGAATACTGCCATGGCCGTTCCGGCAACCGCACTTGCTTCCATATCTGTTAACCCGGATTTCTGTAAAGCTTCCATCGGGTATAATTTCATGAGGCCGATTGACATTAAACCGGCACCGGCGCTGAATACGAATGTAAGAAAAACAAGGTAGAACTGAATTTTACCCAGCATCTCGCTGCTGGTGAATTCCTTAACACTTGCCGTTTTTGCATCTGACGCCTGCTTTGCTTCAAAACCTGCAGGTTTCCAGTCGGCAGGAGGAAACTTCATCCACAGGGCACCTATGATGACCATCAGTGCAAAGGCAATGCCATAGATTGTAAAGGTATTTGACAAACCCAGGCTGGCAATCAGATTACCCCATTCACCGGCAAGTTTCACCCAGAGCATTGCACCAAAGCCAAAACCTGCAACAGCCAGTCCGGTTATCATACCCTTCTTATCCGGGAACCATCGCATCCCGACAGCAATCGGCACCACATAGGCAAATCCGATTCCGGCACCACCCACAAGTCCGATAAAAATCAGCAGCATCCAAAAGCTGGTGCCTCCCAGCAGTCCGGCCAGCAAATATCCCAGGCCCAGTACACCCCCCCCGATGAGCGAGAGTTTTTGAGGTCCCCATGTACCAAGCTTTTTACCTGCATAGACCATAAAAATGGCAAATGAAGCCAGACCAATGGCAAAGACCCATTGCGTATTTTCTTTTGACCAGCCTGCAGCTACCAGTGATGGTGTGAAAACAGACCAGGCATAGATTGCACCGAGGGCAAGCTGAATAAGGATTGCTCCTACCACAACCAGACCCCTGTTCATTACTTTTTTGTTCTCCATGTTTTCAGTATTGATGGTTCATATAAATAATGAAGCCGGAAACAGTTATAATTTTAACTTCTCCAGCTTCAGTTATCATTTATTATTTGGCAATTAGCGTTTTACTTCAACTTTTGCACCGCTGATGATTTCTTCCACGATACCGGGATCAAGCAGTGTTGATGTATCGCCAAGATTGGTTGCATCACCTTCTCCAATTTTACGCAGGATCCGTCGCATTATCTTTCCGGAACGGGTCTTGGGCAGGCCGCTGACAATCTGGATCAAATCGGGTTTTGCTATGGGTCCGATATACTTTGAAACTGTTTCCCTTATCTGGTCTTCGATACCGTCCCTCTCTTCATCAGAAAGCTCATCACATATGACATATGCATAAATGCCTGATCCTTTAATGGGGTGAGGATATCCGACAACAGCCGATTCATTCACCCTTGGATGCTGGTTAATGGCATCCTCAACTTCGGCTGTGCCGATACGGTGACCTGACACATTGATCACATCATCAATACGGCCGCTGATGCGATAGTAACCCTCTTCGTCACGTTTGGCACCATCTCCCGTGAGATATAAACCCTTGTAAAGTGAAAAATAGGTTTCATAGCACCGCTTATGATCTCCGTATGTCGTTCTGATCATGCCAGGCCATGGAAATTTGATACAAAGGATACCCTGCACACTGTTCCCTTTCAATTCATTTCCTTCCTGGTCAACCAGTATCGGCTGAATACCCGGAAGCGGCAAAGTTGCATACGAAGGTTTTGTCGGAATGATGCCTGCCAGCGGTGTGATCATGATACCCCCGGTTTCGGTCTGCCACCATGTATCAACAATGGGTCGGGTACCTTTGCCCACGATATCATGATACCATCTCCATGCCTCCTCATTGATGGGTTCTCCAACAGTACCCAGAACCTTAATAGAGCTGAGATCGTGTTTTGTCACCCATTCATCGCCATGTCCGACCAGGGCACGGATAGCTGTAGGAGCTGTATAGAACTGGCTTACCTTGTATTTATCCACGACATCCCAGAACCTTCCTGCATCGGGCCATGTCGGAACACCTTCAAACATCACTGAAGTTGCACCTGTCAGCAGGGGCCCGTAAACAATATATGTATGTCCGGTGACCCAGCCGATATCAGCGGTGCACCAGAAAATATCGCCATCATCATACTGGAAAACATTCTTAAATGTATATTCTGCAAACACCATATAACCACCAATGGTGTGCACAACGCCTTTGGGTTTTCCTGTAGACCCTGATGTATACAGGATAAACAGTATGTCCTCGGCATCCATTTCTTCTGCTGTATTCTCAGTGCTCACGCCTTTGATCAGATCGTGCCACCAGATATCATGCCTGGCATCAAAATTTATTTCTTCGCCGGTATGCTTGAATACGATGGTATTTTTTACTGTCGGACATGTTTTGAGCGCCTCGTCAACAACTGATTTCAAGGGAATACTTTTCGCTCCGCGGTAAGCACCGTCAGTGGTAATAACAACATTTGACGAAGCATCGATGATCCTGTCGGCCAGAGAAGAAGCGGAGAATCCTGCAAAAACGATCGAATGGATAGCACCAATCCTTGCACATGCCAGCATGGCAACCGGCAGTTCGGGTATCATGGGTAAGTATATGGCTACCCGGTCGCCCTTTTTTACACCAATTTTCAGCAATCCATTGGCAAATTGTTTCACCTTATCAAATAATTCACCATAAGTCAGTCTGACCTCCTTTTCTTTCGGATCATTTGGTTCCCAGATAAGAGCAACCTGATCCTTCCGCATGAACATATTCCTTTCAAAAATATTCTCGGTAATGTTCAGTTTGCCATTGATGAACCATTTTACATGAGGAGCATCCTTACCTTCAAATCTCCAGTCAAGAACCTGATCCCACTTTTTGCGCCAGTAGTGGCTTTCTGCAATATTTGCCCAGAATCCTTCAGGATCGGCAACACTTTCTTTATACTTCTGTAAGTAATCTGCAAGACTTGTAATTTTATTTGTCATAAACCTGATTTTATTTTATAATTTAACCCTATTATTATTCATCTCTTAAACAACATAATTATCAGAAGGTTTACCCCTTTTCAAATAAGAAACTTAAAGATACTCCTGCAACGAGTGTGTATAAAAGCCTGTACAATACAATAACCTGATTTAAAAGTATATGCTGTTTCGGGGAAAACCCGGAATTTTATATTGTTTCTATGAGTTTGTGAGGAGATCCGGCCTGCATCATTCATACCAATACCTTTGCTGAAATACTCTCTTTTTGCTGAACAGATATTTAAATATCCACCCCTGATTCATTAAATATAAATTGAAAAACAAAGATATATCTTATGGTTGTAATTACAAGTTTTGCTTCGTCTTTTTTCAAATATTTTCCTGCTATCATGACAATTGTCAGGTTGTTAGTAAATAAAGATCAGTATTATTCCATGAAACCATCCTTATTTTTTATATGGATCTGATAATATGGTTTTGCCATCTGATCAGAAATAAAGCTTTGTATGAATATTAAATTTTATGATAGCTTTGCAAATTTATCTGATAAGCCATTATTAAATTATTAACAGATTTTATGATCCCTGTAGCCGATTTGACAAATGAACTTGAACTTCTTGCCGGACAGATCGAAGGTGATCTGTTTTGCGACAACACATCCAGACTTTTATATTCAACCGATGCATCGGCTTATCGCGAAAAGCCGCTGGCAGTTGCCAGACCAAGGACAAACGATGATGTTAAAAAACTAATTGACTTTGCCCGCAGGCATCAGATTGGTATCATTCCGCGTACAGCGGGTACTTCATTGGCCGGTCAGGTAGTAGGAAGCGGTATTGTGGTTGATGTCTCAAAATATTTAACCAACATACTGGAGATAAATCCTGAAGAAAAATGGGTAAGGGTACAGCCAGGGGTTATTCTGGATGAACTCAACCTGTATTTAAAAGATTACGGTCTGTTTTTTGGGCCCGAGACATCAACATCCAACCGTTGCATGATAGGCGGTATGGTAGGCAATAATGCGTGCGGCGCCCATTCTCTGATTTACGGCAGCACCAGAGATCACCTTCTGAGCGTGAAAGCTATCCTGAGTGACGGCAGTGAAGCAGAATTCAAAGCGCTGGATACTGAAGAATTCAAACAAAAAATAACGGGCTCCGGACTTGAAAAGGAACTATACCAGAACATTGAATCCATCCTCGGAAACAAAGAAAACCAGGCAGAAATCAGAAATCAGTTTCCTGATCCGGCGATAAAAAGAAGAAACCACGGTTATGCAATTGATTTGTTGCTGGAATCCGACCCATTTTCCGGTAACGGTATCCCGTTCAATTTCTGCAAGCTGATAGCCGGTTCAGAAGGAACGCTTGCATTTATTACTGAAATAACACTTAATCTTGTACCGCTGCCACCTTCATACAAAGGTCTGATCTGTGCCCATTTTGAGTTGCTTGAGCAAGCCTTTAAAGCAAACCTGATCGCACTGAAGCATCATCCCGGTGCAATTGAACTGATGGATAAATTCATTCTTGAGTGTACAAAAACCAATATTGAACAGCGAAAGAACAGGTTTTTTATCAAGGGTGAACCCGAGGCAATCATGATCATTGAGTTTGCCCGCGACTCAATGGAAGAGATTGAAGGGCTGAGAGACAGGATAGAAGAGGACATTCGCAGTGCCGGCTATGGCTATTATTTTCCACTTATTACAGGCAATGATATCAGTAAAGTCTGGGAATTGCGCAAGGCAGGCCTGGGCAGTCTGGCCAATCTTCCCGGTGATGCCAAACCGGTGTCAGTCATTGAGGATACAGCAGTTAATCCTGCAGTGTTACCCGATTACATTGCTGATATCAAAGAAATGCTTGGTAAATTCAATCTTGAATGTGTTTTCCATGCACACATAGCTACCGGTGAATTGCACATCAGACCGGTACTCAATCTGAAAGATCCCGAACATGTTGAATTATTCCGTTCAGTCGCCGCAGAGGTCGCCAGAATCGTCAAGAAGCACAGGGGATCGCTCAGTGGTGAACATGGCGACGGAAGACTGCGTGGAGAATTCATTCCGGTAATGCTCGGTGAGAAGAATTACCGGTTATTAAAAGAGATTAAAAAAACATGGGATCCTGACAACATATTTAATCCCGGAAAAATCACTGACACTCCATCGATGAAAACCTGTCTCCGGTATGTACCGAGGGCCGAAACCAGGCAGTTTGATACCATTTTTGATTTTTCCTCAACGCTTGGACTGATGCGCCTGGTCGAAATGTGCAATGGTTCAGGCGACTGCAGAAAATCTGCCATAATAGGTGGTACCATGTGTCCCAGCTATATGGCTACCAAGGATGAAAACAATACCACACGGGCACGTGCAAATATGCTGAGGGAAGTACTGACAAACTCCGTTAAAAAGAATCCTTTTAACGATAAAGAATTATATAATATTCTCGATTTATGTCTTTCCTGCAAAGGCTGCAAATCAGAGTGTCCTTCAAATGTGGATATGGCCAAGCTGAAAGCCGAATTTCTGCATCATTATTATGAATCCAACCGTATTCCGATCCGTACCAGGCTCATAGCCTATATTACAGCATTGAACAAACTAGGCTCCATTGTCCCCGGCATATACAACTGGTTTGTCTCTAACAGGTTCTTTTCATATATCATTAAGAAAACCATTGGTTTTGCCACTGAGAGGAGTATGCCAAAGCTTCATAAACAAACCCTGCGCAAGTGGATCAAAAGGCATCTTGACGACCTGAACAAGACCATCGGCAATGTAAATAAATCTGTTTATCTGTTTGTTGATGAGTTTACCAATTTCAACGATGTTCCCACGGGTATTGCAACTGTGAACCTCCTTAACAAGCTTGGGTATCATGTCAGCGTGATAAGAAACGCAGAAAGCGGAAGGACTTTTATCTCCAAGGGATTATTGGGAAAAGCCAGGAAACTGGCCATTCAGAACATTATGTTGTATAAGGATCTTATTACATCTGACTCTCCGCTGTTAGGTATCGAACCTTCGGCAATCCTGGCTTTCAGGGACGAATACCCTGACCTGGCCGGACAAGGGCTGAAAAAGGATGCTGACAGGCTGGCTCTGAACGTTTTTATCATTGACGAATTTCTGGCTGCAGAGTATGAAAAAGGTAATATCCATAAAGATATTTTCACAAAAGAAGCACGCAAAATAAAACTGCACGGGCATTGCCAGCAGAAATCCGTTGCATCGACCGAACCGACCAAAACCATGCTCAGCATACCCGTAAACTATCAGGTGGAAGAGATCAGATCAGGTTGTTGCGGCATGGCCGGCGCTTTTGGTTATGAAAAGGAGCATTATGAACTTTCGATGAAAGTTGGTGAGCTGGTCCTCTTTCCTGAAATCAGGAAATCACCTGAAGACACAATTATCTCGGCACCGGGAACCAGCTGCCGCCACCAGATAAAAGACGGAACCGGAAGAACAGCCCTTCATCCTGTTGAGGTGTTATATCAGGCATTAAAATAAACAGTATTGCAACCATTGCCAGTCGGTTGCAGCCAGCTCTCTCAGCTGCGCAATAATCAATGATGGCTACTTCTTTGTATAATAATCTATGATCCTGTTAATCGCCTGCTCATTGACCTTTCCATAGGTTATGTTGTTCTCATCAAAACGGTGCATGAGCGAATTGACAGTCGGACGATACAATCCTTCAGACTGATAACCGGCCCCTTCAAAAGCACCGATTTTATCTTTAAGCGGATGATTAAACATAAAATCGTCTATCTCCGTGCGAAGTTTTGCTATTTTATTCCTGTATGAATTTTCAGCCTCTTTGGCCTGAACAGCTGGTGTTCCTGATTCCCCGAGTCTCTGAATTTCTTTTATCATTTCCATTTGGACTGAAATATATGCATGACTCAGACTGTCAAAGACCTTTTTGTTCCAGTCAGTTGGTATATCCAGACCAGGTGAGACAAGATCTTTCCATTTCAGGTTCCCGGGATCAAGCAAAGCAGTAACATTCGGATCAAGCGGTTCGACACCGGACGGATAAAAATCTTCGTATGAGACATCAGAAGTATAATATTCATCACCCAGGCCGGCAAATGCATGTCCGAACTCATGTAAAAAAACATAATCGCCCCTTTGGGAACCTGTTGTAAAGACCGATTGCCACTTATAGATACCGCCGCCTCCGTACCGGTCGCGGTTGACCATGATAAGAATCAGATCGTATGGAACCTGTGCCGCAACATCGCGCAAGCTTTTATTATCCTCCACAAGCAGGTAGCGATCTGTGTCAAAAATATTGAAACTGCCATTCAAAGCCGTATTCCTGTAAATACCCTGCCGCGGTTCGTCCACTCCGCTTTCATCGGATGGAGTATAAATCCCTGTGATATTAAAATCCTTGTGGCGGCTCTTGTAAGGCTCTACAGTAAAAAACAGCGTAGAATAATACTCAAGGTCGTTTCTGAATTTGTTCAGTTCGGCGCTGGAATATCCCTCACCTATAATCACCAGATCTACTTTATAATGGGGATCCCCGCTTTGCACTGCCGGGATGACCATGTCACCTGCCCTCCGGTACGATTCGGATAAAAAGTGATAATCCTCGGGATCGATCTTAAGCTTATAAACCGGTATCAGCAGGTTGTTTTTGTCTCTTTTTTCGATGACAACCAGGGACGGATGCTTCGGGCGCGGAATCAATACTGATTCGTGATAGGTCCGCATCTTGCCATCCTTTGCTTCACCAGTGGTCTGATATTCACCAAAAATGGTATTATAATCCGCTGAAAATATCAATTTGTTGGAAGCCAGATCATACACTTTCACACCAAATAAACCCAGATCAAAAGGCTGAATACAGCGATCGGGATTACCGGCCCAGATGCCCTGCAGATAGATTTGGTCAGGTGAAAAAAACGCCTCGTCAGCATTCCCTGTATGATAATAATCAATGCGCAGGGTCTGGTCAGCAAAATAGCGGTTGAAATCCACCCTGTCCTGTGACACCGAAAACAAAGGCAGCATTAATGCTGCAATAAAAACCAACTGATTCTTCTTCATAAGTTAATGATTTAATTCTTAATGGTCTGATGAACACCGGAGAACCTGTCCAGACATAATTGTCGGGAGCCTGTCCCGGCTTACCGGGAGCTCAGCAAAACCAAGTTCATATTATTTAATTTTCAGATTTTAGTAATTCTGCTTTTATCACAACTCCTCATATCGGTCATCCTGATCATGATTTTCACATTTTTATTGTCCTCACTCCAAAAACCGGCCCTGCCATATTGTGCGGATATGCTTTAAACTTAACTGTTATCCTGTTCTTTCCAAGGGTCAGTTTTTCCGGAATATCGTATTGCCTGTCAATAAACCGGCCCTCTTCTATACCGGAAATATTTTCAGTTGCGATAACCTGGTCATTGACAAGAATATCAAATGTTTTGGCACCGGGAAAACCTCCCCAGTAATCTGCTACTAATGCGACCGGCCTGTCAGACAGTACTTTCAGATCAAAAGAAAACCATCCGCTTCGTGCTTCCCTGAAAGCCCTTTCTTTAAAAAATCCCGGTGTTGTTCTCTCTCCTTTAAAATGATGGTCTCTTTCAGGTTGCATTTCTCCGGGTTGAACAAAATCGACGGTTATTGCCTCAAGTCTTTTTTTATGCACCAGATGCGCCTGGTAATCAGCCTCTTTAACCTTCCAGTCTTCTTCAGTGAACAGATCCCAGTAAACCGAATAATGTTTGTCATAAATTGAATAGAAGGGTTGCAGCCGGACATCACGAGGCTTACCTACAGAACTTGTCAGGAAGCTGTTGGTCATCTCTTCAACCGGTTCTGTCCATTCAATTGGATTACGGTTGCGGGTCATCAGTACCGGAACATAAAGCGGATCCTGTACACCCGGATCTACTTCAGGACCCAGTATACCACCCAATACAAGCGGTCCGTACAACACAGCCACACGGTTTGAATCATCAGGCATTGACTCCAGTCTTAATGTAAAAGGAAATCTGACCTCTACCCTGTCTCCCTGTTTCCAGGCTCTTGTCACAGCAACAAAACTGCCCGGTTGCTGGTTTACCTTGAGATTCTTTCCATTGATCTTAATATCAATGCCTTTTTCAGCCCAGTACGGATACCGGATCTGAAGGGTCAGTCTGACCGGCTTTTCTGCAGCGAAGGTGAGTGTTGTGCCTTGTTCTTCGGGATAAGCGGTTTCCTGTGTCACAACAATGCCTTTTTCTTTCCATGCAAGGTCTGATCCTATAAACTGTGTGATAAATAGCTCCTCATTGTTATGAAAATAGATGTTTGCACCATATTTTGAATGATTTTCCATGCCTGTACCAACACAACAGGTGAACCAGAACGGATCCTGGTATTCCTTCACACCACCCATATCGAGTGAAAGATTATAGATGACCCTTCCGTCAACCGGATGCTGGGAGGACAAGATGTGGTTTATCATTGCTCTTTCATAAAAATCTGCCACTTCAGGTTTGGCATCCCACATAAACAGGTGCCTCGAAAGTTTGAGCATATTGTAAACATTGCATGTTTCAGTGGTATTGGGACCGAGCCGGTTCCTGAGCTGGTCAGACGGACCAAAATACTCGTTATTGCCATTGCCTCCGGTGACATAAGAATGATGGTTCACTACCCTGTCCCAGAAGAATTCAGCGGTCTTCCGGTCGTCAGTATCACCGGTGAGCTCATATCTGCGTGCAAGGCCTATCAGTTTGGGGATTTGGGTATTGGCATGCCTGCCCGGCAATACATCTGTTCCTGACAATAATGAGTCAAGAATTGCTTTATGATGAAAGATCCGTGACATTTCCAGGTATCTTTCATCTTTCGTATCACCATAAAGCTCGGCAAGCACTTCATTGATGCCGCCATGTTCGCAATGCAGCATTTTCTGAACCGAACTGTCAGGCAAATCAATAACGATACCCTCAAGCCAGTCGGCGAAATTCTTTTCAATATCGAGGGCTTTTTTATTTCCACACAGGTGGCTGGCATCACGAAGTCCGCCCATTACTTTATGCATGGTATAGTATGGTGCCCATATACCGTTCAGGTCAAAACCGGCCGACCGGATGTTGCCCTTTGCCACCTCTTCTTCAAACACCCTCCTGCCATCAGGGAACGCTCCTATATAACCCGTACCGCCCGCTTTCTGACAGGAATCCAGTTCTTCCACAATATAATTGACACGGTTCAGAAATTCCTTATCTCCGGTGGTCTGGTACATCAGGGCGCAGGCCGAAAGATAGTGACCAAGGCTGTGGCCTGCAAGTGATTCGTCTTCCCAGCCATGATAGTGTTCCGCCCTGGGCTTCAGTCCGGCCCTGATCCTGAATTTTGCGAGCAACCTGTCGGGCTCATAATTCAGCAATGATTTGATATTTAATTCGGTAGCTTTACTGAACGGTCCGTCCAGAAGCTTCACATCAGTCAGACTGAAAGGCAGGGCACGGAAGGTGACCACTTCGGGGCCTCCTGTTTCTGTTACCGGGCCGGTCTTCTGTTTGCAGTCCTGAAACATTAACACCATGCTTAATAATAGAACTGATTGAATCATCATTTTTTTCATCGGTTAATCATTTTAAGTTTCTAATTGTCTGATATTATTACTAAAATATTTTAATCATACCTTTCTGAATAATGCGAATGTCTTTTTTGTACTTATTATACTGGTTATTTCCGGGTTTAAAATATCTGTATTGTATAAGTTTAATAGTCAGATCAATCCATGTTCCGTGCGGCGAATAATCTCATCCTGGAGATCCTCTCCAAGATCATTGAAGTAATCGCTGTAGCCGGCCACACGGACAATCAGGTCTCTGTATTTCTCGGGATGTTTCTGTGCATCGCGCAATGTATCTACAGAAACAACATTAAACTGGACATGATGACCGTCCATGCGGAAATAACTGCGAATCAGATCTCCCAGCCTGGAGATGCTTTCATCGTTTTTAAAGAACGAAGGTGAGAATTTCTGATTCAGCAGTGTACCTCCGGTGCGGAGATGATCGATCCTGGCGGCGGATTTGATCACTGAGGTAGGACCCTTATGATCAGCTCCCTGAACAGGAGAAATACCTTCGGAGAGCGGTTCTCCTGCTTTACGTCCGTCAGGCAGGGCACCTATCTTGCTGCCAAAATATATATGGCAGGTGGTTGGAAGAAGGTTGATCCTGTACGTCCCTCCCCTCATGGTCGGCCTGCCATCCACGGCATCATAGTACATGTCGAACACACGGACAAGGTTCGCATCGGCATATTCATCGTCATTGCCATATTTGGGAGTATCATATATCAGTTTATACCGCATATCTTCCTGTTTTATAAAATTTTCCTTTAAGGCCTTCAGCATGTTTTCCATGGTGAAATTCTTCTGATCAAAAACATGATATTGCAAAGATGTGAGGCAATCGGTAATGGTTCCCATGCCAACACCCTGGATATAACTGGTATTGTATCTGGCGCCACCGGCATTGTAATCTTTACCGTTGGCCACGCAATCGTCAATAAAAAGCGAAAGAAACGGAACAGGCATGTTGATGGCAAACAGCTTTTCAATAATGTTATTCCCATGTATTTTGATATCAATGAAGTGATCCAGCTGTTTCTTAAAAGCACCAAGCAGCTCGTCAAATGTTCTGAATTTCAGGGGATCTCCTGTTCTAATTCCAATTTGTTTGCCGGTTAAAGGATCCTGGCCATTGTTCAGGGTTATTTCAAGTATTTTGGGAATATTGAAATAGCCTGTCAGTATATAGCATTCTTTGCCAAAAGACCCGCTTTCAACGCATCCGCTTGCACCGCCCTGACGGGCATCTTCGACAGATTTACCCTGGCGCACAAGTTCCTGAACGATGGCATCCGTGTTAAATACCGAAGGCTGTCCGAATCCTGTCTTTATGATTTTTAAAGCCCGGTGAACAAAACTGTCAGGATTCTTTTTGCTGATCTGCACCATGGAGCCGGGCTGAAGAAGCCGCATTTCCTCAATGACATCCAGTATGATATATGATAATTCATTCACTGCATCGGAGCCGTCTTCTTTCACACCGCCAAGATTTATCAGTGTAAAATCTGTATAGGTATTGCTCTCCTGGGCAGTAACACCGACTTTAGGAGGTGCAGGGTGATCGTTGAATTTGATCCAGAATGCCTGCAGAAGCTCAATAGCCTGTTCCCTTGTCAATGTTCCGTCTGCCAGTCCCTTCTTATAAAAAGGATACAGGTGCTGATCGAGGCGGCCCGGATTAAATGAATCCCATGGATTTAGTTCGGTGATGACCCCGAGATGGACAAACCAGTAATACTGAAGTGCCTCATGAAAAGTGCGCGGCGGATAAGCCGGCACTCTCCGGCAGATGGCAGCCATGCCATTAAGTTCTTTCTGACGTTCAGTGTTCTTTTCAGTGACTGCCAGCTTATCCAGCTGATCTGCATGGCGTTGAGCGAACATGATCAGGGCATTGGCAGATATTTCCATCGCCTTCAGCTCTTCCTTTTTTTCAAAGGCCTGGGTATCATTAAAGAAATCAAGTTTCTCAATCGTTTCATGAATCTCTTCAATGACATCAAGCAAACCTTTATGATAGATTTTGTCTCCCAGTACCGTATGACCGGGTGCACGCTGCTCCTGAAATTCGGTAAAAACACCTGCCTGATATGCCTCGTGCCACTCATCTGGTAAGAGCTTCATTATTTTATCCCTGGTGCTTTTCCCTGTCCAGAAAGGAATGATGACATCATGATAAGCCTTTCTTGTTTTTTCATCACTCTGAAAACTGACTTTCAAACGGTTGTGCAATATTTCAAGATCCTGCAAAGAGTGAACATTTATCTCGGGATAGGTTGGCGTTGCTTTCGGTAACGGACCTCTTTCACCGACTATCATTTCTTCATCAAGAATGCAGATGGTTTTATTTCTGAGTATGTATTCAAAACACAGGGCACGCTGCACGGGTACAGATACCTGGCCTGCCCTGCTGCCTCTGTAAAACTCAGTCACCAGTAAAGCTCTTTCGGCCGAAATGCAATTCACTGTATTCAGACTTTGTTCTCTTAGTCTTTTGATCCTGTTATTCATTTGTCCACTTGTTTATAATTGATGGTCATCCTCCTATTATAACTTTATATCCTGTTTGCTCAAATTCTTTTTTCAGATGGTTCAGCTTGTTTTCATCCGGTTTTATGTTGTTTTTCATTTTGAATTCCCTGCCGAACTTCTTATACTTGCTCTTTGCACTTCCATGATAGGGCAACAGATGGAGTTCCCTGATTTCATTATCAAGGTTTACTATTAAATCCTTCATCAGGCTGATATTTTCCGAATCGTCATTTATCCCCGGAACAACAGGAAAACGAATAATGAATTTCCTGCCGGCCTCTGACAGTATATGCAGGTTGTCAATGATCACCGCTGAGGGAACACCTGTGTAAAGCATATGCTTTTTATCATCAAGTATTTTAATATCGTAAAGAAACAGATCGAACCTGTTCAGTATGGATCTGAAAATACCGGTACTGATATATCCGCTTGTATCCAGGCAGGTATGAATTCCGCGTAAAGTACATTCATCAGCCAGCCGGAGAAGAAACTCATGCTGGATCAGTGGTTCTCCTCCTGAAAATGTCACCCCCCCCTTTGAGGTCTCATGAAATATCCTTTCTTTTTCGATTTCATTTATCAGGTCTTCAACAGTGACATATTTGCCAACATGTTCTTTGTTCCGGAATTCTCTGCCATCGAGCTTATCAGTGACGAACACTTCTTCGATCTCACCTGATATGCCTTCAGGATTATGACACCACCAGCAGGAGAGCGGACAACCCTTGAAAAAAATGGTGGTCCGTATACCCGGTCCGTCGTTTATTGAAAAACGCTTGATATCAAATATCAATCCCTTATCTGACAACAGGTCTGTCATTTATTCCAGATAAAATCCATTAAGTCTATACATGACGATCCATTAAAGTTCATTTTCAGTCTCCTGCCTGTTCCAGTCAGGAGGTTCTGTTTCCAGTAGATATTTTACAAAAAAGTCCCTTCTTTTTCTCTCTCCGTATTTCCCTCCTGATGTATGGTTTTCACCCGGAAGAACAACAAGCTCGAACTCCTTGCCGGTATCAATAAGCGCATTTACAACCTGCATGGTGGAAGCAGGATCGACGTTATCATCAATCTCCCCGACTATCAGCAAAAGCCGGCCCCTGAGTTTTCCGGCATTGACAACGTTGGAACATTCTTCATAATGAGGACCTACGGGATAGCCCATAAACTGTTCATTCCACCATATTTTATCCATGCGGTTATCGTGGCATCCGCAGGATGAAACAGATACTTTATAAAAATCCGGATGAAAAAGCAAGGCTGCAAGTGCATTCTGACCGCCGGCAGAACCGCCGAATATGCCGACCCTGGTGGTGTCGACATAAGGATGCTTATCAGCAAACGCTTTAATCCATATGATCCTGTCGGGAAATCCGGCATCTTTCAGGTTTTTCCAGCACACATCATGAAAAGCCTTGGACCGGTTTGAAGTGCCCATGCCGTCAATCTGTACCACGATGAATCCAAGTTCAGCCAGACAGGTGAACCAGGGTACCGGCCGGAAAGATTTCAGGACAAAAGCACCATGCGGTCCGGCATAAATATATTCGATCACCGGGTATGATCCGGCAGTGTCATAATTCAAAGGCCGGTAAATGTTACCCCATATCTGAGTCTTGCCGTCCCTGCCGGTGGTATGAAAAATTTCCGGAGGTCTCCAGCCGGCAGCGAGCAGATCGCTGATATCGGCGTATTCAAGCTGCATGAGTTCTCTGCCGTCAGATGCTGAACACAAAACAGTGACGGGAGGCTGATCCGCTGCGGAATAACAATCAACAAAATATTGGTGATCAGCAGAAAAGACAGCATTATGATTGAATGGCCCGGGTGTCAGATCAATCAAGCCGGTACCATCAAAGTTTATCCTGTAGTAATGGATAAAGTAAGGATCTTCACCTGCATTTCTGCCACTTGCCCTGAAAATTATCTGGCGTTCTTTTTCAAAAACCCTCTCAACGCCCCTTACAACCCATTCGCCTTGTGTAATCTGATTTTTAAGCCTGCCGGTCCTACCATCAAAAAGGTATAAATGATTCCAGCCGTCTCTTTCGGATGCCCAGATGATTTCCTCACCGTCGTTTACATCAGACCGGTATCTCTTGCTGCTGTAATCGATAAAAGTACTGCTTTTTTCATCGATGATTATTTTAACAGCACCGGTAGCAGTATCTATTTCAACGACCTGGTATGCCTGGTGCCCCCGCTGGTTAAATTCGAAAGTAAATCCACGGCTGTCTTTCCACCACTTGATATTATAAATATCATACTGGTATTCAAAATCATTTGTATTGACAGTTATTTGTTTCTTTTCAGCGGCGGAAAAAAGCGAAGGACGCTTGACGGGCAGGGCATCTCCCGGCTTCAGATATTCTATCTTATGCAATTTGGGCTGTAACTGGCTTTCAGGTGAGGATTCCACAAAACAGACATATTGCTTTTTATTATCCCTTATCTTATTTACTGCAATGAATCTGGAATCGGGCGACCATTCAAAAAATGAAGAATAAAAATCGCCTTCCGCCCCATCGTGGCTGAGTTGATACTCTTCTCCGGTTTTCTTGATTTTTAAATGCACATTAAAATTTTTGATAAAGGCCAGAAATTGGCTGTCAGGCGAAACCACAGGTGGATTGCCAAGTTCGTCAACACTCTCACCCCAGTATCTGTCGGTTTTTTCCTTTTCTATTTTTGAGCATCTTTCGAGTTTATAATTACCCAGATTGCATTTCCATGTAAAGCTATCCAGTTCGAATTTCAATTCTTTCATCTGATTCATGAATGAAATATTCGAAACGGGTAATGAATAAGGTTTAAACGTTCTTCCTGTCTGGTCATTTATCCTGCTGCACAATTTCTCCTGGTTGAATGCCTCTGATTTCTTTTGTCTCTCAGCATCAACAAGAAAGTATTCCTCTCCTTTTCTGGTTTTGACTTTGTACCAGAACCAATGGCTGCTGTCAACCCATTCAGGCTTAATAAAACCATGAAATACCAGGTCATTGAGTTTTATGACGGAATCAGCCCTCTGGTAATCCTCAGTTGTGACCTGTGAAAAAAGCTCAGGGGATATCAGGCAAAGAAGAATCAGGCTTGTATCCAGAAATCTGACTGCAGTTTTCATCAATTAATTACTATCGGGATAAATAATGAGGTAACAGTGCTTTTGGGAAAAAAGGAAAGTTACGGAGAATAAAGACTTCCCCGTTAACAAGGCAGTTTAATTATAGTATCCAGCATTCGAACAAACCTTTGCCGAATCTGTGATACAGATTCCTATAAATATAATCCATGATCATAACATTCAAATTTACTGCTTTTTTTAGAAAACCCTGCGAAAACACCCGGTTATATTTATTTTTTTTTATTATTTTTCTATCTCAAAATCAATAAATAATAAAAATGAGCCATATTTTGTTTCAATTGTTATCAGGTATTTTTTTCCTTTGTTCCGCCCAACCTGATAATCATAACTCTGAAAATCAAATTATATCCCCGTCAACTGACACAAACCGGGTTGAGATAACTGCACCACCGTCGTCACTCGGACTTGATCCGTTTTATAAAAAATATGCAGATGCAAACGGATTTCCGGTGATAAGTTCATGGAGGGTGCCTGACAAAGCACTCTTAAAGGCTGCAGAAATAATTATCTATATGACAGATAATCTCCCTGGTCCGGTCGTTGATAAAATGAGGAATACAGGAGTTAAAGTTGGTGTTATGGCGCGGTACGAGGGTACCACCGATATTCCTGAACACAAACACCTCGAAAATGATACATCAATAAACTGGGATGTAAGGGCACGCGGGCTGGGCGGATATATCGAACTGCCTCTGACCACCTGTGCGGAAGAAAACCTGCTGTGTTACCAGATTGATAAGTACCATGCCGAGGATATTCTGATCCATGAATTTGCGCATACCATTCATCTTGTCGGGATCATACAGGTTGACACTGCCATCAACTCAAAGCTGCAGCATGCACTTGACCAGGCACTGGCCGCAGGCAAATGGGAGAATACCTATGCAGGTACCAATATTTATGAATACTGGGCCGAGGGAGTGCAGGACTGGTTTAATGTAAATGCCGAAGTACCTCAGCCTGACGGCAAACATAATCATATCAATACAAGAGATGAGCTGAAAGCATATGATCCCGGACTATATGCCATACTCAAATGTTATTTTACCGAGACGACCCAGCGTGTGAGCTGTCATTCAATTCCTTTTGCAGAGGCAATATCCTCAGGAAAATAATAACGGGATTGATGCCTTCAGACCATACCGGGACAGTTCAATCCAAAAAATCTGAATGTATTGCGCTTTTATAAACCGTAGTTTACGAACATACAGGAAAAACTGAACCGGAATGAAACGAATCAACAAATTGCTGAAGTCTCTGAAAAAATTAAATGCCGATGGATTTCTTGTTTCACGCGGATCCAATGTCACCTATCTCAGCAATTTCACCGGTGATTCATCTCTTTTGCTGGTTACACCGGCAGGTACTGTTCTGCTGACCGACGGACGGTATACTGAACAGGCAGCCTCGGAATGCCACCACGGCATACAAATCATCAAATGGCTGAACAATGAACGGTATGGTATCAGAACATACCGGCACATTGCCAAAGAACTCTCAATAAAAAGACTGGGCGTTGAAGGGCATATCATTACTTTTTCCACCTTCAGTATGCTGAAAGACGGACTTAAAAACACTGAGCTGGTCAGCATGGAGAATACGGTTGAAAAGCAGAGGCAGATAAAGGACCAGGAGGAGATTGACAGCATCAGGACAGCATGCCGCATATCTGTTGAAGCATTAAAAAAGACCGTTCCGTATATTAAAGCCGGAATAAGCGAAATAGAGCTGACTGCCAGGCTGGAATTCAATCTTAAAACCAGCGGTGCTGAAAATATTTCATTCGACACCATTGTATTATCGGGTCAGAGAACCTCACTTTTACACGGCAAGCCGGGAAATAAGAAACTTGAAAAAGGGGATTTTGTGCTTTTTGATTTCGGGGCACTCTACAGGGGTTATCATGCTGATATCAGCAGGACTTTCATTTTGGGCAGGGCTGATAATTTACAAAATGAATTATACGGAATCATTCAGAAAGCTCAGATGAGTGCCATATTATCAATCAGACCTGGTATTTCGGGCCGTTATGCTGATCAGAAAGTAAGAGACAACATCCCTGAAAAATACATTTCTTATTATTATCCCGGGATGGGTCATGGTGTGGGCCTTGACATCCATGAAGAACCTTTCCTGGGGCGGATGTATGAAACAACCCTGCAGCAAAATATGGTACTGACAGTTGAACCTGGTATATACATACCTGACAGGGGTGGTCTTCGTATTGAAGACACTGTCCTGATCAATAAAAATTCTGCTGAAATACTCACAGATTTTCCAAGGGAACTGATAATCCTCTGATGACCGGAGATAAATAAAAATCAATAAACTGATCAGACCGGCATCTTTTCAAAACACCTGATTCATCTGAAAACCAGGTAATCCTGCCTCAGGGTTGCTCCGATACTATGGCAGCCCATCCGGACTAATTAACAACCCATTCGTGGATTCCCCCTGAAAAAGATTTTTGCAGCTTGATTCTCAGTCTGAGTCCATCTGTAATAACAGGTTCAAACTCAATCTCATCCCAGGCATCTTTTGTAACCTGGTAAGGTACGAGCGGACTGACCGGGTTCCATGTATCCCCCGATTTATAAAGCAGCTCCCATTTTTCCGGTACCCTGCAGCCGCCATACGGATCATCATCAAACCAATAGACTCTGACACGTGATACTTTTTCAGGCTTTTCAAAATCATACTGAACCCATTCCCAGGTATCCTGCTTCGGCCACCAGTGATAAAAAGGCCTGGTATGATCACCGGAACCGGACGGCTCATACTGGTCATTCAGTGCTACAAGCGCCTTTGATTCCCTGCTGCCTGTAACTTTGCTTCGGTTGGCAATTGTTGGTGCAGGCAGGGGATTTGAGCTTTCTGTACTGTAAGGTAACCAAACCATCATCTCTCCTGGCCCGCGGTTATTCCAGGCATAATAAGGAATCAGGGTAACTGTTTCCTTATCTGATAACGTAATTTTATCCTCCAGTGTTCGCTTTGCGTGCCTTGCCTCTGAATACAATAGTCCCACCCCGTTCAACGAATCCTTTTCAAAGCCTACTTTCCACTCAGCATCTTTATCAAACACCATGTTCAGCACATGCCCGTCTTTCTGGTCGAGCCATTCCGCGCAATATACAATCGGACCCCTTTGAACAGCATATTTGTCTTTATCTTCAGTAACTCTTTCATCTGCATAAATCTTGTGAACATCCATCGGCAAATCAATTGTCAGCCTGTCGCCTGCATTCCATTTCCGGTTCAGAACAGCATACCCCTTTATTATATCCGGATTAATACTTTTATCATTAAGCATAAAGCCAGTCTTTTTATCAGGGCTATCCATAAAAGAATATAAATCACCCGGCATTGCAATGTTACCGGCCCATCCGGGTATACGCACAAAAAGGCTGAATGTCCCTGACTTTTCAGGATTCACAATGATCTCAACCTTTCCATCCCACGGATAGTCTGTCTTCTGGATGATCCCGACAACTTCGCCATTGTAATCGATATGAGCCGTATTGTCGATGAAAAGATTTACATAAATACCCTGATCAGACCTAGCATAAACATACCCCGGCAGCGACGGCAGCAATCTGGCCACGTTGGGAGGACAGCAGGCACAACCAAACCATTTGCTTCTTTCATGCTGGCCCATTGATTCCAGCACATTCGGATAGAAAAACCTGTCTCCCGAAAGCGAAACTCCAGACAGAAGCGCATTGTACAATGTACGTTCCAGGATATCCATATACTTTGCATCCCCGTCATATAAAAACATTCTCTGGTTCCACATGATGTTTCCCACAGATGCACATGTCTCGCAATAGGCTGACATATTCGGCAGGTGATAGGGTTGCTGGAACCCTTCGTTTCCTCCCGAAGCGCCTATTCCACCGGTAATATAGATTTTCTTATGAACAATGTCTTCCCAGATTTTACGGATTGCATGTACGTAGGACGGATCGTTATAGATTGCAGCAATATCTGCCATTGCGGTATACATATAGGTAGCCCTCACGGCATGTCCCACGCCTTCGGTCTGATCGGTCACTTTTGCATTTGCCTGGTTATAATCGCTGCCATCCGGTCCGCGAACATCGAGAAAGAACTTTGCCAGGTCCAAATATCGTTGTTCTCCCGTAACACTATATAGTTTAACCAGTCCGAGTTCCACTACCTGGTGTCCGGGATAATCCTCAATTTTACCCCAGCCAAAGACGCTGTCGATAAGATTGGCAGATTTGATGGCTATGTCCAGCAGCGTTCTCTTCCCTGTTGCCCTGTAATGAGCTACAGCTGCCTCATACAGGTGACCCTGGTTATACAATTCATGGCTCAGCTCATTCACTTTCTCCCACCGCTTCGACCCTGCCCATTCATGTGCTCTGGTACCTGTTTTTTCAGCGATTGTACGGTTGGTATACAGATAACCGTCCTCTTCCTGGGCAGCGCCAATCTTTAAGATCAGAGTATCCAGAACGGCTTCCAGCCTGGCATCGGGAAAGGTCTGTAATGAATAACTTGCAGCTTCAATGATCTTATAAATATCGGTATCGTCAAACGGATACTGGGAACAGAATGATCCTTCTGCCTGTCCGCCGGCAATCTCAAAGTTTTTAATACGTCCGGTGATGGTTGATTGTTCAATGGCAATAGGAATTGTAACTTCGTGATTGGTTTTTATCCTGGGTGCCCAGAAACGATCTGTTATTTTTACGGATGTAAATGGCACAGGCTGTATAGGATAGGTGCCGGTTACCGGCTTTTCAGGATAGAAGGATATGACGGACAGTCCGGCCAGTAACAACGTTGTGGTTTTTACCAGGTTTGTTTTCATTTCATCGGTTTTTAGATTATTCAATACTTAAATATATAATATTGTTCCGTAGGATCAATTCCCGGATGCAAATCTTTACCGGGATTTTCCTGAATTGTTGTTAAAAAGACCCACCGGTCTTTTTATTTATCAATTGCCATAAGCCTTACCATCAGTATGTCATGTCCGCCTATACTGGCTGATAAGACATCTGCAGTAGTACCCGTGTTTTTGTGCTTCCAAAGGTCCCTGATCTGATAGTCGTTTTTTCGCAGGTTGAACCTGGAATTTGCAAATGAGAAATGGTATAATCCAAATTGCCGCCAGTTAAACTCAAGGTTCACCGGAGCATTGCTTCTGTTCAGAAAGCAGAATGAGGCTTCATCGTTTGATAAGGCCTTGACCCAGATCTCAAGATCTCCATAGTCAAGAAATTTGAATGCCTGCATCCCTGATGTATCCTGGTTGATGGCGATAACCTCTTTATTGGTCAGCAGCAACCGGATGCTCTCATCCATATCCCTTAAATCGTTCCCCGCCATCAGGGGCGCTGCCAGCATGCACCAGAGACTGAAATGTGCCCTGTACTCGCTTATTGTCTGACCCCCATTCCCTATTTCAAGCATATCGGGATCATTCCAGTGTCCGGGCCCGGCATATTCTTCAAGTCCGGCCTGTTTGTCAAGGATCTGCAGCACACCGAGACCACCCCAGTTCAGGGTACAATCAAAGCAATCCCTGATATCGGCAGTTGTTCTCCAAAGATGGCCGGTCCCTTTGCCCCATTCCCATGGTTTGTTATCACCCCATTCGCAAATGCTGAATACTATTGGTCTGCCGCATTGTTTCAGGGCGTCGCTCATGGTTTTGTATGCTGCCTTTGCATCCTGGCCTTCATTATAACACCAGTCGTATTTCAGGTAGTCCACACCCCAGGCGGCATACTGCCGGGCATCCTGGAACTGGTATCCCCGGCTTCCCGGCCGTCCCTGGCATGTTTTTGAACCGGCACATGAATACAATCCGAACTTCAGGCCCTTTGAATGTATATAATCCGCCAGGGCTTTCATACCGGACGGAAACCTTTCCGGGTCGGCTATAATGTTTCCGGTATTGTCACGGCCTGACTGCCAGCAATCATCAATGACTATATACTGATATCCGGCATCATGCATTCCGCTTTCTACCATGGCATCTGCCATTTCTCTTATCAGAATTTCACTTACATTGCATCCGAATTTGTTCCAGCTGTTCCAGCCCATGGGTGGTGTCGGAGCCAGTTTTTCAAATGTCTGACCGGCAATACCGGTAAATTTAATGACAAGTGTGACGGAGAGAAGAATATATACGTTTTTCATGACGAATATTTAAAAATTAAATGATGATAAATTTGCTGTATTCATTATTTCCTGACACGCTGACTTTAATAACATAAAGCCCTTTGCCTGTCAGTTCATCCCTGGTTATCACTGTTTTATCAGTTATTTCTCTTTTCAGTACCAGTTTACCGGTATTATTAAATACAGCTATCTCAGCATTTTCGGAGTTTAATAGCCGGATGTTAATGATTTCTTCTGCAGGATTTGGATAGATATGATACTGAGTCTGGTCTGTCAGCTTTGTGTCTGTGATATTTGTCATATCTTCCGGCATGTAAACAATCCATTCAAGAATACCCTGGGCTTTCTGATAACCTATAAAATTCAGCCGTATTTTGTCGGTTACGATAACCGGAAAATGGATGCGGTTGTATTCATCCCACCTGATGCATTCGTTTTTCCGGCCGCAACCTGATTCAGGAATGTTTACAAATTGAGATGTATGGGAATCCCAGTAAGAGAGATACGAAGAATCGGGCAGGGTAATTCCCTGGTTATCATCCCACCAGTATATATCTGATGAACTGATGGGATATTGTTTGCAAAAATTGTACTGGACCCAGTTCCAGACACCGACAGTACCTGAATCATATTGCCAGTTGCCGAATGCACCCGGTCCTTTATCACCTGAACTTTCAGGATTGTATAAATCATATATGCTTTCAAGATTCTCCCATGGAGACACATAGTTAGTGGTCGCATAATCGCCGGCACTTTTGTCTATTCGTATCAATGAATCCGGCAATATCCTGGGCTCCCTGACAGAAAGCCATACCTGCATTTCTGAGGATCCCCTGTTATTCCAGAGATAATAAGGGATCAGTTTAATCTCTCTTCCCTGTTCTCCGTTCGATTCGGTTGCATAAGCAGTGATTACCTGAGTGCCATCAAGCATGTCTGTTTCGTAGGTTGTTTCAAGATCCATCTCTTTATCATAAATCAGCGTCAGAATTGCATTGTCATTATCGACACCTTCTGCACAAAATACAACAGGGCCACGCTGAATTGCAATACGTTCCCTGTCTTCGGTAATCCTCTCATCAGCAACCAGTTTTCGGGGGTACATTGGCAGCGTTAGTGAAATGACATCCCCCTTTTTCCAGTTTCTTTGTATTACTGCATATCCCTTTGACAGGAAAATATTTACATATTCGTTATTAACAGAAATAGCCACCTTTGAAGAATCATTATCATAGAAACTGTATATTCCCCCAGGTATGGCATCATTTCTTGCCCATCCGGGTACCCTGACCATGATGGTAAAAGTTTTTTCATTTTCAGGACTGACAGTGATATCTATTTTGCCACTCCATGGATAATCTGTGTCCTGGCTGATTTCGATGTCATTGTCCTGCAAATGGATAACAGCTGTATTTTTTGCAAATAGATTGATGTATATTGTATCAGAGGTTCTGGCATATATGTAGCCTGGAACAGATGGTATCAGCCGGGCAATATTGGGCGGACAGCACGCACATCCAAACCAGGTGCTGCGCTGATGATTTCCGTTTGATAACAAAGGATTGGGATAAAAAAACCTGTTGCCGGAAAGCGAGACACCGGAGAGCAGTGCATTGTATAAAGTCCGTTCGAGCACATCGATGTATCTGGCATCACCATGCAATAAAAACAGGCGGTGGTTCAGGTATACATTGCCAACGGAAGCACATGTTTCACAGTAGGCTGAGCCATTAGGCAGATTGAAAGCATCATTGAATCCTTCATTTCCTCCTGAGGCTCCGATTCCGCCGGTTACATAGATTTTCTTCTGTACGATGTCCTCCCAGATCTTGTCAATGGCACGAATATATGAAGAATCGTTTTTCAGTGCGGCAATGTCAGCCATCCCGGCATACATGTAAACAGCACGAACAGCATGACCAACCGCTTCAGTCTGGTCAACCACTTTTTTATGTGCCTGGCAGTATTCGGCTCCTCCGGGACCCCTGACATCCAGGAAAAATCTGGCAAGGTCGAGATATTTTTCTTCACCGGTAGCCCGGTACAACCTGGCCAGTCCGGCTTCTACAATCTGGTGTCCCGGATAATCTTCATTCTTTCCCCAGCCAAATTCTTTATCAATCAAATCTGCCGCTTTAACTGCAATGTTCAGGAGATTTTTCTTGCCGGTTGCCTGATAATAAGCAACAGCCGATTCAAAAAGATGCCCAAGATTATAAAGTTCGTGGCTAAGATCATGCACCTTTACCCATCTTGCATTACCTGCCCAGGAATGTGGCTGTGTACCATTGATATTTGCAATGGTACGGTTGGTATACAAATATCCGTCAGGTTCCTGTGCCATTCCAATAATGTTTATCAGAGAATCGATATACCACTCCAGCTCCGGATCAGGATAATAATGAAGTGAATAACTTGCAGCCTCAATCATTTTGTAAATATCAGAGTCATCGAACGGATATTCCGATGAAAATGTCCCTGATTTTAACTTTGCTGCAATTTCAAAATTCAGCAGTCTGTTGGCAGATTGCTGAAATCCATGCGGTATGGTAATATCATGGTTTCTCCTGATTTTCGGTGCCCAGAAACTATCGGTGACATTTACCGAGGTGAAAGGAACAGGATGTATCAGATAGTCAGAATATTGTGCTGTTGAATTTTGTATACAGATCAGATGTAAGTATACTATATAAGACAAAGTTTTAATAATCTTGATTTCCTTCAGCATTTTATTGGATGAATTGGTTTATTAAATTTAAAAGTTTCTTAATTCTGAGTGAATTTATTTTATACAATGATGGTAAATAAGAATTCTTCAATCTTCATATCATGGATTGTTTTAAACTGATTATTCTATTTCACCGGGAAGACAAAAATATGTATGCTGGCCGGCTCAATCTTCAGCGCTTCACCCGGAATAACCTCCGAAGGGCCTTCTATTTTCACTTTTTCAGGCCTGCCCGGTTCATTAAAAGCCATGTCATCAGGCGCAGTAACCTGCCATAATTCACCTTCTGCCGGAATGGATCCATTTATTATTTCAAATGGAAGTTTTATAGCATCCGATGTCGGATTGACAACCGAAATTGTAAGTTTATCTTTTGTTGCATTAAGTGTGGCAGCAATATCCAGGGGCCTGGTCTCCCCGGAAATTGTAACAGGGATCGTCCCGAACTTCTGCCTGTAAAGCTTCAATACCTGTCCGGTGGCAGCCAGAACAGAGCCGGTGGTGTTGGTCTTGATACAGCCTATCACATTGACAGTCTGGGCATAATTAGCCATAAAAATAATATCGCTCTGTCTGGAGTATTCATTGATACCGGCAGCAATTCCCATTGCATCACGCATAAAATACCTGGTCCCCAGCTCGCCATAAATATGAGGCCCGTACCAGTAATTCCATTCATCCATACATATGCGGATATCTTTGCCTTCCAGCCCGGGGATCTCTTTTCTGTATGCACGGTGTGCTTCGGCTTTCTCCCTTATGGCATCAGGTATCTGTTTCACATGTGTCATGAGTCCTCCTCCATGCCAGTCCTGGCGGTAGAAATGCTCGCTGATAAGATCCATCCAGTCAGAACAGCCGGAGAGCATCATCCGGTCCCAGTCACCCAGCTCACCAACTGCAATAAGTTTTATATCCGGGTCAACAGATCTCATTGTCCTTGCAAAGGCATTGTGTTTTCTAATAAAATCTTCGGTTGACATGTGTCCGAGTTGCCAGTCACCATACATCTCATTGCCAACAGACCACCATTTAACTTTCCATGGTTCAGGATGGCCGTTGGCGGCCCTGAGCCTGCCCATGGGAGTATCTGCAGAGCCGTTGCAGTATTCCACTTCCTGCCGTGCCTGCTCAGCATTGCCCAGTCCGGCATTAACAGCTATATAGGGCTCGGTATTAAGCAGTTCACAAAATGTCATAAACTCATGTATGCCAACATCATTATGTTCAACTCCCCTCCAGGCCGGATTCTTTCCTGGAGGCCTTTTATCGCGTTCACCAACACCATCTTTCCAGTTGTACCCGCTTACAAAATTACCGCCGGGCCACCTGTAAACAGGGGCATTCAGTTCTTGCAGAAGGGCAATGACATCAGAGCGAAAGCCTTCGATATTGTCTGAAGGCATCAGGCTGATTGTTCCCACCCAGATCTTTCCGTTTCCTGATGGTTTGATCTCAACGGAAGCATTACGGATTAATGTATCCGAATGAAAGACCAGAGGATAACTGGTATAACTGTTTGTCAGGCCGTTTAAAGTAATGGTTTCGGATTTCTCTCCCTGCTGAAGGGTGATATCTGCAGTCGTGATGCCCGGGGTTGCTTTAAGCACGATATGTCCTTTATAATCAAGATCTTGTTTCAGCCCGAGGCCTGACTGCTTCAGGGAAGCGTAGCCGTTTTTGTTTGCTGCCAGAACAGGTGTTTGTTCTCCGGCAAAGGGTGTGGCCTTATCAATCTTAAAAAGCGATTTATCACCATTAACCTGCCATGGTGATTCCGGTTCCCCGGGAACATACCAGAACTTGCGGTCTTCAATCATTTCCGCCCAGATACCCCCGTATATGCATCTGCCGAGATGTTCAATGAACTGTCCGTATATGTACTCAGACATCGGTTCCTTTGTTGCAGAAAGATCGATCTGTACAAATTTATTTATCTTTTCTGACGAAACCAGCTCAAGGTTCATATCATCGAACCATGCACGTCCTGAAGCATGACCGTCAGCATTCATCAAACAGGATAGTACGGAGGAGTCATCATTGCCTGTTTCAAATTCAAATTCAACCTTTGTCCAGTCGTTTGTCCCTGTAAATCCGGGATAGTCAATATCAAAAGCATCAAACCTGAATCCTGCTCCCTTTCCGTTCACAACAACTATATCCTCTGTCTTAACCCAGCCCGTAAACCTGTATTTCGACCATGGCTTAAGCCGTATCTTTGTGAGCCATCTCCCACCGGCCGGTTTGTCTGAAAAAATCATCAGGCTTCTTTTACCTTCGTGACTGCAATAGTCATATATTAAAGTAACATCCCGCATCCATGTTTCTGCTCTCCAGTCTTTTACCATGCCAGAAATGATTTCCTCGGCAGACGGATTCGGGATAATGCCCTGTGAATTCTGATCGCAGTTCCTGCCGCACGAGCAGAACAGCAATGCGGCAATAATCAGGCTATAAATGTGTTTCATGAGAATATATTTGTTTTATTCATTCGCTTCGCTCATGAGATCGCTTCGCTAAGTTATTCGCTTCGCTTCCCGATAAATCGGGACAGGCTATGAGATCGCTTCGCTAAGTTATTCGCTTCACTTCGTGATAAACCTAAAGTCTGCCCTTGTTTAGCGGGATAACCTACCTGCCCGTTCAGGACATCTTCATTCAGCGATGGTGAAGTTCACGATAACAGTCACTGTCATGGTCTCCGTTCCCTGTGTAAACTGGTACTGCATGCGCACAGTATGCTGTTCTCCAACAGAACAATAGCCATCTTCAGCCCTTAAACCGCAACTCCATACAGTCATATTATCAAAGATCTCGATGTAGACATGACCATTTGCCCAGTACCCGGGATTGTTGTCAGCTTCGAACCAGCCACCAAATATACCGTTGGTATTGTTCATCCCTTCCGATCCATCTGTTTTTAAAGGTACGATCCTCAGATCATCACTGTATAGCTGTTCGTGTGTTATCCCCAGCATAGATAGTAAGGTGTTTTCATCAACATTAACAGTTACTGTCTGATGATAACCCAGACTGTAAGACATGATCACATCGTACGAAATCGTCCCGCAATCTGTTTTGGTAGTCGGAACTGTTCCAGGGGGATAATCATTGACAACAGATGTCAGATAGGTAACCCGGTTTGAGAGCCAGTCTTCCATCCGATTGATCTCGGTGGTGTAATTTTTGTCAATCGGCCATCGCTGAAAATCTCTGGCCATGGCATCCTGCAGACAGAACTCATATTCCTCCATCACCTCCCATGCATGCTTAAAAACAGAATCTTTAACCTCGTTCCATCGGGCTTTATATTCCCCGACAAACCGGTTGTTGCGGAACAACTGGGTGAAGAAATCTGAAATTCTGTATCCGTCTTTATGATTTGCAGGATCGGTTCCAAGTACCAGTTCCTGGGCATTGAAATAGTTATGCCCGGTATACATGGTACTCCAGTCGAAATCAAATCCCGCATCGAAATCCCAGACCGGACCCATTATATATTTTCCCCCTTTGTCTCTGTGCATAAAAACGCTTCTGGGTGCATCAATCTCAACGTTATAAACCAGTTCCTGTACAATCAGGTAATCGATAAAGGAGTGAATATCCATCAGTACGGCGACAGAATCGTAATTATAATCATAGATCGCTCTTTCCAGCTTTGCAAAGTCATAACGGATGTCAGTGAGCTGACCATCCGACGGTTCCCCGGGATATTTTACACATACGGGCATCTCAAAAACTGATGACCAGAAATTATCACCGGCACCCGGATTAAGAGAAGGACCGTCATCCAGATCCAGGCATATGAGTATACCGTCAGTTTCATCTATGTCAACGCGGTTGCCGCCCTCTTCAACCTGTTCTGTCAGCTGATATAAACCAATGTAATCGCCATTCAGGGTGACCTCCAGAAAACGCGTATGGTTGGTAAACGGGAGACCTAACCATGCGGCTACCTCAAATCCAAATGCATTCATCAGGTTGGTCGGGTCGCGGTAGTTTGGCAGCAAGACCCAATCTTTGTTCCTCTTCAGGCCAAGAATTTCGGATGTCTCATCCAGTTTGATGCGGTATGGCTTCTTGTCGTACCATAACCATGAAGAATTGCCCCTGCCCCGGATACGGGCTGTCCCCTGGTAGTCGTCATAAATGTCCATCCCTTTAATGACAATGCTGCAATTCAGGTATTCTTCTTTTTCCCTGGAAACAACGGGAGCATTGTTCTCCACCTGGATTTCCATTTCAAAAACCTCGCAGGCCGCAGGCTCCTCATTATCCTCATGCAGATTGTCCGGTTCTGTTTCCGGGGTTTCGCAAGATATTATCAATCCAAGCACTGCTGCAAGATACAACAATCCCTTTGCCCTGTGCCATACTTTTTCCGCGATTTCCATAAGTGATTTGCCTGTTTATATTTAGTAGAACTCAAATTTTATAAGTGCAACGAATTTAAATTTGTCAGTTGAATAACTATTTTATAACCTGTTCCGGCTTTATGTCGGGAACCTGTCCCGTCTGAAGAGTTCCCGGTAAGACGGGAACCAACGGCAGTTATCCCGGTTAAACCTTAAGATATAATAACATGAATAAATATCTAATTGGTAATGGTGATGTTGAATTCAAAAGTTGCAGTATAATACTGTCCGGTAGCCGGTGAATATACCATAGCCTGCCTGATCTTAAAGACATTGCCGGCAGTGCATCTTCCAGGGTGTTGGCCTATGGTAAAGACAAAGCTTGATTCATTAAATTCGGAAAA
This sequence comes from Bacteroidales bacterium, assembly GCA_016933335.1. Taxonomy (GTDB): domain Bacteria; phylum Bacteroidota; class Bacteroidia; order Bacteroidales; family UBA10428; genus JAFGPL01. Next base: position 55,915 of record JAFGBD010000054.1, on the reverse strand, counting down.
AACCATATTTGTCCCCGTAGATGCGGCAGACCAGCTGCAGACATCTCCTTTGGCATCGAACCAGTGGCCAAGGCCATTTGCAGTGGCATTCACTGCCATTGTACCGTCATTGTTGACCCCATAGAACTTGATTTTCTTAGTGGTACTCGGCAGGCCTATATTTGATGTTATTTCTGTCGCGCTCAAGACGAAAGAATAGCACAGCTTGACAACATCAATTGAAACGGTTGTTCCACTGTAAGCGCTGGCATCGGCCGGGAAGGACAGATTATAGACAAAAGAGGTATCGTGAGGCTGATCCTCTTCTGTAAAATCAATGACACCATGGATGTTTGTACCATCGAACCTGACCTTGTATGGCCATTGTTCATCATTGGTTGCATCTTCATCCCACGGGTGCATCCAGTAAGATGTTGGTGCGCCACTCACCACAAACCAGATTTTATCGCAATTCCCGGGGCAGGTAAAGCTGGCCGTACCTGTATTTGCCGAATACATATCACTGTAAACACGTGTCCCGTCGCTTTGCAATGCAACATATCCGTACCGCCATCCGGCACTTGGAACATTGATGGCATTGTATCCCGCGGCGCCTGCCAGGCCTTCAAAGTTTGCAGTAATGGTTGTGCCGGCAGCAGGAACATTCAGCCGGATAACGTTGTAACCATGGTTCTCGATGCAATTACCGGCACATACCTGCCAGTAATCATCTTCCACTTTATCCATGGCACAATGATGAGAGCCAATGTAATTCTCTCCTGTCACACGAAAAGCATCAAGATCCCAGGTGACCATTTTACGGGCATAGTCGAACTGCTCATTGTTGTATTCTTCCAGGCTGATGCCTGTGATACGCATATAAGCCTGCGCAGGATCCTCCTGGCCAATTGCTCCGGATTCCTGCCACAGCCTCCCGATAAAGTCAATGCCATGTTTATCCGCCCAGTAATAGTTGATGAAATAGTTGGCATACCGCTGCCATTCGTGGAAGGTTGAACGGTGACAGTTATCAATATATACACCAAAGTTGTATGATGTAAAAGCCTGCTCCGGGTAACTTTGATACGACTGCCACTGAGCACATTGTTCCCAGTAACCGTTACCGCCATTACCGCCGAATCCGTATCGCCAGCCGGAACTACCTCCGAGATCACAATACACCTGGTACTGGAAACAGTGACCAATTTCATGAGCGATCGTTGAACCTACCGGCTGACAGGTACCGGGACTTACCCATAAAGCACCTATCACATTGTCATAACCGGCACCTGTTGCCAGCCAGTCGGTCTGGTACAACAGGAATATCATCATTTTGTAATCGTCTGTTTTTGATACACCGGGTGTCACAAATTTCAGCGTATTGACATTCATATCATAGAATTCTTCCGCCTTTTCAAGCAGATCGTCAACATTAACCCTGTATGTCGCATTTGGATAATCTGTCGGGGTAACAATCCCATACTCGTCATATCCCTTACCCCAGAAAACAATGAAATGTTCTGACTGTTTACTGCGACCGAAAAACCAGGTGCTTGAACTGTTGTACAGGTCCATGTTTTTCAGTTCCAGGGGAATGTAAATTTTACTTACATCAATGGTAGAGGGATCAATTATACCGGCAGCACTTTTCTGAGTAATGGTGATTTCCCTTTCCGAGGCTCCGGATCTTACTGTAATAACAGCAGTACGCACCGTATCATCTGGATTCTCTTCAATCGTAAGCGTGACCACTATCATATCACCGGCTGCACCGCTCATCGGGTCAGCTTCTATCCAATCCTCGTCAATCCCGGTAATGCTCCAGTTCTGATCAGACTTGATACGGGTGGTCTCTTCGCCGCCTGCGCTGCTGATGGAGATGCTGGTTTTTGAGATGGAAATATACGCTTCGGCTTCCGGCTCTTCTTTCTCACATCCGGTGAAACAAAGCAAAAGTATCAGTAAAACAGGGAAAAAACATAAGCCAAGATATCTTGGCTTATGTTTTATAAAATCCTTCACTCTTCCTTTTATCATTATATCATATTCTTTAATATCAGATAGATATTGCTATCTCAAATTTTAATTCATAGTGAATTGAACAACAACAACATACCTTTTAGAATCATTAACAAATGCAAGTTTTGCAGTATATGTCTGACCTCGTTGTGTTGCTCCCGGATTTCCATGCTGAAACATATTGATTGTTCCAGTTGATACATCATATTCAGCTGCTATGGCTGCACCGGCGTCGCCCCATTTACAAACATCTCCATCAGTATTGAACCAGCATCCATTATTGGCAGTAAGTCCGTCAATATATAGTGAATCTGTGGTTGCGTTAACCCCATAGAGTGTAGCACTGGCAGGACCAACTCCTATGGCAGTAAGAATAGCAGCAGTATCCACTGTAACCGCAGTAGCAGAATAGTCCCGAACAGTATCAGCTGATGCAGACAGGTTTTGAGTTCCTTCGAGAGTTGTTTCAGGATAAACTGCTGCAGCTTCGGTAACTGTCAGGTTGATAACGATATCGTACTCTTGCAGACTGGTTAAGTTTACAAATGCAAGCGTGACTGTATAAGTCTCTCCTGCAACGGATCCATCCGGAAACTGGTACAGGTTGAAAGCTTCGGCAGCAGCATCGTATTCAGCCGCCATAACACAACCTTCATTGCCCCAGCTGCAAACATCACCTGATGTATTGAACCAGAAACCATTGTTGGCTGTGAAACCGTCTATATACAAAGAGTCACTGCTGGCATTAACACCATAGAGTTCAGCATCTCCCGGGGCAATGCCAATGGCGGTGGTGATGGCTGCTGCATCAATTGCCGCAAGAGTAGGTATGTAATCATTATTCTGTTCTGCTTCAATATCAACAGTCTCGCTGCCCACAACGGTAGTTACGGGGTACACAAGGGGTATTTCATCGGCAATTGTCACATTAAAGACGAAAGCCACTTCGGTTGTATCATATTTCATGGCCTCAACGATATGAAACTCATCACCTACTGCCGGACCTTCGGGCAGGTGCCCGATGTTGAATTCAAGGGTGGTTCCTTCTGTTTTTTCACAATACAGAATCTGGTCATTACCCCAGGTTGTGACATCACCATTGGCAGTGAACCAGTGACCAAAACTATTTGTAGTGGAAGGATCGTCGACCACATACTTGGTAGACCAATTGTAAGCATAGAAGGTAATGTCGTTTCCTGTCTGCACCTGATTCGGAGGATCACCTTCCAGAGTACCCAGGGCTTCTACAAGCTCAGCTATTGAACTGTACTCAAACAATTCAAGTAGTTTCATGGTATCTTTATCCTCTACCAGTTTCACGGTAACCGTTTCCCAGTTATCAGAATAGGGTAAAACAACATCCTGGGTGAACACATAATCAGCAGGAATGATATTCTTCAGGGAATCCTGGCGGCGTATTTCCTCCAGTTCTTCCGGAGTGTATTCGTGCTTTTCGCTTTCGTCCTTCTCACACGAGATGAAAAACATTCCGATAATAGCTGCTAAAGCAAATGTGTTAAAAATGATTTTTTTCATGATAATAGTGTTTTAGTTAAATAATTCAGTTAATAGTAAATTACAGATTTAAGGTTTATTCGTCATAACCCGGATTTTGCACCAAATTAATATTGGCATCGAGAAAGGTCTGATATATAGGATATACATTTTTCTTCACGTCATCTGCAGGATTGACGGATGAAGCGTCATAGCAAAAACGTGATTTTCCGTTGAAGACATTTCGTGAGCCGTCTTTCAGGCGGAAGCGGATCAGGTCCTGGCGACGGTGGTGCTCTCCAACGAATTCCCAGGCCAGGTCATCGAGAAGACCGCCCAGTTCGATATCTGCACCTCCTTCATAGGTGAAGTTCTGCACATCATTTTTTTCTGCATCAACCTGTGTTTCACGCAAACCATAGTCATAACAGCTGCCACCCTCAAGGTCGTCAACAGTACGTATGGCTTTGTCCGGATTATCGGGGAAGGACCGGGCTCTTACCTGCGATACCAGGTCTGCAGCAATCTGCTTGTCTCTTCCTAACCGGAGCAAACATTCCGCCTTGATGAACATGGCATCGGCCAGCCGGTAGAAACAGACATCAGTACCATAGGTGCCATCCCGTCCCGAAACGATTTCCTGCTTCCAGAAGCGGGCACCTTCCATTTTGTAGGCTCCCGGATTATCTATACTGTGCACAAAAACGGTGTAATTGAGCGGACCATCAGTAGTACTTATTTGAGTAGCTTCAAGGCCATCGGTATCTCCTGCTTCCAAATAATCATTGTACTGGTAGATGGTTATGTCAACGTCGTTCTTTTTATAGGAATACTGCGGACCAATCAACCATGTATCGGTCTTGCGTTTATCGTCTGGATCGTAAGTATCTATGAATTGCGGCACGGCACAGCTTCCGTCCCAGGGTGCCGAATTATAGAGGAAAGTTGCTGCACTGGCGGAATGGAGGCATTTGTTGCTCAGATAGTTGGCCGATGCATAGTCTATGTCAAGGGGAATGGCAAAAATTATTTCTTTACAACCGCTTCCGTCGGCCATGAACGGATCTTTATAATTTTCTGCAAGCTGATAACCGGTATTGGCCAGCACCTCGTTCACCTCTGCCAGGGCTTTTTCGTACCATATATTATCGGTGTAGCCCTCTTCAGCATTTCCATAAAACCAGGCATTGTGATTCAGATAGGCCTTTGCCAGGGTCATACAGACTGCATAGTAATTCATACGTCCGTAACCCGAGGTTTTGGGCAGGTCAAGTTTTGCTTCATCCAGCTCAGAAACGATGAAGTCGAAAACAACAGCAGTATCTTCCTGCACGGGCAGGAACCCTGCAGGTATGTCTGACGTGGTGATCAGCGGAACATTGCGGAAAATGTCGAGCAGGATGTAATAGTAGAGTGCTCTCATGGCACGAAATTCCGCCACCTTTTCTTTATCGGCCTGGATCGCTTCCATATCGAGCAATTTATTTGAGTAACCAATTCCGACATAGGGATAATACCAGGTCTGATAGAAATGGCCGATTGAGGCATTATAGGTATGCTTGTGCATCAGAATGTACTGCGCACCCCAGCCAACACCAGGCCGCAGGGGTGTCATGAGAAGGTCACCGCTTTCCTCGCACTGGTCGAACATACCTTCCCATGCCCAGTAAGTATAACGCAGGTTGGTATATACAGGCCCCGACATACTTTCTATTTCCTCGTCAGTATAAGAAATATTGCTTTCAGAAAGCGAACTGTACAGGGTTTCATCCAGGTCGGTACATGATGGCAAGATCATCAGCAGGACGAATATAGTTAGAATGGATATGATATTTTTCATTTTCATGATGATTTCCTATTTAAAATTAATACTGACTCCTATTGAAAATGAGCGTATGGTAGGATATTTGTCCCTGCCGTCAACTCCCAGAGCATAAATATTAGCGTTACCCAGTTCAGGGTCCAGACCTTTGTATTTGGTCAGGCATAACAGGTTTTCGCCCGAAAGGTATACATTCAAATTGTTGATGTGCTTCAGGGCCGAAGTGTTAAAAGTATAGCCCAGGGTAAGATAATCGATCTTCAGAAAATCTCCGTCCTCATAATACCAGCTCACAATGGTCTGCGACTGGGCTGTTGACATAAGCCGCGATTCTCCCGTGGGATTACCGTTGGCGTCAACAACCGGGATGGGGTCGGCAGCCGATTCAAGCCTGTTATAGGATATTGAATTGTTTTCGTAGAACATTCGCTGTTCATTGACAATCTGAAAACCTAACTGCGAACTCATCTGAACCTTCAGGTCGAAATTTTTCCACCGGAGTGCGTTATCCCAGTTCAGGTAAACCTTTGGGATGGCAGAGGTGCCGGTCCATTGACGGTATGAAGTTTCAGCGGTAGCCATGGCAGCGGTAAATTCTTCATAAAGGCCTGTCGCAGGATTCTGTACCATCCACAACCCGTTTTCAGAAAGGCCGGCTGTTACTAGGGTGTAGTATCTTCCAAAGTGAGAACCTACTTCCAGTCTTTGTGTAGGCAAGGAAACAGGATCGCCCGCCCAGCCATTATCCTGATAGTTATCTGTCTCATACAGGTCGTTGGACAGGCTTACCACTTTATTGGTATTGTGGTAAGCTGTCAGCGTTGTAATGTATTGTAAAGTAGCAGTCTTGACAGGAATTGCCCTGACCATCAATTCAATACCCCGGTTTTGTATTTTGCCTGCATTGGCATATGTTGTTGTGTAAAGGTTGGGAGGTGAAGGCACATTGTACTCATAGAGCAAATCGCTTGAGGTCTTGTCGTAATAATCAACTGATCCGCTTAAACGATTGTTCAGAAGCCCAAAATCAACACCTATGTTGAACTCTCCTGATTTTTCCCACTTAAGGTTCGGATTAGGATTCGATGCAGCCACAAGGCTGGGTGCCCAATCTCCCTGGCTGTTCAGGTAATATCCCCAGGATGTTGTGCTGTAATTGAACAGAACAAGCGATCTATAGGAATCACCCGCAATGATGCCAGTTATCCCGTAACCGATACGCAGTTTGAGGTTGTCTATCCATGTCAGGTTATTCATAAAACTTTCGTTGCTCATGGTCCAGCCGGCTGAGACGGCCGGGAAAGTACCCCATTTGTGATTTGCACCGAACTTGGATGAGCCTTCGTGACGAATACTCGCCAGGATATTGTATTTATTTTTAAAGCCATAGCTTATGCGGCCAAAGAAACCGATCAGCTTGCTGTCCTGTTTTTCACTGCCGACACCGGCTTTCCCTTCTTTCAAAGCAGCGCCCATATACAAATTGTTATAGAAATAAGCATCCGTGGGGAAGTTATAGTTGGATGCAGACATACGTTCAAACATTTCGTACTGATAACTGTAACCTGCTAACGCTGAGAACCGGTGACTGGCCTGGAAAATCTTATCGTACCTCGAGGTCAGTTCCATCTGGTTTAATTCATCATATCTGCCGCTTTTTGAAGCATAGCCTTCATACCCATCGGTTTTCCATGTATAATAGTCTCTCGTGGTATAGGATTCAGTATTGCCGTTTGATCGATTGGTTGATAATTTCAGGTTTGTCTGCCATCCTTTGATGGGTTCAAGCGTGATATTGCCGGTCATACGGGTCCATTCGCTCTTGTATTCACCAAGATGTTCATAGATCATCGCCACCGGATTGTAATACTGGAATACGGACCAGTCTTCGTAATATTTACGAAGTTTAGGATCGTTATCAACATTATATATCGGTTCAGTGGGATTACGGATTACCGCCTGTCGGTATATGTTGCTCCATCCCAGGTTGCTTGCATTGGTCACATCGTTTTTATGTGTTCCTTTAATCAGGTTGAAGTTCAGTTTTACCTTATCATCTAAAAGCCAATGGCTCAGATCAAACTGCATTTTCAATTCATCACTGTTGGATTTTTTGATAGTCCCTTCTTCCTTGCGATAACCGACGTTTGCGGAATAACTTGTATTCTGGGTCCCTCCGGTTATGTTAAGGTTGTGATTCTGGGTATATCCTTTCTGCGAAACCGCTGACAGCCAATCGGTATCCCATCCCCCATCTGAATAAGTGGTCAATCCTTTGCGGATATCGCTCGGATCCATAAAATCGGCCACTTTATAGAAACCGGACAGGGTTCCGTAAGCAGAATAGTTTATAGTGGTCTGTTCCAGGCGTTTGCCTGAATTGGTTGTAATCAGGATAACACCATTGGCGCCACGGGTACCATAGATGGCAGCAGCTGAAGCATCTTTCAGAACGTCAATCGATACGATGTTTTCCGGTGCAACCGAACCCAAAGAACCTTCGATTCCATCGATCAACACCAGCGGGGTGATGTCAGCCAGCATACTGGTGATACCACGCAGACGGATAGTGGATTCTACATTGGGATCACCCGTACCCTTGGTTACGGTTAACCCGGCCACTTTGCCCTTGATCAGCTCTGCTGCATCCTGAATGTTCCCGGACAGAAATTCTTCTTTCTTGACGCTGGCAACCGCGCTGGTAACATCAGCCTTACGCTGGGTACCATAACCGATCACGATAACTTCTTCCAGTGATTCTATGCTCTCAACCAGGTTTACATTTATCTCAGTCTGCGAACCAACCAGGATCTCTTCAGATAAATATCCAACAAAAGAAAAAACAAGAACTGCATCGGATGAAGGAACTGCGATTTCATAGTTGCCGCCCAGATCAGTGACCACACCAACTGTCGTGCCTTTTACCACAACATTCACTCCGGGGAGTGGCTCTCCTGAAGTTGATGACTTTACTGTACCTTTGACAATTATCTGCTGAAGCAGGGCTTTTGGGGAAACAAGCACCAGGTTATTCTCCATCATTTTATAGGTTATATCTGATCCGTGAAACAGCTTGTTCAGCAATTCGTCGATCTTCAGGTCATCTGCTATGAGCGTGACATTCTTATCGACATTTGTCAACAAATCGTTGTAGAAGAATCGTAATTCACTCTGTTTTTCAATCTCTTTAAGAACCTCCCTCATCGTTGTATTTTCCATTTTGACGGTAAATAATCCGTTTTGGGAGTAAAGGGTAGCACTTAACTGGAAAACTCCGGCTAAAATGAAAATTAGAGTTAGTTTCATGGTTAATAAAAGTTTTAGTAGTGTCCTTTTATTGCTAATCGGACACAGGGTTTTTCTTTTTTTCATAAATTTGCAGTGTTTTAGAATTTTTACATAAAATTTTAAAAACTATGAACTGCAGAATGTTACCCGCATTTTGCAGTTCTTTTATTACCAGGTTTGATATTTGATCATAGGCATTTGTTTTTAGTTTACAATTCAGATTATTAGTTAGGTTTGAAGTATTTATTTCTTGTCAGTACAACCTGTTTCTGGTTGATCTTATAAAGAATTGGAGCAGTAAGCTGAATGGCTTCAAGAACCTGTTCCAGTGTTTCATCCTCCAGTATCCCGCTGAAAACATAATGTTTCAGGCTTTCGTCACCGATTACAACTGCTACATTATACCTTCTTTCCAGTTTAACAGCCAGCGATTGCAACTCCTCCCTTTCAATTATCCAGCGGTTATCTTTCCATGATGTATAGATCTTTGTTGATATGTTATCATCCAGTTTAGCCGTGTTTGGCTTAAGAACACTGACAGGCTGTTTTACCGTTTTGTTTTCATCTGACTGACCGGCTGATTTTTTTGTTTCATCCTTCAGGGTATACAGCAGCTTCTGATTTGCTTTTAAAACAACGCCATTTGGCATTGCAGGACTTTTCAGATCACCAAGTACCTGCACAGTCCCGCGTTCAACGGTTGTCTCAATAAAATTCTCTTCAGGGTATGCCTTGACATTGAACGCAGTACCAAGTACCTTAATGGTTAATCCGGAAGTATTTACAATAAAAGGAAGTTTTTTACCGCTGGTTACATTAAAATAGGCTTCACCTTCCAGGCTGATGTTCCTGTTATGACGGCCAAAATGCCTGTCGTATTTCAACCTTGATCCGGAATTGAGCCATATATCGGTGCCATCAGGAAGCAGTATCTTTGATCTGGAACCATAGGGTATGACATACTCGGTTAAAGCCTTATTGTTTCCTGACGGGCCGGCATTCTTAATCAGGTAAAATGCAAGGGTACCAGCGACTATTGTAATGATAACCGCTGCAGCAATCTGCTGTATTCTTCCGGCCAGTTTGTAAGATGAAGATTCATAAGGTCTGCCTGTGGCATTTCTGATTTCGCACTTTAATTTATGCCAAGCTTTTTCAGGATTGTAATCATCTGTTTTTCCGGCTTTCGATGTTGATTGCCATACATCAATGTATTCATAAAATTTTTTTCTTTTATTGGGATCTTTTTTAAGCTCATTTTTGAGACAGCTGAGATCTTCTTCTGATATATTGCCCTCTATAAAGCTAATTATCAGGTCTTCAATTTTTTTATACATATAATTATCGTTCTTTTCCTTATAATATTAAAAGTACTTTCATATAAGACCCGGAAGTGGCGGAATAATGTGACAAAATCTTAAAAAAAATTCCGGTTATGATAATGAGAAAAGAAGTTTTAACAGGACAATCCGATAATGAATCAGTTTGAAATTCTAATAGGGCAGGTAATCCTTTAGGCTTTCACGAAGCTTTGCAAAAGCCCTTGACATTTGTGTGCGGACTGTGTTAACAGAAATATTCAGCCTGGAAGCAATATCTTCATAGCTCATATTCTCAAATCTGCAAAGGCAAAAGACTTCCCTGCACTTTTCCGGAAGCTGGTCTATGGCTTTTTCAATATCCTGCACGATCTCCCTTGAAATTAAGTTTGCCAGCGGATAATTTTCGGAGGAGGGTGATAACAGCTCTTTCATTTCCAGCATGGTGCGGGCATAATCCTCATACTTCTTCATCACCTTGAGATGTTCAAGGTATTTCAGGCATTGATTGTGGATACTTTTATAAAAATAGGATTTAACAGAGTCTTTGATTTCGATGTTTTTTCTCTTTTCCCATAACCTCAGGAAAAAACTGCCGACAATTTCTTCCGCCATCGCCTTCTCCCTGACATAGTGCTCAGCAAAAAGACAAAGATTTTTATAGTATGTTTTGAAAAGCCTCTCAAATGCAAAAACATTACCTTTTCTAACTTGCAGGATAAGATTCTTTTCATCGGATGATATTGACATACAAATTGTAAAATCTGTTGATCCGGCAAATTAACATAATTTTACCAGAAATAAAATGTCAATTGTTGCTGAACAGATAAACCATATCTAATACCCGTCAGGCCTGATTGATTCAAAAAACGGACTGACGGGCCAGCTCCATTCATCAAAGGGATCAGGATTTCCGGGATTATATGTCGGGGATTCTTTGAGATGCCGGGCAAGCTCCGGCACCTCAGATTTGATGCTCTCAACGATGCACCTGGCAAGCTGGTAGGCACCGTATGTGCTGTGGTGGGAATTATCAGCAAGTTCTTTCTCCTGTCCCGGAAATGAGTTTGACGGGTAATGCACGAATGCCCTTTTTGAGCCTTCCACCCCCAGTGTTTCATACAAAACAGCACTCATGGCATTCAGGTCAATCAGAGGTACGTGCTCCTCCTTTGCCACCTGTCTCATGGCTTCGGGGTAATCGCCATGGGTATTGAAGATCTTCCCGTTTTCGTCAAAGCTGCGGCGATGCATAGAGGTGATTAATAAAGGACTGGCTCCTCTTTTCCGCACCTCTGCAATATATTTCTCAAGCTGCTCTTTATAACCGGTGAACGCTTCCACATAAGCCGAACTGTTTGGTTTCTGATCATTATGCCCGAACTGGATAAACAGGTAATCTCCCGGCCTGATGATGCTTAAGATTTTCATCAGTCGTCTTTCCCCGGTAAAACTTTTTAGCGCTTCACCCGATTCTGCATAGTTGGCGACCACGACACCGGAAGTAAAGAAGCGCGGTATCATCTGTCCCCATGCTGCCCAGGGCTCCCTCTCCTGGTCGGTGACAGTTGAATTTCCTGCCAGGAACACGGTAACCACCTCTTTTGCTTCCCTGATTTCGACTGCATTGATGCAGGGCTTTGATCCGCCGAATTCCAGTGTCAGCTTATCATCCCAGTTCAGGTAGCCGATTTCACGTTTTTTCAGACGGATACTCTCGCTGGAATCAATTCTCGGTGTGCGCACATTCACGATAAAGGTATCCGTTCTGAATTCACCCTTTTTTGTTGCCACATTTTCAAGCATCAGCCTGCGCGATTCAGCCTTTACCGTATTCATCGATTCGCCCTTCCGGTCGCCGAAAGTCACTATTACTTCGTAATTGCCTTCAGGCACATCCGCCGCAAAATAAAACGGTTTGCTGCCAGTGCAGAAATCGCCCCTGAGGGCATCCTTTCCTTTCCTGTTTATATCTTTTACAGGTACCTGGGAGATAAATCCAAAACCACTTTCTTTCTTATAGATCATATTACCGGTAACCTGCCTGTAACCAGGCTCCACCTTACCTGAGCCAAAGTCAAATTGAAGTACAGGTGAATCCGTACCGACCAGTTCCATCTGTCCCGCTTTCATTCCTGTATGAGTACAAGCAGGATTGAGAACCCCGGTATGAATATCAGCGGATGGCTGATCGTTTGCAATGAACAAGGGTATGATAATCATCATTAAAAAGAACTGGTAAAAGAAGGTATTGTTTCTTTTCATAATCATTTTTTTTATTCAAATATAAATACTGTTCATATCAGTGTGACCTTCATTATGACTTTAAGGCGACAGAGCATTTCTCTTTGCAGGTACTCATCATTCTTCCCCTGAGATGAATTGTTCCGTTTAATATCGACCAAACCTTCCTCTCCGGAGATTGATCACTTCTTTTCAAATGGCTTAATCATTCCTCTTTTTATACATCATCAGGGCACTGTCGTTGATCTCTGCCCTGAAGTTTTTCAGCAAAGACAGCACTTCAGCACCAGCCAATAGAACAGGTCCGTAACCGTGTGCAGCATACACGCTGATGGGACGATAATAATAAAAAGCCGGATCAAAAGCCATACCGGTACCGACACATGTTCCTTCCACCTGGCCTCTGGAATTTACCTTTGTTGACACTGCATTCCATGCAAGCAGAACCATTGGTCCGTATGCTTTTTCATCGACATAACCTTTGTTAATTGCCCGTGCAATGGAATAAGTGTAGATTGCAGTTGCAGACGTTTCCAGATATGAATCTCTGCGATCGAGCAGCTGGTGCCAGAAACCCTTGCCGGACTGGCACGCTGCAAGTCCGCTGACATGTGCGCGAAGTACCTTCATCACAAGTTCACGTCCACGGTGATCCTCAGGCAGCACATCCAGTAATTCAATCATGGCCATGACAGCCCATCCGTTGGCTCTTGCCCAGTGAAACTGCGGGTGTGGCTCCATGTCCTGCACCCATCCGTGCATGAACAGGTTTTTCTCATAGTTGTACATCCGCTGTGTAAATTGCAGGATCTGGCTTACAGCATCATCATAATATTTCTCTTCTCCTGTCAGCTTTCCCATTTGTGCCAGGGCCGGCACACTCATAAACAGATCATCGAGCCATATGGTGTTGGGCAGGGGCCTGTTGCGGGCCAGCGTGCCGTCACTGAGTCGAAATTGCTGATAACTGATGAAATCAATATAATTGTCAATCATCGGCTGCAACTCACTGCTTAAGCCTGCTCTCCGGGTCTTTATCATGGCTGCACACATGGCACCGGCATCGTCGAGGGCCCGTGGCTCAAGGATGCTTCTGACCGGTATCCTCATGCCGGGAGATTTTTCAACCAGTGAACGGTAATGACCTGCCACCTTTCCTAAAAATTCCAGCCGTTTAACAGTGTAACCGGTATATTTCGAATCTCCTGTAACCTCTCCGGCAAGCAGCATACCAGCATAAGTTACACCCCACTCGTAACTGCACAGGCGGAAATCACCAGGCATAAACCAGCTGTTGCTGTCTAGTTTGGTTAGATCTTCAATTTCTTTTCCAATGCGCTGATCCATTATTTTCGGAGGAGTAACTTCATCCAGGTAATTGTAAATTTTATCAAGGACCTTTTTAACATCTTCCGGTTCCGGCACAACATATGGGATATCATAATCAGGTTGCATGGCATGCAAAGGTGTATTCACATCGGTCATAATCCTTACTGAATCCTGACCGGATACAACCGTTGACATAACAGCAAACAGCAAAGGATTAAAGAAAACCAGAAATGACCTGCAGATTGCTTGTTCATGATTCAGCGGAAGGTTACTTCTTGTGACAGTCTTTTTTTTCATAATTAAGATTTTAGGAAAACAATATTTAATTTTAATTCTATCTGTTTTCAGGAATCAGCAGCCATTTGACATCATACTTTTTTCAAAATCAGTCTTTCTTTTTTGACTTCTGAAGATCATTCGTTTTTCCATTCATGTTTTTTGAGCATCAGTCTTTCGCGACTTCAAAGCTTAAAATAAAGAAAATATTTTGTTATATCAGAAATGTACTGAAGGGATTCTGGAAATTTTCATTAAAAATCCCCTTGCCAGACTGACAAGGGGATGCTGCCATTTAAGGCTGTTTAATGAATACCGGCACATAAGAAAGCCTATAAAACCGGTTATTTATCCGTTTTTGATGTTAACTGATAACTGATAGGAAACGTAAAGGCGACTTTCACTCTCACACCTCGCTGGCTTCCCGGTTTTGCCCATGCGGGTGAGCTTTTGATTAACTCAAGGGCAGCTTTGTCCAGTATCGGATCGACACCTCTTACAATTTTAACCCTTTTCACACTACCCTCTTCATCAACAACAAAGCTCACAAAGACCCTGCCCGATATTTTATTCTTAAGGGCTTCGGGAGGATAAACCAGGTTTTGGGCTATCCATTCCCTGAATGCTTCCATCCCTTTTCCTTCAATAAACACAGGCATGTCTTCCACAATAAAAAATACCTGATCGCTGGGATCATCGGATTCTTCTGTGTCTGAGAACTCGAAATAGCTTTCTCCGGATTCTTTCATTTCCTGGATGACCCATGAAGCGCAGTATTTTCCGTTGCCTTTCTTTCTGACTACCATATCATAAACCAGTGATTTCTGACATTTGAAATTAAAAGAAGGAAAAGACTTGCCCGTACCCATGGCATGATTGGTGCCAAGCAGCTTGTCTCCCTCATAAAGCGAATAGGTTGCACCTCCCCTGAATTCATCGTTTTCAAATACTTCGATCTTATATGTCTTCCCTTTATGCAACAGCAGTGTATACTTTAAAACCGAATCGTTTTCATATGGCATGAAAGCATCAAACGATCTTATGAAATGATCGGGATTATCAGGCACCTTCATGCTGAGCCTCGGATCGCACTGTGAGAATACCTGAGAGTATGCCATAAATATAAACAACATAAAATTCATTAACTTTTTCATAATTCTTTCATTTTAATTTACATTTTACAACTATTTCCTTTGATAATTATCTGGTCACTTTCCCGGGATATGCTTGTCTGAAATTGCTCTTTGATATCATCCAGTATGACATCAATATCCTTGTTATCATATGTGCTTGTGATAAAACAGTATTTCACTTCCCCGTTAATCGCTATATTAACATCATATATATCTGACAGTGTCTCCGCAACAGACAGTAGCGGTACATTCTCAAAAATCAGCCTGCCGGTTTTCCATGCCTGGTAATTCGGATTCCGGTTCTGTTCAATCAGCAATGGCAGCTTTTCATCAATGGTTCCTCTGAAACCCTCCTCAAGTACTATCTGTTCATTGTTCCACATGGGATCTGAAAGGGTTATCCAACCTGACTTGACCGTTATCTCTGTAATATGGGTTGATGTATCTGTTCTTGCATTGAACTCGGCAGTGTTCCCGATGATCTTTGTGCCATTACACCTGATGATTACCGGATGGTAATCTTTGCTCTCAAGCCGGAAAAAAGCTTCACCCCGGATCTCAACATACCTGTTGGTTCCGGTAAAGTTCGCAGGATACCTGATACTGCTTTTTGAATTGAGCCATACGTCATTGTTTTCCGTCAGGCTGATATGTATCTTGTCACCTTTCTTCGTGACAATCTCCACAAACTTGTCCTTTTCTGTAAGAAATAACCTGTTGACGGCAATGCCGATGAATATTCCAAATACAATGATGGCTGCAATTTTAAATATGTTATTTATAACAATACGGTGATTGGGCTTCAGGCCTCTCTTGCGGGCAACTGTTTTCATGTATGCTTTCCCTGAATCGGAAAAGGTAAGGTCAATCTGCCGGGTTGCATTCCAGATTCTCTGGAAGTCTGCCAGCTCTTCGGTTGATACCTCACCATCTGATATCAACCGATCCAGTTCAGCTGACTCTATATCAGTGATATCACCGGTAACAAACCTGTTTACCAGATATATTGCTTTTTCGCTCTTTTCCATCACTATTTATTATAAAACCATGACTACTCATTATAAATAAAAGGCATTTTTATACACTGCCATCAGTTCACGAAGTTTTTTCAGTGCCCGGTATATCTGTACGTCCACCGTTTTTTCGGATATCTGAAGATAATCAGCTATCTCTTTGTAGGTCAATCCTTCCATATTCTTCAGACAGTATATCTCACGGCATTGTTCAGGTAACCGGCCCAGTGCCTCCTGCAGTTTCTTGAAGAAACTTTCTTTGTCGATCCTGCTTTTATCTTCAGTCTGATTCATTACATATTCGGTTTCTCTCATTTTTTGAAGCAGGTTGCTTTTCAAAAAATTATAGGAAGCATTTCTTACCGAAACAAACAGGTAGTTTTCCATCTTACCTTCAATCTCCAGGTCTTCCCTTTGCTCCCAGATGCGTGCAAAAAAGCTTTGCACAACATCTTCAGCCCACTGTTTATTACCAAGAATATAGTATGCATACCTGCATAGCCGTGAATGGTATTTATAAGACAATTCTTTGAAAGAACCTTCGTTTGACAGTTTCAGCTCCTGAAGCACAGCTTTTCGTGATTTGTGTACCAAATAAATTAATTCATTTTTAAGTAAGGACAATGTTGAAGTTAAAAACCCTTACAAAGTAGAAAAAAAATACATAATCATGTTATCCCTGCCTTTTTCCGACACTGAATATGCACTGCTCATTAATCCTGATCATCCGGAATATCCCTTGAAACATATCTTGAAATCACAGATTTTCCCTTTTTATCCATAACCTGTGATTAAACATCCTTACTTTGTCTTTTATCCGGGAATCGATACAGTCTGCAATACTTCCAAAAACATCAATCTGAATATCTATCTCATCACAACATATTCGCAGGCTGCAATTTGAATCCAAATCATGACTTCACTATCCCTGTCGGTACACTAATAAAATATCCTTCCTCAAAAACCTGTTAACTTTTCAATACATCCGGATTTTTTCAATGCTCATCCTGTTTATTCCGCGATCCGGCGATATTATTTTTCAAATGTGCATCCTGGTTCGGAAATTTGTGGTGTTATTCTAACATATACATTGATGAAACCGCTGCTTTTTATATTCATTGCTTTATTATCCGGTCAATTAAATGCACAGACCATCATCAGGGGTACGGTGAATGATGAAAGCAATAATCCTTTGACCGGTGCCAATATTTATATTAAAGGGACCTATACCGGAGCCACCTCAGATACCATCGGACGTTTCAGTATCACCACCCTAATGCAGGATACCTGTATCCTGATTATCGCCTACATTGGCTATGAAACCATCGAGAAAGAAATAGCCCTGAATCAGAGAATCATTAACCTCGATTTCCGGCTGAATGAGTCGGTGAGTGAACTGGATCGTGTAATCATAACAGCAGGGACCTTTGAAGCAGGTGACAAGAAAAGATCTGTTTTGCTGAGTTCACTGGATATTGTTACAACAGCAAATGCAGAAGGCGATATCTACGGTGCCTTAAATATGCTTCCGGGTGCACAAACCGAAGGGGAGACAGGCAAAATAATTGTACGCGGAGGTGAAAGCCACGAAATGAAAACATTCATGGATGGTATGCTTATTTCAACACCATATACTTCAAGAATGCCTGATATACCTGCCAGAGGAAGGTTCTCGCCATTTCTTTTCAGCGGTGTCATGTTCAGCACAGGAGGTTATTCAGCTGAATTTGGACAGGCCCTGTCTTCAGTACTGGAGCTGAATACCGAAGCCCTGGCAGAGGAATCACTCACAAGTGTCTCTCTTTTGAATGTAGGTGCAGGTCTGGGCTATACGCACAGGTTTGATAATTCGTCAGTTACCATTGAAGCCGACTACAGCAACCTGACCCCGTTTTTTGCCATGACCAGGCACAATCTTGACTGGGAAAAGGTGCCGGAAGGTTTCAGCGGACAAATCAGGTACAGAAAAAAAACAGGCGATGAAGGGATGATAAAATCATTTGTTTCCTATTCGAATTCCAGCAGCAGGCTTAACTATCCAAATTATGATACCGGCATGAAGGACAAAATCGGACTGGGTGACGAAAACCTTTTCCAGACCACTACCTATAACACAAAGCTGGGTGAAAAATGGATCCTGAAAACAGGCCTGGCGTTTAACATTTCCAGGGAAAATTTTGATATCAACACGGACAGGATGAGTGATAAACTGAATTCCTGTCATGCAAAAGCATCTTTCAATAATTATACCAGCAAAAACCTGACGATGAAATTCGGGATTGAGTCTTTTCATCATCAAAACCGAAAAAGTTATCATCACAGTGAAACTGCCCGGAATTATTTATCAGATTACAGTGATCATCTCACAGCAGGTTATGCTGAATCAGATATCAGACTTCATAAGAGTTTTGCGGCGAGAATCGGTGTCCGTACAGAATATTCAACATACCTGAAGCGTGCCAGTCTTGCACCAAGAATATCGCTGGCATATCAGATAAGCAAAACAAACCAGCTGTCATTTGCTTTTGGCAGTTTTTATCAGAATGCAGAGAACGATTTTCTTCTGGTCACCGATAGTCTCAGCTTTGAACATGCCATGCATTACATTTTTAATTACCAGTATTCGAAAAACAACAGACTGTTCAGAATTGAAGCCTATCATAAACAATATGACAATCTTGTTAAATACCGCTACATGGATCAGGAAGGATACCAGTCTGTCAACAATAACGGTTATGGTTATGCACGAGGCATCGACATTTTCTGGCGCGACAAAGAGACCTTTACCATGGCTGACTATTGGATATCTTATTCTTTCATCGACAGCAAAAGAAAGTACAGGGATTTTCCGGTGATTGCCACACCTTATTTTGTATCCGGACACAACCTTTCGGTTGTTTATAAATACTGGTTTCCCAGATTAAGCACACAATTAAGCGGTTCATACAAATTCAGAAGCGGAAGGCCATACTTTAATCCCAATCATGATAACTTCATGAGTGACCGGACCAGGGCTTTCAACGATATCAGTTTGGCCGTAAGTTACTTAACCAGTCTGTTCGGAAATTTCACCATCGTGTATGTATCATGCAATAATGTATTTGGCTTTGATAACACCTTTGGTTATCATTTCGAAACGGAACCTGACGACACAGGTACTTATCTGGCTCATCCTGTTCAGCCTTATGCAAAACGAACATTCATCATTGGAATATTTATCTCAATTGAATAATCATTCTGATTCAAAAATAATGCAACCAAACCACCTGAATATTGCTTTAAGAGCCGGAATCCCGGAAAATATCATTTAAATAAACAGGAAATACCATGAGGATAAAAAATCTGACAAATAATGCCTCCAGCCTCTGATCACATAATACTATTCAATAACCAGTAAAATTCAAAAATCATGAAAACAATTGCATCTTTATTATTAATTATCACTTTAACTTTCAGTGCATTCTCACAGAACGGTTATGAAAAAGCCATGAGAGAAGGACTGGATTCTTTGAACAACTTTAAAAACCTTGCAGATTTTCAAAATGTGGCAAACCATTTTGAAAGAATTGCCGGTGCAGAAGCAGGAGAGTGGCTGCCCGGGTATTATGCTGCCTATTGCTATGTGGTTCTTTCTTTCAAGGAACAGGAACCAGGGAAGAAAGAAATGCTTTTGGCCAAATGCGAAAACCTGATCAGTCAGATCCTTGAAATCAAACCCGACGAATCGGAGATTTTCGCGCTTCAGGGAATGCTTTATCAATCTTATATCATGGTTGATCCGCAAAATAATGCACCGGTTTATTCTGTCAGGGCCAACCAGTCTTTTGACAAATCCATTGAACTGAATTCGGCTAATCCAAGACCATACTACCTTAAAGGAATGAACCTGATGTATACACCGGAAGTTTACGGCGGAGGCATGAAAACGGCATGTCCGTTGATAGCCAAAGCAGATGAACTGTTCAACCAGTTTGAAAAAGAAAACGATCTGATGCCTGACTGGGGGAAAGAATACAATGCGCAGCTTTTAGGTCAGTGTGGCAAAGAGCAGACCGTGAAGGAGTAAATTGTATGTTTCAGGTTTAAAGTTTATTATTTATCTAAACCTGGGACCTGAGCCCAAAAACCTGAAACTAATTTATTATTTTTAAGGTATGAAAATCAGCAGAAAATTTATCAGAATGGAGGCAACAGGACTGATCGTTCTGTTTATCGGTTCATTTCTGATCTTATTTATCTTTGACGGAACGGAGATGTTCAGTTCATTTTCGAGGTTTTTCAAAGGCTGGTCATTTGGAGCGGTATTTGGTTTTTGTTTCTGGCAGGGCAACTATTTCATTGCAAAAACCGCCGGGGAGCGACTGGACTGGAGAAAAAATGCCAAAAAAGCAAATACAACTACACTGTTATTACTATTTATTTATGGAGTACTGGTAAGCATTGGTGTTCCTTTCATATACAATAAATATGTTTTTCATATTCCATCAGACAGGTTATACGGTTATATTCTTGGCGGGAGTTTTACCGGTCTGACCATTGATTTTGCCATTGTAGGAGTATATTATTCAGGCTTTCTGGCGAAGTACTGGATGCAATCCATTAAAAACGAGGAGCAGCTCAAACAGGAAAACCTGATCGCAAAGTATGAAGCCCTTAAAAACCAGGTAAATCCTCATTTCCTTTTTAACTCTCTGAATACACTTACCGGAATTGTTGAGAGAGACAGCAAACTGGCCACCAGGTATATCAAGAAACTGTCAGATATATATCGTTATGTGCTTGAACAAAAAGACAAGGAGACAGTCAGGATACCGGAAGAGCTGCAATTTGTGGAAGATTACATCTACCTGCAGAAGATGAGGTACGGAACAGCACTGAACTTCGTCTCAAATGTTCAGGATTCAGACGGACTGGTAGCTCCGCTTGCCCTTCAGATGCTTATTGAAAATGCCATCAAGCATAATGTCATTGCCGATGACCAGCCATTGAATATTGAATTGTCTGAAGAAGATGGTTATTACATCCTGAAAAACAACATGCAAAAGAAAAAAACCATGCAGCAGAATGCACAGATCGGGCTGGATAACCTGCTTAGAAGATATGAGTTACTTTCAAACAGGAAACCTGAAATAAAGGAGGATGCCGGTGAATTTGTTGTCAGGCTTCCCGTGATTAAAACAGATAAATGATGACATGCCTGATTATAGAAGATGAAAAAATAGCGGCTGAGAGACTGAAGGAGCTGGTCCTGAAATATGATAATAAGACGGAGATACCGGCAATCATCCAGTCAGTTAAAAATGCTGTCGACTGGTTCAGTAAGAATGCCCCGCCCGATCTTATCTTTATGGATATTCAGCTGGCAGACGGACTGAGTTTTGAGATTTTTGAAAAGACCGTTATTACCGCGCCTGTCATATTTACCACGGCCTTCGAGGAATATACCCTGAAAGCTTTTAAGGTCAACAGCATCGATTATTTATTAAAGCCGATAGACTATGACGATCTGAAGAATGCCATTGAAAAGTTTAAAGGCAGTCCGTTCAACCGGGATATATACAGGTATCCGCAGCAGGTCTTTGACAGGATGCTGAAATCCTTTACAAAGGAATACAAAAACAAGTTTGTAATCAAGGTTGGTGAACACATCAGGATCATTCCTGTGGAGGAGGTCTGTTATTTTTACAGCGTTGAAAAAGCCACTTTCCTGCAGACAACCGGCAACAGGAGCTATGCCATCGCCCATTCACTGGATCAACTGGGTGATTTGCTTGACCCGGCAGCTTTTTTTCGTATCAACCGGCAATATATGATATCCTTCAGCTCAATTAAAGATATTGTCCAGTATTCCGGCAGCAGGCTTCGTCTGAAGATACTCCACAACGAGGATAAGGAAATCATTGTAAGCAGGGAAAAGGTGCAGGATTTCAGAAAATGGCTGGAACAATGATGTTTTATCCGCCGCAATTAGCCGGTATTGCGAAGCTAAATCTTGAAATACTCTGCACCTGTAATGTTTATAGTTTTAATCAGTAATGGTAGCCGTATATTTACAGTCAGTTATTTGAGTTCCAGCATCACTACAGATTTTGAAGGCAGCTTTACGGTGAGGGTATTCTTTGCCAGTTTGGCTCCTTTAAAATCCTCAGTCTTAATTACATCAGGACTATCAAAAGTATTATGTGCGCTCAGTTCATTTCCGGTAAGCACTTTTCCTGTGACCGATGAAACCGAACCCCCGCGGATATCAATGGTTATGTTTTGTTCAGCAGCAGGATCGGCATTGGTTAATGTAATGTGAACAATATCGTTTCTGTCTTTTGATGCCGAAGCGCTTACAGCAGGAATTCTGTTGCCTTGGTATTCATATTCAGGTGAAACAAAATGCAGAGGTATCAGGGCAGCATCATGATGAACCTTGTACATCTCATAAACATAGAATGACGGGGTAAGTACCATTTTTTCACCTTCCGTGAAGATCATGGCCTGCAGCACATTTACAGTCTGTGCAATATTGGCCATCTTTACCCTGTCGCAATGGTTATTGAAGATATTCAGGTTAATTCCTGCAACAAGGGCATCGCGGATGGTGTTCTGCTGAAAAAGAAAACCGGGATTGGTTCCGGGTTCGACATTGTGCCATGTGCCCCATTCATCAACAATCAGTCCGACTCTTTTATCTGGATCGTACTGATCCATCACACTTGAATGACGGGTTATCAGCTCATCCATAAACAGAGTCCTGTCAATGGTCCTGAAATACTCTTCCTCTGTAAAATCGGTTGCAGAACCTTTATCACGCCAGTTGTTGGGCACCGTATAGTTATGAAGTGATACGCCGTCCATCAGCCGGTAAGAGACATTTTTCATCAGTACTTCCATCCAGTGATAATCGCGGGAATTGGGTCCTCCTGCAATTCTGAATAACCTGTTATCTCCGTAGTTTCTGCAATAGGTGGCATAGCGTTTGTACTGGTCGGCATAAAATTCGGCCGTCATATTTCCGCCGCATCCCCAGTTCTCATTACCAACCCCCCAGTATTTGACCTTCCAGGGCTCTTCGCGGCCATTCTTTCTTCTAAGGTTTGCCATCGGACTTTCCCCGTCAAAGGTGATGTATTCCACCCACTTGGACATCTCCTCCACGCTGCCGCTGCCTACATTACCGCAGATATAAGGCTCGGTACCCAGCTGTTCACAAAGATCAAGGAACTCATGGGTGCCAAAGCTGTTGTCTTCCAACACTCCACCCCAGTGTGTATTGACCATTTTCGGCCTTTCAGCGCGGGGACCGATACCATCCATCCAGTGATATTCATCGGCAAAGCAACCACCGGGCCAGCGAAGGTTTGGTATGTTCAACCTCTTCAGGGCTGCCACCACATCGTTGCGTATCCCCCTTGTATTGGGTATGGGGGAATCTTCTCCAACCCAGTATCCGCCATAGATACAATGACCAAGGTGCTCGGAAAAATGACCATAGATATGCCTGCTGATGATATCCTTTGTCATATCAATGTTCAGATTTATTCTTGTTGACTTCTCCTGTGCTGAAATATATGCAGAGAAGAAACATATACCAAGTAATGCAGTAATTGAAAGACCTGTTCTTTTCATAGTTTGTCTATTTAGCGTTTATATAATTGTTTTAATCAATAAATCCGGTTTTTTGAATTACATTATTAAAAATATGCAATAATTATAAATTCTGCCACTCAAAATGCTCAAATCAATCATATTCTGTCATTAAAATATCTGGGGCTTGATTATATGATACTGATTCAAAGATCTCAGAACTCCATTGCTTAAGCAACATGCTGTGCTAAACATCCAGGTTATTGTAACAAACTGTAAAATACAGTGATATAAGTTGACATAATATATCACAATAAATTCAGTCCTGAAGATAGAAATTTGTTGTAAGATTTTCGATACAGACCTCAAATTCTCCTTCTTCAATGGTCCACTGATTATCCTGACCAACATAATTCAAATCTTCAGTTTGTATGATAAATCTCACAGTCTTCTGCTCGCCGGCAAAAAGAAAAATCTTATTAAAAGCCCGCAGCCTTTTAAAAGGAGGTGTAAGATTTGCATAAACATCTCTGATATAAAGCTGAGCAACCTCATATCCATTGACCTTTCCTGTATTTTTTATGTCAACTGCAACCACCAGCGAATCACCGGGGCCAATTGTATCTTTTGAAAGCTGCAGGTTGGCATATCCGAATGATGTATAGCTTAGTCCGTAACCAAAAGGATACTGCGGATGATAGCCGTGGTTATTGCCAAACTGATGATCTGCCCTTTCGCTGTAACGGTGATCATAATTAATCAGGTCGTTGGGATAACGCGGATATGTTACCGGTAATTTACCATTTGGATTATAATCTCCAAATATGACACAGGCCAGTGCATCGCCTCCTTCATTTCCGGGTAAAAAACTCAATAATACTCCTTCCATCTGCTCTTCAAACCTGCTTATCAGCCTGGGCCTTCCTTCAGTAAGAACCAGAATTACAGGTTTTCCTGTTGCAGCCATTGCCAGGGCAAGATCTGTTTGTGCGTCAGGTAAATACAGATCTTCTATATAGCCCGGCGTTTCGGCATAGGACGGTTCACCCAGGCATAGAATAATGCAGTCAACCAATCCGGCAGCTTTAACAGCTTTATTAATATCAATAACGCTGTCAAAACCTGATCCGGGTTCATAGATCAGCTTGTCTGCGCCCAGCTCATTTCTGACAGCTTCAAGAATGGTATTTTTTTCAGATGCATAGGTATCTGCTGCATGACCCTGCCAGGAATAGGTCCAGCCTCCGTTCAGTGCACTCATGGTATTTGCAGCCGGTCCTGTAACAAGCACTTTCAGGTTTCTGTCAAGGGGCAGAATATTGTCTGCATTCTTTAATAATACAACAGATTCAAGTGCACATTGGCTGGCCACATGCCTGAATCCAGCAGAACCAAAATCAGGGTATTCATCCGGATTTCTGTATGGGTGTTCAAACAGACCAAGTTTATATTTTAATTTCAGGATTCTCCTGACCGACTCATCGATTCTCGATTCGGCAATACTGCCTTCATTAACAATTTCTGTCAGCAGATCCATAAAACGGTTGTCAAGAGGAACCATGACCATATCGATACCGGCATCCAGTGCCTTGATAATAGCTTCTTTATAGGTGGGTGCAACATGATGAAAGAAATTAAGCTTCTCGATATCATACCAGTCTGACATGATAATCCCGTCAAATCCGATTTCATCACGCAGCACATTTTTCAACCAGTATTTGTCGGCATGCAAGGGAACTCCGTTAAGCTCGCCGGAGTTTAATAGTACGATATGTACCCCTGATCTGATACATTCAGTGAACGGAGGAAGAAAGTATTCCCTTACATAATGCTCCGGAAACCAGGCAGGAGTCCTGTCTTTTCCTGTCAACGGGAAGCTGTATGCAATGTAATGTTTGATACTTGTTGCTATTCTGGTCTTATCATCAACACTGTTGCCGGGACCTTCCATTCCTTCTGTGGTGCTCTTCGAAAGTATCGTTGTCAATAAAACATCTTCTCCGAATGATTCATTCAGCCTTGACCAAACAGGATGTTTCCCCAGGTCGAGACTGGGTCCGAATGTAAGCGGCAGGTTTGATGCGCGCATCTCGTAAGCGGTAATTTCTGCTGCCTGCTTTACCAGGTCAGGATTCCAGGTGGAGGCCATCGCCAGCTGCTGGGGAAATAATGTTGCCCCGACGGTTAATGATGCACCGTGCATGGCATCAACTCCATACAGTACCGGTATGCCCAGCCTTGTCCGGTGCAATGCATAATCCTGTATCTCTTTGATATAACCATGCCATTCACGAATGCTGTAACCATGAGGCCCGATGTTGAATACACAACTGATCCCGTATTCCACGATATATTTCTGAAGGCTGTCTTTATCAAGCACATTGGGTTCCAGAAAAGGTCCGTAAAAACCGCCATGAGGATCCACCCTTTTCATTAATGCAGCAACATCGATCTGAGACATCTGCCCAATCTTTTCCCTGAGCGTCATTTTACCCAGCAGGAGATCTACTTCCCTGTCAATTCCACGGGATCCGGTTTGTTCCCCCTGCCTGCAACCCGGCAAAAGCATCAGCATAAATAAGAACAGTGCCCATTTAGTCATTTGCAAAGAATCAAAATATTGCACAATATAAACATTAAACCATGTAAAATGCATGCCAAAAAAATTCTGCTGCCGGTTCAACCATCCGGTAAATATAATTTAAATAGGGATTTTGTTAAAACAGGATTGAAATATAATTCTTTTCGGACGGCTTATCCAAAGCAAAATATGATCACTGTAACCAGCTGCCCTGTATCTCAGATTAACGGTTAATTGTGTTTTTCAATTCAATGATAATGCTTCCAGGTAATTGATTTTAATCTTCAGACTTTCACAGATTGCCGAAGCAGACTGTTCGGTTATTATTCTGGCGAGAAGCAATTTGCCCTCTTCCATAACGGTTTTACTGTCAATGTGCAGCGTGTTGACTCCGATGGATTCAAGGTATTTTTCTCTTTCAACATATGATTCGAGGTGAAAATCCGTATATAATTCATCTGTGTCGATAATAATGGCCAGACCGGTATCAGGACAATAGAAATCAACAAAATAATTGCCAATCTGGTAATGTCTGATAAATTTGTTTCCTCTTAACTTTTTGTTATTTAACAAAATCCACAGATATGTCTCAGCATTTTTGGTTCCGGCTCTGTGGTCGTTTTTGTTTTTGTTCTGCTTTTTATGATTCTTTGTTATCATAATAGGGTATAATTAGAGAAAGGTAAATTGCAATAATTGATAGTATCAGGTTATTTTAAATCCCTTATCCTTATTTCAGTTTCAGGATTGTCTTTGAGCAGGTTGATAAGATCACGGGTATTGGTGTTCCCGTAATGATAAGGATATAAGATCTTTGGCTTGAATGTTCTGGCTGCATCGGCGACCATCTCAGGGGTCATTGTATAGGGAAGGTTCATGGGCAGAAAGGCGATATCAATACCGGTTAAGGCCTTCATCTCGGGAATGTTCTCTGTATCACCGGCAATGTACACTTTTTTATCGCCAAAGGTCAGGATATAACCATTCCCTGATCCCTTCGGATGAAAAGGATTTCCGTCGTGACGTTTATGTTTGATATTATAAGCGGGTACTGCCTCGACTCTGATCCCGTTATAAGTTGTCTTGTCCCCGTTCTTTAATATTTCTGCATTTGAAAGATATTCAGTGCTATGAACACATTCACCGGTAACAATTAGTTTAGTCTCTTTTTTAGTCAGGTGTTTGATGGCGGTCAGATCGAAATGATCAGAATGTTCATGGGTGATAACGATCAGATCAGCCTTGGGCATTTTAGAATAATCTCCTTCCTGCATAACAGGATCAATATGGATGGTCAGGTTCTTGAATTCAAAAATTAATGATGCATGACCAATAAATGAAATGATTAAATCTCCATCTGATGTGGAAATGGTATCTTTTTCATACATGGCGTCTGAATATTTAGCATTTAAAATCAAGGGGGATAAACACATGAAGATGAAAAATACAACCTTATGATGTATTTTTTTCATGACTGAGGATTTAAAGATTAGGGGCTGTAAAGATAATGAATTGATCAATAAAAGTAAACAGTAAGGTCAGAATTCCGTTATTTTCCCCTGCAACTGCTTTTCATTCAATTCAATTGTTGTGTCCGGGATCCTTTACAATTTTGGTATAGTGTCATTCATTAAAGATCTCTTAACATCCTGTTTCGATTTCTTTCCTTTAAAAAGGCCTCATTTTTTCAATTCAAATGTTGCTTCCAGTCCCTCATCCGAATTTTTGCCTATCCAGACTTTGAACTGTCCCGGCTCGGTTACCAGTTCCATTTTCCGGTTGTGGAATGCAAGGTCATCCGCAGAAAGCACAAAGGTCACTCTTTGTTGCTCACCCGGTTGCAGATGAATTCTTGTAAATCCTTTCAGCTCTTTTACAGGGCGAACGATATCACCAACCAGATCACGTACATAAAGCTGTACAATCTCTGAACCCTCTCTTAAACCGGTATTGTGAATGTCTGCGGATATTTCAAAAGCCTCACCCGTATGAATTACAGCTTTAGATAACCTGATGTTACTGTATTCAAAACAGGTATATGTTAATCCGTAACCAAAGGGAAATTGTGGTTTAAAACCTATATCCCGATAGTGAGAAGTGTTATCGAGTGATGTCTGCCAAATACCGACAGGAATGGAATCAATGGGTATGAATGTATCTTCATCAGGAGGTCTGCCGGTATTGTTATGGTTGTAATAAACAGGTATTTGTCCGGCTGTTACAGGCCAGGTAACCGGTAAACGTCCGCCAGGAGAACTTTTACCGAACAATACATCTGCAATAGCCGGTCCGCCCATAGTGCCAGGGTGCCAGGCCATAATAACGGCATCAGTTTTATCAATGATATTGCTGAGTGTGATTGGTCTTCCTGCAAGGATAATCAATACCAGGGGCTTGTTGGTTTCACTGAGTCTGTTTATCAGCTCTTCCTGTGCGCCGGGCAGATTAATATCAGCTCTTGAGTGGGCTTCGCCTGATAAAATGGCTTCTTCACCCCCGAAAAACAATATTACATCCGCATTCTCAGCAGCAGCCAATGATTTATTAAAGCCTTCCCTGGATTTTTGACGGCTATATTCAAGTCCCGGTTCAAAAACAACCCGATCCTGTCCCAGGTAATTTCTGAGTGCTGCCAGCGGCGTTCGTGAATCATTTGCCTCCCCGTCATATATCCAGGTACCAAGTTGTTCATGAGGGGCATCTGCCAGAGGGCCGGCCACAGCTATTTTACCTGTGCTTTTATCAAGAGGAAGGATATTTCCCTGGTTTTTCAATAACACGATGCTTTGTATAGCAGCCTGTCTGGCAACATCAAGATTATCGTCCGTTAGTAATACTTTTTCAGGATTTCTGGTTGTATATGGCTGTTCAAATAAACCTAACCTGAATTTGATACGAAGAATGTTTCTTACAAATTCATCCAGCTGTTTTTCATTAATAATATTATCCTGAATGAGCATTTCCAGGTATTTCTCATAAGCAGTGCTTGTCATTTCCATATCCAGTCCGGCCATAGCAGCCCTGCGGGCAGCATCCATGGTATCGCTGCAGAATCCGTGGTTTATCATTTCAGTAACCGATTCCCAGTCACTTACCACAAATCCGTCAAATCCCCATTCATCCCGCAGAATTTGTTTCAGTAAAAATTCATTACCGGATGATGGCACCCCGTTGACATCGTTAAAGGAAGCCATAAATGTCGCAGCACCAGCCTGCTGAGCTGTATAAAAAGGCTTCAGGTAAACATCACGAAGCAATTGTTCGGAAATACTGACCGAATTGTAGTCCCTGCCCCCTTCTGCTGCACCGTAAGCTGCAAAATGCTTTGCGCAGGCAGCAATGCTTGTAATGCTGCTGAGATCATCTCCCTGGAATCCTTTGATGTAAGCCTTTGCCATGGCAGAAGCCAGGAAAGGATCCTCACCCGGGGATTCTGCGATGCGACCCCAGCGCGGATCACGGCAAATATCAAGCATGGGTGCAAAAGTCCATTTGATACCTGCTGTTGTTGCTTCTTCAGCTGAAATACGCGCACATTTCTCCACCACCCCGGGATTCCATGTTGCAGCCAATCCGAGTGGTATTGGGAATATGGTTTTGTAACCATGAATCACATCACGTGCGAATATAAGCGGAATCCCGCTTCGGCTTTCCTCGATAGCAATTCGTTGTAATTCCTTAACATTGTCAGGATTTGTAACATTCAGGAATGATCCTACCCGGCCTTTTCTTACTGCATCTTTTATCTCTTCAGACAGATTACCGTTGTTAAGACTTGATTCGCCCCGCTGTGCAGTCTGTCCTATCTTTTCTTCGAGAGTCATATCAGACAGCAGGCTGTCGATTTTTCTTTCAATCATTTTATCAGTTGTTTCATAGGGTTTCCGGCAGGTACATGAAAATACAACAATTGCCGGTACAAGAAAGCAATGATACATTTTTCGATTCATCATTTATACTTTTTTGTAAAAATAAACGATTTCACAGAATCTCAATTGTACGATCAAATAATAATAATCAAATCTGATCCGGCGATATAAAGAAATCAGTATCAGAGTTGATCCCCGGTAATTGATTCAAACATAGATCTCCGATAAAAATCAATACAGCCAGTTCTGTACATATCAAATATGAAGCACACCATCATGATAAACTGGCAACCATGGTAAAAAAATGATGCCTAAAAGACTGTTGAATAAGATTATTTTTTTATCTTTCGGATCGATCAATCATGTATTAATCAGTCTTTTTAACAATTCCTTTATGTGACTGAGGAAGCGGAGCTTTGAACAGCCGGTATTTTATTACTGATTTTTAATGCGATTTATTATGCCTGGTTTTTTTTCGGGAAACAGACAGAAGGTTATCGGAGCCTTAGTGTTTATGCTCTGTGGTCTGTGTCAGAATAATGTTGCGGTAGACACAACCACTTATATTTCCCATGCCGCGGGTGAAGGTTATTTTCCGCTATCCGTATCGGGTCATACTGCTGCAATCTGCTTGAGTGACAACGACCATACAGGTGTAATGCGTGCGGCAAAGGATTTGCAGAATGATCTAGCAAAAGTAACCGGTGCCATACCGCAACTGTATACCGGAAATGTCCCGGAGGCCGGGTATCTGGTCATGGTCGGGACCGTTGGCAAGAGTGCTGTTATCGACAGGCTCGTCGAAAATAAAAAAATCGATGCATGGGATCTTAAAGGAAAATGGGAAGCTTTTATGGTTGAAGTGGTTGACCGGCCTTTGCCCGGCGTTGAAAAAGCACTCGTTATTGCAGGTAGTGACAAAAGGGGAACGATTTTTGGCATTTATGATGTCAGCGCAAAGATAGGTGTTTCCCCATGGTACTGGTGGGCTGATGTTCCTGTCGAAAAACAGCCGGAACTGTATGTAATGCCCGGCCGTTATTCGAAAGGTGAACCTGCTGTAAAATACAGGGGGATTTTTCTCAATGATGAGGCTCCGGCCTTGACCGGATGGGTACAGGAAAACTTTGGAGATTATAATCATGATTTTTACGTTCATGTTTTTGAATTGATTTTACGTCTCCATGGTAATTTCATGTGGCCGGCCATGTGGAATAATGCTTTTGCCGATGACGACCCTCAGAATATGATCCTTGCCGATCAATACGGTATTGTAATGAGCACCTCCCACCATGAGCCCATGATGCGTGCCGACAAGGAATGGGACCGCTATGGCAGAGGTCCCTGGGAATACTCCACCAATGCTGAAAACATCTATAATTTCTGGGTAGAAGGGGTAAAACGCAATAAGGATTACGAAAGCATTTATACCCTGGGGATGCGCGGGCAGCAAGACAGGCCTATGAGCGAGGGCGAAAATATTGAACTGCTGGGAAAAATTGTAAAAGACCAGAGAGAAATTCTTACCGGGGTTTTCAGCGACAGGGATATTACCGGAGTTCCACAGGTCTGGTGTTTGTATAAAGAAGTTCAGGGATACTATGACAAAGGCATGCGTGTGCCGGAAGATATAACACTGCTGTTATGCGATGATAACTGGGGAAATGTACGCGTCCTTCCCGAACCAGGTTCTCCTTCACGGAAGGGCGGATACGGTATGTACTATCATTTCGATTTTGTGGGCGGACCTGTGAGCTATAAATGGCTGAATGTGAGTACGCTCCCAAAAATATGGGAACAGATGAACCTTGCTTACCGGCACGGTGTGGAAGAAATATGGATCGTCAATGTGGGCGATCTGAAGCCTATGGAGTATCCCATCGAATTTTTCCTTGATCTGGCCTGGGATCCGGATAAATGGCCGGCAGCAAAGCTAAAAGACTATGCCGTATTATGGGCCAAAGAACAGTTTGGTGAAGAATATGCCGAAGCCATAGGAAGCATCATGGAAAAGTATACCAAATTTAACGGAAGAAGAACGCCCGAAATGCTTAAGCCCGACACATACAGCCTTTTGAATTACAGGGAAGCCGAAAGAATTGTATCCGAATACAACAACATTGCCCTGAAGGCTGAAGCCATTAATGACAAGTTGCCGGAAAGATATAAAGATGCGTTTTATCAGCTGGTCCTTTACCCGGTACTGGCCTGCGCTAACCTTAATGAAATGTATGTAACCACAGGAATGAATTACCTGTATCATTCCCAAAGACGTGTAAAAACCAATGAGCTTGCAGAAAAAGTGGAAAAACTCTTTAAGCGTGATAAAGAACTGGCCGGTTTTTATCACCACGAAATTGCCGGGGGGAAATGGAATCATATGATGTCGCAGCCACATATCGGATATACCAGCTGGAACCAGCCCGATAGCAACATCATGCCTGAAGTAAAAACAATCGCCATTCCCGGAAAAGCAGAAATGGGTGTGTCTATTGAAGGATCGGATAAATGGTGGCCCGAAGAAGAGGGAGATGCTGTATTGCCTGTTATAAGTCCGTACAACAACGATCACAGTTATTTCGAGATATTTAACCGGGGCCTTGAATCCTTCGATTACACAATCGAAACCGGTGCAGAATGGTTAACAGTACCATCAAGCAAAGGCACCATAGAAGAAGAGCAGCGGTTTACGGTAAAAGTCGTATGGGAACAAGTACCCGGGGGAAAACACAAAATACCCGTTACAATTACAGGTTCTGAAGGCAGTAAAGTTACCTTAACGGCCCTTGTTTATTCTACTGTGGCAGAGGAAAGAGACAATATTGCTGGATTCGTGGAAAGTAACGGTTATATCTCCTTTGAGGCTTCGAATTTTACAAGGGCTGTTGACAAAGCTCCTGTAACCTGGAAGATTATCCCTGACCTGGGACGTACCGGATCATCGGTGACTGCATTCCCGGTAACGGCTCCTGCGCAAACACCCGGAGGCAAAAGTCCCCATCTCGAATATGACATATATACCTTTACCGGGGGTGAAGCCGAAATACATGTCCTGGTATCTCCTACCCTCAATTTTCAGGGAGGTGACGGGTTGAAATTCGGCCTGTCACTGGATGACGATCCGGTAGAGATCATAAACATACATGAAGGGGATACTGTTCCTGACTGGCAATATCCCCGATGGTGGAACGAATCGGTTACCAACCATGTAAAAGAACTTATATCGAAAAAAACACCGGATAAACCCGGAAGACATACGCTGAGGATATGGATGGCAGATCCGGGCATTGTGTTCCAGAAAATAATGATCGATCTGGGAGGATTAAAACCGGCTTACCTGGGGCCTCCCGAAAGTATGTATGTCAGCAGGGAGGAATGATTCCTGTATACACCACTGACTTCTCAACAGATTATTCAGGATCATTGTGAGTAATGTTTTTTTAGATTTTTTGCATTGGAGCAGAAATGGATAAAAAATGAATTAAGCAAAAATTCGGTTATGAATATTACATTTATACAAAAATTTATATGATGAGAACCTTTATCCTTTTAATGGCATTTACGCTGACATTTAGTTCTCTTTCCGGACAAATGAATCAAAAACACAGAGTAATTATACTCACTGACATTGAGGCAGATCCGGATGATACTCAGTCACTGGTTCGTCTGCTTCTCTATTCCAATGAAATTGATATAAAAGGTATCATTGCAACAACCTCGTGCTGGCATAAATCAACGGTCAATCCGGAATCCATAAGAAAAGTTGTTCAGGCTTACGGTAAAGTACAACCCAATCTAATAAAGCATGATGCTGCTTTTCCAGAAGCCGAAACATTATTCCTTTTAATAAAACAAGGCCTGCCTGAATACGGAATGCTGGGTGTTGGAAATGATAAAGATTCCGAGGGTTCAGACTGGATAATCAATGAACTTGAAAATAATGATGGCCGTCCTTTATGGATTTCAGTGTGGGGAGGGGCTAATACCCTGGCACAGGCATTATATAAGATTAAAAATACAAAAACTGAAAAAGAGCAAAAAGAACTGATTTCAAAACTCAGGGTTTATACTATTTCCGACCAGGATGACAGCGGGATCTGGATCAGAAACAATTACCCGGACCTGTTTTATATTGTCACTCCGGGAGATGACTATGGCGGTGCAACATGGACCGGGATTAACAGTTTTGTTCACGGGATAAACAATGACAGAATCAGCAATTCATGGCTTGCCCGGAATATTCAGCAGGGACATGGCCCTCTCGGTGCGGCTTATCCTGATGTGGCATGGGGAATGGAAGGGGATACACCATCGTTTCTGTCTTTGGTATTGAATGGACTGAATAATGCGGATCATCCTGAATGGGGTGGCTGGGGTGGCAGATATGAACTTTATAAGCCGGATTTTTCCACCCGGAAAAAAGGAGGTTCGGGTGTGCCTTTCGAACCTGAAACAAGAAAAATATGGACAAATGCAGTTGATAATTATACACCATATATCGCCAATGAATTTGGTCGCTCTGTAAAGCAGGACACAATAACATTTAATGATTTCAAGGTCACATTATGGCGCTGGAGAGATGACTTTCAAAATGATTTCGCTGCGCGTATGGACTGGTGTACAAAATCATACAGGGAAGCCAATCATGCACCTGTAATTGTCTTAAGTAATCCTGAACATATAACTGTTAAATCAGGGCAGGGGTTCGGATTAGATGCCTTTGATACGACCGACCCTGATGGAGATAGTTTCAGTTTCCTTTGGTTTAACTATCCTGAGGCTGGAACCTATAAAAAACTTATAAGAATCGAGGGTGCGGAGAATGCGCATGGAGCATACATAATTGCCCCAAAGGTTGACAAAGAAGAAACTGCTCACTTTATTCTGAAAGTGACAGATAAAGGCGAACCTCAGTTAACCAGTTATAAAAGAGTAATAGTGACAATCAAACCATAAAAACACACCGGCACGACACCATACGAAGGGGATTTATTTGTAATAGCTGTATATTCAAGCCCCCAGGGAAAGTCCGGACCTTCAAATATTGTAAATAATCCTGGAATTCCTATAAATATTGAGGAAACAGTTTTAAGTCCTGAAATAAATATAAAGTATAACTCAGAAACTGAATTGTTAAAAATAGAATCTGATAAAAATATAGTTAACATTAAAATACTGAACTTAAAAGGACAAATACTTTTTAACGAGGTAACCAAAAAACAATTAATTCCGGTGTTTCGGGACTTCTCATATTTACATACCTTTGGGTACAAGCCTGCAACAAATAATATATGCCTTTTAACAATTTTATAAACTAATTCAGCTTTACCAATGAAATTTAAAGAATACTCAATTTTTCTTTTGCTGATGTTAAATCTGCCTGCATCATACATGCTGTATTCCCGGGATAAGGATCCTACAATAAATTATTCAAATGGTGCAGCTGTGGAAGCACTTAATATGAATTCCGGTAAATGGATCTGGCAAAGCATTGATGGTCCTGAAAATACCTGGGCATGTTTCAGAAAATCTTTTGAACTGACAAAAATTCCAGCAAATGCAATGACAAAAATTTCAGTAGATTCAAAATATTGGCTATGGATCAACGAACAAATGGTTGTTTTTGAAGGCGGATTAAAACAGGGACCAACTCCAGATGATTCGTATTATGACCAGCTTGACATTGTTAATTATCTGAGAACTGGTAAAAATACAATTGCGGTACTGGTATGGTATTTTGGCAAAGATGGTTTCTCGCATATAGACAGGGGTAAAGGTGCCTTTTTTATGGAATGTGAATTGAATGATACAACAATAATAAGCGATAATACCTGGAAGATAAAAGTACATCCTGCTTATGAAAACACATCCGGTGATAATCCGAATTTCAGGCTGCCGGAGTCAAATGTCAGATTCAATGCACAAAAAGACAATATTGGTAACTGGATTGATACGGATTTTGATGATTCATCATGGCCAAATGCTACTGAAAAGGGTACCCCACCCGATTCTCCCTGGGGAAGTCTATGGCTGCGCCCTATCCCACAATGGAAAAATTCCGGACTTCTTGATTATAGCGATCTTTCGGTTACCTTACCCTATACAACGACAAGTACAACCACAATATCTGCGAAACTGCCGTATAATGTGCAACTTACACCGTATCTTGATATCGGGGCACCGGCAGGTCTGGTTATAGATATACGTACGGATGCCTATGAGCCAAGCAATAACGTGTACAGTGTAAGGGCTGAATATGTTACAAAATCAGGTTCACAACAGTACGAGTCGTTAGGCTGGATGAACGGGCATTACGTTTATTATAAAATTCCGGCCGGGGTGACCATAAATTCGCTTAAATACAGGGAAACGGGTTACGATTGTGAATTCACAGGTTCATTCACCTGCAGCGATAACTTTTTCAACACCTTGTGGATAAAAGCCCAACGTACCTTATATATTAACATGCGTGATACCTATATGGATTGTCCCGATAGAGAGAGGGGACTTTGGTGGGGTGATGCCGTACTTGAGATAGGTGAAGCATTTTACGCATTAGACAGGAAATCGGATATGTTGGCTAAAAAATGTATTAGTAATATGGTTGACTGGCAAAAAAGTGATAATACACTTTATGCACCGGTACCTTCAGGAAACTGGGACAGGGAGCTTCCCTTACAAACATTGGCCAGTATAGGTCAATATGGCTTCTGGACCTACTACCTTTACTCGGGGGATACTTCAGCCATTGACGATGCATACCCGCATGTCAAAGAATATCTGAATATCTGGACTTCTGACATTGATGGGCTGATTAATCACAGGGGCTGCGGCTGGAGCTGCGACGGTCCCTGGGGTTGGTCAGACTGGGGAAGCAATATTGATGAGCGTTTACTGGACAACTGCTGGTTTTATATTGCTTTAAAGGCTGCGCGTGACATGGCTGTATTAACAAATAATGAAACCGATACAGCCATTTATGACACTAAAATACAAAGTATTGAAAACAACTTTAACAGGGTACTCTGGCAAGATGAACACTATAAATCACCAGGTTATAGCGGTGATATTGATGACAGGGGGAACGGCCTTGCCGTTGTGGCTGGTTTGGCTGATAGTTCAAAATGGCCACAAATACGTACTGTTCTGGCAAATAAAAGACATGCCAGCCCTTACATGGAAAAATATGTACTGGAAGCTCTTTATATCATGGGGTATGAAAATGATGCGTTGGACAGGATGAAGCGATCAGACAGATATGCACCCATGGTTAGTAATGATGTTACCACGTTATATGAAAATTTCGGCAACGACGGAACCTTTAACCATGGCTGGTCCGGCGGTCCGCTTACCTTATTATCGCAATATGCAGCAGGCGTTGCACCCGAAACAGCTGCATTTGGGATCTATCATGTATTTCCCCGGGAAGGGGAACTGACCGGTATTCATTCTGTTATCCCGTCGGTTAAGGGAACCATTGAAGTAAATATTGAAAAAAACAGATCAAACTATGCGCTAAATCTCAATTCTCCTCCGGGGACATTGGCAAAAGTCGGGATTCCAAAATATCCTTATGCGGACAGGATTGTTGATTTGATCAGTATAAACAGCACTGAAATATGGCATGATGGATCATTAACAGGAACTACAGAGGGTGTGGATTATATCGGAGAAAACACCAGGTATTATATCTTTTCTGTTGTACCTGGTATATACAATTTTTCTGCTACATTAACAGATAAAACAGCAACGCTCAATAATATTAATCCATCACCTTTCGAATTAAGGATTCATTCCAATCCCGCAAATGAAAAGCTCATAGTTTCAGATAATGTTAAGTTAAAACAAATTCAAATACTAAAAAACAACCCATGCAATGAAAGCAATTGATTTATTAGCGACAAGTTTAAACAGACGTGATGATAAACCAAATCAGGATCTGGCGGTTGAAATAATAAAATCAAAGCGCCATGACTGGCTAAAAGAACTTGTTGACAATTTACATCATAAGGATAAAAATATTCAAAGCGACTGTATAAAAGTACTTTATGAGATTGGAGAATGTGGTTCAGCAGATATGATTGCCCCGTATTACAATGATTTTGGGCAGATATTAAAGTCAAAAAATAACCGGTTGGTTTGGGGAGCAATGACCGCTTTGGACATGATTGCGTCGATTAATCCTGAAGGGATTTACGATTTGTTACCTTTGATAATGAGTGCCGTTGACAACGGTTCAGTAATTACCGTAGACCACGGAGTTGGTATTTTATCAAAACTTGCAGGTCTGAAGGAATATTCCGATTCAGCATTCCCTTTATTGATGGAACAGTTAAGAAAGTGCCCTCCAAAACAACTACCCATGTACGCAGAAAAAGCAATGCTTGCAATTAATACTGAGAATAAAAAACAGCTCCTGGACCTGATCGAATCGAGGCTTTCAGAAATGGACAAAGAATCTCAAAAAGCAAGACTAAGAAGGATTATCAAAAGATTAAATTCCAAACAATTGTTGCCCGCTCACATGTTGTTTAAGTAATGGCTGCCCTTGTTTAAATATAATTAAAAAATTTCTCAACCCTGAAAAGCATTATGAAATCATAAAAACCGGATACGATGAACAAAACAATAACAGTCTGGATATTCTTATTTGCGGCTTTACAGGTAAAAGCACAAAACCTGGTGTCACCGAACGGTAATTTTTCATTGAGCTTTGAGATTGATGAACAAGGTACAGCCAGATATTCCTTAACCTATAAAAATCAACCGGTTATCAAACCAGGCAAACTGGGCATTGATTTGGCAAATGAAACTGATTTGACAAGGAATTTTGTTTTAACCGGCCAGGATTTTACCACATTTGATGAAACATGGCAACCGGTATGGGGTGAGTACAAAGAAATCCGGAACAACTACAAGGAAGCTGCTTACACTTTAAAACAAGAAAAAACTGAACGCATCATGATTCTGCGGTTTCGCTTATTTGATGACGGACTTGGTTTTCGATATGAGTTTCCGGAACAGGCAAATCTGACCCATTTTGTCATTCAGGAAGAGCGCACACAATTTGCCATGACCGGAGACCATAAGACATTCTGGATCCCAGGTGATTTTGATACACAGGAATACGATTATACCATATCGAAACTGTCAGAGATCAGAGGATTAATGGGACAGTTAGTAACCGAGAACGTTTCGCAAAGAGTCTTTTCGGATACCGGTGTACAAACTGCATTATTGATGAAAACAGCTGAAGGTCTGTATATTGTGTTGCACGAAGCAGCACTGGTAGATTATTCGTGCATGCACCTGGATTTGGATGATGAAAACCTGGTTTTTGAGAGCCGCTTAACTCCTGATGCTCAGGGAAACAAATGCTACATGCAAGCTCCGTGCGCCACTCCCTGGCGCACTGTAATTGCCGGTGACCAGGCCGGTGATATTCTGCTGTCAACACTCACATTAAATCTAAATGAACCTTGTGTTTATGAGAATACCGGTTGGATCAAACCTGTAAAATACATCGGGGTCTGGTGGGAGATGATTACCGGAAAAAGCACATGGGCCTATGCCGACACACCCGGTGTAAGACTGAATGAGACTGACTTCAGTACCTTGATTCCTAATGGCCGGCACGCGGCCAACACTGATTACGTGAAAAAACATATTGATTTTGCTTCTGAGCATGGGTTTGACCAGGTTTTGGTTGAAGGCTGGAATATAGGATGGGAAGACTGGTTTGGCAAATCAAAAGATCATGTCTTTGATTTTGTAACTCCCTACCCTGATTTTGATGTAGCTGAACTTCGCGAATATGCCAGAAGCAAAGGCGTACGTATTATGATGCATCACGAAACCTCAAGCTCAGTCAGGAATTATGAACGTCATATGGATACTGCCTACAAATTTATGGCAGCCAATAACTACAATGCTGTTAAAAGTGGCTATGTGGGTAATATTATTCCCCGCGGTGAACATCACTATGGACAATGGATGAACAACCACTACCTGTACGCTGTAAAAAAAGCCGCCAGATACAAAATAATGGTAAATGCACATGAGGCAGTGCGCCCGACAGGCTTATGCCGTACCTATCCTAACCTGGTCGGTAATGAGTCGGCACGAGGAACCGAATACGAAGCTTTTGGCGGTAATCATCCTAACCATACCACCATTTTACCTTTTACCAGGTTAATTGGTGGACCAATGGATTATACCCCTGGTATTTTTGAGCAGGATATCTCCAGGTTAAATCCCAATAATCATTCCCGGGCGAATACCACACTGGCCCGTCAACTGGCGCTATATGTTACAATGTACAGCCCGTTGCAAATGGCTGCCGATGTACCCGGAAACTACGAACGTTTTATGGATGCATTTCAGTTTATTAAAGATGTACCGGTGGATTGGGATGATACCAAAGTCCTGGAAGCCGAACCAGGCGAATACATTACCTATGCCCGTAAAGAAAAAGGGACCTGCAACTGGTTTGTGGGTAGCACAAACAGCGAAAAGGCCCGTACTTCTGAAATTGATTTTTCGTTCTTACCTGAAGGAAAACAATATATAGCCACTTATTATTTGGATGGTAGAGATGCCCATTATAAAACCAATTCACAGTCGTATACCATAAAAAAATATATGGTAACCAACAAAACAAAGAACAGTCTGTTTTGTGCTCCCGGTGGTGGTTACGCCATTAGTTTATTTGAAGTGACCGATAAAACACAAACCAAAGGATTCAAAAGATGATAGCTGACAAAATCAGAAATGATTTAGCGGAGAGTAAAATAAGCTGGAAAGTTGCTTTATTATTTATACCTGTTGCATTTTTTACATATCTTTTTCATGAATCCGGGCATTGGATCGTAGGAGAAATGTTAGGAAATGACATGGTTTTACGCTTAAATAATGTTACTGCCCGCAGTGGATATTACATTGACAAAACCCATGATCTGTATATCAGTATGGGAGGACCCATATTTACAATACTTCAGGCACTAATATTTTTAATTTTAATTGAATTTACCAGGTCAATATATGCATATCCGTTTGTTTTTTTTGCTGCCTTTACCCGTTTTTTCTCAATTGTATTTGGAGGATTCAATCAACAAGATGAAGCAAGAATATCAGAAACGCTTTGTTCAGGCAGGTACACTTTTGCAATATTTGTAATACTGGTTTTATTTTTAATTGTATGGAGAAGCAGCTATTTGCTAAAACTTAATCTTAAAGCCATCGGCTATTATACAGCCTTGAGTACATTGAGTATTCTTCTGGTAATCATGGTAAATGAACTGCTTTATTAGTTTATAAGATGAAAACAGAATGAATTTCGGACATCACGTCAGGCAACATGTATAAGCAATGGCTGCATCTGAATATCATCATTAATCTGACCTTACACGTATATAGCCAATGGCAGGCAAAACAACATACTGATCCCGGCTTTTCAGAGATACTATGGTATTTTCAGGATAAGTGAGGGTAAATATTTAACTTCTAAAACTATGAAACCAAGATCAATAATTATTATTTCGGCTATTGTACTGTTTGTTGCTGCTGAACTAACGGGACAGGATACCGTTAATTTTAAGAATATATTTACTACAGGCATTTCGGTTGAGTACGGAATTGGTCACTATTCTGTAAAGGATGAATTTATATCAAAAGAAAAATACACGGGCATTTTACCCTGTTATAGTATAGAATGGGCCAGATTTCATCATAAAAATGGTTACCGCTTAAAGTTTGAGTATCGGATATCAAATAATATTAAGAACAATAATATTTCTGCTGAAGCAAAGCAGTTTGCTTTTAATCAGGATTTTATTTATCCGGTCGGAAGTTTTTCGCTGCTGACTAAAAATATTTATATTTTCCTGGGACCTTCCATACAATATTTCTACTATGATATCAAATACGATTTTGTTAAGCCGGGAACTTTTATCGGGTCTAAAACATATGGGAGTACCGGTTCTTTGGGACTGAATGCAGCGTTTATTTATCAGATCAGTGCAAAATTGAAGATAGATGGTTCTTTGCGTTCAAACCTGTTCTCAGTATCCGGCAAAGTAATCGATGAAGAATTATTTGAGGAAACAAGTCCAAGATTTCTCACATTTTTAACTACAACAAAATTTGATTTTGATTTTTACTTACACTATAATTTATTTTATAAAATCTCAGTCTCACTGGGATATAAATTTGATCTGTCACGAATCAATAAGTGGAATCCATATATTGCTGCCAGCGATAACCTGATAATTAAATTAAACTATAAATTTTAGTCATGAGCAGGATAAAGATACCAATCCTGATATGCTCGGTAATAATTCTTGCCGGCTGCGAAGATCTGTTCGTCAATCAGGCTGAATCAAATCTTAATATGGAAGATTTTGAGGCGGCATGGAACAGGGTTGATGCTGTTTATCCTTATCTTGACTATAAACAGATTGACTGGGACAGCATATATGTTATTTACAAGCCCAGGGCATTAAATGCCAAAGGAGACGAAATATATACTGTGCTGTTTGAGATGCTGGGTGAATTGAAAGACAGGCATATTTATGTCAAAACGTTAGGAGGCAATGCAATAAATACCTTTCAACCTCCGAGATGGTTGAAAGACAAAGATGCTTATGATCCTGTTGTGGTCAGGGATTATTTTGATGAGGCGCTGTTTGTTACCGGCGAAGGGAGAATTGAATATGGAATTATACCCGGGAATATCGGATACATATATATGGCCACATTTGATGGTGATTACCTTCTGAACTGTTTCCCGGAAGCCCTTAACTTTGTTAAAAATACAAAAGGACTTATACTGGATATACGACATAATAACGGGGGATCATATCAGAATCTGGTAGCCGTTGTGAGCAGGTTTATTACTTCACCGCTCGCAAAGCCCGATTATTATGTTCTGGGAGAAATTATTCCCCTGCCCCCATTCGAACCACAGGGTTATTTTCAATATGTAAATCCTGTTATTGTATTAATCAACGGAGTATGTTACAGTACCGGCGATATTTTTCCTGAAGTGATGAAACAGATATCAACGGTTACGTTGGTCGGGGATACAACTGGTGGAGGATCATCGGGATCGACTTCCTCTGCCCCGGCCGAATATACCCTGCCAAGTGGTAAAAAAATATTTGTAGGAACAACAGATTGGCGGCGTTACGACGGATTACCATATGAATGGATTGGTGTTCCGCCTGATATACTTGTCCAGCAAAGCAAAGAAGATATTGAAAGTGGAAGAGACAGGCAACTGGAATATGCCATTAATATGTTTAAAGAATAATCATTTTAACCTTAGTCTTAAAAAATCCTCATAATACCCGACTGTTGCGCACCATTGGCATGACACACTAAATATTTCCTTATTTTCTTAAATAGAATGTTATATTTTTGAACAAATTATTTCACAATGACCGGTAAGTTTGATATCAGAATAGTAGATAACCGGGAAGAAATACCATT
Organism: Bacteroidales bacterium; assembly: GCA_016933335.1. Classification (GTDB taxonomy): domain Bacteria; phylum Bacteroidota; class Bacteroidia; order Bacteroidales; family UBA10428; genus JAFGPL01. Next base: position 12,486 of record JAFGBD010000054.1, on the reverse strand, counting down.
TGATCTGCTTTATCTGGCAGATCCTTCCAAAGAACAGATTGAGAAATATATATACCATTCAGCACTTTATGAAGCTTGTATAAATAACAAGATCATAGGATGTTATGTACTTTCCCAGATAAATAACAGAACCATAGAGATTAAGAACATTGCTGTTGCAAAAGAATATCAAAAACAAGGAATCGGAAAACTGCTCCTGAAGGATGCGATAAAAAGATCAAAATCCAAAGGATCTGAAATTATCGTTATTTGTACAGGTAATTCAAGCTTAGACCAGTTATACCTTTACCAAAAAGCAGGATTCAGAATTACAGATATCATAAAAGACTATTTTGTTCATAATTACAAGGAGCGGATCTGGGAAAACGGAATACAATGCAAGGACAGGCTGGTTTTGACCCTGGATCTAAAAGATGCAGGCACGGAAAAATCAAAAATAAATGAAGACTTTCATATCAGCCCGGTAAAAGCCAGTCAAAAAAACATCATCAAATCTTTTATCACGGATAACTGGGGATCACATATGGTTGTTTCAAAAGGACAGGTTCATAATGTTTCTGATTTACCCGGGTTCATTGCAATAAAAGGAGGAGAAATTACAGGACTTATTACATATCGTATTTATAATAAAGAGTGCGAAATTGTAACTCTTGACAGCCGTGTCAGAAATCTTGGTTTGGGCACACAGCTGATCAGTAAAGTAATTGCAGCTGCAAAAAATAATAACTGCACAAGGGTTTGGCTGGTAACCACAAATGATAATATTCAGGCAATCAGATTCTACCAGAAACGTGATTTTGTATGGACCGGCTTTCACAGGAATGCAATTGAGAGCTACAGAAAAATCAAACCTGAGATCCCTGAACTGGGAAATGATCATATACCAATCAAGCATGAAATAGAATTTGAATACTTGATTGGTTAAACCGGTTTTTTTCAGACGGGTAGTAAATGTCGGTTTCCATGAAAACCAGATTGGTAAACCATCTTCATCGGTATAATATCAGACAATGATTTATTTTTTTATATTTGTTTAGATTTGTTTAACTAAATAATTGTATTTACGAGATAGGTTTACTAATATGAGGGCAATTATTACCATGGTTCATCTATCTGTTTATATACATTATTCACTGCGCTAAACCGGCTATAATAATATATTATAAACGCTACTTAAAAATTAAATCATTAAAAGAAATGGAAAAGAAAAAAACATCAAAAAAAGTTACCAGGGTGGAAGGCGGAGAGACTGCATCTGCATCAACAGCAAAGGAATCCGGAACATTCGTTCCGACAGCAGAAAGCAAAGCAAAAGCCAGGAATTTACGAATTCCTGCCATTATTTCATGGATCGTGGCAATTGGCTGTGAGGTTGTCGGTATCATTCTGCTAAATAAACCGCCGGTCAATACAACCCTGCTCATTGTATTAATTGTAGCGGCTTTGATTTTTGCCGTTATTGGTTCCCTTCTGTGGAAAAAGGCAAACAGGTTTGATCCTGCATCGGAAAAAGAAAAGGTCAAATTTTTCATTCAGAACCAGCTGGGCCTGATCATAAGCATCATTGCTTTCCTGCCACTTATTATTCTTATCTTCACAAATAAGGATCTGAGCGGTAAACAAAAAGGACTTGTTGGCACAATCGCGGTTATAGCACTCGTGATTGCGGGCATATTTGGCGTCGACCTTAATCCTCCTTCACAGGAACAGTACCTCGAGCAGACAGAAGAGGTCAAATCGCTGACAGACGGTGTGAACCATGTTTACTGGACAAGGTATGGCAAGAGTTATCATATTTATGTGGATTGCTCCTATATCAACACCGAAAGGACTGATGAAATATTCGAAGGCACAGTAGCACAGGCCAGAGAATTGAAGAATATTACTGATCTCTGCGATCGATGTGAACAAAGAGCAAGAAGAGAGAAAGGTCTGGATGATCAACAACCATAATGAACCTCAGTTACAGAGAAATTAAAAAAAGTGATTATCAATTCCTGAGAGAGATACTATATGATGCATTATTTATACCGGAAGGTGAAAAACCTCCGGACAAGACAGTGGTTGATCTGCCTGAGATATCAAAATATATTGACAACTGGGGATTAAGCACCGACTTTGGAATAATCGCACATATGAATGAACAACCGGTTGGAGCTATATGGGGGAGATTATTCAATAAGAATAAAAAAGGATACGGATTTGTGGACGAAAATACACCCGAATTAACCATGGCGGTTAAAAGTGAATGCAGAAACCAGGGAGTTGGAGAATCACTGATTTCAAGATTCTTTCAACTTGCCAGGGATAAAGGATATAAATATCTTTCTTTAAGCGTCGATAAGAGAAACAGGGCATGTAATTTTTATTTACGGCAGGGCTTCGAGATAGTTGGTGAACTGGATTCTTCATATACAATGAAAACGGAAATATAAATATGTGCTGATATCGGATTAAAGGCCTGTTGGATTGATAAATTGAAAACCCTGAACATGACTGTTAAACCAATAAGTACATGCCTGAAAAAATCATGCAACGACTGTAATGTTCGTTCCAGAATAGCCTGTCATTACAATCCCGGTCAGCTCATCCGGTTTTATATCATTGTATTGCCTTCATTTATTATCGGAGGAATGATTCTTTATCAACACAGCATTGCAGCGTTGATTGGCTGGGCCGCCATTGCTGGTATGTTCTTTCTGATCATTGAAACAAGGGTACTTTGTTCGCATTGCCCCCGTTACAATGAATCACCGGGTATCATAAGATGCTGGGCGAATTATGGAATTCCCAAATTGTGGGATTACCAGCCCGTGGCAATGAATATCTTTGAAAAAGTAATTCTGGTTTCCGGTTTTGTCGTTGTCTGGGGATATCCGGTTGTTTTCCTGCAGGGTATGAAAAACCGGATTTTATGGATGGTATACCCGCTTTCAGTTGCATTGTTCTTCATACTGCTGAGCCGGTTTAATTGTAATCAATGCATTCATTTTTCATGTCCTCTGAACAGGGTTAAAAAAAAGGTCAGGGAAGCGTTTCTTCAGAACAATCCTCAGGCAAATCATTTAAAAAAATTGAAATAAATTGCAATAAAATATATTATTGTAGTGGAAAATTTTAAAACATTTTTCAATGTGCCCGGAAAAAGAATTACATCAAATGAATATTGAAGAACTGGGTAATCTGTTTCCAATCATCATCAAAGAACCTGATAAAAAATGGGCAGAATATTATTCAAAAGAGAAGGCCAGGATTCTTCAGCTATTTAGCAAATCAGATATAGAAAGCATTGAGCATATAGGAAGTACGGCTGTCCCGGGATTAAAAGCAAAACCGACCATTGATATGCTGATTGAGATTCCGGAAAAGGTACCCGATGACAGAATCATTGAAAGCCTCAGGTCTGCAGGATACGAGTATATTCACAAACCTGAAAATCCGCCGCCACATATGATGTTTGTAAAGGGATACAGTAAGCAGGGATTTGAAGGGAAGGCTTTTCATATACATGTCAGGTATAAAGGTGACTGGGACGAAATATACTTCAGGGATTACCTCAGGAACAACAGAAAAGCTGCAAAGGACTATGAAGATTTAAAGCTTAAACTTGCCAGAAAATATAAAAATGACAGGGAGGCATATACCAGCGAAAAAACTGATTTTATTGAAAAAATCAATAAGCTGGCACGAAACAAATACGAGCAGAAACTATGAATATCATTGTTAAACCGCTTACACCCGAATTGTTAGAGGATTACTTATTCTTCTTCGACAATATCACATTTGAAGAAAATCCGGACTGGTCAATCTGCTACTGTTTCTCATATCATTTCGTCGGTACAAAAGAGCAATGGAACAGAGAGCAAAACCGGTCTTCTGTTATTAAATATATCAATGAGCAAAAAATGACCGGCTATTTAGCCTATTCAAACGGGCGACCTGTTGGGTGGTGCAATGCCAACAACAGATTGAATTATGAGAGATTAATGAAATACTATGACCTTATTGATAATCCTGAAGATAAAGTGTGTTCAGTTGTATGTTTCCTGGTGCATCCTGATTACAGGAGAAAAGGTATTGCCCAAAAAATCCTCCAACAGATATGTGCCGACTATTCACCGAAAGGCTATGATTATATAGAGGCCTATCCGGGGAAAGGTAAATTATCCTGTGAGGGACATTTCAAGGGTCCGCTGGAATTATATAAGAAATTTGATTTCAAGATCGTAAAAGAATACAATGATTATTTTGTGGTAAGAAAGCATTTACAATAACAAAAAAATTTCACAACAAATTTTATTTATTGCCTAACCATCATTGGGAGTTGGTGTTACACAATTATCAGTTTATAAACAAAGTACAGCCTTCTGGATTTGAAAGCTAAATCAGAAACATTAATGTACAAATTGCTATACCCGGCATTGATGCTGATAATGACCATACAGTCGTGCGGACAGGAGGCCTCACGGCAGGCCGTATTAAACCGGGAAAGAACAACAAGGAAAGATCCCGGGGAAATGATACAGGATAAGAGTACCGGAAGAAATTCTGAACAAACTGGTATAAAGGACTCTATCATCAATCCGGAAGGCATGACTATTCAAACCCGCTTCATGCCTCCACGCGGAACTCAGAGAATAATAACCGGGCAAAACTCATTCGCAGATTATTTAAGAAAATTACCGTTAAAACCTCACAAATCACAGGTTCGGTATTACAATGGAAACATAAAGCCCAATTATGATATTTACGATGCTGTGATAAACCTGGAAATCGGAACAAAGAATCTTCACCAGTGTGCAGATGCAATAATACGGCTAAGAGCTGAATATTTATGGAGCCAAAAGAAGTACAGCAGGATTTGCTTTCATTTCACAAACGGATTTCGTGCCGATTATTCAGAGTGGATGAAAGGAAAGCGTATTATTGTTGATGGCAACACGGTATATTGGGTGCTGAAAAACAATCCCTCGAATACATACCAGGATTTCTGGAAATATTTGGAAACCGTCTTTATGTATGCAGGAACCCTTTCGCTTTCAAAAGAACTTAAAACTGTAATTACTGACAGCATGAGAATCGGCGATGTTTTTATCCGGGGAGGTTCTCCCGGACATGCTGTAATTATTTTTGATATGGCTGTTGATAATAAAACAGGTCAAAAATTCTTCCTTCTGGCCCAAAGCTATATGCCGGCCCAGGAAATCCAGTTACTGAAAAATCCGGACAACGAAACCATCAGTCCCTGGTACTCCCCTGATCCTGGACAGAAATTAATAACTCCCGAGTGGACATTCAATATGTCTGATCTAAAACGATTTGAAGAATAAAAATAAGTTAATATATCATTTCAGGTAAACCATCATAACCAAAAAAAAAGACTAATCATGAAATCATTGGAAGAAAGTGTTGTTACAGCAATGGACGGAACCAATACCGCGCTTTATCCGTTTCTTCCGTATATACTGCAGGATCTTTGGGAAATCGGTGCTGATCCGGAGATCATCATTAACCTGATCTGTAAACACGCCAGTGATTATCTCAGTCTGAAAGTACTTGACCTTGGATGCGGGAAAGGAGCTGTATCAGTCAGGATTGCACAGGAACTTAACTGTATGTGCCATGGTATTGATGCTGTGGCCGAATTCATTGACTTTGCCAGCAGAAAGGCCATTGAGTTTCGGGTTGATCATTTATGTAAATTTGAAGTTTCAGATATCAGGGAACGGATAAAAACCCTTCCACCATATGACATCATCATACTCGGATCCATTGGCCCTGTCTTCGGTGATTATCATTCCACCCTGACAAGCCTGAAAAAGTGTCTTGATAAAGAAGGCATTATCATCATCGATGATGGTTATATTGAAAACAACAATCGTTATACCCATCCGTTGATATTGAAACAGGAGGTGATTCATCAGCAAATCAAAGAATCGGGAATGCAGCTCATTGATGAAGCAATTATCCAAAAAGAGGATATCAGGAAATCTGATGATTTTATCTTTAATAGATTGAAAAAAAGATGCCTGGAATTAAGTGAAAGAAATCCTGATAAAAAACAGCTTTTTGATAATTACATCAAAAAACAAAAAGAAGAAAATAACGTGCTGGAGAATAAGGTAATATGTTCGGCCATGGTCATTAAGATGAAGCCGGGATGAGGGTTGAATAAAGGTAAGGAAGTAGTATGCCCAGGTGTTCTGCCGGGCACACCAAAAAAAAACCGCATGCAAAACATGCGGTTTTTTTACTGAAAACAGATTTTATTCCTGAACCTTTGCAGCAAGATTGATTGTTGCTGTGCCTCCTGTTCCTGTTATGGAAACAACCTTAACCAGGCCCGATTTATTAGGATGAGCTGATGTGGCTGCAGTAACAAAGGCAACAACATCACCCACTGATAGATTATTTGCCAGAGACGCAGATGCCCCGCTGGCAGCTGCTAAAATGTCCGTGTCATTTGTAATTGCATCAAATTCAGTTGCGGTGACGGAAGTGGTTTTAAATTTGGTGGCATTTTGGGTTGCCCATCCCGAAAAATCGAACACTTTATCAGCCTCAGTATCATTTGGGGCAGCCAACGTTGCTAAATTTGATCCTCCTGAACTTCCGTAGAAAAAGACGAAATCAACTTTGCCGGAGTTTGCAGTTGCGTTTGCCCATGTATATACTGTTCCGTCAATTGAAGCAAAGGAACTTCCAGTTGCAGCTGAATATGAACCCAGATCAAAGGTATAGGAAGCTATTGGGCCACCGGCTGTAACATCAATGGATCTCGCGCTGGTCTGGTTGTCCTTGTCGGTGGCTTCGATCTTAATGGCACACGATTCCGTGATACCGGTAACAGTGATACGAAAGTCGTAGTTTAAGTCATCGTCCGTTGTAATATCGCCGGATTTGAATGACGTATAGGCAGTTCCATACTGCGTTTCTGCATCACCGGTAACGATGAATAATTTAACCTGGTCGAGTTTTGCCTCGGCAATAATTTCTCCGGTCAAAAGAACGGAACCTGCAACAGCTGTTACAGGAGAGGTTTGATCAAGAGTTATTATGGGAGCCTCAGAAGTTGTTTCTTCACCACAGGAGGTAAAAAACATTATGCCTATTACTGAAATCCCTAACAAAAACAAATTGATTCTTTTCATAATAAAAAATAATTGGTTATTAATATATAATTTTAGTCTCCTTCAAACGATTATTTTTCAATGAAGTTGTATAGATAATATAAATTTAATTATAAAAATGGTATTAACAAAGTTAATGCAATATTGTTAAATGATTTTTTTCATATTTTAAACAACAATCCTGTCCCATCAGTGAAAATTATAGTGGATTCGAAAATGTGATCAATAAATGTTTACATAATCTGAAAAGAGAACAATAAAACGGGGAAAGATTCAAATATCATTATCCGGATTGTATTGCATACTTGTTAATGATTATATTTTAATTTGATCTCAAACATGTCAATACAAAATACACATCCGGGAAATGCAGTAGAATACGGACAATTCCTTGGCAAATGATATCTCGATAAAAGAAATATTGTATGGATACCGGGTGGCAGAAAAGCCACTGCTGTATTTAATGAACCCTGGTTAGATATTGATATGTTTCAGAGCGGTCACAGCCTAACTGCAAAAGAATATCATTATGTGACGATAAGCAGAAAAATGGTACCAGCCAGACCTGTAATAAACGGTGAATCACGGCATGAAAATAATGTTGGATTTAAACCATGGGCAACCGGCAGAGGCAGTGATTTTGTATTGGTTATTCCGGATATTAACTCCGCCTTTGAATTTCCAGGTAAATAACTGATGCGTATTTACCCTGGAAGTGGTAAATTGAGATTTATCATAAAATATCTTCTGGTATTATTACCATCTTTGTCCCTGATATGATGTTTATCATATTGTTTATATTTTATCAGGTTTGTGAAATCATCAATTATTTTTTTTTGTAAATTAAATATCATTTTAAAACAAACAGATTATGAAAAAGGTAGGAGTTTTTCTTTCTGTGATTTTGATTTTATTCATTTCAAATCACGTATGCGCGCAGTACCGGAACCTCGAAGGCGTGGTTTCGGACATTGACAACAAACCTCTGGCTAACGTTGAGGTTTCCTTAAAAGGATTGGAACGTACTGTAAAAACGGATGAAAATGGTTTTTACAGGTTCGAGCAGGTGCCTGATACCATTCAAACCCTGGTTTTCACCTTACAGGGTATGAAACAGGCAAGTGCCACAATCGGTTTTTATGACAGAATAGATGTCATTATGAGCAAAGTCGGTGAATCGGAACTGATTGAACTGTCTCTTGAAGACCTTATGAACCTTGAGATCACCACCGCTTCAAAAACTGCAGAAAAGCTGTCAGATGCACCGGGCATTGTATCTGTGCTTACAAAAGATGAAATTTCAAGATACGGAGGTACCACCCTGAAGGAGCTGCTTGAGAAAGTCCCGGGCCTGGCAGGTTCAACGGTTTATATGACCGACAGATCTACCATAGCACCACGCGGTGATCAGGTATTGGCCTCATCGAGTCATGTTCTTCTGCTGGTAAACGGCCGGCCGGTCCGGGAAGCCCTGGAAGGAGGAATAAAAAGCGAAATGTACGAAGCTTTTCCTGTTAATATCATTGAAAGAATAGAGGTTATCAGGGGCCCCGGTTCCGTGTTGTATGGTTCAAATGCCTTCTCAGCTGTTATTAATGTGATTACAGAAAAAGTCGAGAATAATCATTTTTCTGTCATGGGACAGGCAGGATTTGAGGGTGGATTTGGAACACAGGCAAAAGCCCGGTTTAATTCAGGAGATTTCAATGTCACAGCAGCTGCAAGGTATTTTCAAAAATCAGAATGGAAAACCGGCTGGAAATTTGCAACGGCGACCGGCGATACGACAGTCGATGTTTCTATTCCCAATACCGGCATTGGCGCTTATTTTGATGCCTCTTACAAAAACCTTCGCCTGATGACATCCTATACCGAGTGGGAACATTACTATTTTGTTACCGATTATGCAGCTATTTTTCCGGCATATGGTACAACTAAATGGAAAAAAGGCTTTGTGGATCTGGGCTATAATCTTCAGGCTGCTGAAAACTGGAATATGGACTTCAATGTTACCTATACACGCTCGACATTTAAAACACAAAACTGGCCGAATACAAACAGGGATTCTTATGAAATAGTAGGCGAATGGACAAATTTCTATAATCCGACTGATAAACTGGGAATCGTATTCGGAGGTTTGTTTAATTACTTTGACGGCGAAGAGTGGGGACCCATATCACCTACTGAAACTTTTACATTTACCGATGCCAATCGTTATAGTGCCGGTGCCTATGCCCAGATTAACTACAGGTTGCTTCCCAGTTTAAATTTAATCGGAGGTGTTCAGGCCAATAAGGTTGAAGATATTGATTTAAATGTTGTTCCCCGTGCCGGATTGATATGGTATCCGGTTAAAAAAATCAATGTCAAAGCATTTTACAGTCAGGCATTCAGGGCTCCGAGCATCAACGAGTTTAGTATTGATTTTCCTGCCATGCAGGGTAATCCCGATTTAATTCCCGAGAAAGTCAGTACAATTGATGTGGGTGTTGGCTATCAGGGGGAGCAAATGAATCTCGGAATAAGTTTCTTTTACAGCCAGATGGAAAACATTATATTCCAGAACCGGGATACTACAGTAGTCCCGGTACCAATGTACTGGAACGGTGGTGAGGTTAGTTTTACCGGTGTTGAGTTTGAAGGCAAATATTATATCAATAAGCAATTATACATCAGTGGATCAATGCTTTATCAGACGAATGAAGATAAAGACGGGAATCAGAATGTCACCCCTGTTCCAAATTTCGGAGCAAAAGCTGGTATCAGCTATGCAAAGAAAGGATTAATCCTCAGCCTGTTTGATAATTACCAAAGTGATCCGGATGAGAAGTACCAGAGCCTCTTGAATCCTTCACCTGAGGCTTATCACCTGATCTACCTGAACACGGAGTACGACTTCAGGAATCTGTTAAACCTGAAAAAAGTAAATCTATTGTCCCTGTTCCTGAAGGTTGATAACTTATTAGATAAAGAGATATGGCTGACTGACTGGGGCCTCACTCCAGGAAAATCAATTCCTGTTATTCCGGGAAGGGAAATTTACATCGGATTCAAGCTGGGATTTTAGATATCCCATACCCCAATCGAACCAGGAACAGCAGGAACAAGAGCAACAAAAGGAGGCAGGGATTGATACATGTTTTTTCCCTGCCTCCTTTTTTTTGTCAGCCGTTTCGATGATATTATCTCATAAATTTTTCATGAATGAACCTGGTCACGTTGCTTTGACAATTTACGACGAACAGGGGATGCAGGTAAGAACGCTTGTGAATGAAGTTCAGGGAGCCGGTTTGCATTGCATCAGCTTTCATGCTGCATCGGTAAAGCCAGGCATTTATTTTTGCAGGCTGAACATCGACGGGAAACAACAGGTAGTTAGAAAGATGACCATATTGAACTGACATTTCGGCGAAACAGCCATGATTCAGCTTAACCGGTTTTTATAATCCTCATATCCGAAACTGCGGATCAGCTTAAGATCACCGGTATCTGAATTGAAAAGGTATATATGCGGCAGATTCACACCGTTAAAGGTTGTGCTCTTAACCATGGTATAATGTGCCATGTCACCAAATATCAGTTTTTGACCCGCCTTAAGCGGTTTGTCAAAAGAATAGTCACCGACTACATCACCTGCCAGGCAGGTCATTCCGCCAAGACGGTATAAATATTTTTTCTTCCCGGGCATAAATCCATGAAGCAACGGCGGACGGTAAGGCATTTCCAGCACATCAGGCATATGGGCTGTGGCACTTGTATCCAGAATAGCAATGTCCATCCCGTTGTTAAACACATCCAGTACCGAACTTACCAGAATGCCTGTATTTAAAGCGATTGCCTCACCAGGTTCGAGATATACCTCAACAGGATATCGTGATTTAAAATCATTGATGATCCTTATCAGCCTTTCAATATCATAATCGTGGCGTGTTATATGATGCCCCCCTCCAAAATTTATCCAGGAAATCCGCTTAAAGAAGAAGCCGAATTTTTGTTCAACAACCTCCAGCGTGCGCTCAAGAGCATCACTGTTCAGCTCACACAGATTGTGAAAATGCAGGCCTGTGATGCCGTCAAGGAATTGAATACCTTCGGTGAAATTCTTATGTGTTATTCCAAGCCTTGAATACGGAGCACAGGGATCGTACAACCTCGTATCAACCTCGGAATGTTCGGGATTTACCCGTATTGCAGGCTGAACTCCCCCACCCTTCATCCTGTGTTTAAATAAATTCCATTGTCCGATGGAATTGAAGCTGATGTGATCGGCCATTTTCAATAATTCAGCGAAATCTGCATCAGCATACGCCGGTGCGTATACATGCAGCTCACCACCAAATTCTTCTTTACCCAGCCTTGCCTCATTCAGGGAACTTGCAGCAATTCCCGCAAGGTATTTTCTGATAAGGGGAAAGAGGCTCCACATAGCGAAGCCTTTTAGGGCAAGAAGTATTTTAACGCCCGTCGCATCCTGCATACGGTTTAAGGTGATGAGATTTTCTTCAATCCGTGATTCATTGACGATATAACAGGGAGTTTTTAAATCACGGAGCTGTATGTCTTTCAGATTTATTTTACCGAATGTGTCCATTCTTCTATCTGCCAGGGTAAACCGTATTTATTCAGATCATCCATAAACGGATCGGGATCAAACTGTTCCATATTAAAAACGCCTTTGCCTTTCCATGTTCCCTGCAGCATCATCTTGGCACCAATCATTGCAGGAACACCGGTTGTGTAAGATATTGCCTGGGCTTTTACCTCTTTATATGTTTCAGCATGATCACAAACATTGTAGATAAACTTCCTGGTAAATTTGCCGTTTTTCATTCCTTCAATCACACAACCGATGCATGTCTTGCCTGTATAGTTATCTGCCAGTGAGCCGGGATCAGGTAATACTGCTTTCAAAAACTTTAACGGAACAATTTCAACTCCTTCATAGACCACCGGATCAATCCTGGTCATCCCGACATTCTCAAGAACACGGAGATGGGTCAGGTACTGCTCGCCAAAGGTCATCCAGAATCTCATCCTTTTAAGCCCTTTGATATTTTTTACCAGTGATTCCATCTCTTCATGATACATCAGGTACATTTCACGCGGACCAATCCGGGGAAAATCAAAGGTCTGGTGAACCGAAAGCGGATCGGTGCTGTGCCAGCTCCCGTTTTCCCAGTATCTCCCCCTGGATGTCACTTCGCGAATATTGATCTCCGGATTAAAGTTAGTGGCAAAAGCCTTGCCATGACTGCCTGCATTGCAATCCACGATATCAACACAATGTATCTCATCAAAGAGGTGTTTTTGGGCATAAGCATTGTAAACATTGGTCACTCCCGGATCAAATCCGCTG
>JAFGBD010000008.1 GCA_016933335.1 Bacteroidales bacterium | reverse complement strand
TTATTTGAATTTCATACCGTATTTTGCTGTGCTTTTTATGCCACTATTCACATTCGTGGCAGTGATTTACTTTACCTCCCGCATGGCCTATAATACTGAAATCGTGGCCATTCTCAGCAGCGGTGTGAGTTTTGACCGTTTGCTGAGACCCTATTTTATTTCAGCAACCATCATTGCCATACTTTCTTTTCTTCTCAACAATTTTGTGATACCGGATTCCACAAAAGAGATGCTCGCTTTTGAGGAGCTTTATTACAGAAACAAACCGGCGACATTCAGTAAAGTTAATGTTCATCGCCAGATTGAACCGGGTGTGATCATTTACCTTGAGAGTTACAATACATATAATAATTACGGCCGAAAATTTTCCATAGAGAAATTTGAGAATGGCAGGCTGGTTTCAAAATTACTATCGGATGATATCCGGTGGGATACTGTCAAGAATAAATGGATCGTGAGAAATTATTACATCCGTGATTATGAAGGTGCCAATCAGACCATCACAAAAGGGCACACCATTGATACAACCTTAAATATTACCCCCGAGGAGTTTAAACTCAGGGATAATGCCATACAGGCAATGGATCTGAAGGAACTGAATGAATACATTGCTTCCCAGAAAATGCAGGGCTCTTCAAACATTAAACTATCGCTGATTGAAAAGTATAAAAGATTCTCTGTTCCTTTTTCCACCTTTATTCTTACTATCATTGGCGTTTCGGTATCTTCACGAAAAGCAAAAGGGGGAATAGGTATGCACATAGGAATCGGGCTGATGCTAAGTTTTGCTTATATCCTGTTCATGCAGTTTTCAACCCAGTTTGCAATTGGAGGAGTATTCAATCCGTTTATAGCAGTGTGGATACCAAACATCATATTTGCATTCATTGCATTTCTGCTATACCGTATTGCACCCAAATAATAAAGAAAGACATCAACGCTTTGATTTCTGTAAATCAGATTCTTTTTCCTATTTTTGTCGGTTCATTTAATAAATGCTGTCAGGATAACAACAAAAATAAATAATATCATTACAATACTTTATATTGCTTTACGATATCAGCTGAACTCAGTTTTTATTTACATTCCTTAAAACGGTTAAACCGTCTCAAAGCTTTTATCAGAAGTAATACAATAAAATCTAAGGAAATATGGCATTGAAAAAAAAAATCCAGGAACTCAAAAAAAAACGTGAACTGGTTCAGATGGGCGGTGGAGAAAAGGCAATTGAAAAACAGATTGCATTGGGCAAATTAACTGCCCGCGAAAGAATTTTAAAGCTGCTTGATGAAAATTCATTTCAGGAATATGATTTGTTTGTTGAGCATGAAGCCCGTGATTTTGATATGCATAAAAAGATACTGCATGGTGATGGAGTCATCATTGGTACAGGGTCGGTTTACGGGAAGTCTGTCTGCATTTTTGCACAGGATTTTACAGTGGCAGGAGGATCGCTGGGTCTGATGCATTCACGTAAGATCATCAAGATTATGGACCATGCCCTGAAAATGCGAGTACCCCTGATTGGCATTAACGATTCGGGAGGAGCCAGGATACAGGAAGGGGTGAATTCGCTTGCAGGATATGGTGAAATTTTCTTTCGCAATACCCTCTCCTCGGGTGTCATTCCCCAGATTTCAGTTATTCTTGGTCCGTGTGCCGGAGGAGCAGTATATTCCCCTGCACTGACAGATTTTGTATTTGTGGTCAATAACATTTCCAAAATGTTTATAACAGGCCCTGAGGTCATTAAGACCGTGCTTGGCGAAGAAATATCCATGGAAGATTTAGGAGGAGCCAGGGTTCATAGTGAAATTACCGGGAATGCCCATTTCTATGCTGAAAGTGAAAATGAATGCTTTGAGCAGATTAAAAAACTAATGACTTTTATACCGTGGAGCAACAGGGACAAACCGATAAAGCAGGAAAGCCGGCTTCCCTTGCCGGAATATGATATTGAGAATATCGTTCCCGATGATCCGCGCCAGCCATATGATATCAGGGATGTGGTAAGATCTGTTGCAGATGGTTCAGAATTCTTTGAAGTTCAGGAGAGCTGGGCGAAGAATATGGTCATAGGTTTTGCCCGCATGAACGGAGAAACCTGTGGATTTATCTGCAATCAGCCGCTGGTGCTCGCCGGGGTGCTGGATGTGGATTCTTCTGACAAAGCTTCACGTTTCATCAGGTATTGTGATGCCTTTAACATTCCGATCATTACGCTGGTTGACCTGCCAGGTTATCTGCCCGGTGTTGATCAGGAACACGCAGGCGTCATCAGGCACGGGGCAAAGATGCTGTATGCATACAGCGAAGCCACAATTCCAAAGATGACAGTCATATTGAGAAAGGCATATGGTGGAGGTTACATTGCAATGGGTTCCCGTCATCTGCGTGCAGATTTTGTATTTGCATGGCCTACAGCCGAAATAGCAGTGATGGGACCGGAAGGTGCAGCGAATATTATTTTCCGGAAAGAAATCATGAATGCAGAGAACCCTGAGAAGATGCGAAAAGAGAAGGTGGAAGAGTATAAGCAAAAATTTGCCAATCCTTATGTTGCAGCCGCCCGGGGATACATCGACTCGGTGATTGAACCTTCTGAAACACGGAACATCCTGCTGCATGCCATTGAGGTAGCAAAACAGAAATCAGTATCTCTTCCTGTGAAAAAGCATGGGGTGCCTCCATTTTAACCGGCGACATTATTCATTCTGTTTGTTAAACCTCAGGATATTAAAATTGTATGAAGAAAGAGTCAAATGAAGAACAGGCTTGCCGTAAGATCAGGTATAAGACTTTGATGATACATGGTGAAAAGTACAGGACGCTTTTTCCCAACAAGTTTAGAAACAGGAAAAAGTGGCAGAAACCGGATGAAAAAATCATATTATCGGTTCTTCCGGGGAAGGTTGTTGAAGTATTTGCCAAAGAGAACGGTCTTGTGAGAGCTGGCGATACCATGCTGGTACTTGAGGCCATGAAAATGCAGAACACCTGTTATTATCCCCATTCAGGAAGAATTAAAAAAGTAAATGTAAAAAAGGGAGATAAAATTCCTAAAGGTTTTGTAATGGTGGAATATGAATAATTTAAAAATCTGAAAACCTTACAGTCCGATCAGAGAATCCCGAATAATGCATCTGCCATAATGAGCTTCCTTTATTCCAGTTTGCCTTTCCAGCAAAGGTATTTTTCAATGTGGCCCATACTTTGAGGGGGATCTGAAAACAAACCGTACACGGCTGATCCGCTCCCTGACATAGACGCATATACAGCCCCAAGCTTATAAAGTTCCTCCTTTATTTTTCCAAGCTCAGGATGTTTATTGAATATGGTCATTTCAAAATCGTTTATGATATTTTCTTTCCAGGAGTGTAATGGCAATTTGATCAAGTCATACAACGATTTTTCAGGTTTTTTTGGCCGGACCGATGCATATGCTTCAACAGTACTGACATGGATCCCGGGAAGTACCATCACCAGATAAAGGCCGCCGAGACCAGCATTGATCTCCCTGAACCTTTCTCCTTTCCCGGAGGCAAAAACGGGAGCATTTCTTAAAAAAAACGGACAATCACTTCCGATTTTTGCAGCAATATTGGCCATCTCCTCCCGGCTTAATCCGAGCTGGTAAACCTCGTTCAGGCTTTTAAGCATAAAGGCAGCGTCTGAAGAACCGCCTCCCAGTCCGGCTCCCATGGGTATTATTTTATGCAGATGCACCCGTATGCCGGGCAGGCTTTTCTTCCGGTTCATAAGATCATATGCTTTTGCAACAAGGTTTTTCTCTGAAGGAACGCTGACAGACAGCCCTGTGGTTTTTAACATGCAGGTGCCGTTGTTTAAAGATGAGTCCTCAAGAAATTCAAGAACATCAGTAAGTCCGACAGGACAAAAAACGGTTTCTATATGATGATAGCCGTCAGGCATCTTTTCGAGAATACGCAGACCGATGTTTATCTTGGCATTGGGGAAACAGATCATAAAATGATTTTAATTCAAAGTTAATGAATCATATTTCCGGCAAAAGAAAATACTTTTAACCGGTTTTTAACAATTGTTCATCCAATATATGTAAAAACTGTTCATAAAGAAGCGGGCATTTTTATTTATTTAGTGGAATGCCTGCTTACTTTTGTAACATACGGGGATTGATCCCTGACACATATTAACTATCAGTAAATCAAGCAAATATAATAATGGCACAGAAAAGAAACACCCCCCCGGCAAAAGTCAGCCAGATGGATCTGGATCTTGGAAAAATACCTCCCCAGGCGATTGAACTTGAAGAAGCCGTTCTCGGAGCCATTATGCTGGAGAAAAATGCCATTGTTGAGGTGATGGATATTCTGATACCTGAAAGCTTTTACAAAGAAGAGCATCAAAAGATCTTTCAGGCCATCATCGACTTATCCTCAAATGATAAGGCGATTGATATACTGACTGTAACAGAGGAACTTAGAAAACGCAACCAGCTTGATGAGATTGGAGGTCCGTTGTATATTACTCAACTGACCAGTCGTGTTGCTTCTGCTGCTCATGTGGATTATCACTCCAGGATTGTTGCTCAGAAGTATATTCAGAGGGAACTGATCAGGGTATCCACAGAAATCCAGAACCGTGCATTTGATGACAGCATTGATGTCAATGACCTGCTTGATTTCTCTGAAAGTGAGCTTTTCAATGTGTCACAAAGCAATATCAAGAAGGAAACGATCAAAATCAACGCGCTTATAAAAGAGGCCATTCATCAGATTGAAGAAGCGGGTAAACGCGAGGACAGCCTGATCGGTGTTCCTTCCGGTTTTACAAAACTGGACCGTCTGACAAGTGGGTGGCAAAAATCAGATTTGATTATCATCGCTGCAAGACCTTCCATGGGGAAAACTGCTCTTGTGTTAACCATGGCGAGAAGCATGGCTGTTATGAATCATAAGTCGGTTGCCGTTTTTTCGCTTGAGATGTCCAATATTCAGTTGGTTAACCGGTTAATTGTCGCTGAAACGGAATTACCTTCGGACAGGATCCGGAACGGAAGATTAAAAGACTATGAATGGGAGCAGCTTGATTATAAGATCAATAGTCTGCTGGAAGCACCCATTTATATTGATGATACCCCGGCCATATCCATCTTTGAACTTCGGGCCAAATGCCGCAGGTTAAAACGCCAGCATAACATAGATATCATTATTATTGATTATCTGCAGCTGATGACCGGTACGACTGACACAAGGGGTAACCGTGAGCAGGAAGTGAGTAATATTTCGAGGGCATTAAAAGGAATAGCAAAAGAACTCGATGTTCCGGTTATTGCCCTTTCACAGCTGAACCGTTCTGTAGAGATCCGCTCCGGCAGTAAAAGACCCCAGCTGTCAGATCTCAGGGAGTCAGGAGCCATTGAACAGGATGCTGATATGGTGATTTTTATTCATCGTCCTGAAAAATACGGATTTCTTGAAGATGAAGAAGGCAATTCACTGAAGGGAATGGCTGAGATCATTCTTGCCAAGCACAGGAACGGTCCTATAGGAGAAATCATGCTTCGTTTTAAGGACGAATTTGCCAAGTTTGTTGATCTTGATACTGACTACCTTGCACCACTTGATGAAGAAATGCCTGTAACTTCCCCGTTAACCATTGGTTCAAAAATGAATAAAAATTCGGATGTAAAAAAATCTGACTATTCAGACTTAAAGAAAGACAGCGATTTCAGTGACGAGGTTCCCTTTTAAGGATACCTATTAATAATGTGTTGTCAGACCGGTTAAAAGAACTCTGCCCTGTTGTCAACTATTTCAGCTTTTCTCTTCAAAGCTTCGAAAGATGCATAATTGGCCTGTGATGTATAGCTTCTTTCGTATGCCATCTTTTCTCTTTCTGCGACAAATTCAAGATTTTCAGGTTTGTCAGCTGCAGTGACTGTTATAACATATACACCGTTATTACCAATAATTGGATCGGATACCTCATCTGTTTCAAGTGCGAAGGCTGCTGCCGGTATCCTGGGTTCAATACCGATATTTGTTATGGATCTTGATACAAAATTGACGGAAGCTGCATTTAATATCTCGGTTTTTAGTGAACGAGCCAATGCTTCCATATTTTCAGCATCTCCTGATTTTGCATTGATTTCCTCAATCAGTTTTTCAGCCTTTAGTTGCTTGGTTAACTCAAGCTGAATTTCAAATTTGACATCTTCAATATCTGCATATCCTTTCTCCTTTACATCTTCAACTGTTGCCACCACGTACTTATTCCCAAATTTCATTACATTGGAAACATCATGTTCATCTGCATTGTAAGCCCATTTTACAAGTAATCTTGGTGATTCCAAACCTGTGATTTCCTTGTCAAGAGGTTTTAATCCAGGTGCTGTTCTGGGTATAAGATTATGGGATTCGATTGCCTGGTTGAATTTTTCGTAGGTGTTATTTACGCCTGCAAATTCGCTGGCCCTGATATAATATCCCTGATCGGTTTCGGGGCCAGGTTCCACATTACGGACCAGGGTTCCTACCTGCACCTTTTTAACATCTTCTGACTGGGCAAGTATCTCAATGATGTGTAATCCAAATTGTGATCCGACCAGTTTGATATCTCCGGGTTTGCCGTAGAAACAACTGTCGCTGAATGACCTGACCATATCACCTTCCTCAAACCAGCCAAGGTCACCACCTTCCTGTGCACTTCCGTCAGATGAATACTGGCGTGCAAGTTCAGCGAAGTCAGCCCCCTTTTCAATCATTTCTTTCAGGCTGTCAGCGAACTGGATGACCTGGGCTGAGTTTTCCTGGGTAGCCTGAAGCAGGATATGTCTTGCCTTGACTGAGTCTGGCAGATAATCTATTTTAGCGAGTTTTGCAAGTTTGTAAGCATTGTTTTCAAAATAAGGACCGTAGATATCTCCAACAGTAGCATTGAACATATAATCTGCAATTGTTTCAGGTAATTCGTCCTTTGTATAGTTGCGGCTGTCATAAGGGACATCAGATTGAAGGTTAACAAACTGCTTTGTTTCATCGGTAGCTTCGAATTCAGGTTTAATACTATTTATCCAGTTTTCTGCTGCCATGAAGTCTTCTTCAGATGGTATTACTTCAAATGTTACAAATTTAATATCGCGCGATGCTTCCTGCCTGTAATTTTCCAGATGTTCATTATAATAGTTTTTAATCTCATTTGAATTAATACTGATCAATGAATCAGGTATCAGTGAAAAACGCTGCAGGATAAAATCAATATCCATCTTTTTCGAGGATTCCTGGGCTTTACGGTCAGATTGCAAAGATGTTACGTAAAGACCTTGCCTGATAAGATTGTTAAACTTGGCCAGCCTTCTTTGCCTGAAAATCTCATTCTCAATGTAAAGCCAGAATGTTTTACGTTCGCTGGTTTCTTCCTGCAATGTCCTTTGAATGAAATCAAACATAAACGATCTGTTTAACCTTCCTGTCTGCGGATCTGAAAATACCTGACGAATAATGGGATGGGGATTTTCGCCCTGGATCATATCCATCAGTTCGTCTCCGGTAACAGCAATACCCAGCTTCTTATATTCGTCTGACATAATGAATTCTTCTATCATGTAATCCCATGATACATCGCGAATATTATCTATGGTGCTTTCATCCAGGGAGGTCTGTCCGGTTTGTATTTTATTGATTTCAACAAAACTGTTAACCCTCTGATCAAATTCAGTATACGGAATGGATTTGCCTGCAACTTTTGCAATTTCATATTGAGACTTGGAGAACATCGATCTGCCCTGATTCAGCAGGTCTCCGATAACGAAGGCCAGCAATGCCATACCAATAATAATTGCTACGAGCAATCCCATCCGATTTCTGATTTTTTCCAATGTAGCCATATCAGTAATAATTTATCCGGTTCAAAATTCAGGGTACGAAGATAACAATTTATTGAATTATAAAAATCATTCAATTAAAAAACAGACACTGATAAAAAATTATGATGATTGCCTGAAAATCCTTATGCACAAAACAATCCGGAGAACTATCCGTCATGCAGTACTTTCAGCTGGACAAGTTCGATACGTGTCTTACTCACCTTCAGAATTTTGAACTCGTGTTTGCCGATAATGATCTTTTCATACATTTTCGGGATATTTTCGTAATGATAGAAAATAAAACCGGCAATTGTGTCATATTCCTCTGAATCAGGAATATCAAGGTTATACTTTTCATTGATGTAATCGATTTCCAGCCTTGCTGAGAACAGATAATCCGAATCACTCATTTTTCTCTCTATCAATTCAGTGCTGTCGTGTTCGTCTTCAATCTCACCAAATATTTCTTCAATGATATCTTCGATGGTTACAAGACCTGAAATCCCGCCAAATTCATCCACTACCAGCACCATGCTTTTATGTTCATTTATCAGTCTTTGCAGGAGTGTATTGGCGGCCATGGTTTCAGGAACAAAAGAGATATCTATTAACTGATCGCCAATTGACTCCGGATTTTTGAAAAGCTCTTTGGAAGTAATATATCCGACAAAATTATCAAAGGATTCATCATAAACCACTATCTTTGAGAAGCCTGTCTCAATAAATCGTTGCTTCAGGTCTTCGATTTCGGAACTGATATCCATAGCGACTATCTCTGTTCTTGGAATCATGCAATCCCTTACCTTGACATTTGAAAATTCGAGTGCATTCTTAAAAAGCTTCAGCTCATCCAGGTCGGAATTTTCATCCCTGCTTTCCTCCCCTCCCTCGGAAATCAGATGGTATAAATCTATTTTACCGAAAACAGGATTTTGGTTGACATTCAGACTGTCAGTCCCTGTAAATCTTTTAAGAATAACATTGACAAGATTGACTATCAGATATACAACGGGATAGAAAACGATGTAAAAAACAAATACAGGCAGGGAAAATATATTCAGTATTACATTGGGATTAATACGGACCAGTGTTTTGGGAAGAAACTCAGCAGTCAGGAGAATAATAAGGGTTGATATCACAGTCTGAATGACCAGGATCCCGATCTCCGACGTTATTAAGGCCTGTATAACCGGTTCAAGAAGTTTTGCCATAAACAGGCCGTAAACGACAAGGGCAATATTATTACCGACAAGCATTGTGGTGATATAATGTCCCGGGTTTAATGTAAATATTGAGATAATCTTTGAACTGAATAAATTTTGCTTTTTATCCAGTTCGATACGAAGCTTATTTGATGCAACAAATGCAATTTCCATACCCGAAAAGAAGGCGGACATCAATAATGCAATAAGAATGATGGTAATAGAACTCATTGACAGGCAAAGAGTAGTTAATACTCAAAATTATTTATTTTTTTGGGATTTTCTGAGATAAAGCCTTAATGAATACATGATAAAGGCTATAACAGCAAGTATATAAAATATATATCCATTGGAAAATCCAAACTGAACGGTTTTACGAAAGCCTGTCAACAGGCAAAATACACCTGTTGCCAGCCATATAATTTCAATGATAAGACTAATCTTCGGGTTCATTTTTAATCTTAACAGTACCTCTTGATCTGTGAAGTTTCCATCTGGACAAATCCTGTTTGGCTTCGAAGCCTTTTTCTCCGATGTGAGTTCCCTGGTCATTGATTATCCTGGAAAAAGTGTTGGAATAAACAATTTCTGACTTCTGATCCCAGAATAGCTGTTCTGTATACAGTTTTTCTCCGGTTGTTTCTTTAATTGCCACTACATTGTTTTTGGCTTCTCCAAGCTGATCTTCCTGGTAATAGATGGCATAGTTGGCTGTAAGTCTGGATTCGACTTTTCCTGCCCTGTCGTAGTCTATTATTTTGATCCCCCTGGGGAATTCTATGTACGGATTATCCTTTGATTCGTACCTGTTGATTTCAGGTGCAAAGAGCTTCCATTTCAGCACACCGGAGTCGGTGAAGGCAATCTCGACATCATATCCTGTTTGCTGAGGCAGATGGAGTTCACTGGTTAATTCATTGATCTTTTCAATATCATTTTCGCAGGAGAGTAAAATAACCAGCCCGATGAGTATCCGGAGAACCAAAAATCCATGATGGATCAGCAGATTATCAGAACCTTGCTTTCGTTGACTCATTTATCCAGCAGTTAACGGAAAAAGTATCACCTTCGCTGACTCCGCAGAAGAAAGAGTCTTCCTTATTGGGGAAGTATTGAGAGTAAGTAATTATCAGCTTATTAGCCTGATCCTCAACAGACGGATCAACAGTCTTTGCCATGTTAAATTTGTCTACTGCAAGCCAGTAAACAGATTTTGGAAGACATATATCCTGACAGTCTTCCGAACTTTCAGCATACATCTGGCCGATCATTATATAAGGATCACCCCAGTTACTTTTCAGTTCGGCAGCTTTAAGTGCATTTTCCCGTGCCTGGGGTTTCCTGTTTTGTTTGTACTGAGATTTTGCCAGTCCCAGGTAATAAACAGCCTTGATTTCAGGGTTTGTTTCCAGCTGTATAGCCTGTTCAAAATAACTGACGGCCACATTATACTCACTTTTATCATATGCCAGCGAAGCTATATTTGCAGCACTTTCTGCTGAAGGTTTCAGTTCATATAATTCCTTGGCTGCCTTGTAATAAAGGGGCTTATCGGTGCATCCCATTGCATTCATCACTGAAGTTATGGTCTGTAAGCAAGAGAGATCACAGGTGTTTTTTTCATACAATTCAGAGAACTTTTCAACCAGCAGGTCACAACTGAGTTTTAGATTTTGCATGTTAGCGTCCTGTCTTTCCTTGATATCGGAGAGCGTTGAATTATTCGGATGCTTTTTGATCCTGGAAACAAGAATATCGTTGCTCTGGATATAATCTTCGATCAGTTTTTTTTCATCGAGTTCTCCGTTTTGGAAAAGTGCGATTGCAGAAGTAAAAAATGTGGCAATGACTGCTTCAGATGATTCCTTTTTTTCAAGCTTTATCGATTCCTCCAGATAACCATATGCTTCCTTAACGTATTTAATATCATCAAGTCTTCTGTATCTTAAGAGATCGATGCCTTCTCTTCCGAGTTGATCTCCTTTGTCTCTGGGATAATATTTAATGCGCTGTTCATACACCATCATCAGGGTATCGATATAGAGTGACCGGATCTCTTCATTGTCTTCATGCTCAATGAAATCCTTAAAGATCTTTACTCCGTCTATATAGATATTCTTGGTGGATATCGGACATTCGCAAAAAACAATCCTCCAGTACCTGATGGCTGATTTATAATCCTTTTGCCTGGCATATTCCCTGTAAAGAGAGAGGTTTACCACACATCTGACACTGTCTTTCCCGTGTCCGTATTTTGAACCGTCATCAATACCTTTCTGAGCCTGCATATCAGGCAAAATCATCATCGTACAGAACAATACCAGACTGAAAAATTTATCTTTCATTTTTTGTAATTTTAATCATACTTTGGTTTAATAAACCATAAATCATGAAAAGTAAATCCTATTGATAAAACGTGATAGGTTTCCTTAACCAGTCCGTTATCCAGAGTACCTTTCCACCCAAGCTGGTAAGATATGTTAAAGGTAGTCTTGGTCAACAGGTTTCTTTCATTCTTCCATGGTATACCTATCCCAAAAGTCATGCCATAGTCTTCGAGCTTTTTCCCGTTGATATCAAGATAGGTCTGGTCATAGTATCCTCCGGCCCTGAAACTGATTCTCTGCCAGTAAGGTGCTCTTTTTACTTCAGTTATGGCAACAGGGGTATATTGCAACCCGAATCTCAGGGATGAACTTGCTGTAAGCGAATCAGTTTCCCCGAAAAAACGTGCTTTGCTCCAATCCTGAGTAACATAATCAATTGCAATAATCAGTTTATTTTTGTGTGAATACAGCATACCTGCTCCCAGTCTCACCGGAATGCTTATCTCTCCTTTCTGATTTTCAATGCTGACCATGGTATCAACATTCAGCGGATAATAATTTATCTTCAGGGAGCTGAATTCACCTTTTAGTTCTGTGCTGTTATCCAATGTGACTCCCAATGTCAGCTCATCCCCTTTTTTAAACTTTGTAAAAGCCTGCACTCCGAAATTAAACATGACATCACCAACGATTGTTTCATTGATAAATCTTGTTTCTGCGGAACCTTCTAAAGGTAATGAAACCCGTTTATTTCTTTCATAACTCCCGAAAATATAGGAAAGGTTGGCTCCGATTGCCAGGTGTTTACCCAGGCGGACTGAGGACCCGAAATAAAACTTATTCAGGTTCCCATTGCCTTCATGATACACCCGGTAATTATCCCCCAGTGAGCTGAGGGGACCCTCAAGCATCATATTGTAACCGATTCTGCTATAGGGAAGAATGCCTATACTGGTTCCCAGCCATCTGGTAACAGGAAAGGCAATCGCAACATGTTCCATGTTGAAGTCTTTCAGTTTGACTTTTTCATATTGAGTGCTCAAAACCCTGATTTCTCCATTTACTCCGAAATCAAGAACAAATGAAAGGGTATCACGGGCAGAAAAACTGGCCGGATTTAAATAATTTATCTGATTACTGAACCGGTGTGCAATTGATGTACCTCCCATTCCCCTGACCATTCCGAAACCCTGCCGGGAGATTTCACCAAGACCAAATCGTGTATATGGCGAATTAATTGCCACCTGGGCATTTGATTTAAAAACCAGGGCAAGAAAAACAAAAGGTATTGCAAGATCAATCAGTCTTCTCATTATATTGTAAAATACAATTAAGTCCAATCAATGTTAAATTTGGAATCACAAAGATGGTTTTTTTTAGTTTTTTATCAAAAAAATTAGCGTCTCCTCCTGTAAGAATTGTTTTTAATTCTTTATACTTCGCGGAAAAAATACTGATGTAAGCTTCCATTTCATATAGGATTCCATTGATTACGCCACTTATAATTGCTGTTTTTGTATCAAATCCCATTTCAGGGAAGCCCTCTGCTGCCTTCTCTCTGGGAAGTTTGCCGGTATAATGATTCAATGCCTTGAACCTCATGTCCATTCCGGGTGAAATATTACCACCTGAATACTCATTATTTGCACCCAGAAAATCATAAGTGATGGCTGTACCTGTATCAATGATCAGAAGATTTGTGGCAGGAAAGACAGTAAACGCGCCAACAAGAGCCGCTAACCTGTCTTTTCCAAGGGTCTCGGGCGTCTGATAAAGATTTTTAACCGGAGTGGGGGTGGAAGCATTAAGTTCAACGTATTTTTGAACTTTTTTAGATATGTAATTGACCAGATCTGTATCAGGTTCATTAACAGAAGAGACGATGGCATACTGAATGCCGGGAAACTTATCTGTTATTCTTTCAGCCAGCTCAACAGTAGGGGTTTCAACAGAATATGCCTCAATCAGCTCAGATTGACTGAAAACAGCAGCCCTGGTTCTGGTATTACCGATATCTACGGCCAAATTCATTCTGACTTTATGATATTTTCCGGGAAATGATTCAAATATAAAGATATCTCAATAATTAGTGATTCATCATTGGTTAAAAAGTTTTAAATCTTTAACTAAATATACTAATCCGTTGTTTGCGATAAAGTTACAATACTTTTCAATAAGAATACAAATGACCCGAACCGTAAGCCTGATGTTAAGCTCATCCAGGACACACCGGGTCATGCAGATTCAGATATTCCCCGGCATTCATTGCCCTGTCACAGATTTTTTCAAAGACCCGGAACTGAGGGGAAAGCTCATGGAAGCTTCGTTATTCACAGTCATGATATCCGGAATTATATATCTTGTCAAGGATATTCATTGCATCATATACAGAATTGATATTGTTAACTGTGAGGGTAAGTTTCTTATTCCCTTCTTTCATTTTAAATTGTGACGGTTGTTTTTGTATAAACGAAAGGATTTTTCCAAATAATTCGGATTGATAAAAATATGAAGATTGATCTGATATGAAATAAGCAATTAACAATCTGTTTCTCATAACGATTTTTTCTATGCCAAGTTTTGCAGCAATCCATCTCAGTCTTACGATCATTAATAATTCAACAGATTGTTCAGGCAACGGGCCGAACCTGTCTTCAAGATGTCTCTGAAACTCCCGGATTTCATCTTCTGATTCAATATCATCCAGTCTTCGGTACAGATGTATTCTTTCTGAAACGTTTGATATATAATTCTCGGGAAAAAGTAGTTCAAAGTCTGTATCAATCTGGCAGTCATCTGTATATTTGTTATTGACGGTTGCCTTTTCATGTTCCTTTTCCTGTAAGAACACATCGGCATATTCGTTTTCTTTCAGTTCACGGATTGCTTCCGTAAGAATACGGTTGTAAGCCTCAAATCCGATGTCGGCAATAAATCCGCTTTGCTCTGCACCAAGCAGGTTGCCTGCACCGCGGATATCCAGGTCCTGCAGTGCAATATTAAAGCCGCTGCCCAAATCAGAGAACTCCTCAATGGCTTTCAGCCTTCTTCTGGCTTCTGATGAAACATAAGACATCGGGGGAGAAAGGAGGTAACAGAAAGCCTTTTTATTGGATCTGCCAACTCTGCCTCTTAACTGGTGCAGGTCACTAAGTCCGAATTGGTGGGCATTATTCACAAATATGGTATTGGTATTGGGGATATCCAGTCCTGATTCGATGATCGCCGTGGCCACCAGAACATCATAATCAGCATTGACGAAGCCCATCATGGTCTTTTCAAGCGTATGCCCCTCCATCTGCCCATGGGCAACAACTGTGCTGACCTTTGGACAAAGTTTTCTGATCAGCTTTTCGATATCATTAATATTCTCTATCCGGTTGTGGATGAAAAAAACCTGGCCTCCCCTGCCAACTTCAAATTCGATACCTTCTCTGATGATATCCTCATTAAAGGTATGAAGCTCGGTTACGATCGGTTGTCTGTTCGGAGGAGGTGTATTGATTACGGATAAATCACGTGATCCCATCAATGAGAATTGCAGTGTGCGCGGAATGGGTGTAGCGGAAAGTGTCAGGGTATCTACATTTTCTTTCAGTGTGCGCAGTTTTTCTTTTGATGCAACACCGAATTTTTGCTCTTCATCAATGATAAGCAAACCAAGATCTTTAAATCTTATATCCTTTCCCAAAAGCCTGTGCGTACCGATAAGAATATCCGTTTTTCCGTTTTCTGTATTGAGAATGATCTGCTTTTGTTCTTTGGCAGATTTGAATCGCGATATGTATTCAATGTTGCAGGGAAAATCTTTTAATCTCTCCTGGAAAGTATTATAATGCTGTAATGCAAGAATTGTTGTCGGGACAAGTATTGCGGCCTGTTTGCTGTCGGTAACTGCTTTAAATGCGGCTCTGATCGCCACTTCGGTTTTGCCGAATCCGACATCTCCGCATATCAGCCTGTCCATCGGGCACTTTGACTCCATGTCTTCTTTAACGGCAATGGTTGCTGCAATCTGATCAGGGGTATCCTCGAAAAAAAAGGATGCTTCAAGCTCATTTTGCAGATATGTATCAGGCGAAAACCTAAATCCTTCAACTGTCTTTCTTTTGGCATACAAAGCGATAAGGTCTTTGGCAATGTCTTTTATTTTCTTTTTGGTTGATCTTTTTAATCGCTGCCATGCACCCGAACCCAGTTTGTATATTTTCGGGGGTGCATCATCTTTACCCTTGTATTTTGATATGCGATGCAGGGAGTATATACTGACATACAACATGTCGTTGTCTTTGTATACCAGTCTTACTGCCTCCTGGAACCTCCCGTTCACTTCGATTTTTTCAAGACCACCGAATCTGCCAATACCGTGATCGATATGTACGATGTAATCGCCCGGCTTTAATCCCGTAAGTTCCCTGATTGAAAGGGCTGCTTTTCTCGAAAAATACGTATTGAGCGTATACTTGTGATATCTTTCGAATATCTGATGATCGCTGAAACAGCATATTTTAAGAGTATGATCGATATATCCTTTATGCAGTGTCTTCAGAACCGGTGTAAACGCAACATGTTCATCTATTTCACTGAAAATAGAGGCCAGTCTTTCAATTTGCTTCTCACTGTCAGACAGGATATAATTTGTATAATTTTCCGACCGGGTTTTATGCAGGTACTTAACCAGCATATCAAAGTTTTTGTTAAAAGCGGGCTGTAATGCTGTCTTGAATTCAAACTCAGCATCAGGGGCAAAGAAAAACCCGGGACCAACCTCAATGGTTCTGAAATGATCCAGTTTTTCTTTAAAATACGAACCTGTTATCAGGTTTTCCTGCTTCGGCAATGGTCCTGTCCCCTGTTCATCAGTATCAGCCCGGGTATTCTCAAAAATACCGGTTATTCTGTCTGCAATATAGCCGGTATCCGACAGCCAGATCATGCCCGATGTCGGAAAATAATCGAGAAAGGATACACGGGCATCTTCTAACGACAGTTCACGGACATCCGGAAGGATAATAATTTTTTCAAGCTGGCTGTCTGAAACCTGTGTTTCAATATCAAAGGTTCGAATTGATTCAATATCATTACCAAAAAAGTCAATCCTGTATGGTTTTTTGTCTGCATAGGAAAATATATCAACGATTCCGCCCCTTACTGCATACTGACCGGGCTCATATACAAAATCCGTTCTTTCAAACTTATATTCTTCCAGTACCTCAGTGATAAATCCGATGCTGATTTTATCGTGTATTGTCAGGTATAGTGTATTTTTCTGAAGTTTCTTGTAAGTAATCACCTTTTCAACGAGTGCTTCCGGATAGGTAATAATAATGAGACAGTTGCCCGTATCGGGATGCGCCTGAATAAAACTCCCGGTGGTATTGAGAACCTCTGTCCGGAGAATGATATTTGCATTATCAGGCTGACCATATTGAACCGAGCGCTTATATGATGACGGGAAAAAAAGGATATTATGCTCTCCCAGCAGGCTGACCAGGTCGTTGTAATAATAAGCTGCATCATCCTTTTCAGGAAGGATAAACAGATGAATGCCTTTTATCCTGCGAATTACCGCAGAGGTAAAAACAGATCCGGATGATCCTGCAAGTCCTTTGAGGGCAAATCGCTTTTTGACTGATGACAGGCTGTTTATGAAAGCTGCAAAATTCGGATGTCTTTCCGTTTTATGTATGATCGCCTCTAAGGTCACAGCGGGTATGTTTATTTTGAATTATTGAATTAAAGGATTTAATCCGGCGCAAAAATCGTGATAATTTTCCGGAATCAGAAACATAAAATCTTAAAAAGTACCACGATAAAGGGTGATACTTTTGCAGATATGAAGAAGCAGACAATGCGATGATTATTATGCATTTTTCATAAATCGGACCGGTGATTTTAAGTCAATTCAGAATATAAAATATTGTTTTAATCAGTTCGTTTCAGAATTAATTCATTACTTTATTGTATCAAAAAAAGTAAATGTTTAAACCGATAAACGTATGAAAGTCTTTAAATTCGGAGGTGCCGTGATAAAAAACGCTGAGGCAGTCAGAAATCTTGAGCATATTTTAAGATCGTTCAACGACCAGCTGATCGTGGTTATTTCCGCCATGGGAAAGACCACAAATGCGCTGGAAAAGGTTGCTGATGATTATTATCACCGTAAACCCGGGTTACCTGAAAGCCTGAATTTTGTGAAAGACTATCATTATGCCATCATCAATGGTCTGTTCCCGGATAAATCGCACAGTATATATGCAGATATCAATCAAATCTTCACTAAGTTGCAGGAGAAGCTGGATGAGGAACCATCGGCACATTATAATTTTGAATACGATCAGATCGTACCTTACGGCGAAATATTATCAACGAAGATTGTTTTTCATTACCTTCAGTCTGAAAACTTAAAGGTCAGGTGGATGGATATCAGAAAATACTTGAAAACCGATAATAATTACAGGGAGGCAAAGTTAAATTATGAGCTTTCTGAAGATTACGTCAGGAAAGCATTTCATTTCAATGATGCCGATATCTATATTACACAGGGATTTATTGGTTCAACAATCAATAATCTTTCTACAACCCTGGGCAGGGAAGGATCTGATTTCACAGCAGCAGTTATGGCATATTTTTTTAATCTGAAGGAAGTGACAATCTGGAAAGATGTGCCGGGGGTATTGAATGCGGACCCGAAATATTTCAGGGATACCATAAAACTCGAGAAAATTTCATATGTGGATGCAATTGAGCTTGCTTATTACGGAACCAGTGTCATTCATCCAAAGACAGTGCAGCCCTTGCAGCGTAAGAACATTCTGCTGCATATTCGTTCATTCATTGACCCCCGGCTTCCGGGGACCATTATCGGGGATGATTCGTATGACAAGCTGATCCCTTCATTCATTTTCAAGATGAACCAGGTACTGGTTGAGATCTTTCCACGTGATTTATCTTTTATTGCGGAAGACAGCCTTGAAAGTATTTTTGGTTCTTTTGCCCGATACAGCCTGAAGATAAACATGATGCAAAATTCTGCCGTCAGCTTTAAAGTGGTTGTGAACGATGATACCACACGGCTGGATCATGTCAGGGCCGAATTACAGGAAATTTTTGATGTCAGAGTAATGAAAGGTCTTGAACTGATAACCATCAGGTATTATGATGAAGCGACAATCACAAGGGTTATGAAAAACAAGGATCTGGTACTTGAGCAAAGAAACAAACAAACCATTCAGATGGTTGTCAGGGATCTGGGAACAGAATAAAGTCAGGAATTTTATGCCGGATACAGGATTGCAATAAATAAAGAATTAAGCGCTTATCAGTTTTTCATATTCTTTTGCGTCAAGGAGTTCGTTAACCTCTTCAGGTTCGGTAACTTCAATCTTTATTAACCATCCTTCACCATACGGATCTTTGTTGACCAGTTCGGGTTGATCCTCGAGTTTGGAATTGATTTCAATCACTTTCCCTGCTACCGGCATGAAAATATCGGAAACTGTTTTAACAGCTTCAACAGTCCCGAATACTTCACCTTTTTCAAGTTGTTCTCCCCTGGTCTCAATTTCAAGGAATACAATATCTCCCAACTCACTCTGGGCATAATCTGTGATTCCGATGAAAGCAATCTGACCGTTGAGTCTGATCCATTCATGGTCTTTGGTGTACCTGAGGTTATCCGGTATATTCATAACAGTATTCAATTTACATTCGAAGTAAAATTACATTTTTTTTTGGGGATAAAAGTTAATATTTATCAGGTTTTTTCAACATCTATTGCAGGGTGAACCTGATGCTGAACCCGATGTTTGTGTCTGCAGTCAGAAAAGATCTGGATGTATAGGGTTTATTCAGTGTTCTGTCGAAAAAAAGCTGGATATTAAACCTTGGACTCAGAACATAGTCTGCTGTGGCATTGATTGTGAATATCCGCTGGCCGGTTGTTATTTGTTCAACTTCATCATCTGCTGTTTGTGCAAGGTGTCTTATCAATGTTTTGTTATCACGGATAGATAAATCCATCCTGACATTTAAATCACTTTCGAGTGTTCTGTCATTGATCGTAATTGGCACTTCTTTGAAACGGTAGCCTGTTCCGATTACCACGTCGTTATTCCTGGTTTCGGTAAGCTGGTTATTGGCCAGGCCTAATGCCAGAATGCGTGATTTCCCGATTTCAAAACGGGTCAGCAGATTGTTCTTCCATGTTATGTCAACATTAATCAGCGGATTCAGCCTTTCATTGACAGAGACGGTGTTGATCAGGTATTCGGGATAAAAATTATTCTGATAATCACGGATATATGCAAGACCATCCTTTTCGAACGTGAGATCAACATAAGTTGTATATGAACCGATATTATACGTCGACTGGTATGAATGACGGATGTTGACTGAATTTACAAAGTTCTTAAAAAAGTCTATCCTCGAAAGACCGTCAAAGTTGATGCTCCAGTTTGGCAGTATGCTTAGAAAATCCGGAAACGGTTCGAGGGTAACCGTATTGGGATTTTTTCCCGTGTAGGCTGCCAGAAATGCCGGTATAAGAACCTCGGCAGAGGTGGAACCATAACCATCCGGATAACCTTCCTCAACAATGTCAAATACTGAGCCCTGAAAACCGATTCCACTTCTTTCAACTCTTTCAGAATATAATCTTCCGGCAATAATTTTTCTGTATTTTTTGAAATTTTCAAAGCATTTTGATTTGAAATTGTCTTCAGCCCTGATCTTTTCAAATGCTGACCCGATGGAAATGATGGAAATGGTAAAAGAGCCGTTGCGGATCTTGTTAACGAAATCAAAACGGTTTGTGCCGCTGATTGAATCATGGATAAAATATTCGGATGTATGCTGGGAATAGGTTCTTTGTCCTGCGAGCTCAATCCTGAATCCCCTGAATGGTTCAAAAGTTCCGCGGAGAGAAAGATTATCGCTTTGCTGAAGAATATACGGATTACTGAAAGCCGGATCGTGTGTCAGCCAGTCGTTACGTGCTGCTTTCTTAACAAAGCTCGAATCCTGCCAGCCAAGAATAAACGGTATTCCGGGGGCCATTTTAAAACTCCCGGTATTCAGGCCAAAGATATTTGTTACCGGCATATAACCCATTAAAGTAGTGCCTCCCTGCCTTGAATAGTTTATGGTCAGCGATTTTAATCCGGTAATAAATCTTGCAGTATTTTCCGCAATGAACACAAAAGGATTTTCACCTTTTTCAATTTGTCCTTCAACAGAGACTGTTATACCCAAATGATCCTCTTTTGAGGTGACAGATATTTTATTATCAGAAATGATTTCGTGGTCTGCCTCAATCTCATTACCTTCTTCATCGGTAACGCTGACAGTAATTTTTTGTGTACCCAGCTTATGGTATATGTTTTTTGGCTGGTTGGCTTTTAGAAATGTCCTTCTTGAAAAGGTAACCGTCTTGTATCTTGTTTCAGATTCGGGCTGTTTTGCACCTCTGTATTTTGCATCAATCCTTTTGATGAATCCGATTTTGGAATAGAGATTCATCAGACTTATCTGCCCTGTTATCTGGATTGTGTTGGAGTTGCGAATGGTATGCCCAAGCGAATATTCTTCCTTGTAGACCGGTCCCCTGTCCCAGCTGAACCTCCCGCTGTAACTGACGGAGGAAGACAGCCAGTTGAACAAAGGTATCTTATTGATTGGCAAGGTATATGATCCGTTCAACTGGTGATTGTAGTTGATGTTTCTTCCGCCGTTGAGCATATTAGACCAGACAGAATCTTTCCAATGCTTATTATCACCTTCACGGAATAAATCATATGTGCCGGCAGGTTCATCAATTCTGGCTACGTTTGTTGCAGAAAAATCAAGCCTGATTGATCTTGTCAGCTGCCATTGAAGTGAATAAAACCTGTTCCAGGTGAAGTCCTTATTTACAGTGGTCTCTATTTTATATTCATTTTCATATACATTTCTTAACTTAATTTCATTGTAGTATCTGTCGATATCTGTTCTGAACGTGAATTGTGATGGCAGGGGACTGAAATTGAAATCTTTGATCAGCCTCAGGCTAGGGGATTTAAAAGATTTTGATTTTTTCAGGGGCGTAATGCTCAGGGGGCGCATGGTATAAGAATAATTAATGGCCGCCCTGTATCTGATCAGATCATTCCTGTCTACCTTGTAATTTTTTGATTTGACATCACTATATCCAACACTGACAGAGAGGTTTGCCGGCGAGAGAGGTTTTATTTTTTTAAAATCTTTGGCCACCCTGACGTTTGTAAGGTTGATGCTTTTTCTCTCTGTCAGATCCTGGGATATCTCTTTTATTTCATTCTTTTCAGTTTGGGTTTCCGCACTGCTGAGCACATCCTTTAACAGTCTGTCAGGTTCTTTGGGATAATATTCAGGATTGATGATTGATTTCGATACCCCAACAAAGGCTGGAATGGAAACCTTTGATTTTTCCGGGAAAAATTTACCGAGTTCCAGATTGGTTGAGATATCATACTGGTTAACCTGTTCTTTCTTTCTGTCATCGACTTTTTGTTCGATGCTTCCAAAACCCGGCTGAATGGTGCTTCCAGCCACCGATAGTGTTCCCAGATCTGCCAGTTTGGCCTGGACTCTTGCGTTTGCCGCCCATCCTCCTTTATTGCTGAAATCAGTCAGCCGCAATTCATTGAACCAGATTTCCGCACTTTTTGGCAAGCCATCATTGGGAAACTTATTATCAACATTCCCGGGATTTCTCACGCCAAGAATGATTGTCCTGATATTGCTAAGATTCGGGGTTCCCTTTACTTTCATCTTGTTGTTTTCACCATCATATTTTCTATATATCCTTGTCTTGCCATAAAATACAGGATCGTTTCTTGCGGCATTATCCCTTTCAATCCGCAATTCAACCAGCTTATCAAGGTCAATTTCAAAAGTATTTTGTTCAGGCCAGACAGACAATCTGTCATCATCGTTATCAACATCATAGGCACCTGGTGATGTGAGTAACAGCGGGATCTCATATTCAAAATAGTTATCCCGGTAATCGGATCCCAGGCGGATAAATGCTGTTATTTCATTTGATTGCAGCATTTCACCGGTTAGGGCCTCTGCATGAACAAACATTCTCAGTTTATTATACTGTCTTAAATCGAGGTCAACGTTTTTATAAGCGACCCTTGCATCACCATCAGCGAGATTAAAAATCCTGAAGACCATGGATTGCTCATTTAGCTCTGCTATCTGAGGCTGACTGGGATCGATAACCCTGCTGATACCAGGCGGTAAAATATAATTTACCGGTTCTTTTCCCGAGTTTTCTTCAATATTCACTGCAGAGATCTCAAATGAGCCGTCATCAACCTGTTCTGCGAGTCCGGGTCCTCCCTCGTTCATGTCAAAACGGTATTTTCGCCATTCACCACGGATAAGGTGCAGTTCTGCAAAACGCATGATAACCGAATCGCTGAAATTCTTCAGGTACATTCTCATGAACCTGATGGATTTAAAATCCTCGATATTCCCATGCTTGCTTTCGTAATCGGCGATGGGGATCCTGAATAAATACCAGTCAACGTCTTTATCTGTACCCCTTACCTTATCGACAATATAGTTTTTCCCAACCTGCAGGTCCCCTGGCCTGATGCTTGCCCGATAGGAGTAATAGGCTTCGGTCTCATTGAGTGTATTGTCCCTGTTGATATCTTCAGCATTGGGCTTTGTGCTTGCTGCAGCAAATTCGCCTTCGGTTGGCGGCGAATTGCCTTCCAGTCCGTTATAGTTTTTATATCTCTGGATAACCCCGGCGCCCTCATTATCATAATCATCATTCAGATAATATTTGAAGTTATCGCTTGAGGGATCTGTCATGATTCTTAAATAATTATCGCTTGTGGTATCCGTGATGTAGTTTTTCACTTCATCCAGATAAGTCCGGAAGTATTGCTGCTCA
Source organism: Bacteroidales bacterium (assembly GCA_016933335.1). Lineage (GTDB taxonomy): Bacteria > Bacteroidota > Bacteroidia > Bacteroidales > UBA10428 > JAFGPL01. Next base: position 42,645 of record JAFGBD010000008.1, on the reverse strand, counting down.
TCTTCATCAGACAATCCGTCCAGTCCCACGTCCTGGTATTTTCTGGTTTCCGGGTCAGTATTAAAGTCGTTCACAACAGACTGTGTTCGCGGCACTCTTCCCCAGGAAGTACTATCAACAAGGATGACAGAATCTGTTGGAGGCAGTCCGTTTTCAAATGCCTTTCGGGAATCCCTTAAGATATCTTCAGACACTTCACCGAGGTTGAAATAAAGATCACCACCAAGCAAACCGGGCTCATTAAGAGTGTCATATACAAAGGGATTCATCAGCCAGAATTCAATGTATTCAACATTTGATGTTTCAAAATCACTGGTTTGTATTTCACGCATAATACCTCCCCACCTTGTTTGCGGATCAGTGAGGAAACCCCTGTTGTTAATGCCACTTGAGTAGGGTGAAGGATGGACATCGTAATTATAGGGTCCTTTTTCTTTCGGATAGAATGCAAGGTTCAGGATGGATATCGGACTCTCAAAACCGGTACCGCTTTGTTTTTCCTTATATATTTCCGTTTCCTTGATTTCGCGTACGAAATGGCTGGAAACATCACCTTCAGGAAGGTCAGGTGTATTTGAACTTTGTCTTGTAAACAGGGGGTCAATAACATACCATGCCAGTTTTGCCCTGTTGTAATTATAAGCTCTTTCGTTAATCAATTGTCCTTCAGTAAATTCCCTGGGAGTACTTGCCAGCACCCATGAAGGCATTGTCTTCATTTCGATAGATGTTTCAGTGCCCTCAAAATCATCGATATAAGCAACTCCTCCTTTGCCAATGGCCCTGGCCTGTCCCGGAATCAGATGGGCAAATTCCGCATCCAGCGATATGTTTGAGACTTCTTTGGTTTCCAGAAGCGGAAGCTTGTCAATTAAGCTGGTTAGCAGGTGTGACCTGGTACGGTAGGAAGTATTCAACCCCCAGATGGTATTTGATATGGGCTCATCACCCATATTTACTTTCTGGGTAAGAGGTCTTTCGGTCAGGTTAAGCAGGGTTCCTCCCATGATAAAATTATCTGATACCCGGTAGTCCATATGCGTTCCCACCAGTGTTTTTGTCTGGAGATTAAACAAAGCATTGTTTTCAAGAGAAATCCGCAAAGGAGTTCCCGATTCAAGCAATCCCTGGTTTAATATTTTAACTCTTCCAAGGGTATAATCCACCGTATAGTCAATCCCTTCTGTCAGTTGAATTCCTCCGGCAGAGACTTTAACAGAATTACGCGGCACATTCATCGCATTAAGCTGTATTTCGGAACTCGAAGCAGACTGATATGTGCCTGAAAGGAAGAACTTGTTTTTTTCTGCAATCTGGCTTGCTTTTGTTTGAGTTGAATCATAGAGTTCCTGGAAAACATAATCTTCAGCGACCTTATTCCTTGTTTGATTATTAAAATCACCTCCTGTAATCTTGTCTTGCAGATCTGAACCAAAAGGTTCAACCAGCGGGAAGATAACCCTTCCGTTTGATGAAATAATGGTGGTTCCTTCAATATAGTCAAACACACCGTCGGGATTAGGTTCATTGCGTGAATCGAGCCTGTCAAGGTTCAGTACTTTTAACAGAATGGTGTTGTTGAATGCAGGGGCAGCATCTTCTTCCTTGATATAATTCATTGCGACGCCGGTTTCATCGTTACGATAAAGTATGTCAAGCCTGAAATCTTTTCTGTTAACCTGATAAGCTCCTATTGAGTATATGTTCTTCATCATCAGGTCCCATGTTTTAAGCTTCGGTGTCAGGCTGGTTCCCTTCAGCAGTTTAAGAACGAGTGCATCCGGCGCACTTACGCCTTCAGTTGAGATTTCCCCGACCCTGTATGTTTTTCCCTGGTATGTGTAGACATAGGCAACTGCCAGAACCTCATCACTTCGGAGTGCTGAATTAAGAGAGATATAGCCCAGTTCGCGATTAACGGTATACTCTCTTTCAGCAAGTTTTCTTGCATTCTCTACTTTTTCGTATTCATTGCCTCCTCTCAGATTATAAACATCTTCAAGGGGACCTAATATTGTTGCAATGTTTTTAATATTCCTGATCCCTGAATAATTCACGATCATTTCCTGGTAAAGGGCATTTGCATCGTTCGATGCAGGATAGTCTGGCTGGTTTACAGGTCTGATAAAATCAACCGGGCCCTGGAAATTAGGCAAAGGAAGGCGGGTTTCCTGATCAATATGTTTTGAATAGCTTTCGCCAAGGTCCATGAATGCCACGAAATTCCTGTTATCACTGTCAAAATTGCTTGTTTTATTGGTAATCCACACTTCGATTTGTTCAATGCGTACACCGGAAGTGATATATGGTGGTGATGCAAGCCAGTCGTTATAGTTATCCCTGAAAAAATGGGAGAGGAAAAAATGTCTGTTGGCATCATATTCATCCACATTCACTTCAAACTCGTTGATTTGTGCACCTCCCTGTACATCAATGACCGATGATTCGCCTCTTTGATGGCTGAAAACGTTGGTAACGGTAAGCTTCCCGAATTGAAGCTCGGTCTTCAGGCCAAATAAACTCTGACTTCCTGAAATCAGCGAACCGGTTAACGGCAGTGTGACATTACCGGCTTCTATTTTTTTTATGATCTCATCTTCCTTGCCTGCGTACTCCAGTTTGGTTTTATTTTCAAAGTCAAATGTTGCTTCTGTATTGTAGTTGATGCCAAGCTCCATTTTATCACCAATGGATCCGGTAACATTCATCTGAATTTTTTCTTTAAAAGTAAAGGCCCCGTTTTTTCTGTTGCGTTCAGAGAGTGCGGGATTATCTATACGTGAGATATTATAGCCGAATATCAGTTCGGCAGATCCCTGTGGTATGATATTGATTGCATCTGTTCCGAAGACCTTGTCAAATGTTTCACCCATGTGGATTCTTCCGATCAGGCCGGACCTTTTTCCTGATGATGTTTCCTGGGCCTTGGTAAACCAGTAATTGCGCCGGGATAATTGTGACTCATACTCATAGAATTCTTTAAAACTCATCACTGTCGGATGACGAAAGTCCAGATCTCCTATCTTTTTTGTGAAAATATACTGATTGGTTTCCGGATCGTAGATTACCGTATCACTGAGATTTGACGGATGGTCAAGATAAAGGGGCGGATGAAGGTCCGGTTCCGGGGAAGGATATCCGTCATCGTCTTTAAAAGGATATCTCAATTCCAGGGTATCTTTTTGCAGGGAATCGTTTGGCTGGTATGAAAGGGCATTTACATGAGCTGATTTATTATAAGCTGATAGTAAAAATAATAATAATAGACTGACCGTAGGTACTGTATTCCTTATAAACGTTTTACCTTTCAATAGATCCACAATTTAGTTAAATAATTGAATTATCAGTCAATATCCTATCTTACTCGTTAATTTATAAGGATTTCAAAGCCTTTTTGATTAATTCCTCGACAACAATATCTTTATTTTCTGACAGGATCTTCCTTATTACCTTTTCCACTGCAGATTTCGAAAATCCCAGCATAACTAATGCAGATAACGCTTCATCCTTTATTCTATTGTCTTTTACTGCGAATATTTCTTCACCGGCTTCCCCGCTGCTTAATTTATCCTTCAGATCCAGAATAATCCGTTGTGCTGATTTGGTGCCAATACCTTTAATGCTTGTAAGCAGGTTCACATCACTGGAAAGAATTGCTTTTTGAATTTCCTCCGGTGTCAGCGATGAAAGCATCATCCTGGCAGTATTTGCCCCAATACCTGAAACAGAAATCAATAACCTGAAGATATCCCTTTCAGGTTTATTAAAAAAGCCATACAGTAAATGTGCATCTTCTCTGACAATCAGGTGAGTAAACAGCTTTATATCTTTATGCGACTGAATCTGGCTGTATGTAGAAACAGAGATATTAATAAAGTATCCTGTTCCGTTGCATTCCAGAATAACATAGGTCGGAGTTATTTCTGTTATTTTGCCTGTAATATATTCATACATATTTATTGCTGTTGGATTAAACTCAGGTTTAGCAGTATAAATGAAGAAATTGTCTTTTAAGATTCAGTGATGTTATATGATTTCAACGGATTCGCTGTTATTTCATTATAGAGCTGTCTGTTCTTGAATATATCACAGGCAAGGTATATAGCATCACGAAAAGAGTCAGGGCAGGCCTCTCCTTTTCCGGCAATTTCGTATGATGTTCCATGTGCAGGAGATGTTCTGACAACAGACAGTCCTGCTGTGAAATTGACTCCTCTGCCTGCCATCAGTGCTTTAAAAGGGATCAGACCCTGGTCATGGTACATGGACAGAATTGCATCGAATTTGGTAAAAGAACCTGCTCCGAAAAAACCATCCGGAGGGAATGGCCCGAAAACCATCATATTTTCCTCCCTGGCCATATCAAGTGCAGGTTTTATAATCTCCTGTTCCTCATTTCCGATTAAACCGTTGTCACTTGCATGGGGATTAAGTCCGAGTACAGCTATCTTGGGTTTGCGTATCACAAAATCGGTGAGTAATGACTTATTTATGATTCTCAGCTTATTCAGTATCACTTCCCTGGTGAGGTATTCAGTGATCCTTGAAAACTGAACATGACCGGTAACCACACCTATTTTCATAACCTGGCTTACCATGAACATCAGAACACCGTCTGACGGAAACCTGGATTCAAGATATTCGGTATGACCTGCAAAATTGAATCTGTCGGATTGGATGTTATGCTTATTGATTGGCCCGGTTACCAGTGCGTCAATCTGATGATGTTCAAGATCATTCACTGCAGCTTCGAGTGCCAGGTATGACGCATCGCCTGCTGTTCTTGTCGACTTACCGAGCTCAACCCTGACTGAATCATCAAGACAGTTGATGATGTTTGCCCTTTTCGGATTTGCTTCTTCAGGAGATTTAATAATATTGAAACTGAAATTATCAATATTCAATACTTTCCGGTGATATGCAGCCACTTTTGGGGAACCATAAACAACCGGAGTACAAATATCCAGAATTCTGCTGTCATTCAATGCTTTGATAATAACTTCATAACTAATACTGTTAATATCTCCCTGTGTGATACCAATTCTGATTTTTTCCTGTGCCATTGAATTCAAATTTTAATATTCAGTCAGGATATTAAACATTTTTTTAGAAAACCGTTAATGAATGTATATGCTATCCGTTTTACCATGTATATCCCGTAATATTGATCAGGTGGTAAAGTTAATCATTTACTCCAATTATCGTGATGAAACCTGATGTTACAAGACAGAAGCCGTGAACAGGAATCATATAAAAAGCCATTCTGCAATAACCAGAATGGCTTTTTATAAAACAGATAACAGTTGTTATGATTCTTTTTTCCGTAAACAGTTATTCACACCAATGGCACAAAGGATAGCAATCAGCAGTAAGCTGTTGGCAACGTGGAAATAATTGTAAACGTTTCTGACTCCGAAAAGGTTGACTTTAAATAACAGATCAATAAATGCCTGTAATACGATGATCCCGGCAGCAACACCGGAAATCCAGGCTATCCAGTTCATTAATTTCATTTTTTTGAGTTTTTAAGGTTATTTATCATGTGATATTGTGAACTTAGAAGGCGCATCTTTTTCGAATCATTTGAATGTCCTGCTAAAATTAAACTATTTTTATATATAAATCAATTGAATATCAAAGTAATAAATTCATTGGTCAAATCTTTTTATAAATGGATTCCATATTTTGAAAAAAGTGGTAATTTTGCAGCTCCAAAAATTTGCGGATGTGGCGGAATTGGTAGACGCGCTAGACTTAGGATCTAGTGCCCTAGGGCGTGGGGGTTCGAGTCCCTTCATCCGCACAAAAGTCTTACTGACCGCCAGATATTAAAAATTATTTCAGAGGTTTAAGGGAGTAAGGTCTTTTTTTGGGATATAACAATTAAAAATGAAGCAGGATGAATATCAGCAGAAATGAGATTGATGATTTGAACTCAGTATTAAAGATTGTTATAGAAAAAAATGATTATGAGGAAAGGGTGGAAAAAACACTCAGGGATTACAGAAGAAAAGCCAGGATTGACGGGTTCCGCCCGGGTAAGGTACCTTTTGGATTGATCAGCAAAATGTATCGGAAACCAGTGCTTGTTGAGGAGGTTAATAATATTCTCAATGAAGTATTGACTAAATACATTGTGGATGAAAAATTAAATATTCTGGGTGAACCATTGCCAAGTGAAACCAACCCTAAGGAAATTGACTGGGATAATGACACTTCCTTTGAATTTATGGTTGATATTGCCCTGTCCCCTGATTTTGATGTGCAGGTTTCATCCAAAGATAAATTCACATTTTATCAGATCAAAGTCGATGACAAAATCAGAAATGAATACACTGACAGGTATGCATCACGACTTGGAAGTCTGAAAGAGATTGATGCAAGTGATGAAACATCGGTCATCAGGGCAGATGTGTCGCAGGTTGACAAAGAGGGGAACGTGATTGAAAATGGGATCAGGGTTGAGGACGCCACCATCACTATAGCGAATATCAGGGATGAAAAGATAAGGAAAAGATTTACCGGATTAAAGACAGGCAACGAACTGACGGTCAATCTTAAGAAGGCATTTTCTGATAATGCTGTGACTGCTGCGGTACTTAAAATAAAGACCGAAGAGGTGGAGCTTATCAATAATGAGTTTAAAATCACGGTAAAATCTGTTTCCAGGTTTGAGAAGGCAGAGATCAACCAGGATTTTTATGATAAGCTTTTTGGGAAGGATGTGGTTAAAACCGAAGATGAATTTAATTCACGGATAGATGAAATCATTCATTCTGAATTAAGTCGTGATTCGGAATATAAGCTCAGGCTTGATATCAGAGAATATTATATCGCAAGGTTCAGGAAAAACCTGCCTGAAGGTTTTTTAAAGCGCTGGCTGTTTGAAGCGAACAGGAAGAAGTATTCAAAAGAGCAGATTGAGAAAGACTTTGACCATTTCCTTGAAGACCTGAAGTGGCAGCTGATCAAGGATAAGATCGGTACTGCCAATAACCTGAAGGTTACTGATGAGGAGCTGCTGGAATATGCCAAAGGTTTTGCCAGGATGCAGTTTTCACAGTATTACGGGGTGTCGGATTTTCCTGACGATCATCTGGCCAATTATGCAAGTGAGCTTCTTAAGAAAGATGAGGAGAGAAGAAAACTTGCTGAAAGAAAATTTGAAGAGAAAATCATCGATTTTATCAGGAAAACAGCAAAGCTGGATCATAAACAGATTTCCTATGAAAAATTCAATAAATTGCTTGAAAAATAGCCGTTACATAAATACCTTAGTAAAAAAAATCTTATGGATATCAGTAAGGATTTCAGAAAATATGCAATAAAACATTCAGGTATCAGCAGTCTGACACTTGATAACTATACCTCAATCCAGTCAAGTTATATTTCGCCAACGATTATTGAGGAACGTCAGTTAAATATAGCCCAGATGGATGTATTCTCCAGATTGATGATGGACAGGATCATTTTTCTGGGTCTGCCGGTTGATGATTATGTAGCCAATATCATTCAGGCACAGTTGCTTTATCTTGATTCCGCAGATCCCGGGAAAGACATCCAGATTTATTTTAACACACCGGGCGGGCATGTGCATGCAGGCATGGGGATCTATGATACCATGCAATATGTCAGTTGTGATATTGCTACCATCTGTACCGGTATGGCTGCTTCAATGGGAGCAGTTTTATTATGCGCCGGCAAAAAGGGTAAACGGTCTGCTTTAAAACACTCGCGCATCATGATACACCAGCCCATGGGCGGCGCACAGGGTCAGGCCGTTGATATTGAAATCACGGCCCGTGAAATACTGAAACTGAGAACTGAACTGTACGTGATCATAGGAGAACATACAGGCAACCCAATTGAGAAAGTCGAAAAGGATGCAGACCGTGATTACTGGATGACGGCGCAGGAAGCAAAGGATTACGGGATGATTGATGAAGTCCTTCAAAAACCTTCCAAGAAATAACTGTTTAAAAGTTAATTTGTTGAATATTTATTAATTTCGCATATTATATATCTTAAATCTATAATCTTTGGCTTATTCAATGGATAAATGCTCATTCTGCGGCAGGGATAAGAAAGATACAAATCTGCTGATTGCAGGTATCTCAGGACATATCTGCGATAGCTGTATTGAGCAGGCGTATGAGATCGTGCAGGAAGAGATGAAGAAGAACAGTGAGTTTGATGTAAACTCAATTAAATTACTCAAACCGGTTGAGATAAAAAAATTCCTTGATTCATATGTTATCGGCCAGGAGGATGCCAAAAAATTCATATCTGTTGCGGTTTATAATCATTATAAAAGGCTGATGCAGTCAAATCGCCGTGAAGATGATGATATAGAGATAGAAAAATCCAATATCATCCTTGTCGGGGAAACAGGTACAGGAAAAACTTTACTGGCAAGAACAATTGCAAAGATGCTACATGTTCCATTTACCATTGTGGATGCGACAGTTTTGACAGAGGCAGGTTATGTTGGTGAAGACATTGAAAGCATTCTGACAAGATTACTGCAGGTAGCAGACTATAATGTTGAAGCCGCTGAAAAGGGTATCGTGTTTATTGATGAAATAGATAAAATTGCCAGAAAAGGGGATAATCCTTCCATTACGCGTGATGTTTCTGGTGAAGGAGTGCAACAGGGATTGCTTAAACTTCTGGAAGGTTCGGTTGTGAATGTACCTCCCCAGGGTGGCAGAAAGCATCCTGACCAGAAGATGATCCCGGTGAATACCAAAAACATACTTTTTATTTGCGGAGGAGCTTTTGATGGTATTGATAAGAAGATAGCACAAAGGTTAAATACAAAAGTTGTGGGATATACAGCTACCAAGAATACTGAAAGGATTGAACGTGACAATCTTTTGCAGTATATTGCACCGCAGGATTTAAAAGCCTACGGTTTAATTCCGGAAATAATCGGAAGGCTGCCTGTTCTGACTTATCTGCACCCTCTTGATCGAACCGCTTTAAGAAATATTCTTACCGAACCGAAAAATGCCATCATCAAGCAGTATTTAAAACTTTTTAAAATAGACGGTATCGAGCTGAAATTCGAAAATGATGTAATGGATTATATAGTGGATAAAGCCATTGAGTTTAAACTGGGCGCCCGTGGATTACGTTCGATCTGCGAACATATCATGATTGATGCCATGTATGAGCTGCCCTCAACCGCTACAAATAAGATAGTTGTTTCGAAAAAATATGCGGAAGAAAAACTTGAAAAGGTAAGTGTTAAAAAATTAAAGGTTGCCTAAAAATTTATAAATCAATAATATATTTAATTATATTTTATTATTGGGATCAAATCGTTTGATTTTTAAATTCAGAACAATATCTTTGTACCGGAAATGATCAGTATGAACAAAATGATGGTTACAATCTGGTGGTGGCACAGTTCTCTCCGGAACCCGTGAGACCATGCAGTTATTGTAACCCTTAAAGATATAATAAACGGCCTATCGTACTCACGACAGGCCGTTTTTAATTTAATCAGGTAATATTATTATTTATGGAAGTATTCAAGTTTAAAACCAGAATGAAAAAGGTCCTGTCAGATACAATTACACCTGTAAGTATCTATATGAAGATAAGAGACCTTTACCCCGGGTCGCTTTTGCTTGAAAGTTCAGACTACAGGGGGAATGAGAATAGTTATTCATTTGTTTGTATCGAACCGAAAGCTTCATATATACTTGATAACTGGCATGTTAAGGAAGAATATCCCAATGGTAAATCCAATGAGTATCAATTATCGGGAGGTCATGATTTTAACCATACTTTCAATGAGTTTATCAGCAGGTTTGTGCAGGTTGAGAATGGAAATCCGCCGGTTAACGGATTGTTTGGGTATTCAACATACGATGCTGTCAGGTATTTCGAAACCATTCAGTTCAATGCTTCTGTTAAGGAGGCTTACAAGATTCCCGATTTGAGATATGGCATTTTTAAGTATATCATTGCCATCAATCATTTTCAAAATGTACTATATATTATTGAAAATCAATTTGATAATTCAGAAAGTCAGATTGAAAAGCTGGAACTTCTGTTATACAACATGAATATTCATTCCAGAAAATTCAGAACATATGATAACGAAGTTTCGAATATCACAGATCAGCAATATATGGAGATGGTGAAGATGGGCAAAAAACACTGTCACAGGGGGGATGTCTTTCAGATTGTGATGTCCAGGCAGTTCTCCCAGCCTTATGAAGGTGATGATTTTAATCTCTACCGCGCCCTCAGGTCGATCAATCCTTCTCCGTATCTGTTTTATTTTGATTATGGAGATTACCGCATTTTCGGATCATCGCCTGAGGCACAGCTCAAGGTCAAGGCAGAAAGAGCATATATCAATCCCATTGCCGGAACATTCAAACGGACGGGAGATGATTTGAAAGATAAGGAATCAGCAGAACGCCTTGCCAGGGATCCCAAAGAGAATTCAGAACATATCATGCTTGTCGATCTTGCCCGCAATGACCTGAGTCGTTACGGAACTGATGTCAAGGTAGAAAATTACCGGGAGATACAGTTCTATTCGCATGTCATCCACATGGTTTCTACAGTCTCAGCCAGGTTAAATCCCGGATCAAACTGCATTGATATGATGACTGCGACATTTCCGGCAGGCACACTTTCAGGAGCCCCGAAATACAAGGCAATGGAACTTCTTGACAAATATGAAAACCAGGCAAGGGGTTATTATGGGGGAGCGATAGGGATCATCGATTTTGACGGCACTTTTAATCATGCTATCATGATCAGGACTTTCCTGAGCAAGAATAACATGCTGTTTTATCAGGCAGGGGCGGGTATTGTCGCTGATTCGAAAGAAGAAAGCGAGCTGCAGGAGGTAAATAATAAACTGGGGGCTCTGAAAAAAGCCATTGAAATGGCACAGGAATTATAATAGCTAATCATAGTAAGCCATGAAACAAATACTGGTCATCGATAATTACGATTCATTCACGTACAATCTGGTTCACTACATCCGGAATCTTACAGACGATCATATGGATGTTTTCAGGAATGATGAAATTGCTGTTGAAGATATTAAGAAATATGATAAAATACTTATTTCACCGGGACCCGGTATACCATCTGAAGCTGGCATATGCCTGGACCTGGTCAGAATATTTGCACCTTTGAAAAGCATACTTGGAGTATGTCTTGGCCATCAGGCCATCGGTGAAGCATTTGGAGGAAAGCTGATCAATCTTGAGAGGGTATATCACGGTATTGCTACTCCTGTTCATATACTGGATGCAAATGAACCGTTGCATGATGGGATCCCGTCAAAGTTCAATGCAGGACGATATCACTCATGGGTACTGGCAAAAGACGGATTACCTGATTGTTTTACGGTTACCTCAGAGGACGAATCAGGAATTATAATGGGTATCAGTCATAAACATTATGATGTCCGTGGTGTACAATATCATCCCGAATCAATACTGACAGAACATGGAATGAAAATAATGGAAAACTGGTTAAAGATATAATAAAGCAAAATGATCATACAACACAAAAATCATCATTAAAAACATGAAAAACACCTTAAACTACCTGTTCGAAGGTAACACCCTTACCCGCGAGAGTGCAAGGGAAAGTCTCGGTGAGCTTGCCGGCGGCAAATACAGTGAAGCTGAAATGGCCGCATTTCTGACGGTTTTTAATATGCGAAAGATCAGGCCCGAAGAGCTGGCCGGTTTCAGGGATGCCATGCTCGACCTGTCTGTCAGGGTTGATCTTGCGGATTATAACCTGATTGATGTTTGCGGGACAGGAGGAGATGAAAAAAATACCTTCAATATTTCTACCTTATCCGCATTTGTTCTGGCAGGCGCAGGGGCAAAAGTAGTAAAACACGGCAATTACGCTGTTTCTTCCCCGTGCGGTTCTTCAAATATCCTTGAACATTTCGGGTATCAATTTGACAATAATGTTTCAAAGCTGCAGCGTGAAATTGAAAAATCCAATATCTGTTACCTGCATGCACCACTGTTTCATCCGGCGATGAAAAACGTAGCTCCCGTTCGCAGGGCATTGAAGGTGAAAACCTTTTTCAATATTCTGGGTCCGATGGTCAATCCTGCAAAACCAAAAAACCAGCTTATAGGGGTATTCAGTGAAGAGGTACAGCAGCTGTATGCCGAGGTGTATAAACAGATAGGTGTGAACCATATCATCGTATACAGCCTGGATGGTTATGATGAGATTTCGCTCACAGGTGATTTTTCCTATGCTTCTTTGCAGAAGAATGAGGTTCTGACACCCGACTCACTGGGTTTACTGAAGATCAACCAAAGCGAGCTGTTTGGAGGGAATACGGTTCAGGAAGCCGCAGGGATATTTGAAGACATTCTTTCAGGCAACGGAACCGAAGCACAGCAAAATGTTGTGATTGCCAATTCAGCCATGGCACTTATGTGTTATTACCATGAAAAGGAACTTGAGGAGTGTGTTTCTCTGGCACGGGAGTCACTGTTGGGGAAAAAGGCATTGCATGCATTGAAACAACTTATAAAAATTCAGCCTTCATGAAGATCAGCCGGGCAAATATGAAATTTTTCATGATGGGTAGAGGCTGTTTTCCTGGAAAAAATAATAGAATAAGATATGACCATACTGGATGAAATCATTGCATACAAAAAAACAGAGGTGAAAGAGCGCAGGAGTCAGGTACCTTTCAGAAAACTGGAACAATCTGGTTATTTTGACCGTAATGTTCTACGCCTGACAGATTTTCTTGCTGATGAAGCAAAAACCTCCGTCATTGCAGAATTCAAGAAAAAATCCCCGTCAAAGGGAATGATCAACGGGGAAGCAATACCTGCAGAAGTTGCCAAAGGATATGAAGAAGCCGGTGCCTCAGGTATATCAGTCCTGACTGACCGGCAGTTTTTCGGGGGTTCACCGGAGGATTTGATCAGCGCAAGAAATGTCACCTCCGTCCCCCTGCTTAGAAAAGACTTTGTTGTTGACGAGTACCAGGTGGTTGAATCCAGGGCCATAGGGGCAGATGTCATCCTGCTTATTGCTGCCTGCCTTACCAGGCAGCAACTGAAAAGTTATGCAAAAACTGCAAAATCCCTGGGTTTGCAGGTTATCATGGAGGTTCACAAATTATCAGAGCTGTCTTTCATCAATGAATCTGTTGATATTGTCGGGGTCAATAACCGTGACCTGGAAACATTTAAAACAGACATCAATACATCGGCTGAGCTGATCAGACACATCCCGGCAGGCTTTAAAAAAATATCCGAAAGCGGGATTGATCACACTGAAAACATCCGAATGCTCAAAGAATCGGGTTATGATGGATTTCTGATAGGTGAACTGTTTATGAAAAAGGAGGATCCTGTAAGGGCTTTTATTGAATTTGTGAAAGAGTTACAAATGATTGTCTGAAACATAAAGATTCAATGCATTGAAAATCAAAGTCTGTGGAATGAGGGACAGGGAGAATATTCAGGAATTACTTGAATTGCATCCCGATTATATTGGCTTTATCTTTTATGAAAAATCCGTGCGTTATATCGGAGGACAGCTTGATCCCTCTGTCACCGCTGTCATACCTGAAGATACCGGTAAGGTAGGTGTTTTTGTAAATGCAGATCCCGACGATATCCTAGGTAAGATTGATCAGTACGGTCTGGATTATATTCAGCTTCATGGCAGGGAATCTGCGGTATATTGTACAAAACTGGCGAATGAAGGTGTTCAGATCATTAAGGCTTTCAGTGTGGATGATCAGTTCAGCTTTTCAGTAATGGATCAGTACATGGATTGTTGCCGGTACTTTCTCTTTGATACCAGGACAACTTCGGTTGGAGGATCAGGAAAAAAGTTTAACTGGGAGATGCTGAATGAATATTCCCTTTCAAAGCCGTTTTTTTTAAGCGGGGGTATTGGCCCGGATGATGCTGAAGAAACAGCGGGGCTCAGGCATATGTGTATTCATGCCCTTGACATTAACAGCAGGTTTGAGACCATGCCGGGCTATAAAAACATTGATCAGGTAAAAAAATTTATTGAAAAAATCAGGGCTGGCAACTAGGTAAATGCATTTTAAGAAATTGAGGTTCCCGACAAGTAAGTCGGGACAGGCTATGAGACCAATAAACTTAGCGAATGAAATGAGCGATCTCATGAACGAAGTGAATAACTTAGCGAATGAAATGAGCGATCTCATGAACGAAGTGAATAAATAAAACAAATATATTACGTATGAAATATGATGTTAATAAAAAAGGGTTTTATGGAGAATTTGGAGGGGTGTTCATACCGGAGATGATGTATCCGAACATCAGGGAATTACAGGATAATTATCTTGAGATTCTTGCTGATCCGGGATTTCAGGAGGAATTCCGTAACCTCTTAAAAGACTATGCCGGAAGACCGACTCCTTTATACCACTCCGCCAGGCTATCGGAGCTTCATCACACCAACATATATCTTAAGCGGGAAGATTTAACCCATACAGGAGCACATAAGATCAACAACACGATCGGACAGATCCTGATTGCCGGGCGGCTGGGCAAGACGAGGATCATTGCAGAGACAGGGGCAGGTCAGCATGGGGTGGCAACTGCAACCGTTTGTGCACTTAAAGGGATCAAATGCATCGTTTACATGGGGCAGCTTGATGTTGAGCGCCAGCAACCAAATGTTCTCCGCATGAAAATGCTTGGCGCAGAGGTTATTCCTGTCTACAGCGGTAATATGACCCTGAAAGATGCAACCAATGAGGCCATAAGAGACTGGATCAATAATCCCGTTGACACGCATTACATCATTGGTTCGGTTGTGGGTCCGCATCCATACCCCGACCTGGTTGCAAAACTGCAATCGGTCATCAGCGAAGAAATGAAATGGCAGCTGAAAGAAAAAACAGGAAGGGAAGCTCCTGATTACATCATTGCATGCGTGGGCGGTGGCAGCAATGCTGCCGGAGCATATTATCATTATCTGTATGATAATCATGTGAAAATGATTGCAGTTGAAGCCAGCGGGAAAGGTATTGACTCCGGAGAGTCAGCTGCGACAATGGTACTTGGCAGGCCTGGTGTTCTTCACGGGTGTTTTTCCATGCTGATGCAGGATGAGGACGGACAGGTTACCGAGCCCTACTCAATTTCCGCAGGTCTGGATTACCCTGGTGTCGGCCCGATTCACAGTCACCTTTTTAAGACAGGAAGGGTAAAATTTGATCATGCAACAGATGATGAAGCTTTAAAAGCAGCATTTCAGCTGGCCAGGCTGGAAGGTATCATTCCCGCCCTTGAATCTGCGCACGCACTGGCTGCCCTGGAAAAGAAAAAGTTCAGACCTGACGATGTTGTGGTCGTTAATCTTTCAGGCCGGGGAGATAAAGACCTGGCAACATATATCAAATATATGGATTCATTTCTGTAAGGATATCCTGATTTTTAAATTACCGGCATGATAAAGAATGCTTTTTAAATTTCAATCAGTAATATATGAACCACCTGAATATTTTATTTGCAAAGAAACAATCGGAAATCCTTTCTGTTTATTTCACAGCAGGTTATCCCGGATTGGAGGATACGGTAGAAATTATTACAGTACTGGCAGAAAGCGGGGTTGATATGGTAGAAATAGGCATGCCATTCAGTGATCCGATGGCTGACGGTCCTGTTATTCAGCAAAGCAATGATAAAGCATTGAAAAACGGGATGAACCTCAGGTTATTATTCCGGCAACTGGAGGATATACGCTCACAGGTTAGTATTCCCCTGATCATGATGGGTTATTTGAATCCTGTGATTCAATACGGGATTGGGGATTTCTGTAAAAAATGCAACGAGCTGGGACTGGACGGGGTCATTCTGCCTGATCTGCCGTTTGAAATATACATTGAAAAATACCGGGCAGTTTTCGAAAAAAATGAGCTGCACAAGATATTCCTTGTCTCACCCCAGACAAGTGAAGACCGGATCCGGAAGATAGATGCTATCAGCAACGGCTTTATTTACATGGTCTCTTCATCCTCGACAACAGGTGCAAGAGAAAAAATAGTCAAAGAACAGGAGGACTATTTCCTGAGGTTGCAGCAGATGAACCTGAAGAATCCACGGCTGATAGGTTTTGGTATTTCAAATCATGAAACCTTTCAAAGAGCCTGCAAATACGCTAACGGAGCCATCATCGGCAGCGCTTTTATCAGGGCTCTGTCTGAAAAGGGTAATCTGGAAGAGAACATTCGAAGATTTGTAAAAATGATACGAGGGACATCCGGGATGCAACCATAATAATGATTCAACAGCCTGGCGGTTACAGATATCATTTTAAATCACCCCGCAATAGTAATATAAATGCTGCAAGGTTATATAAACAAAAAGTTTTAATCCTCAACAGTTGATTTTTACTTCCGGATTAGTTTCTGCTTTCGTTCATTGCGTTTTTCTGCTTCTCTCAGCCAGTAGCAGCCGCATTCCTTAATACTGTGTTTTTCACGGCATCCGAAGATCATGTTGAATCCGAAACGCAGATTCAGGTTTTTGGTGCTTTGTGGCCATATGAATCCCGGAACATTATCACTTACCAGATAGAACTGAACCGGGTTTCTTCCCAGCACAATCCCCGCTCCGATATTATTGATACTACGATGAAAATAAGACCAGCTGGCGGTTGCAGCAAACCAGTAATATGGTCTCCAGGTACCGGTAATTGTTAAACCTGTTTGTATTTTTTGTTTCCAGAACCTTGCTGCCAGCAATGCATTAACGGAAGTGTTCCTGTTCAACTGATATGAAATTCCCAGATACAGCCTTGGAGATAAAACGTAAATGTATGATTCACGTGTAAGAGAAACATCCATCGAATCGTTGATGCGGTCGAATACTTCTTCTATATAATCTTCGGTAATGATCGTGTCACCCAGTGGCCCCGTATATACATATTCTCCATTCACACTGTAATTGGTAAGATCTGAACGATAGGGAATCAGTCCGAGATCCAGCAGGCTTCCATGTAATGTTATCTTTTCATCGTAATGATGAATAAAACCCGCATCGACTGCAATACCCGTATTCTGCCTGTTAAAAATCAGACCCACAGGATCTGTTGAATAATACTCGTAATCCGGTCTGAGATTGCCGTCAGCTGAATCGAGGCTGACCGGTAAAGAAGCGTCAGCCCGGAAATCACCCTTAAAAAACAGGTCAAAGGTGTTCTCTTCAGTAAACAAACTGACATTTTCACGACTGGTTTTTAAGTTCAACTTGCCAAACAGCAGTTTTGCCCTGATGCCCCAGGTTGTATATTCATCAATGATTTTTGATATTCCCAGGCTGAATTCCCTGAAATGGTTAAACTGCAATCCGTTTCCTTTCAGGCTGACCCATTCGCCCTCATATTGGGTATTGCCTTTATAGGCGAGAGAAAACAGATTTTTAGTATAAAACAGGTTCAGATCATTTCTTTCCCTGATGGCAAAAGTGAAATAATATCTTTTTTTTATTTTAATTCCGACATTCAGCAGGTCGGCATACAACTCTGAGCTCAAATAGTTTCTTTTGCCCAGTTTATCATGAATGGTTGCTGCATCAATTGAATATTCGCTCGAATCCTGTGAATCAAGAAGCTGGTTCATGGTGAAACCGCTGTTGGCAAGATTAATATGCAGCGAGGAGATTACAGGCAGGCCGATAAAAACCTTGCATTCAGTCTGAACAGCCGGGTTAAGCATGTTGGTCTGCGGAACATTGTTTAGAAAATAAAGGGTATGATTTTGTTGCCCGTAAATTTTGATAGTGCCAGCCAATATAATTATTAAAAGGATTCTACGCATGATTTTGTCCAGCCTGGCCTTTAAAATCTAATATCATTTAAATTATATTCTATCTCTATGCGGGCACCGATATGAATTCTGAGTTCATATTCAGGATAAAACTTCACAATTCTGATATCAGGTCGTGTGGTATATACTTCTCCGTGTATCTCGATGTTCGTATAATATCCCATATTATCCAGCAGCGTTTGCGAAGTATATATGTCTTTAATTGTGATGCTTGGTTCAGTCACAATTCCATTATGGTCGATTGAGGCAGGAGGTATAATCTCCCTGCCACTCTCAAACAGGGAGTCAACCCGGCTCTGACTGATAATGAAATAAACCTGAGCCGTAGCTTCAGTCGGGTAACTGTTTTGAATGATCAGCCTGAACATGATCGATTTTATTTTATCGGAACTGCCGCCATGGCTTTCAAATTCGAATTGTTTTAAATCAATTGTATCAACAATATGAAATATATTCGGGTAGACCGTATCATTATAAGCTACCGAGTCGGGCCAGGGTATCTGAACAGTATCAAGCATCTCGAAATAGCTGTTGATATTATATTCAACTTCACCAACGGGAAGGGAATAACTTGAACTGATCAGTACGGAATCCGAGACCTTTGTGATGTTGTCCTCAAAACACCCGGCACATAACAATAAAACTGAAATGATTATAATTATCCTTCGGATCATGATATATAAGATTCGATGAATTGTATCAGGCAATGGATAATCATGATGTGTATTTCCTGTGTACGATCGGAGTACTTTGAATAAGGAGCCCTGATTTCAATATCGCAGTGATCCTTCATCTTACCGCCATCCTTACCGGTAAGAGCAACTACTTTCATCTTCTTTTTCCCTGCTGCCAGTGCAGCATTCACAATATTCTGCGAATTGCCGCTGGTACTGATTGCAAGCAGGACATCCCCGGGCTGTCCGATCCCTTCAATATATCTTGAAAATATATTTTCAAAACCAAAGTCATTGGCAGCACAGGTGATATGTGAAGGATCAGAAATGGATATAGCAGCGATGGCCGGCCGGAGTTCCCTGAATAATCCGGAAAGTTCCTCTGCAAAATGCATGGCATCGCTCATTGAGCCACCATTGCCACAGGATATTATTTTATGATTATTTCTGACACATTCAGTCATAAGTTCTCCGGCCATTTTTATTTTCTCAATATTTGTATCGTCAGCTGCAAAGTCATCAATCATTTTTTTTGCTTCAATAAAACTTTGCTTTATTATTTTCATGTGTTTAGTTTTTATTTAGTTATTGGTCACATAGCCCGTCCCGGCCTACTTGTCAGGATCCTGTCCCGATTTATCGGGATAACTTTCCTGCATCCTTTTTTTATAATCAATATAACTTCATTTGTGCGTAATTCCTGAATGAAGAGTCTTGGTTCGGTATCATATTTCTTTGTTCTGACAGGTTCAATCCAATGATTGATTTTATTACTCTAAAATAGGCTATTTTTATCCTATATTTTGAAGAATTTAAAATAATTGGTTGTTTGCGGCAAAGTTACACTATTTTTAATGCAAATATAAGCGAACAGAGGCGTCATGCTGACAATGAGCTTATTAAAAGCATAACAGCCGTAATAAACCCGGTATATCAGGACAGGCTTTGCTGTATCCCTTACAGACATTGAAATATATGAATATAGCAGATTACTTAACAAAAGAGATTTATTTAAATGATTCAATATTATGGAAAAAATACGAAAAAAGCTGTTCGAGATTATTTTTGAGGCAGATACGTATGCAGGTAAGACATTTGACGTAATTCTTTTATTTATAATACTTCTGAGTACCGTTATTGTAATTATCGAAAGCGTTCCTTCAATTAACCAGGTGCTGAACAAAGAATTAAGGATCATTGAATGGACCGTTACCATTTTATTTACCATAGAATACATACTCAGGATTTATTCAGTTAAAAAACCCTCAGGTTACATTTTCAGCTTTTTCGGAATTATTGATCTGATGGCAATCCTTCCTTCTTACCTTGGATTTTTCTTTGCCGGCCCGCATAGTTTATTGATAATAAGAACACTAAGACTGCTGCGTGTTTTCAGGGTTTTCAAAATTTCACGATATCTGGAAGAAAGTAAATTTTTAATCAGGGCATTGTATGCAAGCCGGATAAAAATAAGTGTTTTTCTTTTTGCCCTGGTCACATTGATGTTAATCATCGGAACCCTGATGTACCTTATTGAAGGGGAAAATTCTGATTTTACGAGTATTCCGAAAAGTATTTACTGGGCCATTGTAACAATGACCACTGTAGGTTATGGAGATATCACACCACATACGGCAGTGGGTCAGTTTTTATCCGGTGTTGTTATGATTCTTGGTTATTCAATAATAGCCGTACCAACCGGCATAGTGGGATTTGAGATGGCAAATTCCATCAAAAAAGCACAAAATACCCAGGTTTGTCCAAACTGTGCCAGGGAAGGGCATGACAGCGATGCTGTTTATTGCAAGTATTGCGGCTCGCTTTTGAATGAAACCTGAAACCATGTTTATTTTTTGCATGATTTTTGATATTCATTTATAAGGATGGCAGTCTTTGTTCAATAAATTATCCCTAAATTTGTTTAAATATATAAACTAGTATCATGGCATTACCAAGTTTTTTTAAGATAAACAAGCATAGAGAATTCCATTATAATCCGATTTTTTATGATAAAGAAAAGGAAGAATTCAATGAGAGAGTCAGTCGGATCGAACAGGAAATGGGAATAAAAAATGACGTGGAGTTCAGGTCAGGCATTAAAAGAGGTGCCATGCGGGAATATATTCAGCGTTCAAGAAAACAGGACAGGTACAGCTCAATCAGACTTGTGATTATATTTATTTTTCTTCTGGCACTTGTATATTTAATTCTGTTCCGTTAATCAATTTTCTATGGCTGACATCATCCGGCTTCTTCCTGATTCTGTAGCAAACCAGATTGCTGCAGGTGAGGTGATTCAAAGACCGGCATCGGTTGTAAAGGAGTTAACGGAAAATGCAATAGATTCGGGAAGCACAGTCATCTCAGTACTGGTAAAGGACGGAGGAAAAACATCGGTTCAGGTCATTGACAATGGTTGTGGCATGTCTGAAACCGATGCCAGGCTGGCTTTTGAGCGTCACGCAACCTCAAAGATCAAAGAAGCAAAAGACTTATATGAAATAAGAACCATGGGATTCAGGGGTGAAGCACTCGCTTCAGTTGCAGCAATTGCAAGTATTACTCTCAGAACCCGTAAACCGGATGAGGAGCTGGGTACAGAAATACAAATCAGCGGTTCAGATGTAAAGTCGCAGGAACCTGTGCATTGTCCGGCTGGCTCCAATTTCATTGTCAGCAACTTGTTTTTCAATGTTCCTGCCCGCAGGAAATTTTTAAAGAATACAAATACCGAGTTTCGCCATATTGTGGATGAGTTTATGCGGATAGCCATATCCCATCCTGATATTGAATTTGAGCTTATCCATAATGATTCAGAGACATACAAATTGCCTGCAGCAATTCTGAAGCAACGAATTATTCACATATTCGGGCGCTCTGTCAATGCAAGCCTGATACCTGTTGAAGCTGATACCAGTATCGTTAAGATCAGGGGATTTATCGGAAGGCCTGAGTTCGCCAGGAAAAAGTTTGGCGAGCAGTTTTTTTTCATCAATAACAGGTATATGAGGCATCCGTATTTTCACAGGGCTGTGATGAATGCATACGATAAGATACTCCAGGCCGATCATATACCATCCTATTTTATCTTTTTTGAGAGCGATCCGAAGAGCATCGATGTAAATATTCATCCCACCAAGACTGAGATCAAATTTGAGGATGAACAGGCTGTCTTTCAAATAGTCAAGGCTGCGGTCAGAGAAGCGATTGGCAAAACAAATATTGCACCCTCCATCGATTTCAACAGTGAGGAAAGTATTGAAATACCATATACCAGAAAAGACACTGAGGTCAGACCTCCGGAGATACCTGTAAACCCGGAATATAATCCTTTTGATGACAGACATGAGAAAATGCCGGTTGGTAAAACCGGCAGGGATTCATTTAAAAAAGAAAAAATACAGGGATGGGAAAGGTTTTACGAAGGTTTTAAATCTGAAGACGATCATCCGGAATCCTTTGAAACACTCGAGAAGCATGAGCAGCAATTACCCTCTCCGGATCAGCAGTTACAGCCGGTTACCTTTCTTCAGGTCAGGAAGAAATACATTATCACTGCGGTCAAATCAGGAATGATGATAATCGACCAAAGGCGTGCCCATGAAAGGATTTTATATGAAAAGCTTATTCATTCCATGGCCAGCAATTGTTCCATTGCCCAGCAAACACTTTTCCCTGAAACCATTGAGCTTGATGCGCGTGATTATTCATTGTTAAATGAAATTTTTGATGATGTGACAGCCATTGGCTTTGATATAAGCAATTTTGGCAATTGTACCATTGTGGTAAACGGTTGTCCTGTTGATATCAAAAATCCTGAACCGAAAAAACTGATAGAATCCATTCTTGAAGAATACCGGAATACAAAAGATGATATTAAAAAAAGCACCAAAGAGAAGGTCGCAAGGTGCCTGGCAAAATCTTCAGCCATCGGGTACGGGGTTATCCTTTCTCTGACCGAGATGCAGGTTCTTATTGATCAGCTCTTTGCATGTGAAAACCCAAATTACTCGCCTTCAGGTAAAAAAATCATCTCCATCATCAACCTTGATGAATTGGAGAAAAAGCTGGGATGACAGTTTTCAGACAACGGTTTGTTTTAACTTTTTAACAGTTATTAAAAAGATAAAATCCGGCATTCTCATAAAACAATCCTATCTTTGAGATGTTGAAAAAAGAAACCTGATACTTATGTTAAGATTTAATTTACCACCTGTTGTCAGGAATATTCTGATCATTAATATCATTGTATTTCTTGCCGACAAAGTTGTTACAGGAATGGGTTATGACTATATCCAGTGGCTGGCATTGTTCACTCCCAATACCGGTTATTTCAGGCCATTCCAGTTGATAACACATATGTTTATGCATGCGGGATTGATGCATATATTCTTTAATATGTTCGGTCTTGTTGTTTTTGGCAAAGTCATTGAAAGCGTATGGGGTAGCAGAAAAATGTTCATTCTTTTTTTTGTATCCGGTTTGGGTGCAGCCGGTCTGCAGTTACTGGTATATCATCTTATGGATATGACGGCAGTTATGGTTGGAGCATCAGGAGCTCTTTTCGGCTTACTGGCTGCATTTGCCCTGTTGTTCCCCAATGTTGAACTGATGCTTATTTTCCTGCCCATCCCGATAAAAGCAAAGTACATGGTACCGGCCTTTGCAATACTTTCATTATTTGCCGGGGTAGCAAACATAGGTGGAAATATTGCACATTTTGCACATCTTGGCGGTGCGATTTTTGGGTTTTTTATTGCCTTGTACTGGAAGAAAAACCAGTTCAGGATTTATTAAATTTGTATCCGGTTAAATATATTGGATCACAATGGACATCTGGCAGGAAATAAAAGCTTCATTCAAACGGGGTACCATACTAACCAAGCTGATTTATATCAACCTGTCCGTTTTTCTGGCAGTTAACATTGTTTATATCTTTTATGCTTTATTCACTTCAGCCGGTGCTTCTTCAGGAAATCTGAGAATTCTGTTCATGCAAAACTGGATCAGTTATTTAATGGTTCCTGCAAGCTTGGCCAAACTGATACTTAAACCATGGACCCTGATTACATATATGTTCCTGCATTTCAGTTTTCTTCATATCCTTTTCAACCTTCTCTGGTTGTATGTGTTTGGAAGGATCTTCCTGCAATATCTGACTGAAAAGCAGTTACTGAGCACTTATTTCCTTGGTGGACTGGCAGGCGCATTCCTGTTTATTTTATCATACAATATTTTCCCCGGACTATTGGCGACGGTTGATGTAGCTGAGATGCTGGGAGCTTCAGCAGGTGTAATGGCTGTGGCAATGGCTATTTCTTTCTATGCACCTAATTACGCGATGTATCTGCCGTTCATCGGGCCGGTTAAACTGAAATACATTGCAATTTTCTTTATTATTACGGATATACTCCAGGTTGCATCTTACAATGCAGGCGGTCATATTGCACATCTTGGCGGTGTCATATATGCTTATTTCTTTATTTTACAGCTTCGAAAAGGAAAGGACATGGGGCAGGGTCTCAACAGGTTGATAGATAATATTGTAACCTTATTTTCCGGGAGGAAAAAAAGGATGAAAGTTTCCCATAAAAAATCTGCCGGAGAAATGACCGACATGGAATATAATCGCCGTAAGGCCCAGATGCAGGAAGAAATCGACCGTATACTTGATAAAATAGCCAAGTCGGGTTATGACAGCCTGACAAAAAAGGAAAAGGAAACACTTTTTAAGATGAGTGGAAAAAATTGATTGGAGTAAAAAATACAATTAAATCGTTCAGGCAAATTGAAAAAACTTCTATTCAGGATCATTCTAATCACTAATATTGTTTTTGCTGCATTACTGATTGTATCAGGCCTTTCTGTTTATATCAGCCCCGAGAGAATCTGGTATTTTGCTTTCCTGGGTCTTATATTTCCTTACATTCTGATCATAAATATACTCTTTCTGGTCTTCTGGGCTATCCTCAGAAAGTATGGTTTTCTCATCTCTCTTGTTGTGATTCTCTTGTGCTGGAAAAGTGCGGCCAGGTTTATACAGCTTAATATTTGTAATAGCAAACCACCTGCAGATAAAACTGTTGTTAAATTATTATCCTACAATGTAAGATTGTTTAATTATTATAACTGGTTAAATATCAAATCTGTACCTGAAGACATACTTGCCTTTATTCAAAAGGAAGAAGCCGGACTGGTCTGTCTGCAGGAATTCCTTACCCTGGAAGGCAGCAGGTTTTCAGAGGATTCGATTAAAAAAATGCTGCACCTTAATCCATATTCTCATATTTACTATACCAATGTGGCTTCAAACAAAAAAAGTCTGGGAATAGCCACATATAGTTCATATCCTATTATTAATAAAGGGATTATAAAATTTACGGGCACAAAGAACGCATGCATTTTTTCAGATATCAGGATCAATGAAGATACTGTGAGGATCTATAATTGTCATCTTCAGTCCACACAGCTACAGAAAGACGATTATCATTTTCTTGATTCGATCATATTTAATTACAGTCCGAGACATATCCTTGAATTCAAAAATATTTCTTACAGGTTAAAACATGCTTATTTGAAAAGAGCCAGGCAGGTGGAAACCTTAAGCCGGCACATTAACAGTTCACCTTATTCATGCATGGTTTGCGGCGATTTTAACGATACACCTGTTTCATATACCTATTATAAGCTGAGAGGCAGACTTAAAGATGCATATCTTGAATCAGGAACCGGGATTGGCAATACCTATTTCGGTCATTTTCCGTCTTTCAGGATTGATTATATTCTTCACAGCAAATCAATAAATACCCTGGAGTTTAAAACAAAAAAAATCAGACTGTCGGATCACTTTCCGATTATTTGTTATTTTTATCTGAAAGATGAGTATATTTAGCTAAACACCCTGAAAGGGCAATGCTTCAACATTAATATTACCTCCGCTCAGTATCAGTCCGGTCTTCCTTCCCCTGAAAAATGCCTTATTCTCAAGGACAACACCCAAGGGAACAGCAGCCGATGGTTCCACAACAATCTTCATTCGTTCCCAGATAAGTCTCATGGCCTCAATGATGGCATCTTCACTGACTGTGAATATATCATCAGCTTTATCTGTAATGATCCTAAAGGTCAGCTCACTTAATGATGTTAAAAGTCCGTCGGCAATGGTATTTGGCTTCACAGAAGGTATGAGCCTTTTTTTTCTGAAGGACTGGTATGCATCATCTGCATTTTTTGGTTCGGCACCATACACTTTCATCTCCGGGTGTACAGCCTTTGCTGCTATCAGTGTTCCGCTGAAAAGGCCGCCTCCGCCAACAGGAGCCATCATGATCTCAATATCAGGAACTTCACGGAGAAATTCGATGGCTGCAGTGCCCTGGCCGCAGATAACATTAAAATTGTTGTACGGATGAATGAAAACAGCTTCGTTTTTGGCAATCATGTTCTGCAGGGTTGATTCTCTCGACCGGAGTGTTGGCTCACAAAAAGTGATTTCCGCACCATATCCTTTTACGGCATTTATTTTCACTTTTGGTGCGTTATGAGGCATGACTGCAAAGCATTTAACTCCCCTTAGTTTTGCAGCCAGTGCAAGTGCTGCAGCATGATTACCGGAGGAATGGGTGGCAACTCCCTTTGAGGCGCTTTCTTCATCCAGGCTGAGCAATGCATTCGCTGCTCCCCTGAATTTAAAAGAACCTGCTTTCTGAAAATTTTCGCATTTAAAAAACAGAACTGAACCGGTTATATGGTTGATGCCGGAGGAGGTCATAACCGGAGTATCATGAATCATCCTTTTGATCCTGAGATGAGCTTTCTGTATGTCATGAAAGGAAGGTACTGCAAGCATGACGGAATGGTTTTTGTATGGTTCCCGTGTTCTTTTTGATTTGTTTGAACGCTTCAAACCTTTCAAGCACTTTCACCAGTATCTCGTACTGGTTAGCCTCCAGCAGAAACTGTCTATCTAAGTTACAAAAAAGCATGAAATCATCAAGTTCTTTGTCATGTAATCCGGTCAGGCCGGCAACGATCTCTCTGTTAAATTTTTTATCGATGACAGATTGAATTTTTTCTTCTTTGATAATTTCTTTCAGCTTAAGTCTTTGAACCTCCTCGGGTGAAAGGATAGGTACCGATAAAAGATTGCCTCCACGGGCAGCCTTTTCCATCTCCAACTGGTACCTGGCTTCTTTCCCGATCTCAAGGGCAATCTGGTTCAGATCTTCCCTCAACCTGTCGGTCTGTGTCTCAGGAAGTCTGAGATTCTGAAAATCCTGTTTGAATTTCGAATATGAAGAATATCCGAATACCCTTACCTCCGCTATATCATAAGTTCTTGGAACAAGCTCCGTCACCGGCAACTCCCCTGCCTTCATCCCTTTAAAGACAATATACTTTCCCAGGTATCCCAGAACACTGAAAACCAGTGTATCACCTGTATTTCCGCGAATGGTGTACCTTCCTGATGTATCGGAAATGGTTGAAACCCGTAGACTTTCATTGAGTACATGAACAAATGGGATACCTTTACCTGTTTCATTATCAATCAGTTTTCCTGTTATTATTCTGCTGTTAAAGTGTAAAACCTGAGAAACAGCAGTCTTAACCGGAAAACAACCTAATAACAGATAAAAGAAAATAATCAGGCCTTTTTGCATTACCTCCCTGTTTGAAAATTAAAATAATCATTGAAAGAGAGTTTTAAAAGTATTTGGCGTTAAAAGATGTTAATTCTTAACAGTTATCCAGGCTTTCCTGGCGCTTTTCAGCTTAACTTTCTTCTCTGACAGGCGTTGTATTCGTATTTGTCAATGATTACGATCTATCCCGGAGTTACCTTAAACAATTCATCGTAAATCAGATGTTCTACAGCTGGCTATAGAAGTCAGATATTTATGTTTAAAATGCATAATTTTGTCCTGATGCTGTAAATTAAACATTTTTTTACAGATGATGTTATAACAGACATAATATAACTATTTGATATATGAAGGTAACAGTCTGCAGGCAAACTCATTTCAATGCTGCACACCGGTTATATAATCCGGAATGGGACGATTCTGTTAATCAAAAGGTATTCGGGATATGCAGTAGTCCGAATTTTCACGGACATAATTACAACTTGATCGTCAAGGTAAAAGGTGAAGTTGATGATAAGACCGGTTATGTAATTGACATGAAGGTTTTGAAGGATATTGTTGAAAAGAAAATCATTGAAAAACTGGACCATAAAAACCTTAACCTTGATGTGGAAGAGTTTAAGAATCTCAATCCGACCGCCGAGAATATTGCCATCATAATATGGAGAATATTACGGATGAAAATCGATCATAAATTCGACCTTACAGTCGTATTGTATGAAACGGAGAGGAATTTTGTCGAATATTCCGGAGAGTAAACAAAACAGTCAGATTTGCGGCTTCATATCTGATACAAGGGGCCTCTGCCGGATACCAAACATAAAAATAACAAATGAACTTGTTTGAAAGAATAAGAAAAATAATCATATTCATTGCCATCCTGCCCATAAGACTTTATCAGCATACCATTTCCCCTCTTCTTCCGGCAAGTTGCAGGCACTTGCCTACCTGCTCGGAATATGCAGTGCAGGCAATAAAAATACACGGACTGTTTTATGGAGGCTGGCTAGCGATAAAAAGGATTCTGCGTTGTCATCCATGGGGAACCAGTGGTTATGATCCTGTGCCGCCAGGAAGAAAAACCGGGAATCGGAATAATTCTGTTTCGCCGGTGAAAAAATAAAGTAATATTATTTTCGAACCTATCCGGGCAGTATTATTAAGGGATTTCCAGACTTAATACAATTGCTTCAACCTGTCTGAGATAGTTCCTTTTTTTCTGCCCTGCTGCAAAGACAAAGCCTTCAGCCGTAACGATCTTGTTTCTCTTCTCATCCAGTGTGGTAATACTGACAAAAGGACCGCCCATTGAAATGCCCTTCTCCATTTTCCAGAGTCCACGCAGTTCTGCTACATACCGTTCACCCCTTAGTTTGTACTGGGAGAAAAACGGGCCATATTCCTGTTCAGTAATCATGTAGGATCCTTCAATCTCACCGGGAACATATTTGCCTGCATATCTGTTTCGCATCTTAATCAGGTATTCCTTTGTAAATGTATTCGTATCGGAATATTCATATTGATAAACAAGGACACCCAGAATAGAAGTTGACACATCCTGACCTATCCATACGAAATCATCAGCTTCTTGCTTTATCTGATATCCTTTGGGTATTAGTAACGATAAATGGTATTTGTGTTTCAGGGTTTCCAGGATCTTACCATCCAGGTTTTTTTTATAGGTATCCATCAGCCTCTGACGCTCTATATTCTCCAAAAGATTGATTATCCTCTTTTCATTGTCCTTAAAAAGCCTGATAAAAGCGTCATCATCTCTGGCATTCATATTGAGTACCAGCTGGGGTTTTGCCCAGATATCTTTCTGAACAATGATTTTGGATTCCTGATATTTGGGTGACAGGTCAACAATGATGATATTTCTCTGTGATTTCATTACATTACCAAATGCATTATGCGGAACCTGAATGACATCAAAGACCGGCTCATATTGCGGCAACACCTGGTATGGTTCCTCAAAGACCCTCCTGAATTCATCTCCGATTCTTGTATCCAATTCTGCCTTGTTTATTACAATTATAAGGTCTCCCGGCATTCCCGAAATTGTAGGGAGCAGAGGTTGGTTATCGCCGGAGGTGCATGCAAAATTAACAAGAACTAATAATAAGATGACTGGAAAACCAATTAATCCGGAAGTCTTCATGATTTCAGATATTTGTTTTATTTTCTAACAATTTCACAATATTTATGCCAGTATTTATCATTGATTTTTTTTATCGTAATCTCTGTCAATCCAGATTATAAGCCTTTGCCCTGGGCTCAGGGTGTTATCAGTCAGATTATTCCATGCTTTAATATTCTCCAGGGTGCAGTTATACTTTAGAGCGATTTTATGAAAGAATTCACCTTTCTCAACAATATGAATGATCTGTATTTTATTGTCAGTAGACCGCGAATTATTGATCATGGTATGATAGTCTTTCACTTCGGGGCCATTACCAAGTATTTTTGATTCGTTCTGTATGAATAGGCTGATCTTGTCTTTTGGCAATACAAGGATAGCAGGTTCATTCATTTCAGGTACAACATCCATTTTGTAAACCGGATTGAGAAACCTGAGCTGTTCAACAGTGACACCCAGCATATCAGATATTTGGGAAAAAGTAAGGTGGTAACTGATTCGCAGAGTATCCAGATCGCTGTAAGAAAACAGCGGAGGTATGGGCTGGATGTGATGTTCGCGATAGTAATTCATCAGATAAGTAACAGCTATAAAGGCAGGTACATAATTCTGTGCCTGGTCGGAAAGGCAGGGTCGGATTTCCCAGTAATCCAGGGCTCCATTGCTTCTTTCTATCGCCTTTCTTACATCCCCCGGCCCACCATTATATGAAGACAAAACAAGTTGCCAGTCGTTAAATGTATTGTATAAGTATTTGAGGTATCTGCATGCTGCTTCAGTCGATTTAAAAGGATCTCTTCGTTCATCGATGTATGAATTGATTTCCAGATCGAATAACCTGCCTGTATTCAGCAGGAACTGCCAGAGCCCGACAGCACCTGATTTGGAAACGGCCAACGGATTTAATCCGGATTCAACAATGGTGAGATATTTCAGCTCCAGAGGCAGGTTGTTTTTTGCCAGCATTTCATCAAAATATGGAAAGTACAGCTCAGATAATCCAATTATTCTGGCAAATTCATCTCTTCTGTGAATACTGTACAGATCGATATAATATCTGACAGCTTCATTGTAGTCAAGCTCTATGGGAGTATTTATATTTAGTTCGGCTATACGGTATTCAAAGAAGAGATCAGGATAGGACGGTAGTGGAGCGTTTTCCTCAGCAGCATTTATTCTTACCGGCTTTTTATGGATTTCCTGTGTGAATGAATTTATAAAACTCATTATTAGTATCAGGAAGACGGAGAATCTGATCATTTGTATTCGTACTGTTATAAGTATGAGTTATAAACAAGAAGTGTGATGATGAAAAAAAAATACCTGTCCGCCTTTTAAGATCAGACAGGTTAATATGTTCATCTTCAAAGCACTTATTTTGACTTTTCTTCTATTGATTCACCTGTACGGGTTTCGCCTGAATCATCATTCTTTGAAGCTTTTTTAAATTCCTTCATTCCCTGACCAAGCCCTTTCATCAATTCCGGAATTTTTCTGCCGCCGAATAAAATTAAGAGGCCAAGAATAATCAGAATAATTTCCGGAGCACCCAGCATACCTAATAAGATACTTAAGTTCATAGTTTTATTGTTTATAATAAATGCATGAGATTCAAAGTTAAGAATAATTTATTCTTGAAACTAAATTTTCACAGGTGTCTGCTTAATTTAAATATTACCTGCCAAACCAGTTTTGTATACCGCGGTAAATATCATTCCCGTTTGCATACAGAAGCAAAGTCAGAAGGATGATCATACCTGTAATCTGGGCATATTCCAGGAATTTGTCGCCGGGCTTTCGTCCTGTGATGATCTCGTACATGAGAAACATCACATGTCCTCCATCCAGGGCAGGAATTGGCAGGATATTCATAAATGCAAGAATGATGGAAAGCAAAGCCGTCAATTGCCAGAACTCAATCCAGTTCCAGGCTTTGGGAAATAAGCTGGCGATCCTTCCGAATCCTCCGATGCTTTTGGCCCCTTCCTTTGTAAAAACATACTTGATTTGTTTAACATAACTTACCAGTGTCTGGACACCGCTTTCAATACCCCTGGGTACAGACTGCATGAAAGAGTATTTGATTGTCCTTGTATTGAAAGGCACAGGTGCTATCCCGATTTTACCGGTTGCAGGTATATTTGCAATCTTATCGATCGTATCATTCTGGCGGAGTATCTTCAGTTCGATCTCATGGTTGGACTTTCCGCTTATATTTTCCAGGATGTCATACCAGTTGCAAACAGGTGTTTTATTGATTTGAATGATTCTGTCACCGCTCATCAGTCCAATTTTCATGGCTTCTGATTTAGGCAATACAGAATCTATGATATTCGGGACCACAGGTTTTGTAATGGGAAAAGCTTCCCTGGCAATTATCATTCTTACGAAATCATCAGGCAATGCAAGTGTAATTACTTCACCGTTCCTTTCGACAGTGATTGTATTAACACCATCAGTAACAATGGTTTTATCAATATCGCTGTATCTTTCAATTTCTTCCCCGTCCAAAAGAAGAATCTTATCGCCATTTCTGAATCCCTGTTCCAGTGCAAGTGAATCCCAGATAACGCCATAGGTGACATTTTCATTCGGCAGATACTCTTCGCCGTAATTGAATAACAAGATAACATAAATTAAAATGGCCGTTACAAAATTGAATGATACCCCTCCAAGCATAATAAATAGCCTTTGCCATGCCGGTTTTGAGCGGAATTCCCATGGCTGGGGAGGTTTCTTTAACTGTTCCTTATCCATCGATTCATCGATCATACCTGCTATCTTAACATAACCTCCCAGCGGGAGCCATCCAATACCATATTCTGTTTCACCTTTTTTTATTTTAAACAGCGAGAACCAGGGATCAAAAAACAGATAGAATTTTTCCACTCTTGTGCGGAAAAGCCTGGCGAAAATAAAATGTCCCAACTCATGAATGATTACCAGTATGGATAAGCTTAGTATTAATTGTCCCGCCTGAATGATTATTTTCATCAATATGTATGAATAGAGATTTTTAAACTGATGCAAAAATAAGATGATAATTTAATATCATATTATAAATGCAAAGAAAAAACAGATTAGTTACCGATAAGTTCATGAGTGATCCTTCGTGTTTCATGGTCGGATTCTGAATAATCCTCGAGGGACGGGTGTGGTATATATTTCATTTTGTTCATGACGCTTTCAATGATCTCAGGAATTTCAAGAAATCCGACTGTCTCGTTTAGAAAAGCTTCAACCACGATTTCGTTTGCGGCATTTAGTATACAGGGCATATTCCCCCCTTTTTTCAGGGCATCATATGCCAGCTCGAGATTTCTGAATATCATGGTATCGGGTTTTTGAAATGTAAGTGCCGGACAGTCTGCAAAGCTGAAACGTGGGAAATCTGATATTATTCTTTTCGGATAACTTAAGGCATACTGGATCGGAATACGCATATCAGGCATTCCCATCTGGGCTTTCATCGATCCGTCAACAAATTGCACAATTGAATGGATAACAGATTGCGGATGGATGATTACTTCGATTTGATCAGAAGAGAGATTAAACAACCACCGGGCTTCAATGACTTCCAGTCCTTTATTCATCATTGT
This sequence comes from Bacteroidales bacterium, assembly GCA_016933335.1. Taxonomy (GTDB): domain Bacteria; phylum Bacteroidota; class Bacteroidia; order Bacteroidales; family UBA10428; genus JAFGPL01. Next base: position 9,745 of record JAFGBD010000008.1, on the reverse strand, counting down.
GGCAGAGTCGATGGTGATTTTATCCCCCATGCACCAGTTAGGATGCCTGAGGGCTTCTTCTTTGGTGACGTTTTTCAACTGCTCGTATGTCTTCTCCCGGAATGGTCCGCCGGAAGCTGTCAGGATAATTTTTTCAATCTGGTTATCTGCTTCTCCTGTAAGACATTGAAATATGGCAGAATGTTCGGAATCAACCGGTATAATGCTGCTTTTGTTCTGACCAGCCAGGCGGGTTATGTATTCACCGGCGACAACCAGTGTTTCTTTGTTTGCAAGGGCGATATCCTTCCCGGCCCGGAGTGCTTCAACAGTCGGCCCGAGGCCTGCGTATCCCACCATTGCTGTTACAACCATATCGGCATCACTTTGACCGGCAACTTCAGCAAGCGATTTGCTGCCGGTCATCACCTCGATCGGGGTGGAAGACAGTGCTTCATAAACATCACGGTATTTTGTTTCATCAGCAATGACAACATACAGGGGCGAATACTTAAACGCCTGTTCAATCAGCAAATCAATGTTTTTGCCTGCGGTAATGGCAATAAGCTCAAATTTTCCGGGGTGGTTACCGATCACTTCCAACGTTTGTGTACCGATTGAACCTGTTGATCCTAATACTGTTATCCGCTTCTTCATTTAAAAGGCAAGCCTGTTTAAAAAACGATGTATTCCAGAGGATTGATGGGTGCCATATTGTGCCAGAGCTCAAAATGAAGATGGGGTCCTGTTGTTAGTTCTCCTGAGTTTCCGATAATGGCAATCGGATCACCTGCCTTTACAAAATCACCTTGTCTCTTAAGCAATTCGGCATTATGCTTATAAATGGATAAAAGGTTATTATCATGCTGAATCTGGATAACCCAGCCGGTCTCAAGCGTCCAGCTTGACATGATGACAGTTCCTTCCAGGACTGCTTTGACAACTTCATTGGGGGCAGCGACAATGTCTATGCCATAATGGTTGTTTGTGGTACTGAATGCGTTGGTTACCAGTCCCTTAATAGGCGGGAAGAAATGTATTGAAGAAATTGAAGAGACAGACCTTTTTGCCGAAGAATAGGACAGGCTGAACTGGTCTTCCTGTCCAATCATCTGTCTGAGCAATGAATCTTCTGCAGACCGGCTGAACTCAATATTTTCATATCTGCCGCCTGTATCTGAGTAATTATCATAGTTATCAGGATCTTCTCCGGAAAGTATTTTTTTAAGATTAATAAAATACCTGTCTCTTTTGCTTAGTTCAGCTTCCAGTGAATCAAGCAGGAACTCGTTTTTTTGTATATGGGCAACAGTGGTCTCGTCAGGATAACCCGGAATGAATTCCCTTACAGGTGTATATGCAATGATTGAAATGACTATTGTTAAAAATACGATGGTAATGATCCCGACCAGTGTGAAAACATTCAGTTTGGAAAGTTTTAAATTCAATACTTCTTCATAAGTCTCGTCGCGGTAAATCGAGAGTCTGTATTTATGCTTGAATTTTTCAAGAAATGATTTCTTGTTATTTCCCATTTGATGGTTCTGTTTTATGCAAAGATATAAAAGATTTGAGGTAAATGGCATTCAAACTTTCTCATGTTATTTATGAGGAATTTTTTTGAGTTTAGGAAAAGATGCACTACTTTTGCTCACCCAAACACAAATACACATTGCGGGGTGGAGCAGTTGGTAGCTCGTTGGGCTCATAACCCAAAGGTCGTAGGTTCAAGTCCTACCCCCGCTACATAAAAAGCCCTCTATCTGATTAGATAAGAGGGCTTTAACTTTATATTGGTATAAAATAGATATAAAAATATTATATTTTTGAGATACTATTACCTAAATATTTTCTCAGGATTGCTGCTATAAAACTTGATTTTAGCTTAGTGAATTAGCATTTTAAGAGGTAAAATCCAGAAAATCAAATTCCAATCTCAAATTTTCTGTTCTAATCCTTTTTTTAACAACATCCTTTGAAACTTCAAATTTTTTGTAGATCCTGCTAGATAATCTATCCAACACATATGATTCTATTTCTCTTTTATTTAATTCTTCTGAACTTGATTCTAATTTTTCAGTTAGTTGAGTACAATATGTTTCTTCAAAACTTATGAATTCCTTTAGTTTGTTTACTGGAACTAATAATCTACCTGCAAATTCATTCGCTTGTTTCTCAAACCATTCAAGACTTTCCTCATCAAAGTTTTGCTGGAATTGAATATAATCTTTAACTGACATAATCTGCATTAGTTTATATTGATCGGAATGAAGCACTAAATGTCCTACTTCATGAGCAAAGGTAAAATTAAGTCTAAATTTATATCTATCATCAACATAAGTTTTACTATCAACCGAGATTGCAGTTAAGTTGCTTTGAAGAAATCCTTCAGTGTCAATTTGTTCTTTAAGTCCAAAAATAGGTATAATATCAAGACCAAGTTTAAACTCAATTATTTCATGTATTGGTAACGGAATTAATTCAGTTGGTTCGACATATTTCCTTCTAAAATCCTCTGCAATTTCTCTGATTTTAGGCCACGATAATCTTAATGGTTTAATCTCTTTCATCCGATTGTTTAATTAGTCTGATTAACTCATTGAGTTCTTCTTCTGTAGGTTTCTCACCTCTAGCGGTTCTGAAAAAGAGTGGTAATTTCTCAAGTACATTTGTATTTTCAGCTAATTCAGCTGGAATAAAGTCAATCATGGCATAATCGAATAATTGGTTATACTCTGCACTGTTAACTGTTAAATTCAAAGCTTTAGCAATAGTTACAAGGGCTTCTTTACTCTTTGGTGGTGCATTTATACCTCGCTCTATTTTACTCCAATTACTTGGATCAAGACCTGCTCGCTTACAAAATTCCCTCAGAGTAATTTGATTTTTAATTCTTAATTCCTTAATGTACTGGCCGAATTTTTTCATAATTGATGAATGAGTAGGTTTCAGTTTGTGGTATAAATATACCACATTTTTATATAAATTACAATATATCAACAGTAAAAAGTTGTTAAATAGGTGCAAATAATTTTGATTAAAATTATGGTGAGAGTAGTAAGCATAAAGGATTACTAATAACTTTTATTTAATAATATTTTTAACTTTATGACAATCCATACAGCAACTATTCTTTCAAGGGGAAATGTTTGTAAGGCTTTATAGCCTCTAATGAGGAATGAAATCATTTGCGCTTTTTGTACAGAAATAATTAAATGATTTAAAGTACGCATATTGCGTTACACAAATTGTGTAAATAGTAATCCGTGATTTTATCCGGGTTTTCAATATCCGAATCAAATGCTGTATCTTTGAGACAACTATTAAACAGAGGGTGTATATTGAATATAAAGGTGTACATATTGAAATCTTTAAGGCCACTATAATGAAAAGAATTGCAAATGGATTGCCTGGTCTGATTTTACCATTAATATTATTGTTGCCTGCCTGTAACCGCACAGAAAAGCATGCGGATTTCTACCATCCTGCTGAATTTGAGCCGAACAATTCTACCTGTTTTATCTGGTCAACAGATTATTATGAAATCATTCCCCGGCTGGCCGGGATCATCTCGCAAAGGGATAAGGTTACCATCTTTACAGGGAATTCAGCAAAGACAGGCGACATACAAAACTTCATCAGGAAGCACCACGGTAATTCGGAAAATATTCGTTTTGTCCGTTTGAGCAAGAATTACGATAATATCTGGATCAGGGATTACGGACCATATTACCTGGTTAACCGGCCGGGTGATAAAAAACTTGTTCAGTTCATGTATTTCTGGACCTATCCCGGTTTTATTGATGACTTTGCTTCGGTTATGAATCTGCCCATAGTAAGCAGCGACCTGAACGGTACAGGAGGTGCAAGGGAAGTAAACGGGAAAGGAACCCTGATTTTGTGCGAGACACATGAACTGGATGTGAATCATCCAAAAACCAGGCAGGAGATTGAAAATGAAATGATTGAAAAACTCTGCCTGAAAAAGATCATATGGCTGAAAAGGGGAATACCCCAGGATGACAGTTTTCTGTCCGGCCCGATATACGGACAGGTCTACCCTAAAGGAGTCAACGGGCATGTGGATGAATTCTGCAGGTTTGCAGATCCGCGAACCATTTTGATTAGCAGCGTTACGGAAGAGGAGGCAGGATCAAATCCCATTTTCAGTGAGGCAAAAAGAAGACTCGATGAGAATTATGATATTCTGAAGAGCTCCACTGATCAGGATGGGAAAAAGTTTAAAATCATTAAAGTACCCATCGCTCCTGTATTGATTTCAGACCGGAGGGCGGGACCGGAAAAAACTTTTGTTGCATCCATAACCAGCTATATGAATTTTATTATTACCAACTCACTGATTATACTGCCATCCTATGTTTCAGAGGATTCAGATAATATAGCTCTCATGATGAAGGAGAAAAAGGTTACGGAGATATTTCAGGAAGTATTCCCGGAAAGAGAAATCATTAAAGTACGGGCAGATACCATCAATTATTACAGCGGAGGCTTTCATTGTATCAGTATTCATGAGCCGCAACCGCCATCTGTCAGATAGAGAAGACCGGCGGATTCATTAAAGTCTCTATCAACTGCTTAAACAAAAATCCAAAGACATATGTTATCAATTATTTGACATCCATACTGAGCGGATTAGTCATTTATTATAGATTGCATTCAGGGTTTTAAAGATAAATAATGCAATCATGGTAATCTGAACAAACATTTTTTCCTGTTGATATGAAAATTTAAATTATCTTTATCTTTGCTCGGAATATGGATGGCAGGAGTTAATATTCATATACAATTTCATTTAACCCTGATGTAAGGATAAACTTTAACAAGTTTATGAATGCATCAAGGGGAAATCCAGGCTGAATAACAGGATTATTTTACTTTACATTTTATCTTGACTGTTTCAGATGCGGGTGGTTGAGAGTATAATTAATATACCGGTTGACCGGTAAATTAATTAAAAATTAATCTTAAATAAAGGTAATTAAGCAATAATTTCATAACTTGATATACTTTAAAATGACATAAAATGAGTTACCTGAAATTTGACAAATCCCAGTTAATTAACCTTGAATATTCCCTGAGCAAGGAGATAATAAGAAGCAACCGGGCAGGATCTTACGCCAGTACAACACTGGTTAGCTGTAACACCAGGAAATATCATGGTCTTTTGATTTGTCCCATGGAGCATCTGGATGGTGAAAGGCATGTTTTATTGTCGACCATGGATGAAACTGTTGTTGAACATGGCAGTGAATTTAATCTGGGTATCCACAAATACACTGGTGATAACTACCATCCCAAAGGACATAAATATCTGAGGGATTTTGAAGCTGACCCTCTTCCGAAGTTTGTTTTCAGAATTGGAAATGTTATTATGACCAAGGAAAGACTTCTTGTTGAAAAGGAACAGCAGATGCTGATAAGATATACGATCATTGAAGCCGACAGACAAACCAGTTTAAGATTCAAACCATTCCTTGCATTCCGTAACATACACCAGCTCAGCAAATCAAATATGCATGCAAATACAAAAACCTGGCATATTCCTAACGGCATCAAATCAAGGCTTTATGACGGATACCCCTATCTTCACATGCAGTTTTCAAAGCCGGTGGAGTTCATTGCAAGCCCTGACTGGTATTATGATATCGAATATATGGAGGAGATGAAGAGAGGTTATGATTATAAGGAGGACCTGTTTACCCCCGGTTATTTTGAAATACCTGTTAAGAAAGGTGAGGTAATCATTTTTTCCGCCTTCACCAGTATGGTCGATAATCCCGATTTCCTAAAAAGGAAGTTCAGCAATGAGTTGGGAAAGCGTATCCCCAGAAACAACTTTAAAAACTGTCTGATAAACTCCGCACAACAGTTCATTGTCAGGAAAGACAAGAAAACAGAGATCATTGCGGGATTTCACTGGTTTGGCTCATGGGGCCGTGATACTTTTATTTCTCTGCCGGGGCTAACGCTTGCAATTGATGATACAAAAACATGCAAAAATGTGCTGGATACCATGAGCGGAAAGCTGAGAGAAGGTCTGTTCCCTAATGTGGGGAGTGATGAGGCTCCTGCATTTAATTCAGTGGATGCTCCGCTTTGGTATTTTTGGGCTATTCAGCAGTATGCAAGGGTTGTGAGGTCATACAGTGTTATCTGGAAGAATTACGGAAAATTCATGAAGTCTGTTCTGAACGCTTATCGTTCCGGTACGTCTTTTAATATCAGAATGTTGGAAAACGGTTTAATTTACGCAGGTGAAGCCGGCAAAGCATTAACCTGGATGGATGCTGTGGTGGATGGAAAACCTGTAACTCCCAGGATCGGATGCCCGGTTGAGATTAATGCTTTATGGTACAATGCTGTAATGTTTTCACTTGAACTGGCAAGACGTGCCAAAGATGAAGCCTTTATCAGCGAATGGGAAAGGCTTCCCGAAATGATCAGCGAATCATTTATTGAAGGCTTCTGGGATGATTCCAAAGGATATCTTGCTGATTGTATCACCGATTTAGAAAAGGACTGGTCGATCAGGCCCAACCAGATTATTGCAGCCTCAGTGGAATATTCACCTGTAGATGATCAGATAAAACTTGCTGTTCTGAAAGTGGTTGAGAAATGCCTTCTCACTCCGCGCGGATTAAGAACGCTCTCACCGACCAATGAGAAATATATCGGGATCTACCAGGGCAACCAAGAGTCGCGTGATTCTGCCTATCATCAGGGAACAGTCTGGCCATGGCTGCTCGAGCATTACTGTGAGGCGTATCTGAATATTCATAAAACTTCAGGAATACCATTTGTGCAAAGGATTGTTGATGGATTTGAACCAGTCATGTTCGAGCATGGAATCGGTACCATTTCAGAGATTTACGACGGAGATCCGCCCCATCTTCCAAAAGGTGCTATATCACAGGCATGGAGTGTTGCTGCGCTCCTGAGAATCATTCAGAAAATTGAATTACTGAAACAAGTTGAATCATAAAATGTTTTATTTGTTGTTAATAAACAGCCATAGCGTATGAGAGTATTAATGTTCGGATGGGAATTTCCTCCCCATATTTCCGGCGGACTGGGTACTGCCAGTTACGGACTTACAAAAGGTCTGAATAGTGTTGGTGATGTGGAGATTCTTTTTGTTGTACCAAAGGCCTATGGTGATGAGGATCAGTCTGTCCTGAAACTGATAGATGCGGGGGAAATTGTTATCAGCGATCGTGTTGTGGATTATAAAGGTTTTTTCAAAAAAATCAGCTTTATTGAAGTTGGTTCACAACTTATACCATATACCAGTCCTGAAGAATATGAAAAACTTGTAAACTTAACCAAGCAGAAACAGAAGACCTTGATAAACACCCTTTTTTCAGGTAAACTGACTTTTTCCGGCGGGTACGGAGCAGACCTGTTCCAGGAAATAGCCAATTACTCGGCAGTGGCCTCAATTATCGGGGTGAATTTTGATTTCGATGTCATTCATGCACATGACTGGCTGACCTATCCTGCAGGTATAGCTGCCAAATTCGTTTCGGGGAAACCCCTCATCATTCATGTACATGCTACCGATTTTGACAGGAGTGGAGGTAATGTTAATCCATCTGTATTTGAAATTGAAAAGCGGGGTATGGATATGGCCGACAGGATAATTACCGTGAGCAATCTCACCAGAAATATAGTCATTGAGAAGTACGGTATAAATCCCGATAAGGTAATTACCGTATATAACGCGGTTGAACCGCTGATTGACAGGGAAAAGGTAAAAACACAAAGTGGCATCAGCGATAAAATAGTGACCTTTCTTGGAAGGATAACGCTGCAGAAGGGCCCGGAATATTTTATAGAAGCGGCTTACCAGGTATTGAGAAAAATGGATAAGGTCAGATTTGTAATGGCCGGCAGCGGGGATATGCTCAACAGAATGATTGCGCGGATTGCTGCGTTAAGAATGGGTGACAAATTCCATTTTACAGGTTTCCTTAAAGGAACTGATGTGTATTCGATGTTTGATTTAAGCGATGTATATGTCATGCCGTCCATATCGGAACCATTCGGGATCTCTCCGCTTGAAGCATTACAATCAAATGTTCCGGTTATTATATCAAGACAGTCAGGAGTTTCAGAAATTCTGAAACATGCCATTAAAGTTGATTTCTGGGACATTCATGCAATGGCTGATGCCATCTATGGAATTCTCAATTATGAGGGTTTGCCAAAAATGTTCAGAAAGTATGCCAGGGAAGAAGTAGCCAGTTTAAAGTGGGAAAATACTGCAAGTAAAGTAAAAGAAATCTATCAATCTGTTTTATAATTTATCAATCTTTGATGCGATGAAAACCATCTGTTTATATTTTCAGGTACACCAGCCATTCAGGTTCAGAAGATACCGTTTTTTTGATATAGGCAACGAACATTATTATTATGATGATTATCTGAATGAGTCTATTATGCGAAAAGTAGCTGATAATTGTTACATTCCTGCAAACAATGTAATTTACCGGATCATTAAGGAATATGGCTGCCAGTTCAGGATCGCGTTTTCCATCACGGGAATTGCACTTGATCAGCTTGAGCTTTATGCACCTGATGTGCTTGAAAGTTTTAAAAAGCTGGCTAAAACGGGTTGTGTCGAATTTCTTGCTGAAACATACTCACACTCTCTTGTTTCTCTTAAAGATTATAATGAGTTTGAAAAACAGGTAAGAGAACATTCGCAGCGGATTAAGAATTACTTTGGAGCAGAACCCACTGTTTTCAGAAATACTGAACTTGTATATTCTGATAAAATCGGGGCAATGGTATATGATATGGGATTTAAAGCCATGCTGACAGAAGGTGCAGAGCATATCTTAGGATGGAAAAGTCCCAATTATGTTTATTATAATGCCATCAATCCACGGTTGAAGGTTTTGCTTAAAAACTTTAAGCTTAGTGATGATATTGCATTCAGATTTTCCAACAGAGGCTGGTCGGAATATCCTCTTACTGCCGAAAAATATGTCTCATGGTTAAACAAACTTGACAAAAAGGAAGAAGTCATCAACCTGTTTATGGATTATGAGACATTTGGTGAGCATCAGTGGATGGATACCGGTATATTTGAGTTTTTACAGGCACTGCCTCGTATCGTCTTCAGAAAATCTGATTTTACTTTCAGTACTCCAAGTGAAGTAGCCGCTAATTTTCAGCCTGTTGCTGCTGTGAATGTGGTCCATCCCATTTCATGGGCAGATGAAGAAAGAGATCTTACTGCATGGCTGGGAAATGAATTGCAGGAAGATGCATTTAACAAGCTATATGCTTTAAACACCAGAATTAACAGGTGTAATGATCCTAAAATACTGAAAGACTGGAAATACCTGCAGGCAAGCGATCATCTTTACTATATGTCAACCAAGTTCTTTTCTGATGGAGAGGTACATGCCTATTTCAATCCATACGATTCACCTTATGATGCTTATATCAACTATATGAATGTACTCAGCGATTTCACAATCAGACTTAACGCCTCGGTACCGGAGTCAGATAAAGACATGGATATTGCCAATCTGAACGATATCATTACGGAGAAAGACAGGCTCATTGAAAAATATGAGTCTGAAATAAGAAGGCTTAAGGGCATCAAAACCGGAAAGGAATCTTCTGCAAGAATCGCTTCGACCTTAAAATCTGCAACAAAGAAAAAAACAACCTCAAAAAAATCAGCTGCAACACCATCTGCAACAAAGAAAAAAACAACCTCAAAAAAATCAGC
>JAFGBD010000053.1 GCA_016933335.1 Bacteroidales bacterium | reverse complement strand
TCATTTTTTCACAAAAGGAGATGAAAATATTTTTAATGGTAAGTTACATCAGACCAATAGAATAAAACAAATATATTCTGATGAAAAACAATACTGAATCCATGTAGATCAGGTTTGCGAATGCTGAAAACAAGGACTAACCGCTGTTTATTTCCATTGCGGCTTGTACCTTTCATGATAGGTGTATTTTATTTCACTGTATTTTTTTATATTTACGAATAAAATACAGGGCATTCAAGAACCTTAAGAATTCCAGATAAAACTTACAAAATCGAATTCCTTCCGGAATGATATCAGCACATTTCTAATAAAAATGAAATCATATATCCCATCTTTGTACTTATTATGAAAAAAACTTTACAACACAGTATCATCATCCTGATTCTGATATTCACACATGCTGTAGTGAGTGCTCAGGATAAACTGGTAATAAGTGAATTTATGGCTTTAAATAACAGTGTCATCCAGGATGAAGATGGCGATTACAGCGACTGGATAGAGATATATAATGCGGATATGGCAGAGATTAATCTGGGTGGCTGGTATCTTACCGATGAAGATGATAATTATTCAAAATGGGCATTCCCTGATTTGGCAATAGATACAGGTGAATACCTTGTGGTTTTTGCATCGGGCAAAGACAGGAAGCTGGAAAAAGACAAGCTTCATACAAATTTTAAACTCAGCAGCTCGGGTGAGTTTCTGGGACTGGGAAAGCCCGACGGTTCGCAATATGTATCGCTGTTTGTACCTGCTTACCCTGAGCAATACCCGGATATCTCATACGGATTGGATTCTGTTTCATACACCTATTTTTCATCTCCCACACCGGGATCGGAAAATATAAGGAGCACATATATTACCGCCCCTGAATTCAGCAGGGATCACGGATATTATTACGGACCTTTTGATCTGCAGCTTTTCAGTGATCAGAAGGATGCGGATATCTACTACACGACTGACGCCAGTACACCCGATTCAATCAACGGATCGAAATATTCTGAATCCATTAATATTTTAACAACCACAGTGATACGGGCCGTTGCCTGTATAAAAGGCACCGGATGCGGGCTGACAAAGACACAGACTTATATTTTTCCTGAAGATGTCATTCATCAGTCAAATGACCAGCCCGGCTATCCTGAAACCTGGATAGATCCGAGACGGGAGATAGAAATCCCCGGCAATTATGGCATGAAAACCGAATTTGTTGACAGATCCGAAGTCAGCAATGTGATCATCCAGTCACTTGAAAGTCTGCCTGTTATATCCATTGTCAGTGATATCGGCAATTTTTTCTCAAGGAGCACCCATCCTGATTCAGGCGGAATATACATGTACAATGGTGAACCTGACGGCCCCACACGTGATATGAAATATCACCTGGGACGAGGCTGGGAACGTATGGGATCAGTCGAATATTTTAATTCTGATACCAAAGACGGTTTGATAGATTTTCAGGCCAACTGTTGTCTGAAAATACACGGAGGGGCTACACGGACAAGAATGAAAACTGAAAAACATTCTTTTAAAGTCGGTTTTAAACCAGAGTATGGTCCGTCAAAACTGAACCAGCAGCTGTTTGGAAAGAATTCACCTGATCAGTACGACTGGTTTATTTTAAGAGGCGGCTTTGACAGGAGGCTTGGACAACAGATTCGTGATCCGTGGGCCAAATCCACCATGAGGGAGATGGGACAATATGCAGCACGGAGCAAGTTTGTCCATGTATATCTGAATGGCCTGTACTGGGGAATGTACAATCTGTGTGAACAGATGGATGAAAATTGCATGCGTGATAACCTGGGAGGCAGTGCTGATGATTACGATATCATAAAAGACTATTACGAGATTGAGGCCGGTGATACACTTAACTTTGATAAACTGGTGGCTATGGCAGATGATCATATTGAAAACCAGGAAAACTATCAGAAATTATTAGGTAATAATCCGGATGGTGCACCAAATCCCTCCTTTGAAAAAATGGTCAACCCTGAAAACCTGGTGGATTATATCATGATGAATATGTATGCCGGAACAGGTGACTGGGATTATCATAACTGGCTTGCAGCACGCAGAAGGACAGATTCAGAAGGTTTTCATTTTCTTGTCTGGGATGCGGAAGGTGTATTCAGAAATGTGAACAATGTGTCATGGATTGTTGATAAAGGCGAAGAAAAACGTCCTACCGGAATTTTTTCGGATCTTGTCAAAAATGACCGGTTTAAAGATCTGTTTGTCAGTCATGTAAACAGGCACTTTTTTGAAGGCGGTGCATTGACGCCTGATCCGGGCCTGGAAAGATATGAAATATGGCTGAATGACATAGATACGGCATTGATTGCCGATCAGGCACGCTGGGTATATGATACCATTGATATCTGGAATGAACATTACCATTCATTTATTTACAGTTATTTCCCGCCACGTTCTGAAACGGTATTTAACCAGTTCATAACAAAGGAACTGTATCCTTTTGTTGAACCCCCGGTTTTTAATACTGAAATCAATATCATTCCTGAAGATTTTCTACTGTATATGTCATCCCCTTCAGGTGGTGAGATACGCTATACCCTGGATGGCACTGATCCGGGTCATTTTAAACTCACAGATAACAAATCTATAAACATCTACAATAACCAGCCCATTCCAATTACAGCCGATACACTGCTGGTTTCTGCAAGGGTCAGGAAGGATACACTCTGGTCAAAGCTCGTATCAAAAGAATTCCTGATTGGAATTAATTCCGGCAGCATTACTTGTAAATCCATACCTGGTGACGGTTACTTCTATAACTTCCCGAATCCTGTTAATAAGCATACCTGTATCATGTTCTCATTATCAAAGCCTGCACATGTCTGTTTGAAGATTTACAGCCTGCAGGGAGTTTTGGTTGCAATACTGGAAAACCAGATGCGACCTGCCGGTCAGCATTCCGTTTGGTGGAATTCCGGCAGTCTTCCGCCCGGTACCTATATCTGTGTTCTTGAAGACCTGAGCACGGCAAAAAGATACAGGATCATGATGATGAAAGAATGATCAGATCGACAGCGCAACCATTACAAGCATTAAAGTATCTTCTTAATGCTTCATTCATATTGTGTCAAAGATGATGATGAATGATATCCATATACTGCCCTGGGAAAAGGATACCATCATGTGATTGTGATTGATGCAGAAATATCTGAATGGTTTCTGTTAAGTGAGTCATTTCCTGCTGATGCAGAAAAATTACTGATTTCTTGACATTTGCTTAATTAAATCGTAAATTATGCAACTGGTTTTCCTGTTTAACGAACCTTCGTCGTTAAACCCGAATCACACATTTGTACAAGCTTTTCACAATTTCATATAATAGATGTTTAATTAAAATTACAGGAGGTAAAACCATGGCAACTTTTATGTTATTCGGCAAATATTCAGCCGAGGCATTTAAAGGAATAAGTGCCAAAAGAACTGAAAAAGCTTCTGAACTTATTAAAAAGTTCAACGGGGAGATTCTCTCCATGTATGCCCTGATGGGTGAAAAAGACCTGGTACTTACGGTAAAATTTCCTGATACTGAAAGTGCTGCAAAAGCTTCGATAGCCGTTAGCAAACTGACGGGCATTTCCTTTGTTACATCTGAGGCCATACCGGTGGAAGAATTTGATAAGATGGTCTCAGATCTTTAATATCACATATGTTTATCTTTAATAAATTTGAGGTTGTCTGTTAATTCATTCATTGAAATTACAGGATTTTTATCATGCTTTTTGCCGGAGACAACCTCAAATTTCAATAGCTTCATCCGTTTCTTCTCCGTTAAAAACCACCCTGCTTTTGTGCATCTGAAGGTCTTTCCACAGTTATCAGAGGCTCAGTTGATAAAAACAGCCTCAGACAGATCATGAAGCTGAGACCTGAACAGAATATCATACTTGCACAGACTATTGGCTATCCAAAAGAATAGTACCTGGCAACAGTGAATGATTAATTATAAAACAGGGGAAAGGGACAGGAACCATCCTGTTTTTTCATGGATTCCTGTCCGTTTTTTATCTTTTTATTTTTTAAGAAGATCCCTGATTTCAGCAAGCAGGGTTTCTTCTTTGTTTGGTGCCGGAGGTGGAGCAGGTTTTTCTTCTTCCTTTTTCTTCAACTGATTCATACCCTTTATGACCAGGAATATGGCCAAAGCAACGATAAGAAAATCGACCACTACCTGTATGAAATTCCCATAATTCAGTGCTACGGCGGCAACTTCGGGAACTGCATTACCGACCGCATCAACTGAAGCCGGAACTGCGTCCTTTATAACAATCTTAAAATCGGTGAAATTGATACCGCCCAGAAGCATTCCAAGGGGAGGCATGATGACATCATTGACCAGGGAACTGACAATTTTACCAAATGCAGCCCCTATAACAATACCAACGGCCATATCGACCACATTTCCGCGCATGGCGAACTGTTTGAATTCTTTAAAAAATCCCATGTTTGTTTTTTTTAGGTTAATAATAATTGCTATCTATTTATTCAAGAGAAAAATCCAATTTATAAAGTATTTGTTAAATTGTTAATGTAAATCTTCATTTTTAAGTCTGTCCAAAAGAAAAGAATTATAATGTTAATTATTTATTTTGACATTGATTTCTAAAAAAATTACATTTAATCTGATTTATAAAAATGAAACACGCAAAATAACATCAATAACAGAATTATGAGAAAAAAAAAAGTACCATCCATGACTTACCTGCCGGGCATGTTGATAATGCTGTATATTACTTCATGCGCCCCGGCCTATGTTCCGAATGTGATCAATACACCCTTATGCAGCAATCCGGGAGAATTTCAAGCTTCTGTAAACGGCGGTCTGGCCGGTTTTGATCCGCAAATCTCCTATGCTTTAACAGATAATATTGCAATCATGCTGAACGGAAGTTTTGCCAGTCGGACCTCGGATTCGACAGATAATTTTCATAAACACCAGTTTGTGGAAATGGGCCTGGGATATTATCAGAAATTCGGTACGAGCGGAAGATTTGAAACATACGGCGGAGCCGGTTTCGGACAACTCAGGGCTGAATATGATAACGAACTATGGATGACACGTTCAAATGTGAACTCCAGGCGTTTTTTTATTCAACCGGCCATTGGTGTTTCAACCGATTTCTTTGATGGCGGTTTAGCTGCACGGTTTGTTTACCTGTATCTGATCCAGGAATCAAAAAGCAATACAGGAGTTTTTGTTGAACCGGCAATAACAGCAAAAGTAGGTCCCAAGCATGTCAAAGCTGTTTTTCAGATCGGATTGTCAATACCTGTGAATTCCGGTAGTCTTGAATTCAATTATCAACCATTTCTGTTTTCTGTGGGATTGCAGACAACACTGGGCAGAAGATACGAATAAAACATACATAACACCAATATTTGTGTTATCAGTCAAATAATTATTTTTTTAAATCAGGTGATTTTTATACTGCTTATATGTTATCTGGTATAATGAAGTATCTTTTTCATATCCTGTTCTTACTGCAACTGAGTCCGGTAATTGCACAATTCCGGCTTGTTACCGTCGAAGGTGACGAGGTAAACTCCTTCCCGGTTATTTCAGACAATACCCGGTCTTCAGTTTACCTGGACAGTTCAGACTATCAGACTGTAAAAATCGCTGCAGACCTGCTGGCCGAAGATATCAGAATGGTCACGGGAGTAAAACCTGCTGTCATTTCTGATAAAACATCCTTACCGGAATACATGATTATCATCGGAACGATTGAGAAATGCGATTTAATCCGCAGACTGTCCGGCCTGGAAAAAATTGATTGTAAAGAGATTGATGGTCACTGGGAACGGTTTATTGCAAAAACGGTCAGAGATCCGATACCTGGGGTAAAACTGGCACTGATCATTGCAGGAAGCGATCGCCGGGGTGCTGCATACGGAGTATTTGAGCTTTCAAGGGCCATTGGAATATCTCCGTGGTACTGGTGGGCTGATGTGATCCCGGAAAAAAAATCAAATCTGATTCTCGAACCTGTTGACTATACCTCAAAGGCGCCCTCGGTAAAATACAGGGGTATCTTTCTGAATGATGAAGACTGGGGTCTTCAACCATGGGCAGCTAAAACCTATGAACCTGAAACAGCGGATATCGGACCAAAAACATATGCAAGGATCTTTGAATTGATGCTCAGGCTGAAAGCAAACCTGATATGGCCTGCCATGCATAACTGCACCAGGGCCTTTTACCACTATCCTGCAAATAAAGAAGTAGCAGACGCATATGGCATCATTACAGGCAGTTCACATGCAGAGCCCATGCTGCGTAACAATGTTGATGAATGGGATATCAAAACCATGGGAGATTTTAATTATGTGACAAACCGGGATGCGGTTTATCGATACTGGGAACAACGGGCAAAAGAAGGCAAAAGCTACGAAAATATCTATACAGTAGGTATGAGGGGTATCCACGATTCAGGCATGGAAGGTGTCTCATCCATGAAAGACAAAATATCCATCCTTAAAAAAGTTATCGCCGATCAGCGTGAAATCATTCAGAAAGAGATAAATCAGGATTTGACAAAAGTGCCGCAGGCATTTATTCCCTATAAGGAAGTCCTTGAAATTTATGATGCAAATCGGAATTTGAGTTCTGAAAACAACAGACTGGATCTGCCCGAAGACATCACCATTATATGGCCTGATGACAACTACGGGTATATCCGAAGACTGAGTGATCCTGCAGAGCAATCAAGACAGGGCGGAGCCGGCCTTTATTATCATTTGTCATACTGGGGAAGGCCCCATGACTATCTCTGGCTGAGCACCACTCACCCGATGCTCATCTGGGAGGAACTGAACAAAGCTTACCAGAACAAATGTGACCGGATATGGGTATTCAATACAGGGGATATCAAACCCTGCGAATATAACATGCAATTGAGCCTGGATATGGCTTTTGACATGGAGTCGTATTCCGATCCGATTTATGTTTATAAACATCTTAATGACTGGTTGGAAGAGATCTTTGGAAAAGATAAGACCGGCCTGCTGGCAGAAATCATGCACGAATATTACAGCCTGGCGTTCGAAAGAAGGCCCGAGTTTATGGGATGGAGCCAGACAGAACCTACCCGTTCTGTCCGTTTTACCGAATTTAATCATTTCTTTTTCAATGACGAAGCACAAAGAAGACTGAACCGGTACAACAGCATATCTCATGATGTCAGCCTGTTAAAAGATCAAATAGCAGAGAACCGCAAGGATGCATATTACGAACTTATTTACTATCCGGTGCGTTGTGCATCACTGATGAACAGAAAATTTCTTCACCATGAAAAGGCATACCATTATGTCTTTCAACACAGGGCAAGTGCCAATGATCATGCCATTCTGGCAAGGCAGGCATACGATAGCATATGTGCCGAAACCGCTTATTACAACGAATCGCTTGCCGCGGGAAAATGGAAGCATATGATGACAATGAATCCCAGGAGCCTTCCTGTATTTGACTGTCCCATGACACCGGAGTGGAAAGTGCCTGATAGATCAGATTGGGGTATCTCAACAGAAGGGTATAAAGATGAACGACCCGAACAAAATATGTATGGAAGCAGATTGCCTGTTTTTACACCATGGGGAGACAGCCATCATTTTATAGATGTATTCCTGACCGGCACAAAAAACATCAGCTGGCAGGCTGTTCAGTCACATCCCTGGATACAACTGAGCAAATCATCAGGCAACCTGAAAAATGAGTTTCTTATGAAAGAAGACAGGGTTTGGGTAAGTATTGACTGGAGCATGGTACCGGCAGATCAGACAGAAAAAGGGACCATCACTTTTTCTGGTGAAGGAAAAGTATTTGTTGTTCCTGTCATTATTTCCCGGTCTGCTGCTGCCGGTGATTTTAACGGTTTTATCGAGAGCAACCGTTATCTGTCCCTTTTTGCAGCAAATTATTCCCGTACCTGCCATTCTGACGATTATTTCTGGCAGAGTGTCAAAGGACCGGGTTATTCCGGAAAGGTTCTGATGTTGAAAGCCATGGACAGTGACTCCGCCGACGACTTAGCTGACAACTTTGATTATCCTGGCATTGAATATGACTTTTACTCATTTTCTGAAGGAACAGCACAGATAACTGTTTTTTGCCTGCCAACGCATGCTCTTAATACCCTTCATCAATTACGCATCTCAGTCGCTGTCGACGACTCAGAACCACAGATTGTTGATTACCGTACCTTTAACCGGAGTGAGACATGGAAGCAAAACGTATTGCGAAACAATGCCATTGTTAAGACTGAACACCTTATCTCTTCACCGGGGAAACATATACTTAAAATTACCACCCTGGATCCAGGCATCATAATTGATCGCATAACCATTGATTTCGGGGGACTGGAACCTGCATATTCAGCCGTTCCGGAAACGAAAACAAACAGATAATCAGACACAAAAAAACAGAAACTAAAGGTTGAAGATTGCCTCGTTCGATCTTATTGTACAAATGATTGAATTTTATTGCAGTTGTTGTAATAAAACAGAAAGAAAGAGGTTCTGATGCCGCTTTTATACTAATCCTGCAAAAAACATCCGCTTACATTGCTGAAATTCTCTTTGCCATCCCTTTTATCAATCGTTAATGTACCGGTAACCCCCGGTCCTGCAGCCTTAACCTCATCCGGAATCACTACAATCTCCTGTGGCCCCCTGTCTTTATGAAGGTTCCACATGTAATCGCCCTGTGCTTTCATCGGGAAACTTTTCATCTCCAGGTTTAATCTTCTGCCTTCAACTTTCATAACCAGGTAATCCTGTGTACTGACTATCTCCCTTCCCCATGATGAACCATGAACGACCTGCCAGATACCGTCTTTTTCGTTGATTGTCACTGCATGAAACTCTCCGCACAGATAAAGATCCACGCCGCCCTGCTTCATCACCTTCCAGAATTCGCTATCAGAACTGTCTTTCACCATCAGCATGCTTGATGAACGTGCCTTTGGCCTTCCGATGACAGGAGCATGTCCCTGGACAATGATAAAATCTGCATCCCTGTTGTCTGAAAGCGTTTGTCTCAGCCAATCAAGCTGTCTCCCGGTCACAGTGACGATCAACTCACCATCCTTCTCTTCAAAAGTCTCTACGGTCACCACCAATACATTTTTGTGCCTTACCGAATAAGCCAGGCCCTTTTTATTTTCAGGACCATTAAGCGGCATCTTCAGGTTCTCTGCAAACGCCCTTTCAAAATGCGGTACAAGTGCCATTTTTTCAGGCGGCCAGGGATCATCTCCCAGTTCATGATCTCCTACTGCAACATAATATCTAAGCTGATGATGATTCATCCTCCTGATAAAGTTGCCAAAATAAGTTGCTCCCATATGCTCAATGCATGTTGGCCCGTCGTACCAGTGCCCGTTCACAAGATCTCCCGTAACAAGCACAAATTCGGGGTCCTCTTTGCTAACCTGGTCAAGGAACCAGTTCACTGCATCATCCCATTGCGGCCAGGGTTCAGGTACATCGAAATTGAAGAAATCAGGAAAGCTGACGATGGTCCATGCTTTTTGGTCACCAGCACATGAATCAGGTTCAGGATCGGTGCCTGAATAAAAGGAAGTAAAGACCACTGATACCAGACATACTGTAAATACTTTCAGTTTTTTCATGATGTATGATTGATAAAAGCTGTTTATATTCTCAACTGACGCATAAGGTTCTGCTGCAAAATACAAATATTCATCTTGATTTTCAAATGAAAAAGTTTGCAGCAGAACTGCTTTCCCCATTTACCTTTTTTCAGTTTTTTTCACTTTTGTGATGAAGATCCTTATCTCACCAGCATCATCTTCCCGGTTTTCGTATAGTCCTGTCCGGGAGTTGATGAATTATCCGTAACCACGATCCGGTAAAGATACAAGCCGGCCGGCAGTCCTTCGGGCTGCCATGTGACTTCGTGCCCGCCCTCCGCTTGAGGTGCATTGACCAGTGTCGTTAATTCCTGTCCTGTCGGGCTGTAGATCTTCAGTACCACATGACCGGGTTCATGCAAATGATATTTTATTGTCGTCTGCCAGTCGAAAGGATTGGGATAGCTGGGAAGCAATTTTATACCAGGTTCCGGTTCAATTTCCACATCCTTTTCGATGTGTGATATCAGACGGCTCTTTGTCAGATCAAGATATGCTGCGATATAGCCGGAACCGTCCAGTACGGCAGTAACCATGTTATGAGAAAAATCAACGCTGGTTTCAAGCGGAACCCAGCCGTTTTGCCAACTGTATAATGTCAAAGCCTCCGGAACAACAGCTTCAAGAGAATCGGTAAAATAATGAAGTTGTATCCGCACCTTTAATTCAGCATCATTTGGAAAGACATCAATGCTGATTACATCGGATACACGGAGAACAGAGTCAGGCAATCCATTTAAGGGAGACGGGAAAGCCGATGCCAGCAACGCTATTTTCTCAGCTGTTGTTGCCGAAGTATCAATCGTATATTCCAACTGCAAACCGCCTTTACTTACAATGTCATTCTCAACCAAATCCCTGATGATGGCATCCTGAAAAACAAAGAACTCTTCCCCGTCGTTATCAGGAGCCGAGAAGAATACCGAACCTTCCGAGAATCCGGTATTATTAAGCACCGCTGAATAGGCTTCTTCTGATACAGAGAGCACCTGCTTTCCAGATGCGGAAATATTGTCAAAAACCTGGATATGCGGGGGCGATGTGAATAACGGATCGGCATAACACTGATAGACAGGTAAGCCCGCTGCATCAAAGGCCAGACCGGCAAGCAGGGAAAACTGTCCGCTGACTGTTTCCAATTCGATGACCATATCGGCAATCTCTGTATTTTTTCCTGCCGGGGGTACCACGATCTTTTTATACCTCCAGAAAGTACGTTCCTTATGAGTGGCCAAAATCGTATCACCGGGTTCGGCATTGAAAAGTTTGATGCGACCCGCCCCATTTGTTAATCCGTGATGAATCGGTTCAGCCATTCCTTTCTTGTGAAGCTTTGTCTGAGCTCCCGGGATAACCCTGCCCAATCCTGACGGAGATACAGTGATTAATACGTCAAGACGGGGATTTGTCGTTGTGGTGGCGTTAAGTTCGAATCCCATCATATCTCCTACAGAAAAATCGGGATTCAAAATGTCACTGTTGGGTCCTTTCATCACATCATTCGAAGAAATCCCGAGATCTTCCGGTGTATGTATATTAGCAATTATATCACCATATATACCCCAGTATTTGTATCGCAGATAATCCCAGCAATTTCGTCCGTGAATCTGGTATTGTGCTGTTTGCTGGTAATGTTCAAACATGGTGTCACCCACCACATAAAAATCCGACATTTCCGTGCTCCTCGGATCATTCAGATTGTATTGAGAATCCATAAATCCAAAGTTGATATTCGGGAATATGTGATCTTTTGCCTTATTTATGTATTCATCAAAAAAACCAAAGATATAGTGACCCAGTTCATGCGTAATTGTCATAATATGATCTGAAATAGCAGGATTGACAGGGTCTGTATTATATATCACATCCATACTTGTTTCCGGTCTGCCATCCCAGACCGGTGGTAAAGAAACAGAGGCCCTTTTATGATCAATTGCTATTCCGTCTGGCACTGCACATGGCCATTGTGTATTTTCAGCCTTGATTTTTATATCGGCATCGTCCCAGTGATCTGCATTATCATAAATAGCCACTGTGTCGATAAAGGCATGTCCGTTGGTCACATCGTAAAGCCTGTTGTTCATCTCTGTTAACGCATTTACCAGGTTGGTAACATATCCCTGCGAAGCCAGCCACTGTATGCTGACAATCAGACTGAATCCGATGGAAGTATGGCTCATGTAAGTCACGGTTGTATCCGCAGGGTCTGACTCGAGGTACTGGGCACTGATGTTTCCGTCGTTGTCAAAGATCAGGTTGTCCACATAAACCTTGTATAAATATGAGGTCTTTTCCGTGCGGTTTTGTTTGACAGCAGGCTTCTTTTCAGGCATTACACGGATGAAAATGGGAGTGCCTGGCTGATAACTATCTGCCGGCAGATGAAGCAGTCCCTTTTTGTCAGTGGTCATGCTCTCGATAAATACAAGCGGGCTGGCCCTGTTCGAGAGATCGATGGAATAGATGTCCAACAGCGTATTGGTAACAGGAACTGCCATATCATATATAGGGTCAGACATCACCTTTACGATGAGCATTTCCCGGGGTTCAAGCTTATACCTGGCAATGTATGCGTCCTTATTTCCGGCCGGACTTGTCTGATAAGCATTCTCTGTGGCCAGTCCGGCAGAATCGGTAGTTCCCACAATATAGATACTGCTGTCGGCGTACAGTGCCAGATCAGAAGGGGCCAGGCTGATCCTCTGCTCGAACAAAGTATCAGTCCCTTCAGAATTGAACGCTAATAATCCGCCTCCTTCACCAGGTCCATAAGAACGACTTCCGAAAATATTGCCATTTTTGTCTAAAGCTATGGTACTTATATTTACATGCGCAGCATAAACAAATCCGTTGCCGGACGGATTCAGTTTGCATAGAAAACCGGAACCCGGATTGTTTAACGCACCAGGTGTAGCGGGAATTGGAGCGTTTCCGCATACATAGGCACAACAGGAATCATCCACCGCAATATCACGGCCATAGTTGTATTTATCATCTCCCAGGTAGGTGGAATAAACCAGAGACGAACCGTCAGCTGATAACTTGGTCACATAAGCATCCTTATCACCCTGCCATACCGGCTGAATGGAATTTTCGGTTGTAGGAAAATCCCAGGAAGCCATTCCTGTAACATAGGCACATCCGTACCTGTCCACAGCGATGGCTTTTGCGTCATCGTCTCCTTCTCCCCCGAGGAAAGTCGAGTAAACCAACGACTCATCGCCCGATTTTGTTGGATCGATTTTGGTTATAAAAGTGGCATAATAATAACTGGGTATTTTATCCATGAATGCATTTTTTATCGGAAAATCAAACGAAAAGACATTTCCTGTTACGTAAACATTACCGGAAATATCAACAGCAATATCTACACCATAATCGTCGTATTTACCACCCAGGTATGTGGAATAGGCCAGTCCGCCTGAACTGTCCAGAACGGTTACAAAGGCATCAGCATTATCAATCATTTCGGTCTGGCAGGAATTCTTCAATGGGAAACCATCATATTCTGGAGTTTCGGGGTCATCATCTGAACCGGTCTGTCCGGTGATGCACACCTGGCCATTCTCATGAACCGCAATGGCATTACCGCTTTCGTTAAGTCTGCCACCAATGTAAGTGGAATATACAATATCAGTACCCTCTGGATTGAATTTGGTGACAAATACATCTGTCGAAGAACTCAGGAAACCTGGAAATTTATTACTCTGGAAGCTTTTGCGCACCGGAAGATCCGTTGAATAGGTAGTTCCTGTAATATAGGCACAACCCGATGTATCAACGGCAATGGCAGATCCATTGTCATAGCCACTCCCTCCAAAGTATGAAAAAAATATCAATATCGGATCAATGATCAGCGAATACCGCGGATCGTATTTGCCAAGAACAAACCTTAGCTGGTTTTTGCCTGCGAAGGCAAATGCCACGTCAACAGGTTCACGGTTTCCGTTAATATCCTGGTAAGCCACAGGCCTTTTAAGGATCATCGTATTGTTTTCCCCTGAGATAACAAGGTTGCCCTGCTTATCAAGCCTGATCTTTTCATTGGTTATGATATTCATTAGTATATCCTGAGGATCCCCTCCCGGTGATACAACGAAATCGTATTCAAGCAGGCCTTCTTTGCCATAATATACCAGGTCGATTCCCGTGTATATATCCTGGTATTCAACTCTGGCATAGTTGACAATATTTGTGTGCCAGTTGTCGGGATTGTTACCGATATAGTAATTTGTTATCCCGGGCAGGATATCGCGACCGGTAATATGCGGAGCAGGATTGGCCCCGATAAGCTGCATGCGAACCGATGAACATGACTTCTGTGATGATTCACCGGATTTTGCATTTTTCAAAGCAATGAAGGCTTCATCAGGCATAAGAAATAGTGTATAGCCATAACCGCGAGAAAGAAAACGGACCGGTGCACCGGTCTGTCCCATGTTCGGTTCAAAACGCAACCTTTTTGTAAAGGCCTTCATGCGGGCAGGCACCTGTGACGTGTTTTCCGCCTGACCCATACCAGGTGTTTCCTCTTCTAAACCGGGTATATTCGCCCATGTGCCGGAAAAGAACAGAAACAACAATAAATGCAGGTTGAGCAGGAATGAGACTTCTTTAAGGGATTTCATGGAGAGGAGGTTTAGAGATGTTAAACTTAAAGTATCAGATATGTCTTTTTAGGAAATAATGTAAAATGAAAAAAATTGATTCTGCTTCTTAAATAAGGATTAACCAACTTTCTTAATTGTATTAATGAAATAAATATTTTTATAAATATAGGATATAAGGCTGTTAAATACAAATTGTTTTATCATTCAATACTGTTGCCAGCCAGCAATTATTATTCTTCCTGAAACGGTTCTCATTAAGCCCCTCACAGGAAAAGTCCCGGCCGGCGAATTTATCATTACCCCATCATGTATCAGTGAGAGAACCAATGAGAGAATAAAGATATAAAACGGATTGAGCCTCATCAAACAAAAATGGTGAATTATATAATATCTCCCAACAGAGCCGTCGTGATACCTTTTTGTTTATACAACCTGAAACTGACTATGCCCTTATTATTGATCTATGGGTTCCCGGAAAAAAGGAACAGTTAATGGTAACTTTTAATAGATTTACGATGAATTAAGGTTAAACATATTATACCGGAATTAATGACAAGAGCGAAACATTTCCTGAAACAGGCCGGTGGAAAGGGGCAGTTGATTGAATCCATCCGGGATTCTTTGCCCGCTGATTTTGCAATGAGGAAAAACATCGATTATATTGAACCGTTTGTGGATTGCGAAGCGGTTTTAATCTGGATGTTAAATATTTAAAAAATAATAAAGATTCCTGTTGTTTTTTAGTTAGTAAGTTATCAGTATTTCGAATGTTACTTTTATAATAAATTTCTACTTTAGATACATTAATTATGAATTATTATGAACGATTTTGATGTTTTGATTAATGAGCTTATCGATTTCCGCGATGCCAGAAACTGGAAACAATTTCATAACTCAAAAGATCTTGCTTTAGCAATATCAATTGAAGCTGCTGAGCTAAATGAACTTTTCCTGTGGAAATCCATTGAGGAATCTGAAAAAGTTAATATCAATAAAATAAAGGAAGAACTTGCAGATATTTTTGCATTTTGTTTCTTGCTGGCAGAAAAGCATAGTTTGAATGTTAAAGATATCGTTCTGGAAAAAATCAGGAAGAATAATGAGAAATACCCGGTGGAAAAGTCCTCCAACTCAGCAAAAAAATACAACGAATTATAAATGCTAATTTATAGCGATACCTTTGATCAGTTCAGGCATGATGTTATCTATAATAAGATAGCTGATATCATGAATAATGCTTTTCTGGAAAGTTTTGGACGAAAAGCGGCAGTAAATGAATTTTCATCCTGGCAAAACTCTTTGTCACGTGTCAAAGATCTGATTGAAATCTCTGAAACTCGTAATAACTTTATTGCTCTTGAATATCAGGTACCTTATAATCAAAGTCGGATTGACTGCCTGCTATTTGGTAAAAATGAAAAAAATCAAGATAACATTTTAGTTATCGAGCTTAAACAATGGACTAATGTTACAGCCCTTGAGATTGAAGGTAATTTTGTCGAGACCTATACAGGAGGAAGAAAAAAAGTTGTTGCACATCCTTCACAACAAATTAAAGGATATCATAACTATTTGCTAGATTTTATAGAAGAATTTGAAAAAGAACCATCTATTACCCTAACAAGTTGTTCTTATTGCCATAACTATAGCAATAAAGATATTTCGGGACTATTTAATCCGATATACCGTAATATTCTGAATGAATATCCCATTTACTGCAGGGAAGATACTACAGAACTAGCAGGAAAAATAAAACTGTTATTGAAATCAGGTAAAGGATCGGAAGTTTTTAACAGATTTATGCAAAGCAGGATAAGACCTTCCAGGAGATTACTTGAAAACGTTAAAGCTATCATAAATAATGAAGCTTCATTTTCTTTACTGAATGAGCAACTGGTAGCTAAAAATCTTATTTGGGGTAAAATTCGCAGAGGATATGCAAAAGGAAGGAAGTCAGTTATTATTGTCAAGGGTGGACCCGGCACAGGAAAATCGCTAATAGCAGTCAATATTTTAGCCGAAGTTGCTGCAAAAAGAAAAAAAGTATTATTAGTAAGCAAATCAAAGCCTTTCAGAGATGGATTACAAGCATGGGTAGGTGGTGGAAGCGTCAAGAATATTTTTGTTAGTCCATATTCACTTACACCATCCAGAATGGATGAAAATGGATTGGATGTACTCTTAATAGATGAAGCTCATAGAATCGAAACCGCCAATTATTATCAGCGTATGAGGTCTATAGACAGATCAGAAATGCCAATGGCAGAGCAACTAATCAGAAGTGCAAAAACCACAGTTTTCTTTATCGATGATAAACAAAGGGTTCGATACCAGGAAATCGGAAATTCTTCAACTATTAAAGAAGCAGCAAAGAAATTTCAAGCTTCAATGGATGAAGTTGAGTTATTATCACAGTTCCGATGTATGGGATCAAATGACTATCTTAAATGGATCGAATCCGTTCTTGGATACACAACTAAAAAAAGAATTCTTAGAAAAACAGAGATTTTTGATTTCAAAATATTTAATTCTCCTTCAGAATTATACATCGAACTTGGCAAAAAAGAAGCGGAAAAACCAAATTCAGCAAGGCTTGTAGCAGGATATTGTTGGCCATGGAGTGAGCCGAAACCGGATGGTTCACTTATAAATGATGTAAAAATTGGAGAATTTGCAATGCCTTGGGAAACAAAAGGTGATCATGCCGTTGGTAAATACCCTGCATGGTTTCAATGGGCATATAAACCAAATGGCTTTCAACAGGTGGGATGTATCTATACAGCACAAGGATTTGAATTTGACTATATTGGTGTAATTATAGGTCCGGATCTTATATTTAACTCAACAACCGGAACTTTAACAGGAGATATTTCTATGACCAGAGATCCAACTTTAAAAAGAGACCCAAATAATTTTGAAACCTATATTAAAAATATATACAGAGTTCTTCTTACTCGTGGTATGAAAGGTTGTTATGTTTATTTTACAAATAAAGAAACAGAGCATTTTTTTAAGGAAAGAATGGAATAGTCTGAATGCAGATAATGACCAGGAGCATCTTTCCGGCCTTTATTAAGATTTCATGGACTTATCTTTATTTGTTTAAGTTTAATTATTCACGATTCTTTTCTGATCTGCCAGTATTTTGTGTTCTATAGCGGATTTATTTTGAAAGCATAGGAATACTCCTTCGGGAATAACCTGTACTTATCATGCGGCAATGCTCCCCAGCTGGTATCACCTCCGACACCCATTTGTTTATAATCGATGTTCAAATATATTTCAGGCCTGGGATCAAGATC
Source organism: Bacteroidales bacterium (assembly GCA_016933335.1). GTDB lineage: Bacteria > Bacteroidota > Bacteroidia > Bacteroidales > UBA10428 > JAFGPL01. The sequence continues at coordinate 16,854 of JAFGBD010000053.1, read as the reverse complement.
AGGAGGATGGATGTTCTTTTTTGTTTCTCCCGGATCCAGATCCTCAATGGTAAAATGGAGTGCACTCAAACTCAATAAAGGCAATCCGGTTATCTTCAGTCCATGATCCTTATCGTTGGTAAACGATGCCCACCTTACATCTGTTTTGTTTCCGCATTCCTGTGGCCGGCTGTAGGGCACGAACTGGTCGCCCACAGTGCTTTCATATAAACCTACAAATGCTGCTGTATACCTGTCCTGGTAATTCTCAAACGGACCCCGGCCAAACCATTTCATGTTGTCATATCCCTGATTCAACACCAGTGTCATTCCATACCTGGGTAATTCAATGAAATCTTTCTCACCTGGGGTAAAAGTGTTCTTCACAATGATCTCCCCGTTGCCCTTGATGGTGTATTCGGTCAGTCCGGCTGATTCGACATCGGGAAAGCTGAATCTGAAAATGACAGCGTATCTGTCTTTCCCAAGCCTGACAACAGAATCTCCGGCTACGACACGGTTTTTTCCGGCCTGTTTCCATGGTTTCAGCCTGTTTTGCATACCATTCCCAAAATCATTGTCTGTAGGTGCACGCCAGAAATTGATATTCATATCTCCGGCCAGAAGATCATTCTCCCGGTAAGTATATTGCGCAAGACTGCCGTTTTCACGGCTGAACCTGATGGTAAAATCATCTCCTGCGAAGATAAATTCCTCCGGAGTTTTGTTCAGAATAATATCCGCATATTCTTCTTCTTCGGCAATATTCATCACTGTCCTGCAGGGTATCTTAAATTGTTCTGCTGCAACGGTATGTCCTGCCGGTATCATTTCAGTGGCCTGAAGTGATTTTACATAAAAGTTGATGAAATATTCCGATGCCGGATCCTGCAACATATTAATTCCTTCAATGGTTATGATCTCAGATTTTCCGGGTGCAAGATCCATGACAGGCAATTCTCCTTCCAGGATTTGAACTCCGCCGGTCTGGATTTCCCAGAAGATTTGATAGTTCTTCAGGGATGTGAAATCAAACATATTCTTAATTTCAAACCGGTATGATCCAATATCCACCGGAAGGATTTTTATATACTGGTATACTTTTTTAACTTCCCATATGCCGGGATGCAGGCTGCGGTCAGGAGCGACCAGTCCGTTGCAGCAAAAATTCTGATCAGTGTATGTTCCCTCCGGCTCAAAATCACCGCCATAGCCCCAGATATCCCTGCCTTTGTCATTTTTCGTTAGAATACCCTGATCCACCCAGTCCCATATAAATCCGCCCTGATGCTTGGGCTGCGACTCAACATAATCCCAGAAATCCTGCAGGTTGCCGGTGCTGTTTCCCATGGCATGGGCATACTCACACCAGAAAAACGGGCGATCCGGATCTTTATCCAGGTAACGCTGTATGTGCGCAACAGATGCGTACATATCTGTTACCATATCTTTATGTCTTTCTTTGATGTCTGTGTCCTTCTCCCCTCTTTCGTAGTGAACCGGCCGGGTTTCATCACGCTTTCTTATCCATTTGTATCCTGCCAGGAAGTTGGTACCTGTTCCGGCTTCATTGCCCATGGACCATATTATCACGCTGGGATGGTTCTTATCCCTCTCAACCATATTTGATATACGGTACAGGTGAGCGTCAAGATAGCCGGGATGATTTCCCAGGGTCCTGTCCGGTCTGTAGCCATACCCGTGTGATTCGATATTGGCCTCATCAATCAGGTAAAGACCGTATTTGTCACATAGCTTATACCACATGGGATCATTGGGATAATGACTGGTCCTTACTGCATTGATATTAAACTGCTTCATCAGCCGGATGTCTTCTTTCATAGACTCAACAGATATGACGTGTCCGGTCACCGGATCATGTTCATGCCTGTTCACACCTTTGAAAAGAATTGCTTTACCATTGACAAGAAGCTTTCCGTCTTTGATCTCCATGCTCCTGAAACCCACACGGCATCCTGTTGCCTGAACCAGCTTATTGCGTTTATCTGTAAGCTGCAGTGTAAGTGTATACAAATAAGGATCCTCTGCCGACCAGTGTCTTATTTTTGAAATATCTCCGTAAAAACGAATATTTGTATCAGCTGCCGCCGGCAGGCTGAATTCTTTTGATGCAGTATATATTTTCCGGTTGTTTTCCGGATCATAGAGATTTACTGTCAGGTTATAATTCCTGACATCTTTAGTGGAAAGGTTTTTACACTGAACACCAAGATCGAATGTGCCTCCTGAATATTGCGAATCAAGACCAGCTTTTACAAAAAAATCATTGATGCGTATTTTTGGAGCAGCAAATAAATACACATCCCGCTCAATACCGCTTAATCTGAAAAAATCCTGGTCTTCGAGGTAACTTCCGTCACACCATCTGTATACCTGCACTGCTACCGAATTCTGTCCTTTTTTCAGGTAGGGGGTTACGTTGAATTCCGCCGGTGTTTTGCTGTCCTCGCTGTATCCGACATATTTACCGTTGATCCATAAATACATGGCAGAATTCACACCACCAAAATGGATATAAACTTCCATTTTTCCCCAGCTTCGGGGTACTGTAAAATACCTTTTGTATGAGCCGACCGGGTTGTATTCATGTGGTATATAAGGCTGGTTCATCGGGAAGGGATACCTGATATTCAGGTATATCGGATAATCATAACCCTGCATCTGCCAGTCGGAAGGAACCGGGATATCATTCCATCCCGAAATATCAAAATCTTTCTTATAAAAATCCAGAGGCCTTTTCCCAGGCTGGTCAACCCAATTGAATTTCCATACCCCGTTTAAGGATAAATACCAGGGCGATTTTGAATAATCATCCTCAATAGCACCTGCTTCTGAAGGGTAACCCATGAATGATGCCCGGGCAGGTTCCTTGTTAACGGCATTGATATGCGGATTCTCCCATTCTGCATATTGGATTTCTGACAGGTCGGCATCCTGGGCTTTTGACAGGAGTGTTTCTGTCAACATTAAAATCATCAATACAAGAATCATATATACTTTCATCATTGTTTTGGTGTTGTTTTTAATTTTTAGCATCATACGATATATCAGATTTATGGATGTTATTTTCCGAACCAATAAAAAGTTATTCAAAAACTAATATGTCAAAGATACCGATTGCCTTTTATCACTGCTCATGTATGCTGCTTCGATGATCCTTATAACATTCAGGGCTTCTATAGGTTTTACTGACAGTTCGGTATTTTTAACAATGACATCATAAATATTGGAGTAATAATCAATATAACACCCCGGCAGGGTTCTGATCCTGGTTCGGATATGAATACCGTCTTTATCCGTATTCAGTATGCCCCATTCACTTTCAGGCTCAGTTCCCCAATTGGATTTATCAGGCAAGAGGCCTTGTTTCAGATCTTCTTCCTGCGGATCGATGCCATATTTTACAAACGAACCTTCTGTACCGTGTACCATAAATTTCGGGCCGGGTTCACGTACCAGATAACCCGCCTTCAGGGTGACCTTGATATCTTTGTAATAAAGCTTTAAATCGAAGGCATCATCCACCTTACCACCCGTTCTCATGATCCTTATATCTGCATAAACAGCGTCAGGCATTCCAAAAAGGACCAGCGCCTGATCAATCAGATGTGAACCAAGATTGTATAATGTACCGGTCTGGTATCCGGGCTTCTCCTTCCATGAATCCTGAATATAGTTTCTGTACCTGTCGAAATGAGCCTCATATTCAACAAGACGGCCAAGAACTTTATTACGAATGATTTTTTGAACCGTGAGAAAGTCACCGTCCCACCTCCTGTTCTGAAAGACACTGAGAATTCTGTTCTTTTCCCTGGCCAGGGCAATCAGTTTTTCGCCATCACTCACTTTTGTTGTAAATGGTTTTTCAACAACCACATGTTTTCCGGCTTCCAAAGCCTGGAAGGCAAAATCAAAATGCATATTGTCGGGAGTATTGACCACGATTAATTCAATTTCATTGTCTGACAGCAATTCTTCGTATTTTTTTGCGATGGTTATATAAGGATACTTATCGAGGGCAGACCTGCTGTGTCTCTGCAAAATTTTTTTTAACAAAAATCCACGGTGGGTATGCAGCAAAGGCGCATGAAATATACTTCCCGACATCCCAAACGATGCAATAGCAGTAACTATTTGTTTTTGTTCTTTCTGACACATAACGGAAAAGAAATATTATTAGCTATTTTAAACATTTATTCCTTAATTGCAAAGCGGATTTGAGACGAATCAAAAAATAATCTGTGATATGGGTTCATTTACAGTAAATATAAAACCATAGAATGGTTATCTTTGTTTTTCTTAAAAAAATCATGATGAGTACTGGTATATTGATTTTTCTCCTCGCAGCCGGAATCATTACCGGCAATGATTCTAAGGCAAAAGATTTATGCGGAAAGCGTCCCAGAAACATCGTGCTTATGATTGGAGACGGTATGGGCCTGGCACAAATCTATGCAGGAATGACAGCAAACCACGGGCATCTGAATATCGAAAGATTCAAATACACCGGATTAGCTAAGACATGGTCTGCAACTGACTATATTACTGATTCAGGAGCATCCGGCACGGCCATGGCTACAGGCCAGAAGACATATAACAATGCAATCGGGGTTGGTACCGACTCCCTTCCCTGCAGATCAATACTTGAATATGCTGAAGACAACGGTCTGTTTACAGGATTAATAGCGACCAGTTCCATTGTCCATGCGACACCCGCCTCCTTTATAGCACATCAGAAGCATCGCAATATGTATGAAAGCATTGCAACCGATCTTGTCAATTCAGGTATCGATGTGTTTATTGGAGGAGGCAGAAATTATTTTGAGAAACGCAGTGACAGTATAAACCTGACAGACAGTCTGATAATCAGAGATTACCAGATTGCATATGATACCAATGAACTGAAAATGTGCAAGCCGGGCAAAATAGCTGCCATGCTCGCTAATAATCATCTCCCCTCGATATCAGAAGGACGGGGTAATATGTTCTCCCTTGCACTTGATAAGGCAATCGGCATTCTTTCGGAAAACAATAAAGGCTTCTTTCTGATGGCTGAAGGCTCCCAGATCGACTGGGCCTGTCATGCCAATGATACAAATAACATTATCCTGGAATTATTGGATTTTGATAAAGCAGTGGGCAAAGCCCTTGATTTTGCAGCACGTGACAAAAACACCCTTGTGATTGTGACCGCCGACCATGAAACCAGTGGACTGGCTTTAACCAATGGTGATTTTCAGAAAGGCTGGGTTGAAATGAGATTTGCCAGTCATCAGCATTCCGGCATACCTGTCCCTGTTTTCGCTTACGGACCGGGAGCTGAGAGTTTTTCAGGCTTTTATGAAAACACTGATATCTTTCAGAAGATGATGCAATTGTTCGGCTTTATACATTAACAGCCTCAAAATGTTCAATTCCCTGTTCTATTTATTGTTCCTTATTTTTTCTGTATCCGGAGACCTTCAGGCCGCATCAGAAAGTAAAGCAACGTGGCGTTCCGCATATATGCTCGAGAAAGTATCCGATCTGCCTGAGGAACTTTCGGAGACTTCAGGAATAATCCTTTATGACAGCCTGGTATGGACCTTTAATGACAGCGGAAATGAAGCAAAATTATACGGACTGAATCCCGTGTCAGGAAAAATTGCCAGAACCATTGAGATAGCCAGCGGAAAGAACAGAGACTGGGAAGATATTGCCCAAAACCGCGAATTTATTTATATCGGTGATTTCGGCAATAATGATGGCTCGAGAAAAGATCTGAAAATATACATGATCCCAAAAAAGGCCATTGCAGATCAAAAATTTCAGAAGCTTGATGCCTTTGTCATCGGTTTTTCTTATGAAGACCAGCAGGATTTCACACCTGCAACTTTTGCGAATCAATACGACTGTGAGGCAATGATTGCAACCGGTGATTCACTGTATCTATTTACGAAGGACTGGCTTAACCTGCAGACAAGCATCTATTCTTTACCGGCATCAGAAGGAATATTCAAGGCAAGACATATTCATGATCTCGAATGTGAAGGGCTGATTACAGGGGCGGATTATAATCCGGCAAGCCGCAGACTGGTTTTGTGCGGGTACAGTCTCTTTTACCCGTTTATTATTATTATCAATAACATGTCTGATTTGAAGATCACAGGGAGGATTGAGCTTGAAGAAATTTCGGGTTTGCAGATTGAAGGTATCACATTCATCAATGATACCGGATTTTACATTTCCAATGAAAAATCATCAGACCTGCAGGCATTGTACCGGATAATCCTGAACAATCATTAGCATACACTTACTAAATACCGAAAACCAGTGCGTTGAAGCTGTTCCTCAAATATCTGTCCGGTTTCATAATGTTCCTCATCATCTTCATCATACTGCCAGATCACTTCAATCTCTTTAATTTCAGCATTTTCTTCCAGCATTTTCAGCAATCTAAACAATTGCATCGAAGAGCTTGTATTCAGGTATTCCAGATTAATTGTGAATTTCACCTTTTCACCTCTGAAAGAGGCAATCCATGCGAACAATGGTTCGAATGCCTTGATCGCATTGTCAGGCAAAGATCTTCCTTCAATCAGAAAGTTTCCATCGCAGTTGAATAACACGGCAGGCGAACTCATTGTTCCTTTTATTTCCAGGTTTTTCATCATGTTATTTATTCTATTTTAAAATTTGCACGATTTTATTCAAGGATACGTTTATTACCGACAACTGTTTTTTAAAATTGATGAATCAAACCTGTATGGTGACCAAAATCCACCATGCATTTCAGGTGATTTATTCTGTTGATAAATGGCATTATTTTGGATAGCAAATAATAAATTGTGTTTGAGTCCGAAAATCCGCATTCAGTGTTTTTCCGGTAACTCTTTCTGGTTTATACCTTATGTATTCTGAACCCGGAAATAAGTTACCTTATTATAGCAGTAAGAATTTAAGAATTGTTAATTTTAATCATTGAAGGCCTGAGGCATTAAATTGATGAAGAATATGAAGATCCGCATGTTGTTCCAAATATTGCTATTCATGAATATGTTTGTCCTGAGTGCCCAGGTTGAATACTCCACCGGCAACAAATCAGCCATTAAGGCTTACAGTGAAGGAATTCAATACTTTAATGCAGGACAATATGACCATGCCGTTTTACATTTCGAAAAGGCGATTGCTGCGGATAATAATTTCATTGAAGCCTATCTGTTGATGGCACAGTCATACGAAGATATGAAACAATACAGCCAGGCCATTGAAGCTTACCAGAAGGGTCTGGGAATTGATCCCGGATTTCACCCATACAGCTTTATCCTGCTCGGTAATCTTGAATTCAATCTGTCAAGATATGAAGATGCCCTGGAAAGTTACCAGGCTTTTCTTGAGACAGGGGATAAAAACCAGAAGCATATTAAGATTGCCTTGAAAAACATTGAAAGATGCCGGTTCTCAATCAACGCCATGGCCAATCCTGTTCCATTCACCCCTGTTAACATAGGCCCGTCAATCAACTCAGAAGATGATGAATACTGGCCGTGTTTAACTGCTGATGAAAGTATACTTGTTTTCACCAGACTGATAAAGGACAGCACAAGCTATACCGGTTACCAGGAAGATTTCTTTATCAGTAAGAAGGGCATTAACGGATGGGAGAAGGCTCAAAATGCCGGTCCCCCTTTAAATTCTCCCTTTAACGAAGGGGCACAATCTGTTTCCGCCGACGGGAGAATGATGGTTTTCACTGCCTGTGGCAGAAAAGACGGATTTGGCCGGTGCGACCTCTATTTCTCAACAAAAACAGGAAATGCATGGACGCCGCCCGTAAATATGGGTAAACCGGTGAATACAGGCTCTTATGAAACACAGCCTTCTTTATCTGCTGACGGAAAAACGCTTTATTTTGCAAGCAACAGAGCCGGTGGTTTCGGTGACATCGATATATATGTGACAACCATGGATGCCTGGAACAACTGGAGCATACCCAGAAACATGGGTGAAACCATCAATACAACCGGCCGCGACTGGGCGCCATATATCCATCCCGATAACAAAACATTATATTTTGCCTCAGATGAGCACATCGGGTTGGGCGGGTTCGATCTGTTTTACAGCATAAAAGACTCATCAGGTAAGTGGCGAAAACCGGTGAATCTCGGATATCCCATCAATACCTCTGACGATGAATATGGTCTGATATTGAATGCTGCAGGCAGTCGCGCTTTTTTTGCTTCAGCTAAAGATACGGCCAGCGGGAGAGATATCTATACTTTTGAACTTTATAAGGAAGCCAGACCGGTTGAAGTTTCTTATATGAAAGGCAGGGTGTTTGATGCCGAGACCAGAGAACCTCTGGGTGCCGGCTTTGAGCTGATTGACCTGGAAACAAACCAGATGATCAATAACTCCGTTTCTGACTCGGTTACCGGAGAGTTTCTTGTTTGTATACCGGCCGGCCAGGATTATCTGCTCAATGTCTCAAAATACGGGTATTTATTCTATTCAGATCATTTCTCACTGAACAATGTCTTCCAGATCGATGAACCCTTTATAAAGGATATACCGCTTCAGACTATTAAAATAGGCAAGTCGGTTATCCTGAAGAATATCTTCTATGAATTCGATTCTTATGTCCTGAAAGATGAATCAAAAATCGAGCTGGACAAGCTCATTGGGTTTCTGAAAACCTATCCCTCGGTAAAAATCGAGGTCAGCGGTCATACCGACAGCATCGGACCGGTCGAATACAATCAGATGCTTTCGGAACAAAGAGCCAGGTCAGTTGCTCATTATCTCACAAATTCATCCGTCGGCAGCGACAGGATTAAATATGCCGGTTACGGATTCTCAATGCCTCTTACAACAAATGAAACCGAAGAAGGAAGAGCACTTAACCGGCGAACAGAGGTGATCATCATTGAGAAATAATGTCTCAGTCTCAGAATGATCAGAATAATCTGATAGACTTTCCGCCAGAATTTAATAATATTGCATTTATTGCAACACACAGTAATAATATTTATTATACTATAAAAAGAAAATATTAAACTTTTGATTATGAAGAACATTGTAAATAATTATTCGATGATTGTGTCCGTTATGATTCTGATACTGGTAACCTCCTGCAAATCAGAAAGTAAATTTAAGTTTATACCGCTTGACAAGGCAGAGTATGAAACCACCATCGATGGAAAGAAGGTTGGTTTATTCAATCTTGAAAATAAAAACGGACTGACGGTTCAGATCACCAACTACGGGGGACGTATTGCCGCGCTCTGGGTACCGGACAGAGACGGAAATTTCAAAGATATCGTGACAGGTTACGACTCCATCGAAGGATTTATCGGTAATACCAATTATTTCAACGGGATCATCGGCCGTTATGGCAACCGGATCGCCAGGGGAAAATTTACCCTGAACGCAAAAGAGTATTCGCTTGCCATTAATAATGCACCCAATTCCCTGCATGGCGGCAATGTTGGTTTTGACCATGCAGTATGGAATGTTGAAAGAAGTACCAAAGATTCTCTTATTCTCACCTATCTAAGCCCGGACGGTGAAGAAGGTTATCCCGGTAACTTATCGGTTAAGGTTATTTACTCTTTAAATGACAGCAATGAGTTAAAAATTGATTACCAGGCTGAAACGGATGCTCCCACCGTTGTGAATCTCACAAACCATGCGTACTTTAACCTGGCCGGGCATGATAACGGTGATATTCTCGGGCATATACTGATGATCAATGCCGATAAATTCACGCCGGTTGACAGTACCCTGATTCCTACCGGTGAGATTACTGATGTAGCAGGTACACCTTTTGACTTCAGGATACCGGCCGCTATCGGCGAAAGAATCAATGCTGATGACAGGCAGATCAAATACGGAATGGGTTACGATCATAACTGGGTCTTAAAGAAAACCGGCAATGAAATGTCGTTGGCGGCAAAGGTCGAGGAACCGGTTTCAGGACGTGTAATGGAGATCTATACGACCGAACCCGGGATTCAGTTCTATGCCGGAAATTTCCTGGATGGAACCATCATGGGTAAAGACAGCACCAGTTACAAATACAGGCATGCATTCTGTCTTGAAACGCAGCATTTCCCGGATTCACCAAACCAGGAAGATTTTCCAAGTACCGTGTTGAATCCCGGTGAAACATACCGGACATCCACCATTCATAAATTCATGTGTAAATAGCGCTGTTCGCCCGGGTTCTTTTTATTCTGATATTTTCAGATAAGGTTATCCGGATTTTATGATAACGGAATGGAACCAAGTATATAAAAAAAATCCCGGCCATTGGCCGGGATGATTTATATAGAAGGCTCCAGGAGATAATCAGCAAGATGCTAATCAGCTAACGAAGCCCAGTGGTTCGGATCAAGCATCCAGTTTTCGATCTGCAGTTCATCTTCTGCCAGATCCTCTTCCGAATTCGTTTTTACTTCACCGGACAGAAAATGCGATTCATCGAGCATCCAGTCTTCAACTTCCAGCTTTTCTTCTGCTTCTTCCATTCCATAATTGCTGCCTGAAATCCTGAAATGACTTTCATCCAGCATCCAGTCTTCAACTTCCAGCTCTTCTTCTTCACTTAAAATAAATGCATTACTGGTTGAAAATTCAGGTACAGATATAATCCTGTCAAATTCAAGTTCGATGCTGCCAAGTTCGGTATCATTTATGCCAATTACCTGAATTGAAGGTATTGCATCATTCAATTCGATGTTGTTCAACAATTCAATAATACTGTTCAATTGCTTTATATTGCTGCCTTCATTAAGGGCTATAGCGGATTTCTGAGCATAGCTGCCTGCTATAAAACTCAAAACCATCAAGACAAGTATCATTTGTCTTCCGATCCGGTTGTTAATTTGTGCTTTCATTTTATTATCTCCTGTTTTTGGTTTGACGTGTTTGACCATAATATTACATTAACCATGCCAAACTCTTTATCTTACTGTATTTCTTTTACTTACAGGATTGTTAGTAATGTTAAAATAGTGTTAAAAGTGAACGGAACAATACAGTGAGCGTACGAATCCGTACATTCCTCACCCGACACTTTTGCATACCAGGTTGATGAGTCCATCCGTTCTCTTTTGGGCTTTCAGGATAAAATCAAAGCGGTTGAGAGCCAGGCACAGGTAAAAGTCCTCTGAAGGACAATGCTCCTGCATGTCCTCAGTAAAGAACCTTTTCCCGCTGGTATTTTTGATTTCATTAACCATCTGACTGAAATCAGTTTTTCGATCCTCAAGGGAGTCTTTGATATATTGTGCACAAAAGCTGTCTTCCTCAACAGGATGGTTTGCGGAATACCCCATACATACCAGCGTAACCTGACGGGGATTTTTTTTCCTGATGTATCTGGTAATGGCACCGGCATTAACAAAACTGCCTGTTAAAACCTCATCGGAAAATACTGCATTGACAATTCCCTGAGTGCCGGCACTTGTGGTATGAACAACAGTCCTGCCACCAAAATTAAAATTCCTGACCTGGTGGGGAGAATTTCCAAAATCAAAACCCGGCGGCTTTATATTGTTGCGTTCGCCCACAAGAATGTAACCGGGATTTTCGGCTTTAAGCCTGTATGCCGTCTGAATGTCACCAACCGGAATAATCATTTCCGCACCCTGATCAAACATATAGCATGCCAGTGAAAATGCCCTGAACACGTCAATGATGACTGTCATTCCCCTGGCCTTTTTTGCCCCTTCGACCAAATGCAGGATCTCAATATCCATGTAAGGATTGTTAACTGATAATACTCCAGTCTTCAGGAGTCTTTTTAAGCAATGCCAGCTGTTCTGCCAGTTTATGATTAGGCTCACTGTTCAGAGCGGGATCTTTGTCAAGAACTTCCCCGGCAACATTCCGGGCATATTGGATCAGCTGACTGTCCCTGCTCAGATCAGATATCTTAAGTTCAAACGGAATACCGCTTTGTTGTGTGCCTTCAAGGTCTCCTGGTCCCCTGAGTCTCAGATCAACTTCGGCGATCTCAAATCCGTCACTGGTAGACACCATTGTTTCTATCCTTTTCCTGGCCTCGTTTGTCAGCTTATGTGACGTCATCAGGATGCAATAACTCTGATCGGCTCCCCTGCCCACCCTGCCCCTGAGCTGGTGCAGCTGTGAAAGCCCGAACCTTTCTGAACTTTCAATGACCATCACCGTTGCATTGGGGACATCCACACCCACCTCTATGACAGTTGTTGCAATGAGAATATCTGATTTTCCTTCGACAAACAGTCTCATGGCTGAGTCTTTATCCCCGGTCTTCATCTGACCATGGACGCATGTGACCACATATTCGGGCGGAGGAAATGCCCTGACAAACGCTTCATAACCATCCTCAAGATACTTGTAATCCATTTTTTCAGATTCCTTTATCAAGGGATAAACCACGTATATCTGACGGCCTTCCTTTATCTGCCTGCGCAAAAATCCAAACATCGCAAGGCGTTTCGAATCATAGTAATGATATGTTTTGACCGGTTTCCGTCCCGGAGGTAATTCATCTATGACCGATACATCAAGGTCTCCGTATAAAGTCATTGCCAGGGTTCTCGGTATGGGTGTTGCAGTCATTACCAGCACATGGGGCGGGTTTTCTTCATTTTTCCGCCAGAGTTTTGCCCGCTGAGCAACACCAAAACGGTGCTGTTCATCTATGATTACAAGTCCCAGATTTGTAAACCGTACCGGATCCTCCAGTAAGGCGTGCGTACCTATCAGAATCTGCAGTTTTCCATCCGACAGTTCATCCTGAATCGTTACCCTGTGCTTTTTACCGGTAGATCCTGTAAGCAACCTGACAGTGATATTGATTCCTTCAAGAAATTTGCTGATGGTCTCGAAATGCTGATTTGCCAGTATCTCTGTCGGTGCCATGATACATGCCTGGTAACCATTATCAAGGGCAATAAGCATTGTCATTAAAGCCACGAGTGTCTTTCCGCTGCCAACATCACCCTGCAGCAGCCTGTTCATCTGTTTCCCCGATCCCAGGTCTTTTCTGATTTCCCTGATGACCCGTTTCTGGGCTTCAGTGAGATCAAAAAACAGCCTGAGTTTGTAAAAATCATTCAGATAATCACCGACTTTCGAAAAAACCAGTCCCTTGTAATGATTCTTCCTGAAATATTTCTGCTTCAGGATATTGAGCTGAATAAGGAACAATTCCTCAAACTTGAGACGGTAGGTTGCCTTCTCAAGAACTCTGCTGTTATCAGGAAAATGGATGTTGACAAGCGCCTCTTTCAGGGACAAGAGATTAAGTCTTTTAACCAGGTAATCCGGCAGGAATTCTTCAATCTTATCACCAACGGAAGAAATCAATGTGGACATAAGTTTCTGTATGGTTCTTGAGCTGATGTACTGGTTTTTAAGTTTTTCGGTGGTACGGTATTGTGCGGAAAAAGATGAATTCATTCCCTGTTCAGATTTTTCTGCAGGCTCAATTTCAGGATGTGCAATGGAAATACGTGAATTAAACAAAGCAGGTCTTCCAAATACAATGTATTCCCTGTCTGTCTGATAACTCTTTAAAACCCAGTTTATTCCCTGAAACCAGACCAGTTCGATGGATCCGCTTCCGTCAGTGAATTCGGCGACAAGTCTTTTTTTCCTCGGATGCCCCTCGGTTCTGAAAGTTGTGATCTTACCCCTGATCTGGATATATGTCTGGGTTGTATCTATTTCATTGATCCTGAATATTTTTGAACGGTCAATGTACTTATATGGAAAATGATATAAAAGATCCTTATAAGTGAATATGTTTAATTCCCTGGCCATTAAAGCAGCCCTTTTCGGACCTACGCCTTTCAGATATTTTATATCCTGATCAAGAATCTGGTTCATTATTGTGCTGAACAAAAATGCTTACTTTTACCATGATTTATAACCTGCAAGATATGTTTATGATATAAGTACAGATGCAAAGGGTAAATTTAATATTTCGATATTTATCATACAAACTATTTGCAAGACATAAATACGGGCACGGGATCCATTCACCTTTTGTTTACAGCTTCATTAAAAAAGTGCTGAACGGACATGAGGGCCTTCCCTGCTTTCAAATCATTGAAAAAACAAGAAAGCAGTACCTCAAGCGCAATGAATCAATTGTCATTCACGGATATGGTGCAGGATCCAGAACTTCAAAAAAGAACATCAGAAGACTTAGGGAGATTGTCAGAACTTCGGCTGTTTCAGCCAAATACGGGCGAATGCTGTCTCGTCTCGTTGCCTTTTACCAGCCTGAGTTCATTGCCGAACTGGGAACTTCAGCAGGGATCAGCACTGCTTATCTCGCTTCTGCAAAACCATCTGCAAAGGTAATTACAGCTGAAGGGAACAGCGACCTTGCAAAGGTTGCTGCAAAGACATTTCATGATCTGAATCTGAAGAATGTTGAGCTGATCACCGATACTTTTGAAAATGCATTGCAGCATATGCTGAGGATCTTAAAGGGCAGATTGCTCGTATTCATAGACGGCGATCATCAATACCAGAAATTATTGTCTTACTTCCGGAAAGTGCTTGACTATCCTGATGAATGCCTGATCGTACTGGATGACATACGATGGTCAGTGGATATGTTAAAAGCCTGGAAGGAAATCATATCGGATCCCCGGGTTAAAGTTTCAATTGATCTTTTTTTAATGGGAATGGCGTTTCTGAATACCAATATTCATAAGCAACACTTTGTTATCAGATTTTAATCTTTTCAACCATGAATCTTACATTTTATTTATGGAATCAGGATCAATACCAGCTCAGAAACACCACCGGTCTTAAATTTTCAAAACTTTTGATTTAGCAATCCCTGAAAGATTTACGGACAGACAACCGGAATATCTCATCATTTTTATAATTTATTTGGATAAAGAAACTGAGAAATAGTATTTTTGCGACATCATTCATCATATTAGTAATATGCATATCGTTGCAAATATATCATCCGTCCATGGAGAAAATTATACAGCTAAACAGCATCATAAAAAATTATATTGTCGGTACCCAGATTGTTGAAGCATTGCGCTCAATTACCACCGATATCAACCGGAACGAGTATGTTGCCATCATGGGACCTTCGGGTTCAGGCAAGTCAACCCTTATGAATATCATCGGATGTCTGGATACCGCGACAAGAGGAAATTACGTTCTTAACGGCAAAGATGTCAGCCAGCTTGAAGATAATCAACTGGCTGAAATAAGAAATACAGAGATCGGATTTGTCTTTCAAACCTTCAATCTTCTGCCCAGGTACACTGCACTTGAAAACGTAATGCTACCTTTGATTTATGCAGGCATGTCCAAACACGAACGTATCATGAGAGCTGAGGAAGTGATCGAGAGTGTCGGGCTGACTGAAAGAAAATCTCACCGCCCCAATGAACTTTCAGGCGGCCAAAGACAGCGTGTGGCACTTGCCAGGGCACTGGTTAACCATCCTTCCATCATTCTTGCTGATGAACCCACCGGTAATCTTGATTCGAAAACATCCGTCGATATCATGGGAGTGTTTCAGGAAATTCACGCGAGAGGGAATACCATTATCGTGGTGACCCATGAAGAGGACATTGCAAAACATGCCAAACGCATAATCAAATTAATGGATGGCCAGATTGAGTCTGACAGGCTGAATAATCAACCAATTATTGAACCGGCCCGATGATATTTCAGAAATCTTTTTTTTATTTATACAAATAATATTTAAATCTTAAGCCCTTCCGTATCTTAACCGGAAAAGAATAAGAGAACATAAGAAGGTAAGAACTGAAATCCGGAAGAGCGAATTTCATTATCATCTTCAATAATCTTCCAAAACTGATTGAACAACAAGATACAGAATATTGTTTCGTTCCAGGCTAAAAAATTTATTTAACAAAATGAAAATATATACAAAAACCGGTGATACCGGAGAAACATCGCTTTTGGGAGGCAGGCGTGTCTCAAAATCCGATAAACGGATCGCGGCATATGGAACAGTGGATGAACTGATCGCTTTTATAGGATTATTGCGGGATCAGTCTGTGGCTGCAAAGATCTCAAAAGACCTGATACAGATACAGGATAAACTGATGGTATGTGCTTCCATGCTCGCTGCCGGATGTGATGACTGTCAAAACCGGTTGCCTGAACTGAAGGATAAAGATGTTGATTTTCTGGAAAAAGAAATAGATTCAATGACCGTCAGACTGCCACACCTAAGTTCATTTATTCTGCCGGGAGGTCATCAGGCTGTTTCTGTTTGTCACATTGTCAGAACAGTTTGCCGCCGTGCGGAAAGAAGTATTATTGAACTTAAGGAGAATAATTATGTCCCTGAAATAATCCTTCGTTTCATAAACAGGCTCTCTGATTATTTTTTCGTATTATCCCGGTCGTTATCTATTGATTATCAGATAGATGAAATAAAATGGGTGTCAAATGTTGATTAAATGATAAATTTTTTATATTTGCACAATTTTTGAAGAGTTATTTTAAATTTCAGAAAATGTACTGGACACTAGAACTTGCTTCAAAACTTGAAGATGCTCCATGGCCAGCCTCCAAAGACGAACTGATAGACTATGCGATACGTTCAGGTGCTCCGATGGAAGTCATTGAAAACCTGCAGGAGATTGAAGATGAAGGTGAGATATATGAAAGCATTGAAGATATCTGGCCTGACTATCCGAGCAAGGATGATTTTTTCTTTAATGAAGACGAATATTGAAGACAGAATTATACCGTACCGATTCCTTTTTTATTTATCCGGCCAATTAATTCTACTTTGACAGATTAACAAAATGTTGATAAAACCCCTGAAAAGATTAACCTTTCAGGGGCATCGGAAAACAAATTTTT
>JAFGBD010000052.1 GCA_016933335.1 Bacteroidales bacterium | reverse complement strand
AGCCACAGAATTTATGAATGAACTTAATGCCGAGAGACAGGCACTGATCAATTACGAAATTCATCAGGTGAACCTTGCCATGGCCAGAATAGAGTATTTAAATATAAGCGGTGAGGAAATCAAGTAATACAAACAAAGCGAATCATGCAATTAATAAAATGAGCGAACAAATGATAAGTAATTCCTACATGCCGGGACAGGTTCCCGACATAAAGCCGGGACAGGTTATAAGACCAATATTTAAAATAATAATCAAACACATGAAAACCATTATATTAATACTGGCAGCCGCTGTTATTTTCACCGGCTGCAGTAAAAAATCCGGCCAGGCTGATGCGTTCGGAACCTTTGAGGCCACTGAAGTGACAGTCTCTTCAGAGACCAACGGAAGGATCCTCAGGTTTGATGTAACAGAAGGCTCGGAAATTGAAAAAGGGACGGAGATTGCCCTTATCGATACCACCCTGTTCCATCTTCAGAAAGCCGAGATCAACGCCGGGATGAAAAGTGTAAGGGCACGGATCACCACAATAAACTCGCAGAACGAAATTCTGTGCCAGCAGATCGCGAATCTGCAGGTCAATATTGACAGGATAGAGAATATGCTGAAGGATGATGCTGCAACCCGGAAACAACTCGATGACCTGACAGGCCAGGTTGCTGTACTGAAAAAACAGATAACAGCCAATAATACACAGAAAACATCCGTTGCAGCAGAATTATCGGTTTATGAATCGAAAAAAGCCGTCCTTGATGAGCAGCTTAAGCGCTGCGGTATCAGGAGTCCGCTGAAGGGAACAGTTATTGAGAAATATGCCGAGGCCGGAGAGATGATGACAGCAGGCAGGCCGCTTGTAAAGATTGCCGACCTGTCGCTGATGAAGCTGAAGGTATATGTTAGCGGTGCCCAGCTGGGCAGTATAAAAATCGGTGAGGAATGTACAGTAAGGATCGATGACGGCGCAAAAGGCTACAAATCATTTCCGGGTACGATCAGTTATGTTTCAGGCAAGGCAGAGTTCACTCCCAGGATTATCCAGACAAAGGAAGAACGGGTAGCTTTCGTATATGCCGTAATCATTGATGTAAAGAATGACGGGACCATAAAGTCGGGCATGCCGGGAGAGGCAATATTCTGAAAAATGTATGAAGAAAGCAGTTGAATCATCGGGTACAGGTAAAAAATTCGGAGCAACCCAGGCTTTGAAAGATATCTCATTCGTGGTAAACGAAGGTGAGATCTTCGGCTTCATAGGACCGGACGGAGCTGGCAAAACAACACTTTTCAGGATCATTACGACCCTGCTCCTGCCTGATGAAGGCGAAATGAAAGTACTGGGACTTGATTGCAGATCCGGTTACAAAGAGCTGCGTAAAAATATCGGTTATATGCCGGGCCGTTTCAGTCTTTACCAGGACTTGTCAGTTGAGGAAAACCTTCATTTCTATGCCACTGTCTTCGGAACAACCGTTGAAGAAAACTACGATTTGATATCCGGTATCTATTCACATATCGAACCTTTTAAGAAAAGGCTCGCGGGGAGGCTTTCGGGAGGAATGAAGCAGAAGCTGGCCCTGTCATGTGCCCTTATCCATAAGCCCGCACTGCTTGTCCTTGACGAGCCTACGACCGGTGTTGATGCGGTTTCACGGTCAGAGTTCTGGGAGATGCTGAAGAAACTAAAACCCTATAATATAACAATAATCGTTTCGACCCCCTATATGGATGAGGCAATGAAGTGCGACCGGGTGGCGCTTATCCAGGATGGACAGATACTGTCGGTTGATCAGCCGGAAAAAGTAAGAGACGGATTCAGCAGGAAGCTCTTCAGTGTAAAGGCTCCTGAAAAATATAAGCTGATAACTGCCCTGAGAAGTTATCCGGGAATCAGCACGGCTTATCCGTTTGGAGATGCAGTGCATGTGACCTTTAAAGATGATGATTTTGACGATGCCCTGTATGATTATCTGGACAGGATGGGGATCACTGATGTAAAGATAACCGGGACCAGGGCGGGTATCGAGGACAGGTTCCTCGAGCTGATGGGAAGTAAGGTATAATATCATTCTATCCCTGTCCGGCAGAGCCTGCCTGACCGGCAGGCATGTCTGTCACTGATGCCTGGCAGCTATAGGGGCAGAAGTTCAGGAGCGGGTTTTATATTAAGAATCAATGACAAACAACACCGTCATATCAGTCAGAAATCTTGTGAAGAAGTTCGGAAGCTTCACGGCAAATGACAATCTGGACTTTGAGGTTTATCAGGGGGAGATTTTTGGTTTCCTGGGTGCCAATGGCGCAGGCAAGACAACAGCGCTCAGGATACTTTCAGGATTGTCGGAACCGACATTGGGAGAAATTACCGTTGCCGGGTATGATGCAAGGAAACAGCCGGAACAGATAAAAAAGAATATCGGGTATATGTGCCAGAAGTTTTCATTATACGGGGATCTGACTGTGAAGGAGAATATCATGCTTTACGGCGGTATCTACGGAATGAAAAAGAAGCTTATCAGGGAAAGGACAGGCAGTCTTCTTAAAAGGCTCAGATTCGAAGAATACGGCGACAGGCTGATTGCAGATCTGCCGCTGGGATTAAAGCAGAAACTTGCCTTCTTGGTAGCTGTGCTGCATGAACCTAAAATTGTCTTCCTCGACGAGCCTACCGGAGGTGTTGATCCGGTCACCAGACGCCAGTTCTGGGAGATGATATACGAAACAGCAGCCGGGGGTATTACTGTCTTTGTTACTACACATTACATGGATGAGGCCGAATATTGCGACCGGGTCTCGATCATGAGCGAAGGAAAAATTGTGGCACTGGATACGCCGGCTGAGCTGAAGAAGCAATACCAGGTTAAAACAGTGGAGGAGGTGTTTATAAAAATAGCCCGTCCCGGAAAAAAACCAGGATAGAATATAAGCTTTGAAAAACCGTCGAAAGACAGGAATAACATTATCAAAACGAATGGCATCTGACCTTTTAATGACAACAACTGTTCACAAGACCAGTAAACTGAGCGAATAAATAAAGCAAATATATACGAATGAAAAGGTTTCTCGGATTTGTAAAAAAAGAGTTCCTGCATATCTTCAGGGATGTCCGGACCATGATCATCCTTTTCGGAATCCCTGCCGTTCAGATATTGCTGTTCGGCTTTGTTGTAAGCACCGACCTGAAGAATGCCCGGGTTGCCTTTCTTGATCTTTCAGGAGATGAAATGACACAGAAAATATCCGACAAAATATGCTCATCCGGTTTTTTCAGGAGAGGTGAAAATCTCTTAAATTCCAATGATATTGACAGAGTACTCAGGGGTAATAAAATCAAAGCCGTAATTGTCTATGAGAAAGATTTTGGACGGAAACTTATCAGCGAAGGCCGGGCTGCTGTCAGCATCATTGCTGACGGTTCAGAACCCAATATGGCAACCCTGACAACAAATTATCTTACTGCCATCATAGCCGATTTCAACAGGGAACTGGCCGGGAGATCTGCTGCGAAAACCCTGCTTGTTCAACCCGAGGTGAGAATGTTTTACAATCCTTCCCTGAAAGGTCAGTTTATGTTTGTGCCGGGTGTTATAACCCTAATAATGATACTTATCTGTGCCCTGATGACCTCCATAACCATTACACGGGAAAAAGAGTTCGGGACTATGGAGGTCCTGCTTGTCTCACCGCTCAAACCGCTGCAGATTATTCTCGGCAAGGTGCTTCCTTATTTTCTGCTGTCCTTTGTCGATGTGATCATGATATTGCTGCTTTCGTGGTTTGTATTTGGTCTGCCGATCAAAGGAAGCCTGCTTTTGCTCCTTGCCGAATCAATGCTCTATATCTTTATGAGCCTTTCACTGGGTATCCTGATTTCAACGGCAGCCAAAAACATGCAGCAGGCAATCTTTATCTCGCTTGTGGGCATGTTGCTCCCGGCCGTTTTGCTTTCAGGGTTCATTTTTCCTATTGAGAATATGCCAAAGATATACGGGTGGGTAAGCGCTGTATTGCCTCCGAGATATTTCATTACAATCATTAAAAACATCATGATCAAGGGAACGGGATTCCTTTATGTATGGAAGGAAACGCTGATACTGATGATTTTCACACTGGTATTTATCGGACTGAGTATGAAAAATTTCAAGATCCGGTTGCAGTAATATAAGGCAAAAAGCCCGGGCGGGAAGATAAAAGAACGGAAATGGCATAAAAAGAGAAAAGACAAAAGAAGAGAGAAGATAAAGGAAGTTAAAGACAAAAGAAGAGAGAAGGTAAAGGAAGTTGAGAGACAAAAAAAAGGAAAAAGACAAAAGCAGGGGAAATACAAAGAGAGTTAATAGATATAAGAAGGGAAAAGACAAAGGAAGGGAAAGGATAAAAGAAGGAGAGAGATAAAAGATATTAAGGATGGCGTAAATGAGAACACTAATATACTTAATCAGAAAAGAGTTTATCAAGATCTTCAGGGATAAATTTATCGGAAAAGCAATATTTGGCATTCCGGTTGTCCAGATGCTGATACTGGTCCCTGCAATTACATTTGAAATAAAGAATGTAAAGCTTTGCATCGTTGACCGCGATATGACGGTCGAATCGAGAGAACTGGTCAACAAGCTTGAAGGATCGACATTCTTTAAAGTCAGTTTCTCAACTTTTTCTGAGCAGGAGGCCGGTCATTTATTGCACAGCGGCAAATGCGATCTGATCATTCAGATACCCTCCGGTTTTGGTAAAGAAACAGGAACAGGAAATCCCGGCCGGATATTTGTCGCAGTCAATGCCATCAATGCAGCAAATGCCCAATTGTCGTGGGCATACCTGAGCGGAGTGATCCGCGATTACAACATGAATATCGTTGCCGGAATAGCCGGCGGACAGGCTTTTACATCTGTCCCTCAGGTACAGGTTACCAACAGGTACTGGTACAACGAATTGCTCAATTATAAACATTACATGTTGCCGGGGATACTCGGGATACTCGTGCTGGCGATCGGGTTCATTCTTGCAGGGCTCAACCTGGTAAAGGAAAAGGAAAGCGGAACCATTGAACAGATCAATGTCACACCTGTTAAAAAACTTCATTTCATAACGGCCAAAATAGTACCCTTTCTGATCATCGGACTTGTTGACCTTGCTTTGGGCCTGGTCATAGGAAAACTCGCTTTCAACATACCCTTTGAGGGCAGCATTGTCCTTCTTTTCTTCTGTTCGGCAATTTTCATGGTAGCGGTACTCGGGCTTGCCCTTTTTATTTCTACTTTTTCAGATACACAGCAACAATTCATGTTTACCGGATTCTTCTTTATGATCATTTTTATTTTGATGAGCGGCATATTCACCCCCCTGGAAAGCATGCCTGTATGGGCACAAAAAATTAATCTCGCCAATCCCGTTGTTTATATCATGCGGATCAACAGGATGGTCATGCTGAAAGGATCAACATTTCATGATATAATCATGGAAATCTGTGCCCTGATCGTGATAGCAATTATATCCACAATACTGGCCGTATACCGGTACAGGAAAACGGCAGCATGAGCCAGGCCGTATTCCCTTCTGAAAAGGCGGTCTTCCCGGTTTGTCTGTCAGAAAGATTTGATTTGGCAAAAACCACTCAGATACCTGTCGGTTGATTTTTTAATGCAGACTTTATACCAATGTTATTAAATTTGTTGGTATATAAATATTGAAATTTAAATACATGAAAATCCACAAAGAACAAATAGAAGTTATCAGGAATAAAAAAGGCTTCATTATTGACATGGACGGTGTGATCTACCATGGCAATAAGCTGCTTGCAGGTGCCGGGGAATTCATCGGCTGGCTCGTTTCTGAAAAGAAGCGGTTTGTCTTTCTTACCAATTCAAGCGAAAGAACGCCCAAAGAGTTGCAGGAAAAGCTCTCAAGGCTCGGTATAAAGGTTAACAAAGATGTATTTTATACCAGCGCACTGGCTACTGCCATGTTTCTGAACAGTCAGAAACCCAGAGGCAGCGCATATATCATTGGTGAGGCAGGTTTGATAAACGCACTTTATAATGTTGGCTATACAATGAACAATGTAAATCCTGATTATGTTGTGGTTGGAGAATCGAGAAGCTACAGTTATGAAAGGATTGAGCATGCTGTCAACCTGGTACTTGCCGGGGCCAAACTGATCGGTACGAATCCCGATCTGACAGGACCCACAGAAAATGGCATCATACCGGCTACCAAGGCACTGATATCGCCCATTGAGCTGTCAACAGGCAGAAATGCCTATTTTGTCGGCAAACCCAATCCGCTGATGATGCGGAATGCTTTGAAAAAGCTTAAATGCAACAGGGAAGAGACCCTGATCATCGGTGACAGGATGGATACCGATATCGTTGCAGGGATCGAATCGGAAATCGACACGTGTCTTGTACTTAGCGGTATCACGACCCGTGAGATGCTGAGCACGTTTCCGTACCAGCCCAGGTTTATAATAGAAGGTGTGAAAGACCTGATGGAAGGATAACGGCAGTTACCTCCTGAAACATATGAATGATGAGTAATATAAGTATGATCAGGGCTGTATTGTTTGACATGGATGGTGTGCTGGTTGACTCCGAGGAGCTGATATTCCTTGCTGCCAGGGAAATGTTCAGAGAACATGGCATTTCAGTTGTGAAGGAGGATTTTATACCTTTTATCGGCACAGGTGAAAACAGTTACCTGGGGAACGTTGCAAAGCGGACTGGATTGTAAATAATTTGTCGGAAATCCCTGAAGATGTATTATCTTGGTAAACAAAAACATATTTTTATAAAGAAGGTATGAACCAGGTGGATAAAAGCCATTTTAATGCATGTTTTATTGATATTTTATTGATGTTTTGAGATGATAATAATCAAATCCCGGGTTTATGAATTTAAAGAAAATCGGAAAAAGCAATGTCGAAGTTACTGAAATTGCTTTTGGTGCATGGGCAGTGGGAGGATGGATGTGGGGCGGCACCGATTACAAGCTGTCTGTCAGAGCCATCCAGAGGGCAATTGATCTGGGAATGACCACCATCGATACCGCACCTGCATATGGTTTCGGCCTGAGCGAGAAAATTGTCGGCGAAGCCATCAGGGGCAAAAAAGACAAAGTGCAGATTTTAACAAAATACGGACTGCGATGGAACACTGATAAAGGCCGGTTTTTTTTCAATTCCAGAAGCAATGAAGGCAAGCCTGCCAGAATGCATAAATATGCTTCAAAAGCAAGTGTTTTAATAGAATGTGAAGAGAGTCTGAAACGGCTGGGCATCGATTGCATTGATCTGTACCAGATTCACTGGCCCGATCCGACCACATCCATCGAAGAAACCATGGAAGCAATTGATTTGCTGATACAACAGGGAAAGATCAAAGCATCCGGAGTCTGTAACTATAACGTGAACGAGATGAAAACAGCTGCTGCGATTGTGCCCCTGGCTTCCAACCAGGTACCATACAGCATGGTTAAGAGAGAAATTGAAAAAGATGTTGTGCCTTATTGTATCAGGAATCATATCGGGATCATTGCATACAGTCCGTTGCAGAGAGGTGTTCTGACCGGGAAAATAACTCATGGCTATAAGTTCGGTGAAGGGGATAACAGGGAGGATCTGCCGTATTTTAAAGGTGAAAATCTTTATAAAATCAATCATTTTCTGCAAAAAATAAAAACCATCGCCGAAGACAGGGAAATAACCCTGCCTCAGCTTGTAATCAACTGGACCATGAAACAGCCGGGAATTACCTGTGTGCTTGTTGGTGCCCGAAGCCCGGAACAGGTTGAAGAGAATACCAGGGCAGCCGGATTTGAACTGACTGATGAGGAAATCAATGTCATCAATAATGAGCTTGATAAACTTAAACTGGATATTTAGCTATAAATTTTTCCGGCTGACATGAATTTACAGGTGACTTCAGATATTTGGATTATTTTTACATCAATATAAAAAAAGCTAATAGATCTATATAATGTATTTTCTCTCGAAATTCCCGGATAAGGATGAATTGTTAAAATGGTGGAAGATTAATCAGAAAGATCAAGCCCGCAAAGTGAACTGCCATATTCATACTCCTTATTCTTTCAGCGCCTTTGCGGATATCAGGCAGCCATTTGAGATGGCTGTCAGTGAAGATATTAAAGTGCTCGGTATAAACGATTTTTTTGTGGCGGACGGTTATAAAGCATTTCATGAAAATGCCGTAAAACACCGCATATTTCCTGAGTTCAATATCGAATTCATCGGATTGCTTGCAGAAGAACAGAAAAAAGGTATGAAGGTTAACGATCCGAATAATCCGGGAAGGACCTATTTCAGCGGAAAGGGATTAAATTATCCTTTTGGAGTGTCATTACAGAATATTCAGAAACTGGAACAGATAAAAACTGAGAGTCAGAAACAGGTTCAGATGATGTTGCTGAAAACCAATGAACTGCTTAAGAACATAAATGCGCCCTTTTCACTGGATTTTGAAGAAATCAAAAAAGAATTCGCAAAAGAGCTTGTTCGTGAAAGACATATTGCCAAAGCAATCAGGGTAAGGCTTCATGAGCATTTAAGCAGTGATTCCGAAAAAAGATCTTTTCTGAAGAACCTGTATGCCGGAAAAGAGCAGAAAGCGGATATCAATGACAATACCCGGCTTGAGGAAGAGATCAGGGGAAATCTGCTGAAAGCAGGCGGACTGGCTTATATTCCGGAAGATGAAAATGCGTTCTTATCTGTTCCTGAAATCATTAATATCGTTATTGATGCGGGAGGCATTCCCTGTTATCCGGTGTTGCTGGATCACAAAAACGGAAATTATACCGGGTTTGAAGAAGACCACCAGAGACTGGCAGATCGTCTGACAGTGCTGGGTGTAGGTTGCGTGGAGCTGATTCCCGGGAGAAACAGGTTTGAAAATCTTGAACGGTTTGTGAGGTTTATGGAAGACAGGGGATTTGTTATCGTGTTCGGAACAGAGCATAACACACCGCAGCTAATACCTCTTACTGTAAGAGCTTCAGACAAACAGCTGGATCCCTGGCTTGAAAAAATAGCGTGGGAGGGCGCCTGCATTGTGGCTGCACACCAGTATTTAAAATCCAGGGGAAAAGAAGGATTCATCGATGAGAAAGGATTGGCCAGAACGGACAAAAAGCAGGAATTCATCCTCCTCGGAAAAGCCGTGATTGAAAGATATTTGTCGGAAACGAATTGAATGCAGAGCGGAATAATAACCATAAATTAAACTTATGCAATGAAAGAACTGGCAGACCTGGTGGAAATTTCACAATACTATGGAAAGCAAAAAAGTTATGTGATAGCAGGCGGAGGGAATACATCTTTTAAGAATGATAAATACATCTGGATAAAGGCAAGCGGCACATCACTCGCAACGATAAACAAAGACGGATTTGTTCAGCTCGATCGAGCAAAGCTGAAGAAGATATCACAGGCATCATACAGCGAAGATCCTTTCGAACGGGAAAGACAGGTAAAAGAGGATCTCAACAATACTATCGTTGATAAGGACTCTGGATTGAGACCATCGGTTGAAACATCCATGCATGATGTCATAGCATATCCTTTTATTGTGCACACACATCCTTTCCTTATCAACGGGATGTTATGTGCTAAAAGGTCAAAACAGGCAGTTGGGGAATTATTTCCTGAAAACACCATGTACCTCGAATATGTTGATCCGGGATATACCCTTTTTAAGAGTGTTGAGCAGGAAATATTGAAATACCGTGAGGAAAAAGGTAAAGATCCCCGGATCATTTTCCTTGAAAACCATGGTGTATTTGTTGGCGGAAATTCCATTGAAGAAATAAAAGAGATCTTCAGGGATATTGAAAAAAGGATACGAAAACAGGTCACGGCTGATCCTGTGCTGGATGAACTGGAAACAGATAAAAGTGCAAAGGAAATATTGCCGGCTGTCAGAATGCTGATGACCGATAAAAAACCGGTTGTTTTAAAAGTACGCTATAATACCCTTGTTGAAAAATTCATTGAAAGCCAGGATGCCTTTTTCAGGGTCTCGCTGCCTTTTACGCCTGATATCGTTGTTTACTGCAAAGCAAAGTATCTCTATGTTGAGACGACGGGAACAGCAGAAAGCATTATTACAAGGTTCAAAGCCCAGCTGGAAAGGTTCAGAAATGAGTTCAGATATTCACCCAAAGTAATTCTAATAAAGGGAATCGGACTGATAGCATGCGAGGAGAATTCCCGGTCGGCCGAAACGGTGCTGGATGTTTATGAAGATCTTATGAAAATAAGCTTTTATACCGAATACTTTGGCGGACCCAGATTCATGACCTGCTACCAGATCGATTTTATTGATACCTGGGAAGTTGAAAATTACAGGAGGAAGATCTCCAAAGGTCTGTCAGCAGAATCTGAGGTTGTTGCCGGTAAAATTGCAGTGATTACAGGAGCTGCCCAGGGTTTTGGTGAAGGAATTGCTACTCATCTGTTTGAAAAGAAGGCCAACGTGGTTATTGCCGATCTGAATGAAGAAAAAGGGACAGCCCTTGCTGAAATGCTTAATGCCATTGGTCTTAAAAGCAAGGCGATCTTTATTAAGACCGATGTTACAGATCCTGAATCGGTTCAGAATCTTTTGTTCTGCACCATCAAAGAATTTGGAGGCCTTGATCTTTTTATCAGCAATGCCGGGGTTCTGAAAGCGGGCGGTCTCGACGAGATGGAACCGGATGTCTTTGACTTTGTTACCAGTGTGAATTACAAGGGGTACTATATCTGTACCAAATACGCGTCTGAGGTGCTTAAGATCCAGTCGAAGTACAAAAATAAATACTATACCGACATCATCCAGATCAATTCAAAATCAGGATTGAAAGGAAGCAACAGGAATTTTGCATATGCAGGGGGGAAATTTGGCGGTGTGGGACTGACACAATCATTCGCGCTTGAACTGATACCATACAATATTAAAGTAAATTCCATCTGTCCCGGTAATTTTTTTGACGGTCCTCTCTGGTCAGATCCGGAAACCGGGCTTTTCATACAGTATCTTCGCGCAGGTAAAGTTCCCGGCGCAAAAACAATAGAGGAAGTCAGACGTTATTATGAGGATCAGGTTCCGGCAGGCCGCGGTTGCGACATCGAAGATGTAATGAAGGCCGTTTATTACGTGATCGACCAGAAATATGAAACCGGCCAGGCCATCCCGGTAACAGGAGGACAGATTATGTTAAGTTAAAATGAAGAGAAGAATATGAAAACCAAAGCAGTCAGAATATACGGAAAAAACGATTTAAGACTGGAAGAGTTTGAATTACCCCCTATCAGAGGAAACGAGATTCTTGCAAAGGTTGTCTGTGACAGTATTTGCATGTCATCGTATAAAGCGGCAAAACAGGGAATCGGGCATAAGAGAATCCCTGATGATATCGGCAGGAATCCGACCATGATCGGACATGAATTCAGCGGGGAGATTGTTGAAGTAGGTGAAAAATGGAGGGATTCGTTTATGCCGGGCATGAAGTTCTCTATCCAGCCGGCTATCAATTATCCTGATGGTCCTGTGGGCATATTGAGTGCACCCGGCTATTCTTACAGGTTCATCGGAGGTGATGCCACTTACATCATTATTCCGGATGAGGTGATGGAACAGAATTGCCTTTTACAATATACCGGTCACGGATTTTATCCGGCGGCCCTTGCTGAACCTTTATCATGCGTGATCGGTGCCATGCATGCCTGCTACCATACCAGTCCGGGCTCATACATCCATCAAATGGAAATTATTAACGGGGGGAAAATGGCTATCCTGGCAGGAGTGGGACCTATGGGACTGGCCGCGATCAACTATGTGATACACCGTAAGGACAGAAAACCAAAACTGCTGGTTGTAACCGATATCGACCAGTCAAGACTGAACAGAGCTGCAAGACTATACAGTACAAAGGAGGCGGCTGAAAACGGAATCGAGCTCCGGTATGTCAATACAGGAAATCTGGATAATCCGGTCAAAGCACTGCTCGAGATCACAGGAGGAACCGGGTATAATGATGTGTTTGTTTTTGCCCCGGTCAGCCAGGTTGTTGAACAGGGGGATGCCATCCTGGCCTTTGACGGATGCCTGAATTTTTTTGCCGGTCCGGGTGATCCGAATTTCAGGGCCAAATTTAATTTTTACAATGTGCACTACAATTTCACACATATTGTGGGGACAAGCGGGGGAAACAACAATGATATGGAAGAGGCCATTGATATCATGTCAGGAGGCCTTGATCCGGCGGGACTTATAACTCATATCGGCGGACTTGATGCTGTGATACCGACAACACTAAACCTGCCTGATATTCCCGGAGGTAAAAAACTTATTTACACGCATATCAGGATGCCGTTAACTGCTCTTGATGATTTCTCAAAAAAAGGAAAGAAAAGTCCTTTTTTCAGGCAACTATCCGAAATTACCAGAAAGCACAATGGTTTATGGAGCATTGAAGCCGAGGAATATCTGATAAATAATGCGGAACCCGTCTGAAACAGACGGTTATTATAACGAATAGTGTTCTGCAAAATCCTTTGAGATGTAATTATCATAATTCAGGCAGACATCCGTACTGAATTCAATGGCTGTGCTGACAATCTTTTTCCATGAAGATTCATCAAGCCGCTGAAGATCCTTGTATAAAATATTCTGTTTAAAGATCGAATAGGCAATACCGGCATTAAAGCTGTCGCCGGCACCAATGGTGCTGATCGGCTCTATGGTTTTGATCGGAAACTCCGCAGCATATCCGGGTGTCCTAAGGAACACACCCTTCCGGCTGGCAGTATATAACAGATTGGGAACCAGGGTATTTAAATTTTCATATGTTTCATCAGCGTCTTTTACACCCAGAATAAATGAAAAATCTTCATTGGATCCCCGGAGGATATCCGCATGTTTTATATTATCAAGAATCAAGGGTTTAAGTCTCGGCAAATCATGCAGGTGTATTTTCCTGAAATTGGGATCATATATGACAATGGCTTTCTTTTTGTTTGCCTGCTTAATGAATTCCAGGAGCTTTGGCCTTACCTCAGGAGTAATGGCATACATCGACCCGAACATTACAATATCATCGGTCTGTATTTCTGGTAAACTGATATTAAGTCTTTTATGCGGATAGATTTTATAAAAATCATAACTGGCGTCCTTGTTTTCATTCAGAAATGCCAGGGCTAGGGCTGATTTACCATCGTAATAACGGTACACATATTCGGTGGAAACATTGTTTTCCCTGAGAAAATTATCTATAAAGTTGCCAACTTCATCAAGGCCGAATTCCCCAATAAAATAAACCGGCATTTTCAGCCTTCCCAGTGTAACTGCGCTGTTCAGACATGCACCACCCGCCCTGGCCGTAAATGGCAGGTTGTTATTGAATAATATGTCAAGCACTGTTTCACCTATTGTATATATCTTTCTCATATTCTGTTTTTTAGCTTTGTAATAAGACACTGGATTTACCTGCTTCTGTTTTATGTTAAAATCCGGGCAATACGGATTCAAATGTAG
The DNA here is from genome assembly GCA_016933335.1 of Bacteroidales bacterium. Lineage (GTDB taxonomy): Bacteria > Bacteroidota > Bacteroidia > Bacteroidales > UBA10428 > JAFGPL01. The sequence continues at coordinate 45,841 of JAFGBD010000052.1, read as the reverse complement.
TGATTATTACACCTTCATTTTCTGTTTTTCCAGGTTTTTTGCTTCACTTCCCGGAATCTTTTACAAGGTTGTTGATTGTAACAATCCTTGATTTATGTCCCAGGTATCCGCCATGATGCCTTTTTGCATAATCCCCGGCAGTGAATCCGATCTTCCGCATCATCATCACAACAAGTACATCTCCTATTACGGTCATGGTTGTCGTGGAAGTGGTGGGTGTTAATCCAAGCGGGCAGACTTCATCGGGATTTCCGGTATAAATGATCGTGTCTGCCAGGTGACTCAGTTCGTTTTCCGGATTACCTGTAATAAGAATGACAGGTATATGGTGCACCAGGTTTCTTGCCAGCTGAACAAGTTCGATGATTTCCCTGGTTTTGCCGGAGTTAGAGATAAGCAGCAGAATATCATTCTCCTGGATGACGCCCAGATCTCCATGCTGTGCGTCACTTGGATGAAGGAAGACAGCCGGGGTACCGGTTGAACTGAATGTTGTGGCGATGTTGATTGCAATCTGCCCTGCTTTTCCCATACCACTGGCTATCAGCTTGCCATGATTGATGTGGACAGATGTGTGTATCATTTCCAATGCTTTGTCAAAGCTTTCTTCAACGGGTATTTTTCTGATGGCTTCAGCTTCCGCATTTAACAATTGCAGGATTGATTCTTTCATTAAGATCAGATTCTTTACGTGATTACAAAGTTAAGTGATTTTGTAGCATGAATTCATGATTATCAGAGAATGTTGTACTATGTTAATCTGAAGGATTGTCTTCATCATCATTCTTCAGGACTTTCGTCATAAAGCTTGCTTCATGCATATGAAATCCGCTTTTTATATAATAATTGAATGCTGCAAGGTTTTTAAGATGTACAACAAGATGGATGGCTTTAAATTCATTCCGGATCAGAAAATCCTCAATAAATTTCATTACTTCCGAGCCTATTCCAAGGTGCTGATATTCGGGTTTGATATAAATTTCGTCAAGAATACAATCCTTGCCATAATGTTTCAGTGAATAACCAAAAGCAAGGCAGAAGTATCCTACAGACTCCCTGTTGGCCTCAATGATCCATATTCTGCCGATATTCTCATCAGAAACCAGGTTTTCCAGTGCAACAACGGATTTATCCCTGTCAAAGCTGATACCTTCCATGCTGTAATAATCCTTCATGAAATCAAGAATGATGTTAATGTCTTCTTTTTTTACAGGTTGACATTCTATCTTCATACTATTTGAATTGTTTCAGTTTATTGGATTTATGCACATTTAATTTGATGCCAATTTATGGTTTTATTTCATATTAAACCAGAATAATGGAATTTGTTTAAAAGATGCCGACACTGATGATTTAAGGCTAAACGGAGCATCTATTTTTGCGCCATTAACATGAACAAAGGAAATTCTTTTTTTCTGCCATTGTTCATTGTTTTTTCTATTATAAAGAAGGTCTTGTAGAAACAAATCCTGAATCCGTATCTGACAAGTAATTTTTCCAGATTTTCTTTTTTAAATCCATGATGTCCCTGAAAATCAGACATATTCTCATGATAGGTTCCGTCCTCTTTCTCCAGATCTGCAATGCATAGATAGCCATTTTTCCTGAGCATATTGCCAAATTTAAACAGGATTGTATCCAAATCTGTGATATGATGCAATGTCATTAAGGTGAAGATGACATCATACTTTTTTAAGCCGGTGTCTTGTGTTAGTAAATCCATTACAAGCGGATGAAGATTGGTGATATGATTATTTCTGATTCTGTCCTTCAGTGCTTCTATCATTCGTTCAGAACTGTCGGCAAGCGTAATCGAGAGGAAAGAGTCTTTCAAAAAATAACCCAGTAAGCCGGTACCACAGCCAAGCTCAAATGCAGTCATCGATCTGTCAGGCTTTAAAAAGTCTTTAATTTCATTAGCGGATACAAAAGCTCTTTCGACTTCCATCGGGTCGTTTTCCCATCCATTTGCTCTGTCATTGAAATATTTCGGGATTATCATAATTATTAGTTAGAAATAAAGGATCATCAATTCAACCATTATCAATTTGGATTTCTGCTCTCAATTCATTACATCATCCCATTAACACCAGCACATCATTCTTTTCAAGCATATCTCCCGGCGTAATAAGGTTGCCCTTGATCTCAGTTCCGTTCAATAACAGCTGTTGAACTCCCTTTTCAATCCCTTTTTGATTACGAATGGTGATATCCAGTTTCTTTTTTCTGAATGTTCTGTGAACTTTCAACTCCTTCCAGTTTGAAGGGATGCATGGATCAATCCTCAGACCGTTATACTCAGGCCGGATACCTAAAATATATTGAGTGATGGCATAAAAGGTCCATGTAGCTGAACCGCTGAGCCAGGGTATGCGTGACTTGCCGAAACCGGGACTGTATTTGCCGTGTGTTGACTGGCATACCACATATGGTTCGATTTCCCTGATCTCAGCCATGGAATTAAAAGCAGCAGGCAGATAGGATTTCAGGTACTGATATGCGCGGTTTCCCCTGCCCAGCATGGCCTCTGCAATCACTGCCCATCCCTGGGTATGTATGAAAATACCCCCGTTCTCTTTCAGTCCCGGATTAAACAATTGCGACCTGATGATATTGTAATCTGTATCGGTATACGGAGGATCGCACAGCATCAGTCCGTAATCTGTTGCCAGGTATTTATTTACATTGTCCAAGGCAGACTTTGCCTGCTCGTTTGTTGCGGCTCCGCTGATTACTGCCCAGACCTGGGGATTCAGAAAGATTTTTCCTTCAGGGCATTCCCTGGCACCAAACTTCATACCGTCAGAACGGTAGCCTCTCATAAACCATTCGCCGTTCCATACATATTTCTGAATATTGTCATCAAGCTTGGATAAAACAGTTATTCCCCATTTTTCTTCTTTGTTATCATTCAATAAGCGGGCAACCTCAATATAAACTTTCAATGCCAGGCGCAGCTGAAGAGCGACAAATGCCGATTCACCTCTTTGCCCGAATCTGAGGCAATCGTTCCAGTCAGCACTCAGTCCATATGGCAACCCGTGTTTGCCGCTTCTTTCAAGACTGAATTCAATGGCACGTTTCATGTGGGAAAAAACAGTCGCTTCACCCTTATCGGCATAAGGCAGTATTTTCAGAAAGAATTTAATATTTCCTGTTTCCTTTACATAAGCGGGGATGGCATTAAAGAGCCAAAGGCTGTCGTCCGACCGGTATTCTTCCTCTTTCGGGGCAGGTTCACTCCCCGGATCGTGCGAAAAGGGGAGCACAACAGGCATGGCTCCCCCTGTGGATACCTGGCCTGTGATCATCAGCTCAAGGCGTTTCCCTGCCTCTTCAGGGATGGCATGCATCACACCCAGAAAATCCTGGACCGTATCGCGGTATCCAAGTCCGTCGCGGTCGATACCGGAGTAAATTAAACTGGCTGCCCGTGACCATGCAAAAGTCACCAGGCTGTTATAGATCCCCCATGTATTGATGGTGCTGTTCAACGGATCATCAGGCGTTGAGGCGGAGAATCCCTGCATTTTCTGGTGACAGTAATCCTTTACCCTGTTCAATTCCTTGTCTGCCTTTTTTAAATCTGAAAACTCGCTGACCGTCCGTCTGCCTTCAACATCTGCCTTTCCAATCCCCAGCAATACAACAAAATCCTTCGATTCACCCGGGGCCAGCTCCAGCTCAACCTGAAGGCAACCGCACGGGTTATCGCCGTATGCTTCATGATTGTTGCATTGTCCTTTTTCAACAACAAGGGGATTGGCATATGTCCGGTAAGGGCCCAGGAACCGTTCACGATCTGTATCAAAACCGATGACTTTCGCGCCTGCAACAGCCTGAAATGTATGCCTTCCCTGGTCTTTCTCCTTGAAATTGTCAGGCATCTCCGGAATGTTGATATTGGTGCCGTGATCGATGATTCCGTTGATGCACTTCATTGTGGCAATGTACTGTACATACTGGATGTTCAGCAAATCGTCAATGGCGTTCCATGAGCCTGCGTATTCTACATAAGTAAATGCATGAAGTTTGCGTTTGCGGTTATCTTTATTTGTTATCCTGGTTTTCCATACTTCAAATGTCCTGTCCAGTGGCACAAAGTAGGTAACTTCTGATTCAATGCCCCTGTATTCTGATGTAATAATAGTATAGCCGGTGCCATGCCTGCAGACCGATCTGAAATCGCTCAGCGGTTTACCGACCGGCTGCCATGAGGCCGACCAGAAATCCCCCGAATCCTGGTCGTGGAAATAGATATACCTGCCCGGCTGATCCATCGGGACAGCATTGAACCTGATCCGCATAAACCTGCCCATGCCGCCTGACTTATAAAAGCTGTAACCGCCGGCATTATTGGTTATGATTGCCCCGTATTCGGTTGAACCCAGGTAATTGCTCCATGATTTCGGGGTATCAGGCCTTGTGATGACATACTCCCTGGCCTGGTCATCGAAATATCCGTATTGCATATCAATGATTTTATTCTGACAGGCAAATATATGAAAATGGTTTTTTTATCAGGAAAAAGGAAGGATTTTGATCATTCAAAACCAAACCGAACCGCTAAGATATCAAATATTGATGAATTAAAATTAATACAGAACGATCTGATGACCCGTTATCATAAAGCGATATATTTTATATGTCAAATTAGTGACAGGATAAAAGGGTACTATTTATAATAAATATTATAATAAATATTAAAACCCTATTTAATATAGGGTATAAAAAGAAAATAATAAATAAAAAATAAATAAAACATTAAAAATATATAGGTATTAAAAATTAAATTATTTTTACTGTGGCAATTAATTAATAATTTAATGTTTTAAGGTATGAAAAGTATCAGGCTAATACTTACAATGTTGGTTGCTGTTTCAATACAAGCAGCAACCAATCTTTCAGCTCAGGAAGAGGAATCAGGACCATCGTTCAGCACTGGAGCAGATTTTGTCAGTAACTATATCTGGCGTGGAACAAAATTTGCAGTTGGTCCGGCACTGCAACCTTCAGTCAGTTTTACAGCAGGGAATTTTGAAGTAGGCGCATGGGGATCTGTTAGTTTTACTTCAATTGAAGGTGCTGAATCAGATCTGTATATATCTTATTCATTTCCTTTTGGATTGAGCCTGGGTCTGACAGACTACTATTTCCCCGGGACAATGTATTTTGATTTTTCAGATACTACCGGAGCCCATGCATTGGAAATAAATGCAGGCTTTTCTGCCGGCGGATTCAGCCTAAGTGCCAATTACATCTCCAATGAAGCGGGAGGTGCCGGATCTGCAGGAGGTGATTTGTATTTTGAGGCAGGATATGATTTCAGCTCATTCAGCCTGTTTGTCGGAGCCGGTGATGGCTGGCATACATCCGACGGTGAATTTGGTCTTTGTAATGTTGGATTAGGCACTACCAAAGAAATTAAAATAACCGATAAGTTTTCGGTTCCCGTCAGCGGCACATTAATCCTCAATCCGGAACGGGAGCAGTTCTATGTAGTTATAGGTTTTTCGCTTTAAGTTCATATTTATCATGAATGCCATATCTATTGAATATAAAATATTAAGTAATGAAGAAAATTGAAGCGATCAAAAGTTGAAACAGATTTGACGAGGATTTTTTAGTTTTAAAAAGTCCCGGTTTTGCCGGGACTTTTTATCAGGATTTGTGCCTGGGATAATTTTAAGATATTGAAGTTTCAGAAAGAGAAAAGAATTTTTAAAACAGTCTCTTTATTATTATATATAAAAGAATGACAGGTCTGTTACTTTCCGACCGGGGGTTTCGGATAATCCTTCAATTCTTCCAGGTTTTCCAGAATAATATTCTCCGGCAGCTCATAGTCGGTCAGCTGACCACTTAAATACTTATCGTATCCGGTAAGATCCATCAAACCATGACCACTGAAATTAAACAGTATAACTTTCTCTTTGCCTTCTTCTTTTGCTTTGTTGGCTTCATTGATTACAGCAGCAATGGCATGGTTTGTTTCAGGTGCAGGTATGATGCCTTCTGTTTTGGCAAAGAGAATACCTGCCTCATAACATTCAAGCTGGTGAAGTGCCAGAGGATTCATCAAACCTTCTGTAACTGCCTTGCTTACCAGAGGAGCCATTCCATGATAACGCAATCCTCCCGCATGAATGGGTGGCGGGATAAATGAGTGCCCGAGTGAGTGCATGGCCACCAGCGGGGTCATTTTTGCAGTGTCTCCATGATCATAAACATAGGGAGCCCTTGTCATGGTAGGGCATGATGCCGGTTCAACCGGAATGATTTCAATTTCAGCGCCATTGATCTTGTCGTAAACAAAAGGGAATGACAGTCCTGCAAAATTACTGCCACCACCTGCACAACCAATGACGACATCAGGTTTTTTGATGCCGGCCTTCTGAAGTTGTTTCTTAGCCTCCAGTCCGATGATGGTCTGGTGCATCATGACATGATTCAACACCGATCCCAGAGAATACCTTGTATTTCCCGATTTATCGGTAACAGCTGCCTCAATTGCTTCACTGATAGCAATACCAAGACTGCCCGGCGTATCAGGCATCTTTTCCAGTATTGTTCTTCCTGCCTGGGTCTCATTGCTTGGACTGGCGACACAATTGGCGCCCCATGTCTGCATCATGAGTTTACGGTAAGGTTTCTGGTCGAAACTAACCCTTACCATAAACACTTTGCATTCCAGACCCAGCAGAGCACATGCAAATGCCAGTGCACTTCCCCATTGGCCGGCTCCCGTTTCGGTAGTCATTCTTTTTATCCCGAACTGTTTGTTATACCAGGCTTGCGCAACGGCTGTGTTGGGTTTGTGACTGCCGGCAGGCGATAAGCTTTCGTTCTTATAAAAAATCTTTGCCGGTGTTCCCAGAGCCTCTTCAAGATCATATGCCCTGTATAAGGGTGAAGGTCTCCAGCGTGAAAGAATTTCAAGGATCCCTTCAGGAATATCAATCCATCGCTGGGTACTGTATTCAAGTTCGACAAGATTCATCGGGAATACCGGTGCCCACGCTTCAGGTGGTACAGGACCATCAGGACTCATAAAGGGTTCTGTTTTAATATCAGCTGCCAGATTATACCACTGTTTTGGTATCTCTTTTTCATCAAGGTAAATTTTCCGAATTCTGCTCATTTTTTATGTTATTTTAAGGTTAAGTTCCAAAATAAAAAGGCATGCTGAAAACAACATGCCTGATATCAATGATAAAAACGACTGTTGTCAGGTTGTAAACTGAGACAGACTGCGCCAGAGAAAAACTTCGCAACTATGAAAATCTTTTATCACAAGCAGTTGGTTTTCATCAGAATATATTTGTTTTATTTATTCACTTCGTTTCCCGATAAATCGGGACAGGCAATGAGATCGCTCATTTCATTCGCTAAGTTATTCACTTCGTTAAGTTATTCGCTTTGCTCATGAGATCGCTTCGCTTAGTTCCCGATAAATCGGGACAGGCAATGAGATCGCTCATTTCATTCGCTAAGTTTATTGGTCTGATGTAACTTACCATGAAAATATTTTACCTTCGGTGAGCTCATCCCGACGAGTCGGGATTTCGGTTCATAACCTTTTGTGATCATCTTGAAAATATTATCATGGACGTTTCACAAAAATAATTATTCTGATCATATTTCCTAAATATTCACAGAATTTGTATAAAAATTAGTTTTTCCTCTGCCTGATCATGGAATCCGGGATTAAGCATGAACAGCAGCAGATGCAAGGAGGATAGCAAACTGAAAGGAATCCTTTTTAAATAATCAATTATTCTGAATGTTCATATTAACGAGTGATACTGACATCTCACAGATAAAGCCGCTGATATGATACCGTAAAAAAGCAGGCATCCTGATGATTTTATAAAATTCTGTGATAAAACAAAGTTCTTTTTATTTTCAATTATGTAAATTGCGCACTTCAAATTTGGAATCAAAAGAAGGGATTTTACACAGGATCATGGGATTGATAATGAGTTTGGCTTTCGTGAATCGTTCAGTCGATATTTTTGGAAGTTTTTTCAGATCAGGACTTTCATATTTTACGATTTCCTGCATTTTTCTGCTTTCAGTTTTTTCGGATTCCCCGGCACAGGTGAATAAATCTATTTCTGCAGATATTCTCTACAATTATTTTAATGCGGTATACGGACTTGATCAGAATCTTGTAAATGGCAGCAAGTATTACAAATCAAATGAATCTGTTTCAGGAAATGAATTTTTTATGGATGCAAAATCATCCCGGGGTAAAATAACTGTAAATGGCATAAATTATCCGGATGTATTCCTTAAATATGACCTTGTTAACCAGGATATTATTCTTGAATATGATTTTCCTGCAGGCGGTAAGATGCAGATAATAATTGATAATGAAAAGATTACTGAATTTGAGATTTTAGGGAAGACTTTCATGAGATATCATTTCCCTTCCACAGGTGATCAGTTTTTTCAGACCATTTTCGCAGCTGACATGGTCTGTCTGATTCACTGGACAAAACAACGTATTCCAACCAGTTCTTCCATTGAATATGCATACCAGTATTCGGAAGAAAACAGGAAAACCTATTTGTTAAGAGAAGATCAGCTTTACCGGTTTACCGGGGGAAAATCATTCCTGAAGTTATTTCCGGAAACCAAAGATGAGATTAAGAAATACATTAAAAGATATAAACTGGAATTAAGGAATATCTCCGATAATGATCTTGTAAGACTTCTTGAATATTGCAGTGATTCAGGTTCAAACACTCCGTAAGAAAGGGTTAGATGAAGAAATTGTTACAGATAACAGCTGTCATATTGTATTCATTGACATTATCTGCCAGTGAAGGTGAAATATTTTTTTCAGGTGAATATTACCATGTCCCGTTCAAGCTGTTTGCAGCCGATCTGGAGAATAATACGGAGGTAAATTTTAAATTCAGACCAGAATGGGTCGAAAATGTTTTTGTTACAGCCCAGGGTACAAACCTGAAACTGAGCCGGGTTTTGTCAGAGAGTTTTTCGGGAAAGGAACTTTATTTTTATATCGATGCTGCAAAGAATGTTTTCATAACAAAGGGTGACAGCTTGGTGACATCCCTGCCTGATTATTCGGCTGGGCATATGCAAATGCAGCATATTGACAATAAAGAAGAAGATCACCTGACTTCCACGGAATTAACATACAAAGAAGGCCGAAAAAACGGGCACAGGAAAATTGTCGTTGTCGGGGAAAAAACAAATGGTGCAACACAAAAACCGGTTGTCTTAAACGGGAAAATACAGGATAAAGAGTCAGGTGAACCCTTAATAGGTGCAACAGTATATATTGAAGAGCTTTCCAAAGGTTATGCCACCGATCTGAACGGCCATTTTGTTATGTCATTAAGACCGGGCAAATACACTGCCATATTTAACTGTCTTGGAATGGATGAAATTATCTATGCACTGGTAATAAACTCCAGTGGATTTCTGAATGTTGAAATGGAAAGGAGACTGATTGCCATCAATGAGGTGACTATCAAAGCCGATAAATTTGATAATGTTCGCGGTATACAGATGGGTTACGACCGTCTATCCATTAAAACCATCAAGGAAATCCCTGCAGTGATGGGTGAGCGGGATTTGCTCAAAGTAGCACAGATGCTTCCGGGAGTGCAAAATGTTGGAGAAGGTTCTTCAGGATTCAATATCAGGGGCAGCTCTGCCGATCAGAACCTGTTTTTTATCAATAAGATACCTGTTTATAATACATCACACCTGTTTGGATTTTTTTCAGCCTTCAATCCTGATATTGTGAGCGATTTCTCGCTGTATAAATGTAACATCCCGGCCAAATATGGCGGGAGGCTGGCATCCTTTTTCGATATTACTGCAAGACAGGGTAACAACAAGAAATACACGGCAAGAGCCGGGATCAGTCCGGTTACCGGACATATCACTGCTGAAGGGCCTCTTGTCAGGGATAAAAGCTCTTTTATTGTGGCAGCAAGATCTACCTATTCTGACTGGATTCTTTCCAGGTTGCATGATTATGAGCTCAGGAAGAGCCATGCCATGTTCTATGATCTGGCGGGTAACCTGGTATTTGAACCGGGCAGGAAAGACCTGGTTAAGCTGTTCGGTTATTACAGCAGGGATCGTTTTACCCTGGCAACTTCCAACCATTATATGTATTTTAATACAGGCACTTCACTGGAATGGAATCACCGGTTTTCACTGAAATTATCGTCTGACAATGCCTTAATATTTGCCAGGTACGCTTTTTTAAATACAGATACATCCAATTCAGTGTTGGGATATCGTCACGGTTACACAATTGATCATTATGAATTTAGAACAGATTATGCCTGGATCCCTTCAGATAAGCATCTGATAAATTTTGGATTGAATGGCATCCGGTACGGACTTGACCGGGGTGATGCTGTTCCTGTTGGTGATATGTCAGAAAAAAAACCGGTTCATCTGGGCAGGGAAAAGGGACTGCAAGGTGCAGTTTATTTCTCCGATGAGTACCGGCTGACCCGCAGACTGGCGATCTATGCAGGGATCAGGTACAGTATTTACAGTTATCTGGGTCCGGCAACGGTATTCCGGTATTATGATGGTAGTCCCCGATCAGACGGATACATTGCGGATACATCATATTATTCAAACAATGAACCGGTAAGATTGTATTCCGGTCCTGAGCTCAGAATCGCTCTTAATTACAGAACCGGTAATAACAGTTCGGTTAAAATGTCCTATAACAGGACGCGCCAGTACTTATTCATGCTGACCAATACCATTGCCATTTCACCGGCTGATCAGTGGAAGTTGTGTGATTATCATATCAAATCGCCCTTTGGCGATCAGTATACGATCGGTTGTTATGCGGATATGCCCCGGAAAGGCCTGAGCATTTCAGGTGAGCTGTATTTCAAAAAAGCCTTTCATGTGGTTGAGTACCGGGACGGAGCTGATTTCATTGCCAATCCGCTGATTGAGACGCAGGCTCTTCAGGGTGAACAGACAGCATACGGATTGGAATTCATGGTGAGAAAAAACTCCGGAAAACTTACAGGCTGGCTTTCCTATTGCTATTCAAAATCATCCGTCCTGGTTGACGGGACCAGTGAATGGGAAAAAATAAATAACGGAGACAGGTTTCCCAGCAATTATGATAAACCCCATGCACTGAATAGTGTATTGAATATCCGGTTAAACAGGCAACTGAGCATTTCCTCAAACATTGTATACAACACCGGCCGACCGGTGACATATCCGATAGCTGTCTATTATTCTGAAGGCAGGGAATATGTTTATTACTCATCCAGAAATAAGTATCGCATACCCGATTACTTCAGGGCAGACTTATCATTTAACATTGAAGGTAACCTGAAGGCCAGGAAACCGGCCCATTCATACTGGATGCTGAGTATTTATAACCTTACAGGCAGAAAAAATACCTATTCGGTTTTTTTTAAATCAGAAGACAAACTCATCAAAGGTTATAAAATGTCGATTTTCGGCACACCGATAGTAACACTGTCATGGAATATCAAGCTTGGGAATTATGCGAGTGATTAAAATAACCATAAACGTATTTATTGTTTCACTGGTATCATCTGCCTGCATTGAACCCTATACTCCTGATATTTCTGAATACCGGGAAATGATCGTGATTAACGGAAAAATAACCGACCAGGAAGGATATCATTATGTTGAAGTCTCGCGCTCTTCATCGTTTAATGATTCTGAACCAAGGCCTGAGAGGGATTGTGAGGTAAAAGTATATGACGATAAAGGTAATTCATTCATATATAATGAGATAAAACCAGGCAATTACCGGTGCTGGATAGAAAAGTCATACCTGAATCCTTATACCAGGTATATGGTTGAAGTAAAAACAAATGATGACAGGATTTACCGGTCAGACTTCGACCAGATGCTTCCCTGCGCCGATATTGACACGATATATTACGAGATTTCTGAAGAAGCTCCCACGGATCCTTTATACGATCCTTATCCGGGGTTACAGTTTTTTATAGACACAAAGGTATCGGAAAACGGTGTGTCCAATTTTCGATGGGAACTGACAGAAACATGGGAGTATCATTCAAAGTATCTGTTGGGTGACTATTATGATGGTGAGATAAACTTTGTTTTAATGGAAAGTTATTCTGATTCCCTTTATTATTGCTGGAATACAGGTGTTATTAATGAAATATTCACCATGTCGACGAAAAATCTTGCCACCAATAAGATTACAAGAGGGTACCTGAATTTTGTTTCAAACCAGACTGACAAACTTAGAGTCAGGTACAGTCTTCTCGTCAGGCAGTATTCATTAAGCGATTCTGCCTGCGAATACTGGGGCAGAATGCAACGATTGTCTCAGGAATCAGGAGGATTGTATGAAACACAGCCCATGCAGGTGACGGGAAACATGAAGAATATGAACAACCCTGAAGAAACGGTACTCGGTTATTTCTGGGCCTCGGCATTGAAAGAAAAAAGGATCTTCTATAAACGGGACTATTTATTTCCGGTTAAAGAACCTGATTGTGATCTGTATAACTTTTCAAATGAATCTTTGATGGAATACCTCTCGTTTATAAACGAAGAAGAATATCCGGTCTACCTGGTAAATCTTACATATTTGCCGGAGGGGCCATGGGATCTTGCAGACCAGGAATGTTTCGACTGCAGAAAAAGGGGAGGGACAACCATCAGGCCTGATTTTTGGGAACAGTAAACATGACCAGATACCATATATTTATATTGACAATCAGCGGTATCCTGCTTGCATTAAACCTTGAAGATGCTATTGCAGGAACTGTCTTTTCAAAAGATTCGGTTTCCGGGGATTTTAATGAAAAATTGTGTCTGCTTACAGACAGGAATCTATATGCAGCAGGTGAAAAAGTATTTTTCTCTGCCCGTATTTTAAATTCACCCTCATCAGGTGAATATAACTGGAGCGGAGTTATGTACCTGGAACTGATCAGCTCGTCAGGAAATCCTGTGGTTCAGACAAAACATCCGGTAAAAGACTTGAAGGCAGAGGGTTATTTATTGCTTCCGGAAAATATACTTACCGGTAGTTATTATCTGAAAGCATACACCCGATGGATGCGAAATTTCTCATCATCATCCTATGCATGGGTGCATATCAGGATCATTAATCCTTTTTTGAAAGGAATTGAAAATGCAGATGGAATGTCTGAAAACAAAACGGAGGATAATTACATACCTGTTGGTCAGGATGTTCTGAAAAACGGGATTTCGTGTCAGACAGATAAATCTGTGTACCACCATCGTGACAAGGTTAAACTGAGCCTTGCAGTAAATGCCGGATTTCATGATTATCCCGGAGACTATTGTATTGCGGTTATCAGATCTGAAGCAATTGATACAGTGAGATATGGAATACAACATCTGTCAGCCGGAAACAACCGGAAGGATGTTCCTTTAAAATATCTTCCTGATATAAGGGGATTGTCATTATCAGGAAGGATTGTTGATCAATCCACAATACGGGGGATTCCCCGGGTTCATGTAAAACTTTCTGTTCTTGGTAATTATACGGATTATTCGAGCTACATTACCCGTGATGACGGCAGGTTTATTTTCGCTTTGGAGCCATACCACGGTACAACGGATATGTATATCACAGCAGAATCCAAAGAAAATCCAACTCTTGAAATACTGTTTGATAATGAATATGCCAATGACAATATGGTATTTTTCAGGCAGCCTTTCAGCATAAGCGACAGGGAAAAGATAGCAGCAACCGAAATGATACTTAATTTCCAGATTCAGAAAGCATATTCCGAAGATATTCAGGTTTCATCGGAAGAAAACGATAAAAGCAAACACAGGTTTTTTTATGATAATCATTCCAGTACCATATATATTGATGATTATATCCAGCTGCCAACCATCGGTGAAGTTATTTTTGAGCTGATCCCGCAGGTTTCCGTTATTAAAAGGAATGATTCCTATTATTTGAGATCAGGGGGCTATTTTACCGATCTGGAAATATACCGGCCATTGATTTTTATCGATAATATTCCGGTGGCAGATATTGGTGCACTGCTGAAGATGTCGCCCGAAAGAATAGAAAGGATAGATGTGGTGGACAGGATTTATGCCAAGGGTGATCTGCTGTTTGGTGGAATATTGAATATGATCTCGAGAAAGGGTGACATGGCCGGCATTGATCTTCCGGAGAATTATTATTTTTTTGATTTTGAAGGATTTTTTCAGCCTGATACCATGACATTGCCCGGATGTAAAAATCAGGCCTCTGATCCCCGCATTCCCGATGTCAGAAATTGTCTTTACTGGAATCCGTCGGTCAGAATTTTTCAGGGGAATACCAGTGAGATTGAATTTTATACATCTGACAGAACCGGCAGTTATCTGATAATTGTCAGAGGTGTTACAGGAGAAGGTGAAATCGTAGAGGGCAGGACAGTCTTAATGGTTGCAGGCCCTGACAGCCTGAATACAGCTGATGATTGATGCCGAATCAATTGATTTAATGAGACTTCTTTGATAATATTTTCAATATAAGCACAAAAGGTTATGAAAATAACTCTGAAAAGAGAGGTTTATTCTTTTCTCATGCTTTTCCCGAACAAATAAACATTGTCATATACCAGGGAGGTAGTATCCATCCTGACCAGTTTGTAGCCTGCACTTGTAACCTGACGGAGAATCTGCTCTTTTGAAACGCCATTCCTTTTCTTATTTTTCAGCCTGGCAGGATCTGACGCCACAATAGCAAGTTTTCCATCAGGCTTAAGTGAATATTTTGTATTGGTAAGAAGCCTGACAGGATCGGTAAAATAATGGTATGTGTTAATAACATAAACCAGATCCAGCTTGTTCCTGGGAAAGTTGGGATTAGTAGGCCTGCTGAGGATCACCTGCATATTTTCAATATTATCCTTTTCACAACGCTGAGTCATGAATCTGACAGCTTTAAGATCGATATCATTGGCATAAACCTTTCCTGAATCCCCGATCCTTCTGGCTACCCTGACTGCAAAACGTCCGTTACCACCGCCAATTTCACCGACATACATGTTTTCTTTAATTCCTATCAGATCCATAACCTTCAGCGAAGGCTGAAATGCTTCAAAACTTTCCTCCCATTCCTGCGACCATCTCCTTGTTTTATCCTTAAGAAAAATGAGATAAAAAGCAATCACAATGAGAAGTCCGGTTAGTATATAAAAGAATCGGTTCATCGGAGGTTCATTTGGTTTTTCTTATCCTATACTGCTGCCCGGTTTTGATGGCCCGGTTATCTCCTTCAGGAAATGCATCAGAGGTTCTGAGAATTCTTTTCTTTTAAGTGCAAATTCAATTGTTGTTTTCAGGAAATCGAGCTTGTTTCCTATATCATGCCGCTTACCTTCTATTGTTTGCGCTATCATATTTTCTTTTTTCAGAAGGAGACGCAGTGCATCTGTCAGCTGGATCTCATTGCCTTTCCCTTTCTGAGTCTTCTCAAGTGCAGGGAAGATCTCGGGTGTCAGAATATACCGGCCCGCAATTGCAAGATTGGAAGGAGCTTTATTTATTTCGGGTTTTTCCACCATCTCTCCTATCTGCAATAATTTATTGCTTATTGTCTCCCCTCCAACGATGCCATAACGGAATACCTTTTCCGGAGGAACCGTTTCAACGGCAATGATTGTCTGTTTGTATTGTTCGAAGGTATCAATCAGTTGCTGTGTAACAGGTATAACCGAATCGATAATTGTATCGCCCAGCAGTACTGCAAATGGCTCATTTCCGCAATGATAACGGGCATGATAGATGGCATCACCCAGTCCGTTTAACTCCTTTTGCCTGATATAGTGAATATTTGCCATATTTTCAATATGCCTGAGCTGGGTATATATTTCTTCATCCTCTTTTTTTATGATCATTGCTTCCAGCTCAAAATTCCTGTCAAAATGATCTTCAATAGACCGCTTTCCTTTTCCCGATATGATCAGAATATCCTCAATTCCCGAATCAACACACTCCTGGATTACATACTGTATAACGGGTGTGTCAATGATGGGAAGCATTTCCTTTGGCTGGGCTTTGGTGGCCGGGAGAAAACGGGTTCCCATTCCTGCAGCGGGTATAACAGCTTTTTTTATCATTGTCTACAAAATATATGGTTTAATAACTCTTGCATTGATCTTGCTGAGTGCCAGTATCAGTCTCCGCAATACCTCCTCATCCCTGTACATGCCTATGATTGCACCTCCTGAGCCTGAGAATTTGGCAGATGCCCCGCATGCCCGGGCAGTATTAACCATTTCAAGGTTACTTTCGGAAATTTGCATGATTTTGCATCTTAAATCAAAGTTTTTGTTAATCATCTCGTTTAACAGGTCATAATCGTGATTAAGTATTGCATCTTTCCCTTTTTGCGCCAGAAGGGCTATTTCATCCAAAGTTGCGATTGCTTCTTTATCTCCCGCATCATAGCGTTGTTTGATGGTATTCAATACTTTGCCGGAGACCTTTCCGAGCTGTGTCTTATATGCAAGGTATAGTCTTGGCAGATGTGACGGATCGATGGATTCATATTTACCGTGCTGATGTTTTGTCAGATAGGTTTTATTGAAATCCATGTAAACACATCCTTCATATACCTGGATAACCCTGTCCTGTAAACCGGCATTGATACCAAGCTCTTCTGTTTCGGCTGCCAGTATCAGCGAAGGCAGGATTTGCAAAGGAATGTCAATTCCGTAAAATTTCATCAATGCCTTCATGGTGGCAGTAACAATGGCACTGGAACCTGCCAGTCCAACCTGCCTGGGTATGGAAGACTGGTAACGGACGGTAAAATTCTTGTTTGTCAGCCTGATATTGTTCCCTTCACAATACTCATGGAATTTTTTGATAGCAGCCTTGATCAGCCTGTCACCCCCATAATAGCCGCTGAGATTTATTGATTCTATCAGATGGTATATATTTCTAAACCTGTGTGATTCCGCAGCCTGGGGTTCAATCAATAATTCCGGTGATTCATATAGCGTAACAATTGCTCCGAAGTTTCTGACTATGATGGATATTGTCCGGCCAAAATAACCGTCTGAAGGATTGCCAAGCAGTCCTGCCCTGGCGTAAGCCCTTGATTCAATAATCATCTCTGGTATCTGTTCAATTTGATGCTAATTTAAGTCATTCGCCAATTTATCCAAAACAGGTTATAAACAAAAAGAAAGAAATCCCGGGGTCAGGGTGTATCTTTTTGCCGTTCTGTGATTAATTGCTAATTTTAGACCAGATCAAATCAATTTCATCAGGTGAAGAAAGAGCTTGAAATAATCATTCGGAAACTAAGATCGGGCGATGAAAAATTCTACAAATCGGTTTTTTATAATTACTACCCGTTGCTGACCTATTTTGCCAATAAATATTTACATGACATTGAGATTGCCAAAGAGATTGTGCAGGACTTTTTTGTTAAACTGTATGAGAAACGCTTTTCCTTGAATATTGATACATCATTTAAATCATATTTATACAAATCAGTTTATAACAGTTGTATCAATTACCTGAACCAGGTTGCACTCAGAGAGCAACATCACCGGCAGATAAAGAACCTGAATCATGAACAGGCTGTATTTACTGAAGATGATATATACCTGAATGAGCTGGAAAATAAAATATACTGTGAGATAGAAAAACTGCCGTCACAATGCAGGCGAATATTTAAAATGAACAGGTTTGACGGATTGACCAACAGCGAAATTGCTGCAAAGTTAAAATTATCAAAAAGAACCATTGAGACACAGATCAGCAAAGCCCTCAGAATATTGAGAAATAATATTCCGGGTGATTATTTTCAATAGCTTTATGAGGATTATGAAAATTATTGTTACGGATTGATGATAATACGTGTTTAATAATGATTAAATGTCATATTTACGAACAAATAAGAACTTACAAATGAATTTAGAATGGTTAGTCAGATTTCTGACAGGTGATCTGGAAGAGAAAGAGAAGAAAGAATTGGCAGAATGGATTAAAGAAAATGAAAGTAATAAAAAGAAATTTGAGAATATCAGATATTTATGGGAAAAATCTCCCGGGCTCAAAGCTTATAATGAAATTGATGTTGAAGAAGGCTGGGAGAGTGTCCGGCCTCATCTGAAATCCAGGTTCAAATTGCGTGCACAAAAACTGCCTTTATCTGCATTTTTGTTACGTGTGGCTGTTTTGCTGGTTTTTGCATGCGTTATGGTTTTTGGTCTGTATAAGATTATTCATTTTATTCCCAAAGATGATACCATCAGTGTGGTCTCCTCTGATATTATCAAAGATGTTTCTTTACCGGACGGTACATGGATTACTTTAAATAAATATTCCCAGATAACTTATGATAAAAGATTCAATAAAAACAACAGGGAAGTGTTTTTCAGCGGTGAGGCTTATTTTGATGTGATCAGGGGGCAGCGACTGCCATTCATTATCAGAACCGGTAATTCTACCATACAGGTTGTTGGCACCAGCTTTAATATCAAAGATGACTCGAGTTCATTAACTGTCACGGTTATTTCAGGCAAAGTGTGGCTTTATGAAACAGCAAACAGGGAGAATCGGGTGAGGCTGGCAAAAAATGAAACAGCTTCTTTTGATTATGCGACAAAAAAAATTATCTATGGCGAGAACAGTGACCTGAATTTTCTATCATGGAAAACCGGGAGTTTTGAATTTGTCAAAACCCCGACTGTTGATGTATTGAACACCATTGCAAGTTATTATAACAAAAAATTAATTCTTAACATACCCGTACACGACAGCATTACAGGGGTTTTTGATAACCAGCCCCTGGATGAGATACTAAAAGAAATTGAACTTACTTCTTCATTGAAAATTGACAATCAGGAGGATTATATTATTGTCAGAAAATAGCTAATTTAGTAGTCTCTGACTTATTAAAATCCGGTTACTGTGATACAAAATACACAAAAATATTTTTATGCAATCATTATCTCTTTGATATTTTGTTCATTAGTACCGGTTAGAGCGCAAAAGCCGTTGCTGGAAAGAAAAGTCAGGATTGTTTCCCGGTCCGGGTATACTGAAAAATTGTTAAATGAAATTGCTGATAAGGGAGGATTTACATTTACCTACAGTTCCAGGGTTCCGGTTAACAAGTACGTTGAGCTTTCAGGTACCAGACAGACTGTCAGGTCTTTTCTGAATGAGATATTCAGCAATGAATATGTTAAATACTATGTGAAAAGCGACAAAATCATACTTATGCCGTCAGATTATCTGAATGAGCAGTCAAATCAGAGAGTGGTCGGAAAAATTGTCGATGAAAAAACCAATGAGCCTGTTCAGTTTGCCAATGTATTTCTGATCAACAAGAGCACAGGTACCATTTCAAACGTTGACGGAAAGTTTGACCTGAACCTCCGGTCATATGACAAGTCAGACACAGTATGTGTTTCTTTTCTTGGCTATCAGAGCCGGAAAATTCCCCTCAGTCTCCTGGATTCGACATTTGTTACAATCAAACTGTCTCAGGAGGATCAGAAAATAAAAGAGGTATGGATAAAACCGGTTGATGCTTTGGAAATTATTAAAGTAGCCATCAGATGTATTCCCGGGAATTATGATAACAAGCCATCCATAATGACAGCCTTTTTCAGAGAATCCTCGCGCCAGGATGATCAATATATTGCTTTATCTGAAGCAGTATTGAGTGTTTATAAAGAATCATATGTCTCGTTGCGTAATGATCAGATTAAAATCCTGAAAGGCAGAAAAGGTTCAAATGTCAGTTCGCAGGAGTATATTAACTATATTGTTCAGGGCGGACTGTATAATAATTTCAAACTTGATATTGTAAAACATGGGGTCAGCTTCCTTGATGAAGATAACTTCAGTTATTATGATTACAAGCTGGAAAAAATCTCACGGTACAGAGGCGTACCGGTTTATGTTATCAGATTTGATCAAAAGGATTTGCATTTTCCGTTGTACAGGGGAAGGATATACATTGACAAGGAAACTTATGCAATCGTAAAGGCAGAATTCAGCCTTAGTCCAAAGGGGATCGGGTATGCGCGTGATATGTACGTGGTTAAAAGTCCGGTCAACATCAAAACCAAACCCTTGTATGCCAATTATAATGTTAACTACAGGAAGATCCATGACAGATGGAATCTTGATTATGTGAGAAGCGAAGTCAGTTTATTTGTCAAAGGGAACCGGAAAAAGAAGAAGAAAAACAAAATTTCCTCCACCTTCACATCGATATCTGAATTTGTTGTCACAGACAAAGATACAATTGATGTCTGTCGTTTTAAAAACAATGAAATTTCCAGATCGAATGATGTTCTGGTAAAACAGATTTCAGAGACAGATGAAAACTTCTGGGGCAAGGAAAATATCATTTTACCGGATGAACCGCTTTTAGAGACCATTGTTAAGCTCAATAGGCACAGGGGTAAGGAAATCATACCGGAATTACCTGTTGCGCGCACAGAGGAATAGACAACCAGCCATATTATGAGTCATTTGTTTTCTTTTTTGTTGCTTGCAGGATTTTTAACAGGAATTGATGAAAAACCTGAATTTCTGGTTTCATTGCTCAGCAATGCAGAAAAATATAACCGGTCATTTCCTTCAGAACATGTTTATATAGCAACAGACAGAACATACTACAGGCCGGGCGATGAATTATGGTTCAAGGCATATGCCCGCAATACACTGTCAGATCAGGAACTGAGCAATGATTTAAATATAAAGCTGGTGGATGTTTTCGGGAAACAGGTTCTTTACCTTCGTTATCCTTTATATGACAATGTGTCAAACGGATATTTTGTCCTGCCTGCTTTGCTTGATGAAGGAAAATATCATCTGATCGGATATACCGGGTGGATGAAAAACATGCCCGTCTCAGAAGCCTTCATCAAGGAAATTATCGTAAGCAACCACATCACCAGAGCCCTTGATGTCACTGTTAATTTCTCCCAGGAACTATACTACCCTGGAAACAGGGCTGATGGAAAGATATCTGTTTGTCTGGCCGATGGTTCAGCATTAAAGCGTGCAAAATACACATTTGTTTGCAGGTCACTTAAAAGGAATATTTTCAGTGGCTGGGGTGAGACCGACGAAACAGGCAGTGATCACTTTGTATGTGAAATACCGGACGATATTGATGCCGATTTCCTTTGGATTGAATTCAAGGTCAGGTATAAAAGGAATTTGGAAACTTACATTATGCCTTTTCCCATTGCAAAAAGAACCGTCAAACTGGAGTTTTTTCCTGAAGGTGGGAATATTATAGCCGGACTTGAAAACAAAATTGCATTCAGGGCTTTTGATGACCATGGTATGCCTGTTGATATCGAAGGCTATCTTCTTGATGGAACAGGCAGGCAGCGCAGGAAATTCAAAAGCACCTTCAAGGGAATGGGAACGTTTACGCTGGTAACTGAACCGGGGAATTACAGAATTCATCTGACAACCCCGTTAATTACCGATCATTATTTCAACCTGCCCTGCATTATGCCGGAAGGTTTGCGGCTCAGGTATTCAGGTTTAAAAAATGGGGAGATGCTTTTTTCACTGACAGGTTCAGATCCGGCAAAGACAGAAAAGGTATATGTCATTGTTGAGCAGAGTGGTGAAATATTATGGTCTGAGTCAATCAGTATTATGAATGAAGAACTTGTTAAGGTTCCTGATGAAAGATTTAAAACCGGCATTGCCGGATTTTCTGTATTGAATGAGGAAGGTAAATTAGTAGCTGCAAGGAATGTTTTTATTGATAAAGGATCAGCTGGGAAAAAACCGGATATTTCAACATCAAAGAATTATTATGCCAGCAGAGAAAGAGTTGTTCTTGAACTCAGTAATTATGATAACGAAGAATTGAAGTCAAACATCTCCGTAATAAATAAAAAATATGTTCATGATTCTGAAATTCCGATACAGAATTATTTATGGTTTTTTACAGAATTGAAAGAGATCAGCATGGAACTACTCAATTGTGAATTATCAGATAATGACATTGATCTTATCTTACTGACACATGAAACCAAATCGCTTCCCATTGCAGAATTAATTTGCAATGAGGCCAAAGATCCCGTATCATATTATAATAATGATGGAATAAGAGGACTTATTATGGATAAAAAAGGCAATCCTGTTGAAAATGCGAAAGTCAAAATCATTCACTCCCTTGATCTGAGGTCATATCAGGCTTCATCTGATGCTCAGGGCATGTTTCATATTACTTTCGACAATAATATCATTAACTATAATTATCTGACCATTGCCGTTGCTGCTGAAAACGGGAGATCCGGAAGCATTTTAAGATTTTTTGATTATTATTCCGATAATATCCTCGGGAATATGATTGCAAACAGGGAACATTGGAAATACAACCAGGCTTTGGATCTCATGAAATACGGGAATCCGCTTTTGCTTTATTCAGGCAGGTTTGGACAGGGTAAGATTCATATGAAAAAAGAGACTTCACGGAAAGGATATGATTACGAAAGATTTGCATCATATACCAGTGTTCTGGATATTATCAAAGAGATTAAAGATCATCAGATTGTTAACGGGGAAATATTTTTTAAAGGTCGCGGCACCAGACCGGATAATGCAAGGGGGGCAATCATTGTACTTGACGGGATCGCCATC
This sequence comes from Bacteroidales bacterium, assembly GCA_016933335.1. GTDB lineage: Bacteria > Bacteroidota > Bacteroidia > Bacteroidales > UBA10428 > JAFGPL01. Next base: position 23,182 of record JAFGBD010000052.1, on the reverse strand, counting down.
GGTTCAGATATTGATATTTTAAACCGGATTTCTCCAAAAGAAATCAGAAACATTATGATCTCTGTATGGCCTTCTGACATACAAAAGTATACTGACCTGGGTAATTCCGGTGTCATAGAGATATCAACCATTAGCGGAAGGCAGGGTGGCAGTGAGACATATACACGCAAATTTCAACAGGATCTGCTGATGATTGATCACCAGCTCAATAGTCCTGATTATGCTTTGGGTGATAATCCTCCATATGATAACAGGGTTACGCTGTTCTGGATGCCTGATGTTACCATTGAAGAATCGGGGAACAACACTGTAACCTTTTATACCTCTGATATTACGGGCACATATAGATGTATTTTACAGGGAAAAGATCAGCGTGGTCATTTCTTTTCAAGAGATATTGATATAACAGTCAGGTAAATTCATCTTTATTTCTCATTTCCATGCAATGCCAGACAGGTATTTTTTTTAAATATTAAACAAATTAATCTTTTCTGAATCAGTGATGAAAAGATCTGAATGAATGATTCATTATATTTGTTTTATAAACATCTGAAATGAACAACCTGAAACAAATACTGATTTATTCCATGGCGCTAACCATATCATGTAAAGAACCTATACAAAAAACAGGAGAGTCTGCAGATGGTTTTGACTATTTGGCAGAACAATTCGCAGACCTGAGAATTTTGCGATACCAGGTTCCGGGATTTGATTCACTGAATCTGAACCAGAAAAAGCTGGTCTATTATCTGAGCCAGGCCGCCCTTTGCGGACGTGATATTGTATTTGACCAGAATGGCAAATATAACCTTGCCATAAGAAGAACCCTTGAAAATATTTACGAAACATACTCCGGCGACAGGGAAACTGAAGATTTCAGTAATTTTATGGTATATCTTAAGCGAATCTGGTTTTCCAACGGCATCTATCATCATTATTCGGCAGATAAGTTTGTCCCGGATTTTTCTGAAGGGTATTTTAATTCGCTGATTGAAAATTCAGATAAGAGCGAGCTTCCTTTAAAACACGGACAGTCACCGGAAGATTTGATGCACGAATTAATACCCGTTATTTTTGATCCTGGTGTTTTGCCAAAAAAAGTGTGCCAGGATCAGAACAAGGATATTGTCGCAGGTTCCGCTGTTAATTTCTATGAAGGTGTCAGCCAGCCACAGGTTGAGTCATTCTATAATGAGATGAAAAATCCACAGGATCCGCAACCTGTGTCTTACGGCCTAAACAGCAAGATTATGATGAAAGACGGAATGATCAGGGAGGTGGTCTGGAAGATGGATGGGATGTACGGAGAAGCCATTGAGCAGATACTCTTCTGGCTTGATAAAGCGCAAACCGTTACCGAAACTGCCGGGCAGGCTGCAACTATACAAAAACTGATCGAATATTACAAAACCGGAAACCTGTCTGCCTGGGATGAATATAACATACTATGGGTCAAAGACCAGAAATCACTTGTGGATTTTATAAACGGTTTTATTGAGACCTATGATGATCCGCTTGGTTTGAAAGCAACATGGGAATCGGTCGTTAATTTCAGGAACAATGAGGCCACACGACGAACTGAGATATTAAGTAATCATGCCCAATGGTTTGAAGATAACTCACCTGTCGACGATCAGTTTAAAAAGAAGGAGGTGAAAGGCGTTACAGCCAAAGTCATAACGGTTGTCCAGCTTGGAGGCGAATGTTATCCGGCTGCTCCTTTGGGCATCAATCTTCCCAATGCCGACTGGATAAGAAAAGATTACGGGTCAAAATCCGTTACCATTGAAAACATCACATATGCTTATGACCAGGCAAATCTCAAAACAGGATTCCTTGAAGAATTTGCTGCAGATAAGGAAGAGATTGAACTGGCCAGGAAATATGGTTTCAGGGCATACAATATAAATATAGATCTGCACGAATGCCTGGGACATGGTTCAGGACAGATGAAACCGGGGGTTGCCTCCGATGCTCTGAAAAATTACCATGCTCCTGTTGAAGAAACACGTGCCGATTTATTTGCGCTGTATTATATCATGGATCCGATCATGGAAGAACTGGGCCTTTTGCCAACACAGGATGCGGCTAAAGCCGAATACAACCGCTATATCAGAAACGGACTGATCACCCAGCTGGTTCGCATTCTGCCGGGGAAGGATATTGAACAGGCACATATGCGTAACCGTCAGTTAATAGCAAGATGGTGCCTTGAGAAAGGCAGGGAAAACAATGTGATTGAGCTGATATCAAGGGCCGGGAAAACCTTTTGCAGGATTAACGATTATGACAGGCTAAGGCTGTTGTTTGGTGAATTGCTCAGAGAGGTTCAGAGAATCAAGTCTGAGGGTGATTATGAGTCAGCAAAAAAACTGGTGGAAAGTTATGGTGTAAAGGTGGATAAATACCTGCACGAAGAGGTACTGTCACGTTATCAGAAGCTGAACCTGTCTCCATACAGCGGATTCATTAACCCGGAACTGATACCTGTTGAAGAAGAAGGTGAAATACTGGATGTTGAGATCAGATATCCGGTTGATTATGCAGCGCAGATGATGCATTACAGCAGGAATTACTCTTTTTTACCGTCTTACAACTAAGATCGAATAGATTTATTCATTGTTTTGTGCAGCCTTTCTTGCGGCCCTGGAATTATTAAGAACAGGCAGCAGGATAAGGGCAACCATTCCGAAAATAAGATAATAGGCAATGTTGGTAGTGGTGTGTGCAATCAGCGCAAATATTTTTCCCTGCGCTTTGTCTATGCCGTATATAAAAAGGGTTTCATAAACCATAAAGTGCCACGGTCCGATTCCGCCCTGTACCGGGGCCAGCATGGCAAGACCGCCCATCAGGAATACAATCATGCCTGACCACAAAGAGAGATGTTTTGTTGGCTCATATGCCAGGAAGATGACATAAAGCATAAGAAGCCACATGAGAAAAATAAACAGGGTGTGGCCGATAAAATACCATTTGTTTTCAAGTTTCATAATAGACTTGATACCTTCAATAACGTCATATTTTATGTGCCTGAGCCTCACTATCAGTTTATTTCTGTTATCCCCGCTTTTTTTTCTGAAAAATCTGCGTGTTATGATATACAAAAAAACAATGATTATTAAACCTGCAACACCGATTGATATGTTTCTGATTGAAAGGAGATTTGTCAAGGTGTCTTTCATTTCCGGATGAACATCAAAAAATCTGACAAATATTCCCAGTTGAGATATGATGATCAGTATGGCCACAAGAACAAGGGTAATTGTTTCTGCCAGTCGTTCAACAAAAACAGTTCCTATCAGCTTTGAAAAAGGGATTTTTTCATATCTGGATAAAACCGTGCATCTTGCCACCTCACCTGCTCTGGGAGCCAGAAGATTAATAAAATACAATACAAGTACCGAGAGGAAAGTATTGTAAAACCTGGGTTTATAGCCCATGGGCCTGATGAGCATATTCCAACGTATGGCCCGGCTGATCTGGGAGAGTATGCTCAACATAAGTGAAACGGCAATCCAGAAGTAATTGATATTTTGAAAAGCATTTTTCAGCTCCTTAATGGGCAGGTCTTTATAGATAAACCAGAATATAATAATTCCTATTGCAAGAAAGATAAGGTATTTCGAGATATTAATCGCCCACTTTTTCATGTTTCACAATAAACGCATCTTATTCAAACTGTGCAAAAGTAAATAAATAATGATTACCGTAAAGAATTAACAAAAATAAAAAATTCACATTTTTATTAAACGGTCCATCCGGATGATAAACCGTTAAACAATAAGGGTAACTGTATATAAATAAACTCAGAATGAATGTCCCTGATAAGTTCCGGATAGTTCTACGGGGACCAGTCTGCCATAATATTTCAGGGCACCATATGTAATACCTGTAATGGTTGCATCTGCATTTCCGAAGGCATTGGCAAAAATGACAATGTCGTAATTGCCGATATTGGTATTGGCAACAATCCTGATCGAGAAGCTATTACCTTTCTTGTTCGGGATGGTTTCCATGGATGAAACAGTTCCTTCTGCTGTGATACCGCCGACACCGTTATAGCCTATGCCATTCATTGCACCAACCTGTATAACACAATATGAGGTATCAATCTTTAAAAAATTGATGGTTGAATTAACAGGTATTCTGTCTCCCCTTTTATTACCAACATAGTCTGCTATCAGGACAAATCTTCTGGTGTCAATCAAATGCTTCGTAAGTATCAATGCTTCTTCTTCCTCGAGTTTTTTTGCCTGCTTTCTTGCTGCTTTGCGTAATATTTTTTGTTCCCTGGTATCAACAGCTTCTTCAGACTGTGCATAACAGACAAAGGTTATAAGAACCGACAATGATATCAGGATGACTTTTTTCATTTTCATTTAATCATTTTGTGGTTAAGATCATAAATTCAAAGCTTCAAAAAGCATGCCATTCAGGTATTCCGAATCATTTCTTAAAAGGCCGGAAGCTTATTTATTGATTGTCATAAAACTTTAACAGCCTGATGATGTCCTCCGGATTGGTGCAATCAATCTTATTATCCGACGCATATTCCTTTAATACAGGCTGATCATCCTCCAATGCTGATAAAACAGATTTATTGGTTAGCTTTATTCTTTGGGCAGGTTCATCATCCTTCACCAGATAATAGATCTTATCATCCTTATATTCATCGTATTTATTTCCTGATGCGTAGGCACCCTTATAGTCTGCCTGAATGAATTGTTTTTTATGTTTTAATAGCAGCCTGGTCTTTCCTTCATACAGTATCTGGAAAAAAGATTTTTCATCCGGTTTTTTCGGCTTCAGACTCATATACTTAAAATAAAGGGGGTTCTCAGGCTCATGAAATCTGAAACCGCTGATTTTATCACTGTTGATGACAAAGACCTGGCCCGAGGTATTGTTTATAAACTCCAGTTCATCGGTATATATGTTATATCTGATGCTGATCTTATTGATTTCGGTGGTGTCCTGAAAATAAACATCTCCGGTGAGCCATTCATCATTGAAATACGGTGTTCCTTTAACGCCTTCATAAAGAGCGTTAATGTTTGTTTTAACGAATGTTCTGCCTTCTGAGAAAGACTGCAGATCCTGTTCTGTTATTGTCTGAGCAGGAATCTGTGCAAGTATATTTATACAAAATACAGACAGCATAAAGGGATAATAGATCCTTTTCATTTCGGAATATTATTGTTATGTTCGGCGAATTCCTTTATGTTAGCGTAAATCTGATCCAGAAGGCGGTCTCTTGATTCGATACTGGCCCATGCAATATGAGGAGTGATGATCAGGTTTTCAGACCTGTAAACTCTGAGCAGCGGATTATCGGATTTAATGGGTTCATCCGTAAGCACATCCAGTCCCGCGCCTGCAATAATTTCTTCATCAAGAGCCCTGGCCAGGTCTTTTTCAATCACAATTCCTCCTCTTCCTGCGTTAATCAGATAGGCAGAAGGTTTCATCAGGGAGATTTTTGCAAGGTCAACCAGGTTTCTTGTGGATTCATTCAGCGGACAATGGATTGAGACAATATCCGAGGTTTTTAATAATTCTTCCAGATCAAGATGCCGGTATTTTGCGTTTTGTGTATTCTTTCCCGAAGTCGAATGATAAACCACCTCACACCCGAAAACTTCAGCAATCTCTGCCACACGGTTACCGATGGTTCCCAGCCCGATAATGCCAAATCTTTTGTTCATAAGCTCCATGAACGGCTGACCATGGTGGGTAAATATATCACTTCTGCAATATGCTCCTGATTTTACATAGCTGTCATAATACTTCAATTTGTTCATCAGGAAAAGCAACATGGCAAACACGCTCTGTGCAACACTGCCGGTAGAATATCCTGTTACATTCTTAACATCGATCCCTTTTTGAAAGGCATATCTGATATCAATATTGTTTGTGCCTGTGGCTGCCACACATATCAACCTGAGATCAGGGCATTTATCAATGACCTGTTTGTCAATGATTACCTTATTGGTTATGACAACGCTGACACCTTTCAATCTTTTGATTCTCATATTATCAGGGGTAACAGGATAAACTGCCAGCTCCCCGAATTCTTTCAGCTTGTCAAGGTTATTAACCCGGCCAATGGTTTTGACATCAAGAAAAGCAATTTTCATAGTCAGATAAGTAAATCCAAAACTATGAAAAAAACCATAAGAAATGATGTACGCTTATAAGGATTTGAAACGATTGGTTCATATTGTTACAGATCAGGAATGATGACCAGCCTGATCTGGTTTTTTACGGATTTTTTTTTGTAGTGAGATCATCTTGATAGCCGTAATGGCTGCTTCATCGCCTTTGTTGCCATATTTACCTCCGGCACGGTCCCGGGCCTGCTGAAGGGTGTTAACCGTTAGAACACCAAAAACAAAGGGAATAGGATATTGAAGGTTTAGCAGGGTGATTCCCTGTGTCACGCCGTGGCAGATGTAATCAAAATGCGGTGTTTCACCACGTATGACGCAGCCGATGCATATGATACCATTAAATAAACCTGTATCTGCCAGCATTTTTGCACCTGATGTAAGCTCAAAGCTCCCCGGAACATGCATGACCGTAATGTGTTTATTATCGCAATGATGCCTGATGAGCGTATCAGTTACCCCTTTGAGCAGAAGTCCGGTAATTTTCTGATTCCAGTCTGAAACGACAATTCCGATTTTCATTCCGGCAGCGGAGGGTACGGTATCCGAATTGTAATCGGAAAGGTTTTTCATGCTTGTAGCCATGTTACACTGATGTTTGTGTATTTGTTTCAGAAAACAAATGTGCCGGCATAAGGTTAACGCCTGGTACCTCTGCTGAAAGCTGACCAGCTATCTATCAGATTTAATCCTGGCAGCGGTTATATATTTTTCAATATCAAAAGCTTCCTGTGAACCCGGATATTCCTTTTCAATGCTTTCATACATCTGGATGGCCTTGTCATACTCTCCTGTTTCTTCATAGAGCAATCCTGTTTTTTTCAAATATATCGGTGTTGTAAAGTCATTCTTTTTTCTGGCTGCAGCTTTTGTGTAAAAAGACAATGCCTCTTTATAATCGCCGAGCTCAACATAAGCATCACCAATGGCCCCTAAAGCTATAGTGGCAACCAGAACGTCATTGGCATCGAATTTCTTAAGCTCCTCTATGGCACTTTCGTAATCTCCCATACGCAGATAACAAATGCCGGCATAATAATGAGAAAGATTGGCACTTTTTGTTACGCCGTATTCATCAATGATGTCAATAAATCCAAGATAACTGCCGTCACCTTCCAGTGCCAGTCTGAACGAATCAGACTCAAAATATTTTTCTGCCATGTACATTTCTGCCTGTGCTTCTTTTTCGGTGGGGGCCAGGTAGAATCTTTTATATCCAAGATAAACGGCAACAATAACGGCAATCACAGTTACAATAATCGTAAGGCTTTTTTGATTTTCTTCAATATATTGTTCGGTTTTGCTCAACGCATTTTCCACGTTTTCAAATCCGGTTTCATTTACATTCTTTTTTTTCTTTTTGGCCATTTTTAAGAATATTAACGATTTGCAAAATTCAGAACGCAAATGTAATTCATTTAACATATTTATAAAATCATGTTCGTTATTTTTTTGTATGAATGATGATTTGGCAGGGAATGGAATGCAGGAAGCCGGAAATCCGGATAATAAGATGCCACTGTGAAGTAAGGGATCAACTGATGGATGAACCGGTTCAGATCCTGGCCGTAATCCGGTATTATTAAACAGATGATGGCCATGGTATGAAAAAGTTTAAATTTGCATAATAATATCTCTTTATCTTAACGAACCGGGCATGTATTTAAAAAAACTGGGACTGGTAAATTTCAAGAATTACAGCAATGCCGAACTGGAGTTTTGTCCGAAAATAAATTGTTTTGTCGGGGGTAACGGGGTTGGCAAGACCAATCTGCTGGATGCGATTCATTACCTGAGCCTGTGTAAAAGTTATTTTAATTATTCAGATGCTGAGAGCATTTTATATGGTGCCGGATTTGCTGTAATACAGGGCGAGTTCAATCTTAAAAACAAGACTGAAGAGATATACTGTGCTCTCCAGCAAGACAAGAGAAAGGTTTTTAAAAGAAATAAAAAGGAGTACTCAAGACTTTCTGATCATATCGGACTTTTACCGCTTGTGATGATCTCGCCAATGGATTCTGTACTGATACTTGACGGGGGTGAAGAACGCAGGAAATTTATCAATAATGTGATAGTTCAGTATGACAGGCAATATCTTGAAATGATAATCAGGATCAACCGGCTCATAGCCCAGCGGAATAAGCTGCTGAAAGACATTGCCGACAAAGGAACCGGTCATGAAACACTCGATGTATATGATTTCCAGCTTGCCGAGGCAGGTGAAATTGTTTTTCAAAAACGCAGGGAGTTTGCAGAAAGACTGGTGCCTGTCTTTCAGGATTATTACGATTTCATATCAGGCAGGAGCGAAAAAGTCGAGTTGCTGTATCAATCGCAGCTGGCAGACGGAGATTATCATCAGCATCTTATTGAAAACAGGGGAAAGGACCTTTTTATGGGATATACCACATCTGGTCCTCATAAAGATGATCTGGTGCTTAACCTGTTCGGGCATAACATCAGGAAGGCCGGTTCTCAGGGCCAGCAGAAAACATTCCTGGTAGCACTGAAATTTGCCCAGTTTGAATTCATACGTGAAGTAAGCGGAAAACTACCTGTTCTCCTGCTTGATGATGTATTTGATAAATTCGATGAAAACAGGGTGAAGCAGATCATTAATCTCGTTTCAGAACAGAAATTCGGACAAATTTTTATTACACATACCAATACGGCCAGAATGAAGGCTGTGCTCGAAAACATAAATGTTGAGCACAGGCTCTTTCATGTGTCAGACGGGAAAATAGATATGATCTGAGCATGAGAAGAAGTAACACACAGAAACTGGGTGAAATTGTGAGGGAATATCTCGAACAGATGATGATTGACCGGAAGCTGAAGGAGTACAGCATTATCAGGTCGTGGGAGGAATTAATGGGCAGGCTTGTTGCAGAACGAACCAGTAATATCTACATTAAAAACAAGATTCTCTTCATCGAGCTGAAATCATCAGTGCTGAGAAATGAGCTGATGATGATGCGTCAGTCCATCATGGATAAAATCAATGAAAAGGCAGGGGAAAAGATCATCGAGAAGATAGTCGTAAGATAAGAATTTTACTTTAGACAACTTTTTATATATTTGGTTTTCAGTTAAACTTCATTCATTGAAATTGAAAAGCAGAGTAATCAGGGAGATAAACAGGATAAAGAAGCTGCTTGGCGGGGAAAGCAAAAATATCGCAATCATAACCCATGTTAATCCTGATGGTGACGCCATTGGTTCATGTCTTGCTTTGGGAAGGATTTTATCCTCACTCGGGCATCATACAGGGATAATAACTCCGAATATGTATCCGGATTTCCTCAAATGGATGCCGGGCAATGATCAGATCACCATCTATAGCAATGCCCGCAAGGCAGCACGTGAACTGATAGAGAAAGCTGATATTATCTTTTGTATCGATTTCAATGACCTGTCAAGAATCAAAGAGATCAATGACCTTGTGGATAAATCATCTGCTTTAAAAGTACTGATTGATCATCATCCGACTGAAAGATATTTTGCCGGGGTTGTGTATTGTGACATCAATACCAGTTCAACTGCAGAGCTTGTTTTTGATTTTATTCAGGAACTTGGTTTTGAAAAAGCCATTGATAAAGAATCTGCAACCTGTATTTTTGCAGGAATAATGACTGATACGGGCTGTTTCAGCTTTAATTCTTCCATTCCCCATACATACAGGGTTGTGGCGAAATTACTGGAGTACGGAATTGACAAAGACAGGGCCTATTACCAGGTATATGATAATTTTTCCCCTGATCGCATGCGTTTGCTGGGATATGCTCTTAATGACAAAATGGAGATCATTCAGGAGTATCATACAGCCATCATCAGTCTTACCCGTGAGGAACAAAAAAGATATCATTTTCAGCCTGGCGATTCAGAGGGTTTTGTAAATTATCCTCTTTCTGTGAAGGGGATCAGATTTTCAGCTTTTTTCATTGAAAAGGAAGATATTATCAAGATCTCATTCAGATCAAAAGGCTCATTTGCCGTAAACAGGTTTGCTGAATCACATTTTAACGGAGGGGGACACTTAAATGCTTCGGGAGGTGAATTCAAGGGAACAATAGAAACAGCTTTGAATATTTTCAGGGATTTATTGGCACAATATCATAAGGAATTAACGGATGAGTGGTTATAAAATATCTCATATTATTTTTATTTCTGTTTTATGTTTACAGGCTTGCAGGCAGAAACCGGCAGAAATATCAGAAGGCGATCTGAATGAAAGCAGGGAGAAGCTTGTTGAGATAAACAAAATTCTTGTAAAAAAGGATGCGGAAAAAATAGCAGCTTTAGTGAATCGCCGCAAATGGGATATGGTTGAAACGGAAACGGGATTGTGGTATATGATATATATTAAGGGAGAAGGAGCAGAAGCGCAGGCAGGAATGGTAGCCACCATCAATTACAATATATCGCTGCTGGACGGAAAAGAATGTTACAGCTCGGATGAAACAGGTCCCAAAGAATTCAGAATAGGGCAGGGAGGTGTCGTATCCGGACTTGAAGAAGGCATTCTTCTGATGCATGAAGGTGATAAGGCCCGCTTTATCATGCCGCCTCACCTTGCCTATGGTCTGGTGGGTGATAACAACAAGATTCCTGCCCGTGCAATCATATGTTATGAAGTTGAACTTTTAAAACTGGATGAAAAATGAATATATCTTTCCATAACAGGGTTATAATGATCATCCTGATATTGTTTCTGGTTCAGTCATGTCTTAATAAACCGCAGTATCCCGGTTTTTCAAGGGGCAGGCATGGCATTTACTACCAGCTTCACAAAATCGGGGAAGACACTGAAAAGGCCGGACCAGGTGATTTTGTTACTGCAGATATTACCTATCAAACCATGGATGATTCGGTTTTCTTCACCGGCAGGAGAAAATTACAGATCACTGAACCACGTTTCAGGGGAGGCATCGACGACTGCTTTATGATGCTTGCAGAAAAAGAAAGCGCGACATTTATCATTTCTGCCTTCGATTTTTTTCATCTGACCCTCCAGTCTGATCTGCCATCCTTCCTGAATGAAGATGATTTAATGAAAGTTACGCTTGATATCATTGAGATCCAGACTGAGGAGGAATTTATTAAGGAAAAAGAGGCATTTTTGAGCTGGATTGAGGATTTTGGTGATTATGAAAAGATCATCCTGAAACAATTCCTTGACCAGGAGAAACTTACCATGGAACCTGAAAGGGAAGGAGTTTACCGTATCATTCTGAAAGAAGGTTCGGGAATGAAGATTGAACAGGGAGATACCATCACAATCAATTATGAAGGCAAATTTCTGAATGGTAAATTTTTCGATTCTACCATAAAGAGAAGCCAGCCTTTCCAGTTTGTATACGGAACAGAGTGGCAGGTAATCAAAGGACTTGAAGAAGCCCTTTCGATGATGACCGAAGGTGAGAAGTCATTGTTTATCTTTCTTTCAGAAATGGCATTTGGCAAAGAGGGTTCATCCACAGGAATCATACCTCCGTATACTTCATTGATTTTTGAGGTTGAGGTTTTAGATGTAATAAAGGGCAATTGAAAGCAACCTTTTTCGTTATGGTTCATCTAAAGTTAAAATATTCCTGAATTTCAGTTTTAAGTCTTATTTTTGTGATGATTTCATATGATTGACAACAGGGAATTAACTGAGTTAATAAAACCTCAGAAAACAAATTGGACTAGTACGTAAATAAAACTGGCAAAAATAAATATGATGAAGAAAAATGTGTTTGATTTGGTATGGACATGCCTGCTTATTCTTTCTCTCCTGACCGGTTGTCTGAATAATGACTGGGAGGAAAGGCAGAAGGAGGAAGCTGATAAACTGGAGAAATATATCGAAAATCTGAGGGACCAGGGTCTGGATATTGAAACCATGGAGGTACTGGATTATGATATGTACTATTTGCTCATTGGTTCTGATCCGCAGACAGGAAAAAAACCTGTAAAGAATGATTATGTCATTATAGATTATATCAGAAGAGACCTTGATGGTAATATTCTGTTTACCAATGTTGATTCTCTGGCAGATAGCTGGGTATACTATAAAAACAACCCTGAGACATATTCACATTATCTGTTTGAACCCATGAAAATGATCTATGGTTATCACACGCCCGGATTCAATTATGCTATGAGCCTTATGGAAGAAGGTGATACAGCAAGATTTTATCTCCCTTCGGCCCTTGCATACGGAGATTTTGTCACTGTTATTGAAGAGGTCATCTTGTACAAAGTCATTGGCAGTATCACAGCATATGATTCATTACAGGTTGACAGCTACATAAAGGATAATGGCATTGATTCTTCGATGTACCTTGCCAGTGCAGGTATTTTTTACCGGGAGACCAGCCATGGGAATGACGCCATCGTATTCAGCGCTACTGATTCGCTGGTTGTCAGATACAGGGCATCATATTTTCAGGAAAATAATCTGATTATGTTTGATTCCAGTTGGGAATCGGCAACAGGTGTTACGATTCCTGCAAGTAAAGCCAAAGCTGAAAACTTCACTCCCCGGGGTTACGTCCCTCTGACAAAAGGATTTGCAGCTGCCATTGACACCCTTGCAGTCGGTACGCAGGCAACAATACTGGTCCCTTATCAGGCGGGATATGGTACGAATGGGCTTGTCTATTCAGCTCCGAATTATCCGATCGTACCGCCATATACTTCTCTTGTGTATGATATCGAAGTGTTAGATGTCAGATAGCACCCTGCAGATCATTAAAACCGCTGAATGATAAAGATGGCCGGACGCTTATGAAGCTCCGGCCTTTTTGTTTTCCATTCCCTGATGCTTCTGGTTTCAATTTTTTCAGTATCCAGGGTGATATCCGCTCCGATGCAGAGCATTGTTTCCGGATGACAGGTTTCCAGGATATCCTTCAGCAACTGGTTATTGCGGTATGGTGTTTCAATAAATATCTGTGACTGTTTTTCCTGCAATGATCTCTTTTCCAGCTGCCTGATCCTTGTTATACGTTCATGGTGCCTGATGGGCAAATAACCGACAAAAGCAAAATTCTGTCCGTTGAGACCGGAGGCCATCATGCCCATCAGTATCGAAGAGGGCCCTGTCAGGGGGATGACCCTGATGCCCTTTTCATGTGCCGTTCTGACAATATCTGAACCGGGGTCAGCGATGCACGGCACACCGGCTTCTGAAATGATCCCGATATCTGATCCGCTGACAGAAAGAAGGAATTCCTCCACGTCATCAGGTTTGGCATATTTGTCCAGTACGAAAAAAGTAATTTCATCCACCGGCTTTTTAAGGCCGGCTTTTAACAAAAACCTTCTTGCTGTTCTTTCATTTTCAACGATATAAAAATCAACTGAATTAATCACTTTTTGAATGATACCGGGCAATATGTGGTCAATTGGTGAGTCACCGAGTGGCGATGGTATCAGGAATAAAGTCTGCATCTTTCTGATTTCAACAGGTTAGTTATGCTAAATTAGTCTGATTTTGGATTTTGTTTGAGTTCTTCTCCCTTTTTGATGCATTGCCCTGCTTTTTTCATATCACCCATATGATAATATGTGATGCCCATATTGATATAAATATCCGCATCATAAGGATTGAGCATCAGAGCCTTGCTGAACCATTCAACAGAACGGTTGTATTCTTGAGATAATCCATATGCTACCCCAAGGTCTTTGCAGGCTTCGAAACTCTGCGGATTAATATGACAGGCCTTCGACAGATGCCTGATTGAGGCTGGCAGATTGTTTTTATGTTTACCATAGAGGTTGCCAAGCATATAATTGATGCTGTATCTGCCGGAATCTATCTGAAGCAGTCTTTCGCAGATCAGTATTTTTTTATCGATACGGTCATATTTGTTTAAAACCACCTCAACATTTTGCCATGTTACAGAATCATTCGGATTGATCGTGAAGACTTTCAAATAACATTCCAGTGCATGTTCATGGTTGCCCTTCACATAACTGACGTTTCCCAGAAGCTGCCAGGCATCAGCATATTTATCATGAATATCCACTGCTTTTGTCAGGTATGCTGATGCTTTATTCAACATTGATTCCTTTCGCAAAGGATCAGTAACGGACAGAGAAGCTTCATAGATAGCCCCTCCCGCAGAGCAGTTGCTCTTGGCACTGTTTTCCGAGGTCGTCACATCAGTTGTGAAAAGCGTGTAATTGTCTTTCCAGGCTCTGTTACGGTCGATGGTTTTATATCCGTACGGAAGTAAAACCAATGATAAACATATAAATTTCAGATATTCCTTTTCAGCAAATTTTGTACTAAAGGCGATAATAAGCCAGGCGATAATGATACAAAATGCCAGGGATGAAAAGTAGATAAACCTTTCATTCATGAAGGTACCCATATTGAACGGTATGTTTGAGACCAGGAACAGCGTAATGAGATAGTAAATAACAGCAAATACAGGCAGGCTGGTTCCTGTTTTTTTACCAATGATCCGGATTGCCAGGTGAGCTGAAATATAGAGTAAAAACAGATAAATAACCAGTATGATTCCTGTAAAAAGGTTCCAGTCCTGAATCTCAATATGGTAAGGGTAGTAATCATAGGTGAGCGGGTGGGGGAATACCAGCAGCTTCAGATACAGGCCAAGTGTATAAATGATTGTGGCATATTTCTGACCTGGTGAGGCATGCAGGAAAGGATTATTCATAAGCTCACCGGGTATGTCTGATTTCAGTCCACCGGATACATTCATCCTGATGATTAAATATGCTGAAGCTGCAATGGCCAGAACAAAGGTTACCGTTACAACTTTCTTTAATCCGGGGTTTTTAAAAAAAACAACAGCAACTGGTATCAGCACCAAAAAGGTGATGGCATTTTCTTTGGATAGCAGGGCCAGGAAAAAACACAGACAAAGCAGTACCAGGAGATATATTTTTGGCTGCTTAACATACTTTATTGATAAACCTGCTGCAGCAAGTGAAAACAGCAATGCCAGAATTTCATCCCTCCCTTTGATATTGGCAACCACTTCAGTATGTATGGGATGGAATATAAACAACAGTGCCGTGAACAGGGGGAGGGCAACTTTATAAGCCTGACCCGTAAGATCCTCTGTGATAATTGTCAACAGAGACCATATCATGATCCCGGTTAGCGCATAAAGCAGTATGTTCACCAGATGGCTTACAAAAGGATTTTCCCCGAAAAAATGGTATTCGATTGCAAATGTGGCTATCGATAACGGGCGGTACCTGCCACCCTGTACAAGGTTTTTTCCGGTTTTGAAAAAACCGGTAAAAGAATCATTGGTGAAGATGTCTTTGATACCATTGATACCTTTTTTTGTAAATTGATTCTCGTTGATAACCATGCTGTCATCCAGGGCATATTTATGGTTGAGGGTATTTCCGTAAAGAATGGCTGTAAGTATAATAATGATTGCCGGAGAAACAAGAGATCTCTGTTTTTTCATTACAGGCAGGTTTTTTCCAAAAGTAATGAAAAACCGGTTTATCCTGCAGGGATCTGAGACTGGATTTTTAACCACCCGGCTTTCAGGATTTACCCTGGCCTATCAGAGATGATACTGTAACAACGGGCGATGATTGCTGTAATTGTTCATCAATCCATTATTTAATGATCATTTTTTTAACTTTGCTAAGTTTATAATATAAAAACGGAGGACTTTTTATGAAAATTGAATTAAAGAAAGATTATACCTGGTCTATGGTTATCCCGACCAGTATGGGTGCGCGTATTACTCCTGTCAACGGGCAACCCGTATATTGCAGTGACACTTTTCTGTTACAGGCCACAAGTGCCGAATCGAATGTGGCAAGCATTTCTTCATACCTTGGTCTCCCTGTTAAAGTACTGACTACCTTTGTAAAAGGCAGTCCGATAGCGAGATTCATAAAGGATAATCTTGCAGGCCGCCATATGGCTTACGAAGGTAAAGAGGTAGAGCAGGGCGGTCCCTGGGGTTACAGGCATCAGTTTAATATTGCCGACAGCGGCTATGGTTCACGCGGTCCGAGAGTGCATAATGACAGGGCAGGCGAGGTTGGCAGAACCTTAAATGTAAAGGATTTTGATCTTGAGAGGATATTTGGTAAGGAAGGAGTGCAGATCATTCATTTATCGGGATTGATCGGAGCCCTCTCTCCTGAAACCGGTAAATTCTGTCTTGAGCTTGCAAGGGCTGCGAAAAAATATGGTACACGCATTTCGTTTGATTTGAATTACAGGGCATCGTTCTGGAAAGAACGGGAGAAAAAACTTCATGAAATATTTACGGAAATAGCAGGCATATCGGATATCCTTGTCGGGAATGAGGAAGATTTTCAGCTCTGTCTTGGAATTAAAGGTCCGGAGGCAGGAGGCAAAGATCTGGCTGATAAAATAGACAGCTTCAAGGAGATGATAAAAAGGGTGAAAAAAACATATCCCAATGCTTCGGTATTTGCCACAACCTTACGGCAGGTTATCAGTGTTAACAGCCATTTATGGGGTGCTATTATGCTTGAGGGTGAGAACTGGCATGTAGTAGAGCCCCGCGAGATCACCGTGCTCGACCGTATCGGTGGCGGAGATGGCTTTGTCGGTGGTTTGCTGTATGGCATATTGAAAGGATGGGAACCGGAGAAATGGATCCAGTTTGGCTGGGCCACAGGCGCGCTGGCAACTACCCTGCTGACAGATTATGCACAGCCCGCTGATGAAGATCAGGTATGGAGCATCTGGAAAGGTATCGCCAGGGTCAAGAGATAGATCAGGTCTGTGCTTTTCCATTATTACAGAGGGGAATGATTGTTCATTTTCATTCCCCCAACTGTTCATATCAACATCCGTATAAATTCATTTTTTTTTGTTAAATTGTCATAAAATATCAGAATTGATATGAATTTTGCTATTTTTATTGGAGCCCAATTATCATATTGATTTTTATTAAGTAACACCAGTTCAAAGCTGTCTAAAAATGCATAATCAGGAATCAAGCACAACAGGCCGGAACAAGAATAAAGATCTGAATTCAACAGGGTACGGTTTGCCGAACAAATGGACGAAATATTTCAGCAGTCTGCGGAATAAGCTAAGGATCATAATGTTTGCAACAGCCCTGATGATGAGTGTCGCTCTTATTGTGATATCCTATTTTCTGATAAGGCAATATTTGAAAAAAGAGATCTATGATCAACTGCAAACGCTGTCTGAGGTAAAACAACTGCAAATAGAAAATTATTTTCATCAGCTTGAAGGCCAGGTTATCCTGGCATCCAGGGATGCAGTTCTCAAAGATGCCATTAATGCGTTCGCTGATGCCTTTGGTTCCATTGAATCAGATTCCTATGAATTACCTGATTATGCAGATTTGTACACCATGTCAAAAGGACTTGAAGATTACTATGCTGCAGAAGTCATACCGGCTTTAAGCAGGGTTCCGGGCATGGAAGTTTCACTGCAGGAGATATTGCCCTTTTACGATAAAACAAGGATCATCCAGTTCCTGTATATTGCAGGCAACCAGCTGCCATTCGGGCATAAGAACCGGATGCTGACAGCTGGAGACGGCAGCTCATATTCCTATGCCCATCAGAATTACCAGCCATATTTCAGAGAACTGATAGCCAAATTATGGATCAGCGATATTTTGCTTATTGATGCCAAAAGTGGTGATATTGTATATACATACCAGAAGAACATTGATTTAGGCACTAATATATACACCGGTATTTTAAAAGGTTCGAACCTGGCCATTGGCTGTCAGAAGGTTTTGGCAAGTCCGGAAGCTGAAGCTGTTGCCATATCCGATTTAGAATTATATATGCCTGCCATGTTCCGGCCTTCCATGTTTATTGCTGTTCCGGTTCTGGAAGGAAGAAATAAAACAGGTTTGCTGGTGTTTGAGCTGAGTGCAGGGATTCTTGATAATATTCTTTTAGGCAACACGGCTGCAAAGACGAATGAATTTTTTAATCATGATGGCAATATATACCTGGTTGGCCAGGATTACACTTACAGGAGCAATGACTACCGTATTAAGAAATCCAAAGACCAGCTGATAGAAAAGCTTATAAAGTCTGATCTTAGAAAAGACATTGTAAAACAGGTGGATAGCCTGCATACTACTGCCAGGCTTGTCTCGCTTGATCATGATATTTTTACGGACGTATTGACAGGATATCAGACTGTTACTTCTTTCAGGGATGTGAGCGGTGAGAAGGTCATTGCATCAATCCGGCCGCTGGATGATAAAAATCTGAACTGGTTTCTTGTTGTACAGACTAGCAAAAAGGCGGCTATGAGCATGGTTAATAAATACCTGCTGTGGGGATTGCTTTTTATCATCTTTCTTTCCTTTTTAATTCTCTATTTCATCAGTAAAATCAGCGATGGAATTGGAAGCAGGTTGTCCGGCATAAAAGTAGTCATTCAGAATACGCTGTATGGCGGCAAAGTTAAGAAACTGGCGGACGGATCATCCGATGAACTGGGCATAACTTCAGGTTATGTCAACGATCTTGTTTCAAGAATTCATGATGCTTCGGATTATGCAGTAGAACTATCAGAGGGGAATCTTGATGCAGCATTTGAATCCTTTGGTGAGGAAGATCATTTTGCCAACTCACTGAAAAAGCTGAAAGAAAGCATGGTGCGTTCGAAGACAGAAGAAGATAAGCGAAAAGTTGAGGATGAATTGCTTAGCTGGACCACCAATGGTATTGCAAAATTCAATGATCTGCTCAGACATGATACAGATAATATTGAAAGGTTTTCCAATAATATCGTAAAAAATCTTGTGGAATATCTCAATGCCAACCAGGGAGGATTGTTCCTGGTTGAAGGAGAAGAAAACACTGCAAAGCATTTAAATCTTGTGGCTTCCTATGCCTTTGACAGGGAAAAATACCTTAAGAAAAAGGTGAACATTGGAGAAGGACTTGCCGGCACGGTTGTTCTGGAAAAAAAGACCATATTCCTGAAAGATATTCCTGAGGATTATATGAACATAACAAGTGGTATGGGAGGTGCCAGGCCGAGATCGTTAATTATTGTCCCTTTGATATACAATGAAGAAGTTGTCGGAGTAATGGAGCTGGCATCCTTTAATGTATTTCAGCCTCATGAGATCGAATTTGTTGAAAAGATAACCGAAAGTACAGCCATCACCCTGAATTCGGTCAGGTTAAACGTTTACACGAAGGTATTGCTGGAAGAGTCCAATGAGCGGGCGGAAGAGCTTGCAGCCCAGGAAGAAGAGATGAGGCAGAACCTTGAAGAACTGAAAGCCACACAGGAAGAGATGCAGCGCATCAAAGAAAAAGAAGCGATGCAGGAAGAGAAGAGACGTGAGCAGGAAAAGCAGGTTATGTTACAGATGAAGAAGAAAAATGAAGAGTTGCAGGAGAAGACCAAAGCCCTTGAGTGGGAGCAGGTTATGTTCAATACCCTGATGGATAATCTTCCTGCCAGGGTCACCTTCAAGGATACAGAGAGCCGTTATGTCAGGATTAATAAAACAAAAGTCAAAGCGCTGGGAATCAAAGACCAGTCGGAGGTTTTTGGAAAAACTGATTTTGATGTATTTGGTGCTGCCCATAGTCAACAGGCTCTTGAGGCAGAAAAAGAGATGATACGTTCCGGCACTTCTGTTTTCGATAAGGAAGAACTGATCAAATTCAAGGATGGTCGTACTTCATGGGGTTCAACAAGCCGGATACCACTAAGAAATGAGGAGGGGAAAATAATGGGCGGGCTTGTTATTACATGGGATATAACAGAGCGAAAGAATGCTCTGCTGGAAATTGATCTGAATAAGAAGCTTATGGGAAATATTCTTTCCAATCTGCCGGCATTAATTTACTCACTGGATAAAAACGGAAATATTTTACGCATTAGTGGCAAAGGTCTTGATATTCTTGGATATAAAGAATCTGATCTTGTCGGCAAGAGTTACTTTAAGCTCTACCCTGAGATCAAACCTGTTCTTGAAGAGGATTTAAAGGAAGAAGGATATAGTTTTTCACAGATAATCGATGGCCGCGAATTCAGGCATATCATATTTGGCAACAAAATGACAACAGGCGGATTTTCAGGTGTTGCTTTTGAAGTTGATGCGGGCAGGATTTTATAATTCATTATCAAGCAGTAAAGGCAGTCCGGGCTCTTTCTTTTCGCGATATAGAATTCCTGCAGGAAGGTTTTTTACTTATCTGTTTTTTTATATTTTTGCGGCGGATCCATTTTTCAGGCTCTTTAAATACAGGTTTTACCAAACCCGAAGTCCTTAACAATAAACGGTTCCGTAGCTCAGTTGGATAGAGCAACAGCCTTCTAAGCTGTGGGTCGTGGGTTCGAATCCCGCCGGAATCACAGAGATGCCTCACGAAAATCAGAGGCATTTTTTTATATGTACCTAAGTCAAACAAGGGAAATTATTGGTCATTTTTCCAATTGTTTATCGTTTAATAAATGCTTTTATAGCTTTTGAAAACAATAAAAAATAAGCAATTAGAAATGAACAAATCATCATTGTAATATAAATAATTGTGTAAGATCCAAAAAAAACTTCAGTGAAAAATATAATACCCACGATACCACCTATGAACAAAAGAAAAAAGATGATACCTAAGAATAATCTGGCCCAATTATTACCTGAATAGATAAAAATCAACAGAATTATTACAAAAGCAAACCGAAGAATATTTAATAGCATTTTATACGGATACTCCTGGAACGGTAATTCAAAGCTATGCATTATTAAAAATATCAAGGACAGAAATGAAACGATAATGATGAGCATCATCCCATTATTTTCCAGTTTTTTCATAAGCTTATTTTGTAATGTTTATAAATAAGGTATTAAATATTTAATACTTTCTCTGAGACATTGATTTAGTATCTTATCATGATGAATTATCCTTCCAGTTACTTGACTGTTTTCCTGTTAATTCAGTGATCTTCAGTTTCAGAATTACTATGTTATCAACATGCTTCTCTGCATATTCTGAATTTGAATTCTCTCCATAATGGGACATAATGATATCTAATCCATCTTTCTTTTGTTTATATTCAGTGATAATCTCTACTTCTCCATAACCAATTACAGATCTGTATTTTGTTGCCCATTTGCATGGTTTGTCATGTTTCACTATTTCTGCCATTTGTTCGATCTCAAAGCAGACTTTGTTATTCTTTCTTAATAATTCAATTTTTTTTCCCTCTGGTGCTGAATGTATATAAATACAATTGTCTTTATAGCCATAATTAAAAGGTAATAAGTAGGGTGTATCATCATCAAGCATAGCTATCCTGCAAATCTCAGAATTTGTCAGAATATCATTGATTATTTTATTATCCGTAATTTTTTGTTTTTCCTTCCTCATTTAACGATTATCATTTTGTTGCGTTAGGTTTGGGAACTTGCGCACCGTAAATTACGTATTATTATGATATTTTTTCTGAAACATGGAACTATATTTGCAAATTGAAATATAATTGAAATGCCGCGGGATTTTTATTTTATGCAAGTGTATGCAGCAGAACACATGTCAGGTTTATTTGATCAATTGAATTATGAATAATAAGTGCTCATGCTAAAAGCCATATTATATGTTGACTACTATGATAGAAAGAAGCTTAAGAATCTTTCTCAAAATTGCAGTGAAACTGTTTTCGCCGAGGAGACTTCGGAAGTGGCAGCACCGGTTTTTTTTGGTAAAGCAAGTCCTTAAGGAGGTCCTCTATATGAATAAAGCACTAATAATATACTTTTCAAACACCGGTAACACCAGGAAGGTTGCACTGGCAATTAAAAAGGGTCTGGAAAAGGGAGGTATGGAAGTAACTGTTATGAAAGTATCTGAAGCAAAAGACGTTGAACTCTACGACTATGATCTTGTCTGTTTTGGATCACCGGTGATACACTCACTTCCACCCCCGCCTGTATTCAAGTACATTAAAATGAATGAGGATAAGTACAGAGATGATGGCGAGGTGCATTTATGCTCTCCCAAAATCCTTAATAAGAATGCTCTTGTTTTTTGTACCTATTCGGGACCTCACTGTGGGATAAACGAAGCGCTTCCTGTAGGAAAATACATACGGCAGTTTTTCGAACACCTTGGATTTGATGTCAAAGGTGAATGGTATGAAGTAGGAGAATTCCACCGCTGGAAAACCGGAAGTATCAGAGGCAGACTTGGAGATATCAGAGGTCGTCCGAATGCTGATGATTTGGCTTTAGTGGAACTAAAGACAACACAGCTGGTCAGATCACTTTAACCTGCAGGGATGAATATTTATCTCTTAATAAATAAAAAATTAATCCTTGACGCACCTGACACTTAGACCGTCTTCCTTAAAAGTGGCTTCCCTCCAAATATCAGCTTGACTGTAATGCAACATACGTGGCCATGCATATGATGTACTTGCTTCAGTAGCAGACCAATATTTGCCGAATTTATTCAAAAAGTCAAATCCGCTATAGTAGTATTTTGCTCCACCCGGCAGCGCTGAAAATCCACTGGAGTTTGTGGCGTCTTCATTAGGTTCCTGCCAATGGTCATAACCGGTTTCCTTTAGCTTACCACCGGCAACTGTTTCTCCCCCCAAATGATCTATTAATTCATCCCATTCCGCATCGCTGGGCAGATGCCAGCCTGAGGGACACACCCCCTGTACCCCACTGGGGTTTGAGTTGCTGCTTGCTTCACCATCCATTGCTGCCGCCCAGTTATACAATGTCCCGTAGTTAGAATAATTTGCTAAAGCCTGGGCCGCACTCACACTATACCCGTAATAACCATAAACATAATAATAAGGATCTGCGCGGGATTCCTGAGTTGGCGGACTGACAGACGGCAAATAAGCGAGGTTTTCCGCCATCCATACCTGGTCACCGATCTGTACCCATTTGTATGCTTTTCCATCCCTGCTGTCTGTAAATGTTTCACCTGCATCTTCAACCACGATATAATCTGATTTCGTTTCACTATCAGAGCCAAAACCGTTGGTTGCTGTTAATATAACTGTATATGTT
>JAFGBD010000051.1 GCA_016933335.1 Bacteroidales bacterium | reverse complement strand
TTTAGAAATAAAAAAACAATGCCCATTCCATAGGCCATACAGAATGAAAATTAAAGAAAAATAAATTTAGTCGGATAATAGTGATTTTTTTAGTATAGTTCAAATAATTATCTGGTATTATCATCCGGCAAAACAATCAATTCCTTTTATCTGCACCCCACATCAGCTTGTTTCTGATTGTGGCATAGAAACTGTTATTTGGCAGTTTAAGCATCTGGAGCTTAAAATCAGCAGTACCGACTTTTATTTCAACTGGCTGATCAATTTCCATGATCTTATTATCAGCTGTAATATGAATCTGATTGTGCCGGGATGTAGCGCGGAGTGTGATCATCAAATCATCATGAATGATGATAGGTCTCACTGTCAGGTTATGGGAAGCTATTGGCGCAAGTATGAGATTGCTTGATCCGGGCATAACGATGGGGCCTCCGACACTTATCGAATAGGCAGTTGAACCTGTGGGGGTTGAAACAATCAATCCGTCCGTCCAGTATGTGCTTAAATATTCATCATTCAGGTAAGCGTCAATCGTAATCATGGAAGAACCTTTCTTCTGTATGGTAATTTCATTCAATGCATATTTAAGTTTCTGAACGCAGGCATCCGGAGAGATGAATTTCAGCAATGTCCTGTATTCAATCTGATAGTTTTTACCAATAATGGCCTCGAAAGCCGAACGGATTTCTTCTTTGGAAATATTGGCCAGAAATCCTAATCTTCCTGAATTTAACCCGATAACAGGTACATCATAATGTAATGCATAAGGAATTGCTTCGAGGAAGGTCCCGTCACCCCCGATGCTTACGATAAAATTAATATCGGAATCCAGTTCATCTTCACTTTCAAATACCTTCAATTTATCATGATGTATCTTCTTATAATTATCAATGAATTGAAGAAAAGGCTTATAGATGACAAGTTCTGCTCCTTCCTGCTTAAGTATGTCAAAAACCTGCTGGATATATTTAAAAAAATCTAAATTGAATGTTTTGCCGTAGATTGCAATTTTCATATACCGGAAAGAATCTGTTAAATGTTAAGATACTTCATGAACAAATCGTACCGATTCTCATATAAGCTGTCCATATCATCATCATGCATAAAAGAAGCCCTGATGATGTAATTATAACGATTGAAGGTCTGAATGATTGAAGTGAGATCCTGCCTGTTGATTTTCAGCGTTAACTCCATTTTGGTGGTTAAAGAATGGGAAGTGATATACATACTGAGTATTTTAGCATCATTGCTTTCAACAATTTGTGCAATCTGTGTTAAGGAATAATCATTGCTGTTTATTTCCAGAACCAGAATGCCTCCCGGCTGCTTAATGGCTGCCATGTCTGCAGAATAGTGAAGCAGGTCAGTTAATGTTATCAATCCAAGGTACCTGTTATCCTTATCAAGAACCGGTACCACTGTTAACATCATACGTGAAGCGAGTTCCATGACCTCATACACGTGCTGGCTATCTGTTACATACGGACTGAATAAAGAAAGGGTATGATTGCCGATCGGTTCTTCCGACATATTAAGATCATAAATATCTTTATCAGAGATCAAACCAAGAAAATCCTCGTTATTGACAATAGGCAGATGTGAAATACGGAAAATATCCATCCAGTATAAAGCCTTCTGTCCGCTGTCAGAGGTTTTCAGGGAAGGAATCACATCAGAAATGAGATCTTTTGCAAGCATGATCAATAACTTATCTTAAAATACTGTTAAATTTGCAATTCACCCGGGTTACCTTACTATCTTATAAATTAAATTCAATGACCAGATTAAGTGTAAATATAAATAAAATTGCAACAATTAGAAATGCGAGGGGTGGAAATATTCCTGATGTCCTGATGGCAGCAATCAATTGCGAAAAATTCGGTGCACAGGGAATTACTGTCCATCCCCGTCCTGATGAGCGGCATATCCGTTATCGGGATGTCAGGGATATAAGGCCTGTAATCACCACTGAATTCAATATTGAGGGATATCCCATTAAACAGTTTATTGACCTTGTACTGGAGGTCAGGCCTCACCAGGTCACACTGGTGCCTGATCCGCCCGATGCGATCACTTCCAGCCAGGGATGGGATACCATTAAAAACCAGGCATTCCTCAAAGAGGTGATTAACGAGTTCAAAAATAATGACATACGAACCTCTGTTTTTATCGGAACTGAGCCAAGAAACATTGAATATGCAGCAAAAACAGGTACCGACAGAATAGAACTGTATACCGAACCTTATGCAAGAGGATTTCCGGAAAACCGCCAGCTCGCTGTCGCACCCTTTATCACGGCGGCCGGAATTGCCATAAAGTCAGGCTTGCAATTAAATGCAGGCCATGATCTGAACCTTGAGAACCTGAAATATTTTCATGAGAATATTCCTGACCTGGCTGAAGTATCTATCGGACACGCCTTGATTTCCGATGCATTATATTTTGGACTGCAAAAAACAATCCATCTTTATCTGGAACAGCTGAAATAAATTGTTTATGATCATATAGCCGGCAGAATCATAAAAATCATGAACCGATCCCGTTCTGAGGCTGACAAATAAAACAAATACCAACTTGAAACTATTCTACAGAAAATTTGGTCATGGCTGCCCGTTGATCATACTTCACGGACTTTATGGTTCATCTGATAACTGGGTTTCTTTTGCCAGGTCATTATCCCCGCATTTCAGAATTTATATCCCGGACCAGCGTAATCACGGACAGTCGCCCAATCACAACCATCATTCCTATGAAGATCTCAGAAATGATCTTTCGGAATTTATCCGTGAACATTCGATCATAAAACCAGTTTTAATCGGCCATTCAATGGGCGGAAAGACAGCCATGTATTTTGCATTAAAATTTCCGGAACTGCTCAGGGCACTGATAGTGATAGATATATCACCAGGGCAATACAATGAAGATACAGAAGAAAACATAAGGTTTCTGAAGCATCGTGATATCCTGAGAATATTATCAGAATTACCCGTTGAAAAATTTAAAAACAGGGATGACGCGGATAAGGCATTACTAAAAGATATCAGGATCAAGCGTATCAGGAATTTTCTGTTAAAGAATCTTATGCGCGATGAAAAAGGCAGTTTCAAATGGAAACTTAACCTGCCTGTTCTCAGATCAAACCTTGAGAACATCATGGCCGGACTCGAACATGAGCAGGCCATAGATCATGATTACCCGGTATTGTTCGTCAAAGGTGAATTATCAGACTATATCTCTGAAAAAGATATTCGTTTTATCAAAACGCTGTATCCCTCAGCACAGTTCAAAACAATAGATGGTGCAGGACACTGGGTTCATGCCGAAAAACCTGATGAACTTTTTACAACGATTTATGAATTCCTGCGGAATAACAATTTATGTGATTAGTCTTTAATCCTGATGATACCTTCAGGACTGAGAAGCGGTTCTCCTTTATATCGCAGAAGAAGCTGGGCAATTGCAATCACATCCTTTTCGCAATATTTTACAATGGATTCAATCGCATTCTTTTTCCAGTATAAATCCGCAATCATGCTTCCGTCAATTTCATCTTTCGGATTGGGTATGTTCAGGATAGTGGTCAGCAGTTCCAGTGATATATAGTGCTTGTGATCTCCAAACTTCCACAATTCCATCGTATCTATAAAATTCGTTTCCCAGGGTTTCTTTCCGCTGATATCCAGAAAATAAGGCAATGGTATTTTATTAACCAGCATCCGCCGCGCAATATACGGAAAATCAAATTCTTTTCCGTTATGTGCACAAAGCATCATCATTTTCTTGTTTGACAGTCCGTCAAGCAAATGGCCAAATTCAAAAAGGATCTGATATTCATCATCCCCGAAAAAAGACTTAATCCTGAGTGTGCGAATCTCACCCTTCAGATCAAAAACGCCCATGGAAATGCATACAATCCTTCCGAATTCAGCATAAATAGCTGCTCTGGGATAGAGCTCCTCCGGGGTTTGATCTTCCTTTCTGATGTAAGAAGCTTTTTTATCCCACAGATGTTGAAGGTTCTCTGGCATTTCATGATAGGAAGTATATTGCGGAACCGTCTCAATATCAAGAAATAATATGTTCTCAAAAGAAATTTGCCGAAGCATTATGTTCAATTTAACAGGTTGATTATGTTTTTTATTTGAGCCCCTGAAATTTTTATTTCTAATTTTGCATTTTAATTATCCTATATTACTTATGCAAAATGATCATATTCATCACAACATTCAAAGTTAAGGCACAAAATCCAGAAGAAAAAACCTTTTGATATTTGTTGATGATAAACTTCAAAATTATCAGTATGAATAAGCTATATCCCCTGAAATTCAATCCCATCATTCTGGAAAAAATCTGGGGCGGGAAAAAATTGCATACCCTGTTGAATAAAGAGATAAGTTCTGATCAGGCTGGTGAAAGCTGGGAGATCTCAGGAGTGAAAGAGAATATTTCTGTCGTGTCGGAAGGTTTTCTCTGCGGTAACAACCTGCAGGAACTGATTGAAATATATATGGGAGATCTCGTTGGTGACAAGGTATTTGAGAAGTACGGGTATGAATTTCCGCTGCTTATTAAGTTCATCGATGCAAGTGACAAGCTTTCAATCCAGGTGCATCCCGATGACCTGCTTGCAGCTGAAAGACACGGTACCTTTGGAAAGACTGAGATGTGGTATGTTATTCAGGCAGATGATGGTGCAGAAATCACTGTGGGATTTAACAGGAAGGTAACCAGAGAGGAATACCTTGATCATTTAAATGGCAAAACACTGGAAAAGATCCTGAATACTGAAAAAACGGCTGAAGGAGATGTATTCTTTCTGCCATCAGGGCGCCTGCATGCCATCGGTGCCGGCATTCTGCTGGCGGAGATACAGCAGACATCGGATGTTACCTACCGCGTATATGATTATGATCGCCAGGATAAAACAGGAAAGTTACGTGAACTTCATACCGACATGGCCCTGGATGCAATCGATTTCAATCATTATGACAATTACAAAACTTCTTATCAGAAAAAGTCGGATGAACAGATTGATCTGGTGAATTGTGCATATTTCCATACCGGTCTTTATGAAATAAGTAAAGCCTTTGAACTGGACTATTTCAGTAAAGACTCCTTCGTGATCTTTATTTGTGTTGACGGAAAGATCCGGTTTGAATACCAGGATGGTAAATTTGACCTTACAAAAGGAGAGACCATTCTCGTTCCTGCCGTCATTAAGAATTTATTCCTGACACCATTTGTTAAGTCCCGTTTACTGGAGGTTTATATACCATAATCCTCATGAAAATATTTGATATCATTATAAAAAGAAATTGAAAATTACAAAAACCCAATTCCTGAAAAGCAGCAGAACGGTTGAAACCTGTCCGGTAACAGGTAAGCCCGAATTCGCCTTTGTAGGACGTTCAAATGCAGGAAAATCTTCTTTGCTGAACATGCTGGCCGGTAAACGAAAACTTGCCAAAACATCTTCCACTCCCGGAAAAACGAAACTCATCAATCATTTCCTGATTAATGAAGAGTGGTATCTGGTTGATCTGCCTGGTTACGGCTATGCAAGAACATCCAAAAAACTGCAAAAGGAATTGCTTGCAATCATTCAAGATTATCTCGTGAACAGACAAAATCTTTGGTGTCTTTTTGAATTGATTGACTGCAGACACAAACCACAGCAAAATGATATGTTGTTTCTGAGGTGGTTGGGGATGAACCACATCCCGTTTGCCATCTGTTTTACAAAATCTGATAAACTGAGCAGCCAGAAGCTCTCGGCAAGTCTGGATTATTACAGGGCAGAATTGTTGAAAGACTGGGAAATCCTGCCCGAAATTTTCATTACCTCTTCGGTGAGCAGGACCGGCAGGGATGAATTGCTCAGTTTTATTGAAAATATGTTAAAACAAAATACCTTGAATTAATGTTAAATCTGTCTGAATTTTGAACGGATATTTTTTACATTTGCAGCGCAAGATTTTCATATTTAACAAATAAAATTTGCCCGATGAAGATTAAAGCACCTATTAAATTCTTTGCCGGAAGGGCATCAACCTATCTTGCTGAAAAAATAGTCAAAAGCTTTGGAACTGAGCTGGGAAGAACTACTGTTCTGGAATTCAGTGATGGTGAGTTCCAACCCTACTATGAAGAATCAGTGAGAGGTTGTATTGTATTTATCGTGCAATCTACTTTCCCTCCCAGTGATAACCTTTTGGAACTTCTGCTCATGATAGATGCGGCAAAAAGAGCATCTGCCTATAAAGTGGTGGCAGTAATGCCTTATCTGGGATTTGCACGGCAGGACAGGAAGGATAAGCCAAGATGTGCAATTGGTGCAAAACTGGTTGCAGATCTTTTAACTGCTGCCGGGGTAGACAGGGTAATGACCATGGATCTCCATGCAGACCAGATCCAGGGATTCTTCAATGTACCTGTCGATCACTTATATGCTTCTGCCTTATTTGTTCCTTATTTTAAAAGTCTTGAACTTGAGGATATGGTCGTGGCAGCGCCTGATATGGGAGGTACAAAGCGTGCCAATGCCTATTCACGCTTTTTGCAAACTGAGATGGTGATTTGTTACAAGGTAAGAAAGAGAGCCAATGTAGTCGAGGAGATCAGGGTTATTGGGGATGTTAAGGATAAAAACGTAATTATTGTGGATGACATGATTGATACAGCCGGAACGATCTGCCTGGCAGCAAATCTGATGAAAAAAATGGGAGCCAAAAGCATCCGGGTTGCTGTTACACACCCTGTATTTTCAGGCCCGGCATTTGAACGTATTGAAAAATCTTCAATTAATGAAGTAGTCGTAACGGATTCCATTCCCCTGAAAAATCATAACGATAAGATCAAAGTCCTCTCAATCGCAGATATATTTGCAGAAGTAATACATAAAGTATATAAATATAAGTCGATAAGTTCGAATTTTCTTGTTTAATTACTATATTTGCACGCTTTTAAACAATGGTGTGATGGGCTATAACATCCACCTGCATTGATGATTCCAGGTAGCACAGGTAAATAATTGTTTAATAATCATATATGAAACGAACATGAATCGTTGAATGCTTAATTGAAATAAGTATGAACAAAATTCATTATTAGTTGCATGCATACATTGAAAAATAGATTTTATACACATGAAAACGCTTGAAATAGAAGTTATAAGAAGAAATGAATTTGGTAAAAAAAGTACCAGGAAGTTAAGGAATGACGGGAATATACCTTGTGTGATGTACGGTGATAAAGAAGCCATCCATTTTTATGCTCCGGAAAACAGTTTTAAAGACCTTATCTATACACACCATGTTCACATGGTTAATTTCAAAATTGACGGACAGCCTCACAGGGCAATTCTTAAAGAGATACAATTCCATCCTGTCACCGATAAAATACTCCATATTGATTTTATTGAAATATCTGATAGCAGGCCGGCTGTTGTGGAAATTCCAATTGAACTTACAGGTAACTCCGTGGGAATAAAAAACGGAGGCAAACTTAGACAGCGCAGGCGCTCGCTTAAAGTAAAAGGACTGATAAGTGATATGCCTGATGTGCTGGAAATAGATATCACCGATTTGAATATTGGTGATTCATTCAAGGTCAGAGATATTAAGTTTGACAATCTTGAAATGCTTGATCCGTCACAAGCAATGGTAGTGGGTGTGGTATCGTCACGTATTGCTGCCAAAGGCATGATTATTGTTGAAGAAGAGCCGAAAGCAGAGAAAGCGGAAGCCGAAGCCGAAGCTGCAGAAAAAGCCGAAGCTGGAACTGAAACCGAAACATCCAAAAAAACCGAAGCATCCAAAAAAACCGAAGCATCCAAAAGTACTGACGCAGAATCAAAATAAATTTCATTTAAACATTGAAATTTCTAATTGCGGGTCTTGGTAACATTGGCAATGAATACCAAAACACCAGGCATAATATAGGATTCAAGATACTGGATGCTCTTGCCGCATCATCCAATATTCATTTCAGCACCCTTCGTTTTGGTGCCCTGGCTGAGTATAAATATAAAGGCAGGATATTAATACTGTTAAAGCCTTCAACCTATGTGAACCTTAGCGGAAAAGCAGTCAGATATTGGCTTCGGAAAGAACATGTAAGCATTGAGAATCTTCTTGTGATTATTGATGATATTGCACTTCCTTTCGGAAAAATCAGGCTTCGTCCCCATGGAAGTGACGGTGGGCATAATGGTCTCCTGAGCATCAATCAGATACTTGGCCACCAGGATTATGCACGGCTAAGATTTGGAATAGGCAGCGAATATGAGCATGGTTTGCAGGTTGATTATGTGCTTAGTGAATGGTCTGATGAGCAGAATAAGATATTGCCTGAAAGGATTCGGCTGTGCCACGATGTGATTCACAGTTATGTTACCGTCGGAATAGAAAAAACGATGAACCTGTATAACAGCAGGTAAGGTATGTTTATATGGCTGTCAATACATTGACTCTTTTTATGTCATGATATGCTGCCTGTTAAAGTAGTGTTAATTTCAAAATGTCTCTGCAGTTCTTGACTAACTTCGTAACATGAATAGTCATATGAAAAGACATGCCATCAGAATCATTATTATACTTACCACATTATCAGTAGCCGGAATCATTGCTACACAGGCATTCTGGATCAGAAAATCGTGGAGGATCTCCCAAGGGCAATATGATCACCGTGCGGACGAAGCCCTGAATGATGTAATCGATGAACTTAAAGACTATACAGACAGCACATTCCGGGTTTCACATCATTTGCCCTGTCTGAAAGACAGGAAAAAATCAGGCACGGTTCTGGATATCATTGATACTGCAATTCTCGATGAGCTAATGCGTAAGTATACAGACTATCATATGTTAAGCAGTGATTATGAATATGCTGTAATAAGAACCAAAGACAATTTCGTTTTATATTCCACCGCAGGCTATTCCAGAATAAGACCAAAATGTAACCCATATAAAGCATGCCTGTCATGTATCTGGAAAGACGGATATTACCATCTTTCATTATGTTTCCGTAATCAGAAGAAGATGATTCTGATTGAATTATCCATGTGGCTGTTCTGGTCATCGCTGTTTATTATAATCATCATTTTCAGCTTTTCATATGTTATTTACACCATTTTCAGACAAAAGAAACTTTCCGAGATGAAAAACGATTTCATCAACAACATGACCCATGAATTCAAGACCCCTATTTCTACCATCTCACTCGCATCGGAGGTATTGCTGAATTCTGAATCCGGTTGTCCGGTTGAGCGGATCAAAAAGTATTCGAAGATCATTTTTGATGAAAACCAGCGCATGAGGTACCAGGTTGAAAGGGTACTGAGCATGGCACAGCATGAAAAGGGAGAACTGAAACTATACAAAACAACGGTTGATATTCACGAACTGATCACAAATACCACCAACAATATGTTTTTTGGCGATGAGGAGAAAAGAATGCAAATAAAATACAGGTTTGGAGCAACCAATACCTTTATGAATCTCGATGAATTGCATATTAGCAATGTCATCAAAAACATTGTTGAAAATGCTTATAAATATTCCGGGGAGGATCCTGTACTTGAAATCATCACAACTGATTCTCAGAATGGTGTATTGATATCATTCAAAGATAACGGAAAGGGTATGAGCCATGAGACCCAAAAACATATTTTTGAAAAGTTTTACCGCATACCAACCGGAAATATCCACAATGTAAAAGGCTTTGGACTGGGGCTTTATTATGTCAGGACTATGGTTGAAGCACACAATGGCTTTGTAAGTGTGACCAGTGAACTGAACAAAGGAACCCGTTTTGATGTTTACCTGCCGGGGAATGCATGATAAAAAATATAACCGGGAATGGCAAGATCGAATGGAAAAATACTGTTAGTCGAAGATGATAAAAACCTCGGATTTGTTATCAAGGATTTTCTTGAATTGTCGAAATACAGCGTCATATTGCGCGATAACGGTAAAGACGGATTACAGGAGTATTCAAGGAAAGATTTTGATTTACTTCTTGTTGATATCATGCTTCCTCATCTGGATGGATTTACCATGGTTGAAAAAATTCGTAATAAAAATGATGAAATCCCCGTTATCTTCATCACTGCTAAATCGATGACCGAAGATAAAATCAAAGGCTTCAGGATCGGAGCCGATGATTATATAACAAAACCTTTCAGCACCGAGGAATTACTTCTGAGAGTGAATGCAGTATTGCGAAGAACCCGCCTGCGCTTGCCCGATCAGCCCGAAGAAGTGAAATATAAAATCGGCAAATACATGTTCGACTATAAAAACTTGTTGTTATCAGCTCATGAAAATAAAATCTATCTTACAAAACGCGAAGCAGAGGTTCTTAACCTTTTATGTGTGAATGTCAATAAGGTTTTGCGCAGAGAGGTAATTCTCAAGACAGTGTGGGGTGAAAATGACTATTTCATGGGACGAAGTATGGATGTATACATTGTAAAACTGCGAAAATACCTGAAAGAAGATGCATCTGTTTCAATCAGAAATATTCACAATACAGGTTTCATGCTTGAAGTTAAAAACTGAATCATTTCAGTTGATGATGATCTTTCCGGTAGTAAAGAAGCTATAGTCAAGATTAAAGACCTTATAAAAATAACTTCCTTTCTTGAACTGCTTACCACTCAGAATGAACTTGTTTGAAAGGATATTGGAGTAACTGTATATCTTTTCCCCGTTCAGATCAAACAGTTCAATTGAGCATGGCCTGATGATATCTTCTGGAAAAGTGACGATGGTGTAACTTGAAAACGGGTTGGGAGTTACATTCATTATATGATCATCTGTTTTTTTCCTTTTCATGACGAAATGTTTTTTTATAATATGATCATATCAAATGGTGTGCCAAAATGTATTTTCTCTTTCATCACCACAGAGGCCTGATATTATCCTCAGTAAAGCCGATATGATTTAATTTACGGATGGTAAACCGATGAAAAAGGTTGCGTTCATATAAATTCTCACATGAACTGGCTGATCAGACTAAGAAATGATCTGGTGTCAATTGGTTTTGCTAAATAACCATCACAGCCTGCCTTCAGACATTCCTGCTCATCCGATGACATGGCATATGCTGTCTGAGCGATAACGGGCAATTCTTTTCTGTTTTTCTTTATGATCCTGGTTGCTTCGAGTCCGTCAAGTTCAGGTAATTTAACATCCATTAATACAAGATCGACATGTTTGTTTTTGCTTTTTTCAACTGCTTCATTACCATTGGTTGCCCTGATAATCTTAACTTTAGTAGCAGAAAGCAGCAATTTAAAAAATTCATAGTTGGCATCTTCATCTTCAGCAATCAGGATGGTCTTATCTCCCCAATTATAAACTTCGGTCACATGTCTGGCTGCTTTTTCAGTTTTTTCACCTTTTATGTAAGGAATTTTCAAATAAAAAGTTGATCCTTTATTAATTTCAGATTCTACCCATATACTGCCACCTAACTTTTCTGCAAGTCCCCTTGATATGGATAATCCGAGTCCGGTTCCACCATAGATCCTGCTTTGCGAGACTGAAACCTGCCTGAAATGTTCAAAAATAATCTTATGTTTATCCTTCTCTATACCAATGCCTGTATCCCTTACATAAAAAACAAGGGTATTGTTTCTGCCCATTTCATAACCCAGCTCTATTTCACCTTCATCAGTAAATTTATAGGCATTTGACAGAAAATTGGTCAGTATTTGTTCGATTCGAAGTTTATCAGAATTAATCCATAGTTCCTCGCCCTTCCGGTCAGTCTTTTTAATGAACCTGATGGGTTTCTTTTCATGTGTCTGCAAAGTATTATACGATATTTCCAAATCTTCTATCAAATCATTGACAGAGAAATTTATACTCGTAATTTTAATCTGTCCGGCTTCAATTTTTGAGATATCAATTATATCTTCAATAATTTGCATCAATTGCCTGCTTTTTGAGTTGATAATGGAAATAAAATTTTCTTTGCGCTCATCCGTAAATTTCTTACTTTTCAGCAGTTCAGAGAATCCAAGTATGGCATTCATTGGTGTCCTGATCTCATGGGACATGTTTGCCAGGAAAGATGATTTCAACCTGTCACTTTCTTCAGCTCTCTCTTTGGCTCTGATCAGTTCATCATTGATTATTCTCAGTATTTCATTCTGATCAGACAGCTTTTTACTGTATAACTTCAGTTCTTCGTCTATCTGTTTCCGTTTGGTGATATCAAGCGAAATTCCGGTTACACCGGTCACTTCATTGTTCTCATTGATTATTGGTGCTTTAAATGTCTCAAACCATTCATTATTACTCTTTTCTTCGAAGAAACAGGCCTCCTTTGATTCGATGATCCATGCGTCCTCTTTCCGGTATTTCTCTGCGTCCCTCCTGCTGTATATATCATAATCTGTTTTCCCGATGATTTCCTTCACAGACAACTTCCTGCGACGGGCAAAAGACTCATTTACCTCGATATAATACCCGTTGACATCTTTGAGCCATGCCAGATGGGGCAATGTATTCAAAAAAGAACGTTTCTGCAGCTCGCTTTGCCTTAAAGCTTCTTCTGCAAGCTTCCTTTCAGTAATATCAGTCACTACGCCTTCAATGATTTCAGGTTCTCCTTTGCTGTTCCTGATGAGAAGGTTCCTTTGCTGAACCCAGCGTATTCCGTTATTTTTGTGAACAACCTTTAGCTCATAAAAATCAGGGACTTCACCATGAAGCAGTTTTTTCCAGTGCTCTTTAAAATACCCGAAAGAATCGGGATGTATTAATTTCCTGACCAGCAAAGGATTTGTCACGAACTCTTCAGGTGAATAACCAAAAAGCGAATAGGCCTGAGGACTGATATACCGATAACTCCTGCTCTTAATCGAATATTGATAAATGACAAACTTTACCTGTTCAAGGATTGAGTAAACCTTGTACTTCAGTTGGTTTTTCCTGTTATATTTGTTCCCGGAGAGTTTTTTTAACAGCCTGGTTGTATTTTTTTTCATTTCTTCTTTTAGTCACAGGTTCTCTCACATCAATTCACGAAAGACAATTCTGCTATTTTATCTCTAATCTGGAAACGAAATCCGTACAAAAATAGTGAATTATGGTATATCCTTTATAAAATATAGATTATTAAATAAATAAGAGCCTTTATTCTGTTTCTTGAGAACAATCTTCAAACAACTTTTACTAAATGCATCTTTAAACACAAAGCCGTGTAATCGCCAAGTGCACTAAATGGAATGTTTACTTCAGATTATACCTTTTTATTTTTGTTTTTAGTAAATTTGCATGATGCTTGAGGGGCTGAAATGGATTTGACAGCAAGATTAACTGGTAAGCAAGCATGCCGGGCAAAGCACGATAACCCGTAAAACTGCAGTGCAAACATTTAAGTGGCGAAACAAACTACGCGCTCGCTGCCTAATCGAATAACAGTAGATTAAGGCATTATCCGGGTTCAAGGTAATCCGGACGGGCTGCTTCTCCGGAACCTGCTCCCTGGGGGTCCGGGTTCAGAGGTACACCAAAAGCAGGGATAGTCTGGCAGGTACCCCGGAAACCAGGCGAAACAGCAGGGGATAAGGATCGGGTCGGCTGCCTGTTGCCAGCCCGGTTTCGAAAACCAATAACCGGCTAAGCATGTAGAAAACTTATGGGTTTCTTGTTTGGACCCGGGTTCGACTCCCGGCAGCTCCACAAACGAGCAGAAAACAAAAACACCCGCAGGGGTTTAATTTTTGAGTAACTCACTGAAAGCAAGCTTTCAGTGATGATACGAAAAAGTTAAACAGAATGCGAAGCATTGTTTTTGTTTTCTATCTGCAATAATGAAACAACGGGACGGTGAGTCCTGAAAATTCAGGACGAACACCCCCGGCAGAGTTATTTTTTTACCCTCGTAATTTCAACAAATTCAACATATTTTAGAGACACCATAAAATGTCCCCCCACCCGCCAAATACTAAAGATCAGATCATTTCAAACAAAGAAATCCTAATCGCCCACGCCTGGTGAACTGCGAAAAGGGATTCACCTTTTTACGTAAATGTCTTAAAATAAATTAGGAACAAATGAATTATTTATTATATAACACTTTCCCGTTATAAACTGATTCCCCAATTGTCATGCGATAATAGAAAATATTATTCATTTCAATATCAGGTTTAAACTTGACATTATAAAATATCCCGCCTTCAACTTTACTGTTGAACAAAGTATGTCTTATCCGGCCGTATACATCAAATAGGTAGATGGATGCATAGCCATCATCTGGTGAAACAAATTCGAAATATAAGCTTTCGCTGAACGGATTCGGATATACTAAAAGAATTGAACCTTCACCAGGTGTAATTATATCGGATTCAATTTCAGTAGATTTCTTTATTTTATCATTATGAATTACAATAGAACCACCTTCTATGGCAGTCGCAGGCTCAGCATTGTCCTCTGTATCGATCAGATTGTTATCGTAAACAATTTCATCATTATTGCTTAAATCCCAGATTTTAATACGAAATTTATCAACACCACCACCTCCGTTTATTTCTCCATCAATTGCAGATACCATAAATCCATAGTTACCGATGCCGTTAATAACTCCTTCACCTTTAAAGTTGGCCCGGGCACCGGCAATTACCAGACGCATATCATCATATGATACACTTTGGAAATTTAGATCACCGGCCTTAAACTGAAATTCCGTATTCCCGTCAGGAACAGTTGAACCTTTTTTATATTTAGCTACAAATCCAAAGTTGGCTTTGCCGGATAACAATAAATCTGGTTTATATGCACTCTCAGGAGAATTAATCCATCCACCTCCGGTAACGAAGCCTCCTTCCGGATCATAAATTACAATATACTTATGTTCATAAGAAGTAGTTGCTCCACACATGTCAGTAATGGTCAGAATTGTTGCATAAACACCAGGTAAATTATAAACATGGTATCCATCTATTTTATCTGTATCAATTTCGACCATAGTTGTGCCATCACCCCAATCCCAAACTGCTGTCTCAAGATTATTATCTTCATAATATGCTGTAAGATGGACCTGGTTCCCGACATTAATAGGATCATAAGGTACTTCCATGACTGTAATTGTTGGGGATTGGTTTAAAACCGTAACAGTGGCTTCAGTGGATGCCATTTTCCCGTAAATATTAGTGACAGTTAAGGTAACCGTATTATCTCCAATATCATTACAATTAAAAGATGTTTTTGTAAGCGTTAGCGAATCAATGCCACAACCATCATGGGAACCATTATCTATATCGGAGACAGTTATATTAGCAATACCATTTTCATCAAGTTCAATTGTAATGTCCTTTGCAATTGCAACAGGCATATTCAGACACATCACAAAGTCAACAACACTGGTTTCATTTGCAGTAACAGTTGTATTTATAGGATTCTCATCAGTTGCATAGTCAAGAGGATCAACAATTAGTGCCTGATAACTCCCTGGAGGAACGTCCGCAAATGTGTATTCTCCATTTGCATCAGTATAAATATCATCAAATCCATCCATTGGCAATCCGAACTTATCCAACAATCGAATGAGAATGTTTTCTATACCAATGCTGTTAACTGAGACAACACCAGAAATTGTTCCTGATGGTGTATTTGCAGTAGAGATCTTGAAAACCTTACCAGGATGGGTACCAGTTCCCATTACATAAACGTTGCCGAAACCGTCAACGTCAATACCACAAGGCGCAGGCAAATTATTGCCGGAGCCATCGCCCGTGGCATCTATGATTTGACTTATTATCCCTTCAGGAGTAATCTTGAAGGCGTTACAGGTTTTTGCTCCAGTCACGTATACATTTCCTGCGCAATCTACTGCGAGCCCAACAGCCTTCATGTATGAATTGCCGGTGCCATCGCCTGTGGCATCTATGATCTGCGTGATTACTCCATCTGGAGTAATCTTAAAGGAATTATGAGTGGATTTCCCAGTCACGTAAACATTACCGGCAACGTCCACATCTACATTCCCGGCGGATTCGAGCGGGTGTCCGGCGCCATCACCGTTAGCATCGATGATCTTGGTTATTACCCCACCAGGAGTAATTTTGAGAACATGCGCGTCATAATTGCTATTATTGCTTGTAACATAAACATTGCCTGAAGCGTCCACTGCAATGCCTTCAGGATAACGAAGACTACTCTTGCCATGTATCTCGGAAATCACTCCACTGGGGGTGATCTTGAAGACGTTCCAACTAGTCCAACCTGCTACATAAACGTTCCCGAATACATCCACCTCGATTCCCCAAGGTTCATTGAGTATATTGCCCTGTCCATCACCTGTGGCATCTATAATCTCAGTAATCACTCCGCCGGGAGTGATCTTGAAGGCGTTATCACTATGTCTACCTACAACATATACGTTGCCAGATCCATCAACGGCGATATCACGGCACTCTGTTAATATATTACCTGTACCATCGCCTGTAGCATCAATGATCTTAGTAATCACACCGCCGGGGGTGATCCTGAAGGCGTTATTACTTGTGCCTCCCGCCACATAAACGTTGCCGGAGATATCAATGGCCAACCCATCAACGCTCTCGGTTCCTTCGAACACATTTCCAGTACCATCACCTGTTCCATCGAGGATCATACTGATTGTTTGCGCATTTACCGGACTGCCTGAATTAAGGTATAAGAACAATACACTGCAAATACTAAATAAAACTAATTTAGTTTGTTTCATAATGACTTATTCAATAAAGGTTTAACAAAAAAATTGAATTATGGTGGTTACACCACA
>JAFGBD010000050.1 GCA_016933335.1 Bacteroidales bacterium | reverse complement strand
GTCATATAGCAAATCACAGCGATGAAATTAAAAAAGAAAAAATATAAAAATAATGAAATACAAAAGCTACACTTTGAGTAACTATAGCACTATTCCTCAAATTAATAAATTATCTAAGGAAAGTAAGCGCAATATTGAAACTGTAAGTTCTGTATTACCTTTCAAAGTGAATAATTATGTTATAGACGAACTGATTGACTGGGATAGTTATGAGAATGACCCAATATTTAATTTGACATTTCCACAAAAAGAGATGTTGTTGCCACATCATTTTGATGAAATTGCAGCAGCATTAGAGCAATCTACCGATAAAAAATATCAAAAGGAGGTCAGTAATAAAATAAGGTTACAACTAAACCCGAGTCCGGCTGGACAAAAAGAACATAATATTCCGGTAATTGATAAAGTAAAATTATATGGTGTTCAGCATAAATACAGAGAAACCGCCTTGTTTTTTCCCAGTGCCGGACAAACATGTCATAGCTATTGCACCTATTGCTTTCGCTGGGCTCAGTTTGTAGGAATGGAGACATTAAAATTTGCCATGAAAGAAACAGAACTAATGGTAAAATATCTGGAGAAGCATCAGGAAGTCACCGATCTTTTGTTTACAGGTGGCGACCCGATGACCATGTCGTATAAAGTATTTAAAAAGTATATTGTCCCGTTTATTTCTGGCCATAACAAAACAAATATTCAAACCATTAGAATAGGAACAAAAGTATTAAGTTATTGGCCTTATAAATTTCTTACAGACAATGATGCTGAAGATTTCCTGAGATTGTTTGAAACGATTACCTCAAAAGGCATAAATCTGGCTTTTATGGCACACTTCACTCATTCAATAGAGTTAAAGACAGAAGCTGTAAAACGTTCAATTCAAAAATTAAGAAATACGGGAGTGCAGATCAGAACGCAATCTCCTGTAGTTAAGCACATTAACGACAATCCGGAAGTCTGGTCTGAAATGTGGCGAGAGCAGGTGAATCTCAATTGTATTCCCTATTATATGTTTATTGCCAGAAATACCGGGGCACAACATTTTTTTGCTGTTCCACTGTTTAAAGCCTGGGAAATTTTCAGAAAAGCATATCAAAATGTCAGTGGCGTCTGCCGTACTGTGCGTGGACCAAGTATGTCTTGCACGCCAGGTAAAGTGCAGATTTTGGGCGTCAGTGAAATTAATCAGGAAAAAGTATTTGTACTGAGATTTATTCAAGGGCGAAATCCTGACTGGGTAGCCAGCCCGTTTTTTGCCAAATACGATGAAGATGCTATTTGGATGAATACTTTAAAACCGGCATTTGAAAAAAAATTCTTCTTTGAAAAAGAAGAATTTAAGTATTTCAGAGAGAATTACTATGATAGCGAACGGGTAAGTTTCGAATAAAACAAATATCATCCCTGTTACCGAATTACGATTAACCTAAATAATTGCTATGCTGCATGATGTTGGCCGTTTTGAACAATATACCCGTTATTGAACCTTTATGGACATAAATTCAGAAAACCATGCTTAACTGGGCATAAAAATACCGGAGAAATCTGGTGCACTTGAATCATTTAACAATACCATAAAAAATATCATATTGCCATCGATAAAATATCACAACCAGTCTTCTTTGCCCTGTGAAGAATCGTATTAAAGAACGTCGTTGCCTTGAAATGATCCGGGATGTTTTGCCGGAATCGAAAAAAATGAATGAGATTTTTGAAATAATCCGCTATTATTGTAAAACTTAAAGGTGAAAACAATTCTCTGGTGAACCAAAAAAGATTGTTTGCAAAACCGATTAATAATTTGATCACTTTCATTTTTGTAAAGGTTTAAAAAGTTTTAAAATCCTAAACAAATAAAATATGAATATCTGGCTATTATCGCTGATTATCTTAGTCAT
Source organism: Bacteroidales bacterium (assembly GCA_016933335.1). Classification (GTDB taxonomy): domain Bacteria; phylum Bacteroidota; class Bacteroidia; order Bacteroidales; family UBA10428; genus JAFGPL01. The sequence continues at coordinate 17,613 of JAFGBD010000050.1, read as the reverse complement.
TGCTGTATTTATGGTCATGACAGGTCATGGCGGAGGCAATTTTTTTATCATTGCCTTGGTACTGGCAGGAATTGAAATGCATATAGCCGCCACATCTGTACAATTTATTCTGTTTACTGCTGCTTTCTTTGCTATGTTGATATTTGAAAAGAAAAAACATGTTGAGTGGAAATTAGCTGTTTTTATGGGTGTACTAATTGGAATATCAGCTTTTTTGGGCGGTTTATTTTCAGATTATGTTACAGGGAAAACACTTAAACTTATTCTATCAGTACTGCTTTTCTCACTTGCTATATTAATGCTAAAACCTGTTAAAGGCAACACTGATGAGTCATTAAAAACAGGTTGGAAATATTTGAATATCAAATCGTTTGATAAGACAATCAGTTATTCTGTTAATCTTCTAATAGTTGTACCCATCGTTTTGGCGTTTGGATTTATCGCCGGAATGGTAGGCATATCAGGAGGTTCATTTATGGTTCCAATACTCGTATTGGCATGCAACGTACCAATGAAAAACGCGGTTGGTACAGCAAGCACATTAGTTGCCGTTTCGGCATTAACCGGTTTTACGGGACATGCCATTTCAGGACATTTTGATTACCGCATTGCTGTTCCCCTTGCAATAGGCGGAGCTATCGGAGGTCTTATCGGAGGCAGCATTGCCATAAAATCAACACCGGAATTGCTTAAAATTCTCTTTGCATTAACAACGCTTGTTGCAGCTATTATCCTGGTATATAAAGCTTTTATCTAAATAACTTGCTTTGGTTTCAGGAAGGAGTGTAAGAAGACACTATTCAGACATGTGCCGAATAATGATCCGGGTTCACCAGTTCGCGGTATTTGAAAACAATTTTTTTAAAGTCCTCCCATGTATCGCGCTTTAATAAAGGATCACGCAGCAGGGCTGCAGGGTGGTACACGGGCATAGCCAGCCTGTTTTGTATGTTAAGCCAATTACCGCGTTCAAGGGTAATCCTGTGTTCGGGTCCTGCCATGTATTTTAATGCCGTAGCTCCCAGTAATATCAAAATTTTGGGGTCTATCAGTTCAATCTGTTTTAACAGCCAGGGCATGCAGATACCTGCTTCAAATGGTGTCGGTATCCTGTTTCCCGGTGGTCTGCATTTAACAATATTACTGATAAAAACATGTTCTTTCCGTGTGAATCCGCAGGCAGCCAATATCTTATCAAGCAACTTACCTGAAGCGCCGACAAAAGGTCTTCCCTGTATGTCTTCATCCCTTCCGGGTGCTTCACCAATGATTAAGATATCTGCATTTGCATTGCCTTCACCAAAAATAACATGTTTGCGTGTTTTGGCCAATTCACATTTTGTGCAATGCAGGATTTCGTTTTTAAGTGAATTAAACAATTCCATATCCCTGAATAAAATTCATTCAAGTTAAATCCAAATCAGAAAAAATATTCAAGCTGAATAATCAATAGAATTATTCAATTGTTCCAGGTGAAAGATACCATTTATTATAAAAGATTCTCAAAAAAAATACCAAAATAACCGACAAAGATAAACCGAGTGTAATTTCAGACTGGGATACAAAATAACTATAAATGAAAAGGGTACGATATTTTTACATTTCACAATTCATGAGCATACATCAGGAACTATTTCAGTAGTTTGTCCGAATGGTTCCCAGACCTACCCGTTGTCTGCGCCAGATACAAATCATGATATTAAAATATTAGCTGAAGAAGGAGCTGAATCTATTCTGCCCGGACCATGTGAATCAGGAAATTTCAAGTGGATTGTTCACTTGAATGTGTCACTTTGAGCTGAAAAAATTAACAAAATACTCCTGGCTGAAATAATTACCTTGCTGCATCATGTTCAAATGATTGATCGCAGATACAATATTAAAATAATACCTCCGATCAAAATGATAAGTGTAATAAACAATGAAAGCTTTGAAGAAGAAGCATATGTATCATAGTTCAGTTGTTTTTCATGTTTTTTGTATTGAATAAAAGCCAATACTGCAATTATTACACCTAATGCTACCATAATTACCCCAACCATGGTGGAATATTCTTTTGATGAGATACCTTTGTTTTCCAATAACATTGATATTTCTTTGAGAAATAATGTGAATTTTACGATCACAAAGCCGAAGCCCATTAAGGCAATACTTGTTCGTATCCAGGCCAGAAATGTTCTCTCGTTAGCCAGGTATTCCCTTGATTTTCCGAGCCTATTTTTTTCTTTTAGTCCTTTCATCATACTATTATTGTCTTTCAATTTGCTGTTACAAGACTGATCCGGTTAAAAATATGATTTATTAAGGAAAAAGACACTGAAACGTATTAAAAAGTCTCATAGCTGCTGACCGGCATCGGAAAACTTAACCGGTTAAGGATCCTTTCCAGTAGTATTCCCTGGTTTTGGTCATACCGGTATCCAAACGTAGCCCTTACGCCATAGGATATAAAATGAACAGCCCTGTCGAGTGCTATCGGCAAACTATCGCCCTGTAACAAAGCACCTGTCAATACGCTGGTAAAACAATCTCCTGTTCCGGGAAAATCAGCCGGGATATAATCAATTGGCACTTTCCAGAAACGGGAACCATTTCTGTTATAAGCAACTACAGAATACTTATTATCGGAAGCCGTATCGGGGACACCTGTGATAACAACTATTTCAGGACCTGTGTCTGATAATTGCAGTATCTGTTCTTTTATCTCTTTTTCACCAATATTCCAACTATATGGCTCATCCAATAATAATGATGCCTCTGTTAAATTGGGAGTAATGATATCAGCTTTTTGAACCAAAGACTTCATTTCCGATACCATTTCTATCGTAATAGGCCCATATAATTTGCCATTATCACCAAGAACAGGATCAATTACAACAAGCTGATCATTATTATTAAATGTATCAATCACTTCACGGACAATTCGGATCTGTTTGTGTGAACCCAGGAATCCGCTGTAAATGGCGTCAAAATAGACATTTAATTTTTTCCAGTGATCAATAACAGGCTGCATATGATCCGTAAGATCAGCAAAATGATATCCCTCGTACCGGCTGTGAGAAGATAATACAGCAGTTGGCAGCGGGCATACTTTAATACCCATAGCAGATAGTATTGGGATTACAACTGACAGTGAAGTTCTTCCAAAACCTGATAAATCATGTATGGCGGCAATTTGTCTGACAGGAGTTTGTAACAGCATTTTTTAAATATTTTTCATCAGAATATATTTGTTTTATTTTATTGGTCTAATGTAATTTACCATGATAATATTTTACCTTCGGTGAACTCGCAAGCTCAGTTCATTACCTTATGTGATAATATTGAAAATATTATCATGGACGTTTCAGTTAATAAAAACAAATCTAGTTTTTTATTTGTTGTATGCGATACTGACGACCCGTTTTCATAAAAGCTTCAATGTTTTCAAAAGGGATTTCCTGCGGGAGGTCACATCCGGTGCTTAAAACAAAGGTCCTGCAAAAATCCATTGATTGTAAAAGTTTATATACTTCCTCTTTTACTTCTTTTGGATTCCCGCCTAAGATAATCCCTGTTGGATCTATATTTCCAAATAATATGGTATCGTCTTCAATCTTCCTGGCTACGTCAGGAAGATTCACCCCAACTTTGGGAGAATCAAGACTGATTGCATCTACCCGGGATTCTAACATTTTATCAATCAGATGCATGGTATTGCCGCAAGTATGATAAATGATGGATACATCAGTATATTTATAGCTGTTAACAATATGTTTAATAAAGCTGGAAGAGAACTTTCCAAATTCTTCAGGTCCGAGCATAACCGCTGTTGGTTCCAATACGCATATTACCTGAGCTCCAGCTCCTATCAGAAGGCGAATATATTCCTGTATGCGCGCCACTGAAAACTCGCATACTCTTACTAATTTATCCGGATCCACGATGGCTGTCATAGCAGCTTCATCGGCTCCCATTAAAAGACTTGCAAGGGTATAAGGTCCTGTAACATATGCTCCTTTTATCACATTTTCAGGGAAGCTCAACCGGGATAGTTTAAGTGTCTCAACATATCCCAGTAACCGGGTATCATAAGTAATATCAATATATTTATGCATATGCAAATCATCTAAATCAAAGTGTTCTTTGACAACAGAAGGAGTATCGTGTTTTGGAAAAACAGTATACCTGCCCAATGCATTTGCTTCAACGGATAAGTCCATTAGTGGAAATACTATATCCGGGTTAAATTTGCTAACAAGAGACTGAAGCACCTTATAATGTTCTCCGAAGTTTTGCTGGGCAAGTTTAACTGTAGTATTTACCAGGCGCAATCCGGGAAAACCCATTAATGGACAGACCAATCTTTTGCCATTAGCGTATGCTTCTTTCGTTCTTTTTAGTAGTGTTTTTATCATAATGATTATTTATAAACAACCATTATTGTTTTTTTTAAAAGCGTTAAATAATGATCCGGCAGAAAACCGAATGTGGTTTCCTAACCCAATGCCACATCAAGTATCATCATGGTAGCAAATCCCATCATTGCCCCTATTGTTGACAAGTCGGTTCTGTATTCTCTTTGCGATTCGGGAATGAGTTCTTCTATTACCACAAAAACCATGGCTCCTGCAGCAAAGGCGAGGGCATAGGGCAACAAAGCTGTTATTGTTACAACCATATATGCCCCAATTATACCTGCAATGGGCTCTACAATACCGGATAATTGTCCGTACCAGAATCCTTTCAGCCTTGAAAAACCTTCCCGTCTTAAAGGTATTGATACTGCAGCTCCTTCGGGAAAATTCTGCAACCCGATCCCAAAAGCAAGCGCAACAGCTCCTGAAAGTCCCTGTATATCCGTATTACCTGTTAGTGCCCCAAAGGCAACACCAACAGCCAGTCCCTCCGGAATATTATGAAGAGTGATGGCCAGAATCAGTAATACACTTCTTTGCCAGGATGTCTTGATTCCTTCTGCCTTGCTCATGGGAAAACCTAAATGTAAATGGGGTAGTATTTTATCAATCAGCAATAAGAAAGCTCCTCCGGATAAGAATCCTGTTGCAGCCGGAATCCAGGCTATTCCGCCATTCACCTCCGTCATTTCTATAGCAGGTTTCAGCAGCGACCAGAAACTTGCCGCTATCATTACCCCTGCGGCAAAGCCAAGCATCGAATTTAAGATTCTTTTATCAATGGTTTTGAAAAAAAATACCATCGAAGCACCCAATGCAGTGACAACCCATGTGAAAAGGGTTGCAAAAAGCGCCAATAATACAGGATTATATTGAAGTAACCATTCCATTTTTAATATACTATCAGTTATTAATATTCAAAGTTAATTCATTCAAGCCATGGATCCATATCAAGATTGGTTGACCCGAATATATCCCTGTTCTGGTAGTCCAGGATTTTTTGAACCTGTTCCTTAATAGCCATGGCTGTTTTATTCTTATTATCTTCCTCTGCTATTTTCTTTAAATAATTGATAGCTTCTCCATATTTCTGCTTACTAATGAGTTCACTGATTATCTTTAAAAAGTCTTTATTATTAGCGTTTTTATCCATTTCATTTACTGCTCTTATTGTCATTCTTATTTGAAAAAGGTGGAATCGTCAATAAAATCTTCGTCATGGTGTCCCAGCTCTTTCTCCATGAGCTCATTCTGAATGCTTTTGGGGCAATCAACCGAAGGCAGGTAGGGTTTTATATCCAATACAGGCGTTCCTTCAAAAGCATCAACTCCTGAAATATATAAAATACCGTCTTGAATTCTCTCGAGTTTGACAATGGAAAGCCCTATCGGATTTGGCCTTTTGGGACTTCGGGTGGCAAATAACCCAAAATTGTGTTCATGGTCAGATGCAGGAGGATTTACCGTAGGTTCCCAACGTTCCACCTCATTGAAGTGATAAAGCACAATGATGTATTCGAATAATCCCAGAATATTTAAAGCACTTCGATATGATTGGAAAATCTCAATCGTGCCTTTGGTTTCAGGCATTAAAATACCCTGACGGGGAGCACCGGTCTCTGGTGTATAGACAGTATGAAATATCCCTATGGGTTTATATTGAATTATAAGGGTGTCATATTTCTGGGCAGCCATAACAAGCAGTTTTAAATAAATCAATAATACTGTTGTAAAATACTTTTTAACCATTATACTTTTAGACCAGTGAGTTCGAATAATAATTGTTGCATAATAGATGTCGCTTTGACCAAATAATATTGTAAACACTTTTGGCACAAAAGAATTCTGAAATTGCCATGAAACTCAACCACAAGTTTACTGCCTGCTTCCTGATTCAGATTATCTATATTTTGCGTAATAATGGTATGCAACAACCCATTTTCTCCGCGAAAAGGAGGAATGCCGCTTTCTACAGATATTCCAGCTTCCGTATATGCAACAGTGCGCGATGAATGCTTTATTAATTCTGCTGCATCTTTTATTCGGTTTGTCAAATTATTCACTATGGTTAATGCTGTTTAAAGCTTCCCGGATATATCCTTTCATTAAATAAAGTTTCACCCCTTTATCCTGTAATCTTTCAATACCTTTTTTTCCTATATGCGCAGCAAGAATAATTTTACATTCAGATATCACAGAATACACATCCAGAGTCTTTAAATGCTGCATGGTTTTTTCATATGGATTGTCTCTTTTTTCAACAAGTTTAAATTGCCTGGCATCAATTTTTTTATAAATGTAAAAATATTTGGCCATGCCCAGCATCTTCGAAAAAATAGTTTTTCCATCATTAGAAGGAATAGCAATATATAAAGGATTTCTTGTACAATTATTCATTCTTCCGGGCACTTAATAAGCGAACATATTTTTTAAAATAATAATGCTCGGTAAAGGTATCAAAACCATGTTCATTGAGTATTTCTTTCAAGTTTCTTCTGATAAAATCAAAAGCATATTTACATTCTATTTTTTTAAATATAAAACGGTGAATGCCAGGCATTTTATCCATATTAAATTCGGCGAAGTCAAGAATGAAAAATTTTCCACCATGTTTCAAAGAATGATAGGCATTCTGAATCACAATGCTGCGAATCTCATGCGGAAGACCATGTATAACAAAGCTGATGAAGACTTTATCATAGGTTTTCTGCAAATCAAATGGAATATCTATACGCTGTGTTATATACTCAGCATGTTTATTATTCTTAAAATTACGGCGAAATTGCCGTTCCATATGTTCAGAAATATCCAATCCGGTAATATGACCTTTATCATTTAAATAACCGTCCATCAGCCTGGCATTCCTGCCGGTTCCGCAACCTAAATCAAGTATATGATCACCGGGCTGTATATCCATGTGGTATATGGCTTTTTTTATAAAGCCCTTATAAAGTCCCAGCGTACCAATATTCATTACAGTATCATAATTTCTGGCATTAAACTCTTTAAGTTCAACATGAGAGTCAGGGTATAACTTCTTCTTTTGCTCCATAAAAAAAAGATTTTAAAAAGAATTTTGCTTATATTGATCTTGCTGTTTCATATCCTTCACGAATCGCATTCTGGACATTACCAACTTTTTTAGCGTCTCCAATAACGTACACGGGTATTTTTCCTTTTAATTCGTCCTCCAATGGATTATAGCTGTTCATACTCGTGGAAACCACAATAATATCAATATCATCAAAGGTAATAAGTTCACCATGTCTTTCAGCATAAACAGTATTTCCTTCAATTCTCTTAATATTGGTATGATCGCTGAATATAGTTTCCTTTTCTTTCATCATTTTTAGTGAAAGATTTTTAGATATCATTTCCATGTCTTCGCCAAAATCAGTGGTACGTTTCACAATGATCACTTTATTGTTTTTGGGAATTAATGCAGTAGCAATATCAACACCAATAAGTCCTCCGCCAATAATTAATACTTTTTTATCAGAAGGCAGGTTTTCTTCTCTCATAATGTCGGCCCAGTAAAACTTATTCAAACCCTGTATTTCAGGTATCGCCGGTTTTGAGCCTGTGGCCAGGATAACACAATCATATTTTGACATAAGCTCCGAGCTTGTTGCTTCCTTGTTAATGATTTTGATTTTCCTGTCTTCCAATTCATTTATGTAATAAGGTATTAAGCTTCCCATTGATTTTTTATGCGGGGTAAGATGAGCAAGGTTAAACTGTCCCCCAAGTTTATCTTTCTCATAAAGGTCAATTTTATGTCCCCTTGTTTTAAGTGTTAATGCAGCTTGCATCCCTGCCAAACCTCCACCAATTACTGCACATTTCTTGATTTTTTTTGCCAGCACAACCTTTTCAGTTTCTTTTCCTGCTTCAGGATTGACAAGACATTTTAGCCCCTGCCCTGCCCTTACACCACCCAAACATCCCTGTTCACAAGCCAAACATGGTCTAATTTGTCCTTTTACTTCAGAAAAATACTTACCGATAAAATCAGGATCAGCTACAAAAGCTCTTCCTATGGCTATATAATCTGCTGAATATTCTTTTTTTATTTTCTCAATATCATCAAACCTGTTTATCCTTCCCACAAATATCACCGGAATATTTATCTTCTCTTGGATTGCTCTGGCCATACCCCAGGTTTTTCCTTTTTTAATGAACATGTGCTGAAAAAACCACGGCGGTGTTGAGCATACGCTTCCGGCCGAAACATGTATTGCATGAACTCCTTTACTCTCAAGTATTTTTGAAAAATTTATCATTTCCGGTAATTTGATTCCTTCAGGAATCATTTCATCACCACTGATTCTGATAATTACAGGCATCTTAATGGAATCCTGCACTGCTTTTAAAATTTCCAGAGGGAATTTAATCCTGTTTTCGAAGCTTCCGCCATATTCATCAATTCTATCGTTTACAAAAGGTGAAATAAACTGGGCAGGAAGATAACCATGACCAAACTGCAGTTCTATTATATCAAAACCTGCTTTAACCGCTCTTATAGCTCCTTCAACAAACAGATCAATTACATTTTTGATATCATCAGTATTCATTCTTCTGGGAACGGCTCCTCCGTTTTCGCAAGGCTTATCTGTGGATGAGATATAATAATTACCCGGTATTATAGGATTAGCCATCCTTCCCGGATGACTCAGATGGGCAATAACTTTGGTATCAAACCTATGTATTATGCCTGTTAAATTTTTTAATCCTTCTATTTTGTCATCATCATCTATTCCCATTTGTGCAGGTAGTTCCCTTAAACCTTTATCAAGATAAAAAGGCTCAGGGGTGATTGCTCCTAAATATGGTGCCCTTCTCTCATAAAAAGCAAGATGTTTTTCGGTAACGATACCGCTTCCATCGCTATAGCCTGTCTTGACAGGAGCAAAAATGAACTGGTTTTTTAATGACAGCATGTTATTACTATTTACGGATGAAAATCCTTATTTAAACTCCTGTTCAGATTTTTTTAAAAACCCTTGCCAGTGAAAATCCTGGTGCATCAATCTGTAAATCGAGAAAATAACCAAAGGGAGTCTGATAAACATCATAACCTGCATTTTTCATACGTTCTTCAACATTATTAAAAAAAGGTTCGGTGAATTCCGGATCAGCTTTGCTTTCCGAGAGGTGGGCAAACGAATGCAGTACAATTTCTTTTGCCTGATTTTTCCCGCATATCCATTTCAGATTTTTCACCAGTTTTTTTTCGACTTCTTTATAGCGTTCGATGTCTTCCTGCTCAACATGGATAAAAGCTACCTGAACATTTCTGTATTGTTCAGAAGCACTGTTGTCAGGAGCATTTTCAACAGTTTTAACAGTCGGGGTATATCCAAATTCTTTACAATAAATAAACAATATCTTCATAATGGTTTTTGAATTTATTTGTCACAATCAATTTTATAAATAAATAAGGCCGATGATAAAACAATTAGAATAAAAAGGATAAAAAAGACCTGGAAACCAAATCGCCCGATAATCCAGCCACCGGTCAGGGGAAAAACAGCAGGCAGTATATTCCCCGCCCCTGCAAATCCGGCATACAGTGCCCTGTTTCCATTGCCCGAAACCTCAAGCAATAATCCGTTCATTGTAATAACATACAGTGAATTAACCACCCCGCCTAAAACAAATATATATCTTATGGTAATTTCATTATTAATGAAAATGACAATTAGAATAAGCATAAACGAAAGAGCTACATTTAGATAAAGGAGTGGGTGGTATTTCAATCGTTTGGCTAAAAAGAAGACAAGGGTACCGGCAGTTACAACCCCTATCACTTTATACAATAAAAAAAATCCTGTATCACTGCTTTGCGTACTTAATGTTTCCTTGGCATATAGCATAACAAAAGGGAGGAAGGAAAGCATAATGCCCTGGGTGTTTATAAAACCAAGAAAATAGGCCAGGCTTTTATTCTGGGACAATTCTTGTTGAAGAGTATTGAAAAACTGTTTAAATCCTTTTATTTTCATGAATGAAGGAGATACTTCTTTTATTTTCCAAAAACCTCCGGAGGCAATTAACAGCAATGATGCCCCAATAAAAAACATATATGAATAATTCACAGGGTAGCCAAAAGCAGTTAAAATTCGTTTGGCTAAAAAAGCTGACAACAAAACTACGCTCCCCACAATGATTTGCTTTGCCGAAAAAAACAGCTTTCTTTTATTTTCATTGACACTTTTACCCAAAATATCGGTATAACTGATATTTGCGAAGGCCCCTCCAAGAGAAAACAGGGTGATAAAAACAAAAATAAGCACAAGTATTATTTTTGATTGATGTGCCTGAAGATAAAATAATATGCCACCCAGGGCAAAAAGCGCAAAAATACGTGAATTAATGCCTAAAAGGAGAAACTTCTTTTTAAAGCCCTTATTACTGATATAAGGGGCAAAAAACAACTGGGTAAAACTTGAACCGCCCATCATAATAGCAGTCATAATGCCAACATGCATTGCTCCGCCGCCCGATTCGATAAGCATGGCAGGAATTACCGTATCCACATCCATAAAGTTTTGGGCTAAAGCCAGAAATCCTGCATGCCACAAAAAAGCATAAAAATTATGGGTCGATATGTTGCGTAGCACGGTCATTTTCTGAATTTTCTCAGGAAATAGTTATGACCATTGTATTGCAGCTTTTCAATCAGTTTATCTTCAATCAGTAAGGCTAATATACTATTGTTGTCATTTGTTTTATGCAATAATTCAAGTACGGCATCTTCGCGCATGGGATGCACAGCCGTAATGCTCAATATATCTTCCCTGAAATTTCCTGTTGAAGAAAAAGCATTCCCTTCATAACCTGTTAATAATTCTACCTTATCAACATGTTCTTTAAAAACATGATAGGCTTTAATTACAGTACCCTCGTCCGACGGCTGAATATTCTTGAATGCCGGCGGTCTGGTTGGTATGGCAATGTAAGCTGTATCGGCTTCAAATGTTTTGACAAACCGGGCGGTATTTTCCAATTCGTTATAAGAATCGTTTATACCTTTTACCAGCATGGTCTCAGTCACCAGTTTACCGGTATATTGCCGGGCAAAAGAACTTATTCCGGACCTGATTTCATTGAGATTCAAATTTTTATGAGGAATGTTTATTTTTTTCCAAGTTTCAGTATTAAAAGTATCAGCTTTAACCGAAACATAATCGGCTTTTAATAAATCTCTCTGCACATCGGGGAGATTAATTAAAGAAGCATTGGTAATAACAGCAACCGGCAATTTCAAATCTTTTAGCTTTTCGATTAATTCTCCCAGGTTACTGTCCAGGGTAGGCTCTCCATCGGGTACAATGGTAATGTAATCAGGATATTCATGATGATTTTTAATGCTGCTTAAGACTGTTTTTACTTCGTTGACCAAGTCTTCAGGCTTAAAATATTCCTGTCTGTTCACCTGCATTTTAATGGCTTTGCCTATCTGACAATAAAGGCATTGATAGGTACAAATCTTATGAGGTATATTGTTTACCCCCAAGCTTTTGCCCAGCCTTCGCGAGGGAACCGGTCCAAATATTCTGCGTTCCATATTATTACTGTTGCTTTATTATTGTTTTCAAAATTCCGTTCTTAATTGTAAAAAGTTTATATGCTTCAGGTCTGTTTTTAATTTCATCCTCAATCCATTTCATATGCTTTTTTATAACAGAGGTAACCTCCCCTGGTTTTTCTGAATAAATGATAACCGGTATAAAATGGTGGTTAACCATTTTGATATTCCTTCCAAATTGCCTGGATACCAAAACATTAACATTTAAACCTTTTAGTAAATCTATGATTGCCCTGCCTTTTTTTTGAGAACCATGTTCATGTTCCTCATCATAGGTTTTAAAAGGATTGTTTTTTTCTTTCACAAAGACCAGTTTATCATGATCCCATTCATATATCAAAAACTTATCGGCATCGCCAAAGTGTTTTTGAACAAATTTTCCGGCGTAATTAACTGCCAGCGCCAGACTTATTTTATTATTATTCATCTCTTTTACTTTAACCACCATATAACTTCCTTTACCGTAAATATTTCATGCTGCTGGTTTTCCTTTACCTCTTTAAGAACTCCAAATATATTCTGCCAGATTTTGCCGATTAAAAGAGTGTTTTTTGCATAAAAGCTTTTTAATATTATCCGTACTGAAAAAGCAGGCAACCTAATAAAAACGACTTTTTTCTTTTCCATTCAGATATTGTTTACCAACCGTACTGTTTTTGCCACGATATTATCAGTTTTTCTTCGAGAAATTCATATTTAATGCAAATTCCATAGTAAATTCCTCAATATTCGATAGTTCTATGTATTGAGTATTCATTACTATTTTATTGATTTTATTTTCAAAATCATCGGATTTTAAATATTGAAGCGCACCAATACCAGCGCTGTTACCAACAGGATATATATTATCCCTTAATCCATAAGGCAACAATCCAATCTTTAGTGCTGATTTAATATTGATATAATTTCCAAAACCCCCGGCCAGAAATAATGCATCAATATCTTTAAAAGATAATCCTGCCCTTTTCAATAATATTTTCATCCCTGAATATATAGCTGATTTTGCCAGTTGTATCTCGCGAATATCCTGTTGTGTTATGTGTATACTATTTTTGTTATAAATAACAAAATTATCCTGCAACTGGCCGGTTTCATCAACCAGATCGTTTTCTACCAGCCAGGCTACTATATCAACCATCCCTGAGCCACAAATTCCTAAGGGTTCTGTATTACCTATAACCTGATACTCTTTCTGACGTGTAAATCCTGAAATGGCTCCGGATACTGCGCCCATTCCACACGACAAGCCGGCTCCTTCAAATGCAGGACCGGCTGCTGCCGAACACATGAATATTTCATTACCTTTAAGCAGTGCTATTTCACCATTGGTTCCTATATCCAGGAATAAATAATTTCTGTGAAATGCTTTCAGAGCAGCCAATCCGGCCACAATATCGGCACCCACATAAGCTGAAATACATGGCAATGTAACTACCTCAGCTTTGTTGTGTACGTTTAATCCTGTTGAAGCACCTTCTCTTGTTTGCTTGTCAATGAATTCCGGTTTGAAAGGAGCAAGGGCAATCGAAACCGGATTTTCTCCTAACAGGATATGTAACATGGTTGTATTACCTGCAATAATTATTTTTTCAAAATTACTTGAATCAATTTTTTCTTCTGTCCTGAACAAGTCCAACTCTCTGTTAAGGGCATTGATAATTGTGCATTGCAATTCTGTCAAGCCATTTTCATGTTCCTGGCAGTAGTTTATTCTGGAAATAACATCGGCTCCATAACTGTTTTGAGGATTTAATAAGGATGCAATTTTTTCAATCTGTCCTGAATGCAGGTTTAAAAAATACAAAACTAAAGTAGTAGTTCCAATATCAATCGCTACCCCATATGGCTTTGAACTTATATGCTTATTATTATTTTTAAACGGAAGGTCTTCAAGATATTCTGTCTGACTGATTAGAATATTGGTTTCATTTACCCCGGGCAGGATTACTTCTATATTTTCATCAGGATAATACGTGCATGATATAACATTTCCTTTCCCCTTTATGTTCACCATACATTTTCCACATGTGCCTTTACCACCGCACGGGGCATAAACAGGATACCCGTTCTTTCGTAAAATATCCAATAAAGACAGGCCAGTGCCTGTTTCAATTATTTCGATTTTCTCAGATGTAACAAGCTTAATCTTAATCATACATATTTAAAATATTTACAGGCTGTTGAAGACATCATAAACCATGATATTGTTTCAGCACGACATAATTCCCGGGTTAGTTACTGGATATTCCATAATTCCAGTAAATCACAATTCAATAACTTTAATTTCCGAAGTTAGTTCCATTATCTTTTTATAAAATATACTTACACCACAATATCTTTCTTCCGAAAGTTCAACGGCTTTCTTCAGTTTCTCAATCGGGAGATTTTTACCTGTGAATTCATAGACGACATGCATTTTATAGTATTGTTTTGGATGTTCTCCGGTAAGGTCACCTTCAACATGGACATTCAGTTTTTCAATTTCTATCTTCATTTTTTTCAGAACAGAAATAACATCCATTCCAGTACAACTACCAAGGGCTGCCAGCATAAACGGCTTAGGACGTGGTCCCCGGTTTTCACCGCCTACCTCGGGTTCTGCATCAAGAATCATTTTATGTCCGTTGGCTTCTGTTTCAAAAGCCATTTTATCCAGCCATCTTGCTGTTACAATCTCCTTTGATACCATGATAACTATAAAATTATATTTCCTCTGTTTCAACAATTTTTGCCAGTATCTCTGAATATTGAATTAGCAGGTATTTCCTGCCTTCAAATTCGGTTTCGTTACCACTAAGTGGTTTGTATAGCACTTTATCCCCAACAGCAATTTCTGCATTTTCAATATTGCTCATGGCCAACACTTTGGCGATATTTTGCTTTTCTTTTGCCGTATCGGGTATAATAATACCCGAAGAGGTTTTTTGTTCCTGTTTGTCATCTGAAATGTCTAACAGCACATTCTGATTGACGGGTTGTAATTCGTTCATATTGAATATTTTAATTAAACAATTGATAATTAACAGATTTATCTGTTAAACTCATTTATCCCCGGATATTTAGCAGTTCATTAATTCTGGTCTTGTTAAAACCCACAATAATTTCACCGTTTATTTCAGTTTGAGGAACACCCATCTGCCCGCTTCGCCTTACAAGTTCATCTGCAGCCCGTTGATCGCGTGATACATCAATATCGTTGTAACGTATCCTGTGCAGTTTTAAATAAGCCTTAAGTGTGTTGCACCATGAGCAGGCGGGTGTTGAATATACATTTACCTGTTTTTGTGGTTTTTCCTGATTCTTTGTTTCAACAAAATATATGGCATCTTCAAAAAGAGCTTTGTAGTATTTTGCATCGTTACATCCCTTGATGAGGTTCCTGAAAACACCCTTTTCAAATTCCAGTAAAGAGGGAACTGTTGTGACATTGTATTTAACATGTATATCACGGATTTCGGATACATCGGCATAAAAAATGGCCAGTTCTCTGATATCCTTGGATCCTGCGGTAATGTTCTGATAAGCACAATCGCTTATTTCACTGCCCCGCTTAAAGAGCAGAAGATATGCTTTCTCCTTATTCTTAATTGCCTTTAACAGTTCGGTATGGGAATATACCTGAATCATAGCTATTGTTATTTTTCATTACACATCCGGTGCTCAAAACAAAATTATGGAAAAGTCCCTGCTTTTAAAGATAGTACCTGTAGAATTAATGTTTCCAGACATAAATGTATAATTTATGAATTGGTCAATTCCTGGATTATTCTTTCATCAGATCTTAAACTTCCGCTTAAATAATCTTCAATTAAATTCTGAGGTGTATTTATTGCGATGCCAACAAACAAGTTGATTTTATGGCTGGAAAACAAGCTAATGATTTTTTTATCAACCTTGTAAGCAATGATATCAGTTATACCTTGTTGAGCTGCCCATTCAGGTAATCTTACCAACTCTTTATACGGAGGCACTTCAATTGCATTGCTTTTAATTTTTTTCCCTGCAATTTCAAATATTTCGTAATGGTTACACTGTCCAAAATATTCACTTAACCTGCCCTGAACCACTGGAATTGCTACCTTTTTCATTTCATAAAAAATTTGATGCTAAATTATCATTGAAGGATTTCGTGTGCAAGAAACCAGGCTTTGTTTCTTTCGGTCAGCAAGGTGAAATTTTTCAGTTTTTTTCCTGTCGGATTTCAGTTGTTTGCATTTATTACATTCTTTATGGCGATTCAGAACTGCATAATAATATTCCTTGATTGCTGAAAGTATTCTGTTGAAAAGTATCTTAATTTAGCTTTCCTTTGGTATTTTTGTTAACAATATTTAGAATAATCTGATAATAATGTCTGTACCTGAGAGTATAAATAATTGCAGGGAGTGTAAAAAAGCGTCACAATGCTTTCAGCATTTATATCCTAATGAGCTTGAATTTATAAATGATAAAAAGATACAGTTAACTTATTTGCAGGGTGAAAATCTGTTTAAACAGGGTGCATTTTCGCCTTACGTAATGTACATTGCTGAAGGGCTTGTAAAGGTTTACCTGCAAACAGGACCAGAAAAACAAATGAATTTACGTCTTGCCAGAACCGGTGAATTTTTAGCTGTTCCTGTGCTTTTTGGTGAAAATGTATATCATTATTCTGCTGTTGCGGTAAAAGATTCGACCATTTGCATGATAGATAAAACAGGTCTAAAACAGCTTATGCAGAAGAACCCTGATTTTGCTATGCGCATTGCATCAAGAAATTGCAGAAATGAAGAGCATTTGCTGGAAATCATTAAAAATATCTCCTATAAACAGATGCGCGGAGAACTGGCTTCTGCTTTGCTTTATCTTTCTGCTGATGAATATGTTGAACAGGATGTTTTTCAGTATCTGACACGACAGGATATCGCCGATTTTGCAAATATTGCAGCCGAAAGCACCATTAAATTCCTGAAGGAATTTGAAAAGGAAGGATTGCTGGCTCTAAAAGGGAAAGATATCATAATAATGAATAAAGACAGACTGTCAGTGATTGGAAGAAGGGGTTAAAATAGAAACCATTTAACGCATAATAATTTTTTTTTAACTCTTCTTCCGGGTATTGACAGTTTTATTATAACTTGAAAAAAAAGATTAATACACACCGGGCAAATACCGATATCATTACTAACCGGATTTATACCTTATATAACCGAATACTGTCAGGAATTCGTGATCTTTGCAAAATACATGGCAAATGAACGGTACAGAAAATGAGTCCATTTGCCGAATGGTACAATGATAAGAGCCCATTGTATCAAAACGGTTAAATGAACAAGATACACCCAGAAAGTGTTTTCGAAAACATTCAGATCAATCAGCAAACGCACAGCAAAAGAAGAAATACCTAACAGAAATAACCAGATAACGAAGAACCAGTCGGAAGAGTGAGAAAAAGTACTCTTTTCGTTACGTTTACGTATGCGCCGGATAATAAAATCAATTGTTACAACAAATACGATTGCACTGAACAGATACCCCAGCAGTATAACCATTGTGTTATCTGATGAAAACCAATTGAGAAAAACTGTTGTAAAAAGCAAAGACAAGTAACTGATTACAAGAATAAAATGTTCAAACCACCAGATT
>JAFGBD010000049.1 GCA_016933335.1 Bacteroidales bacterium | reverse complement strand
TCCCGGTGGCCAGTCGGTGAATACCACATATTCCGCAGTCCGCCTTACACATATCCCGACAGGAATCGTTGTTCAGTGCCAGGATCAGAAATCCCAGCTCAAAAACCTCGAAAAGGCAATGTCTGAATTGCGTACCAGGCTTTACAATCTGGAATACCAGAAATATCTTGACGATATTGCTTCGAAACGCCGTACAATGGTCTCAACAGGTGATCGCTCTGCAAAGATCAGGACTTACAATTATCCCCAGGGCCGTATCACAGATCACAGGATTAACCTTACCCTTTATAATCTGCAATATGTCATGGATGGCAATATTCAGGATATACTCGATAAACTTCAAATGGCTGAAAATGCAGAAAGACTTAAGGCCAGCGGATTAAATTAACCGATTGTAAGATGGTATACAAACAACTGGTTGAAAACATCAGGTCAAAAAGAAGCTTTCTTTGTGTCGGACTGGACACTGATATTGGTAAAATACCTCCGTTTCTTAAAAAATTCGATGATCCCGTCTTTGAGTTTAACAGGTTGATAACAGACTCAACTGCCCGTTATTCCGTCGCCTTTAAGCTGAATATTGCATTTTATGAAAGCCATGGAGCTGAAGGGTGGAAGAGTCTTGAGCTGACCGTGGATCATATTCGCAGGAAGCATCCCGGTGTTTTCCTCATTGCCGATGCAAAAAGAGGAGATATCGGGAACACATCAAAAAAATACGCCGAGACTTTTTTCAGGAAACTGGATTTCGATGCCGTGACAGTTAATCCCTATATGGGTATCGATTCTGTTCTTCCGTTTTTCGATTACAGCGATAAATGGGTCATCCTGCTGGCTCTTACCTCCAATGAAGGTGCTGAAGATTTTCAGTTATTGCGTACCGGTAAATCAGAAAGACTGTTTGAGACTGTCCTGAAAACAGGTTCAAAATGGGGCAGTAAAGAAAATATGATGTTTGTTGCAGCAGCCACAAGGGCAAATATGCTTCTGGTCGTCAGGGAGCATGTTCCTGAACATTTTCTGCTGGTTCCCGGTGTCGGAGCCCAGGGTGGCAACCTGGCCGAAGTATATAAATATGGCAGGAATGCAGATTGCGGTCTTATTGTAAATATTTCCAGGACAATTATTTATGGAGACAGCACCGAAAAATTTAATGAGGTGGCAGGACAGAAAGCCGGAGAAATACAACAGCAAATGGAAGCTTTATTGAAACAGGAGTCTTTCCTGTAATTTTTTTTCCTATTTTAGAATCATAAATCTGACCAGGCTTGAATGACTGAAGAATTTCTTCAATATATCTGGAAACATGCCCTGTACGATCCTTCTTCTCTTTTGGCGGATAACAAAGAGGAAGTTGAGGTATTGAGGCCCGGTGAGCAGAATTTCAATGCAGGCCCCGATTTCCTGAATGCCAGACTGAGGATAGGTAACACTACCTGGGCCGGAAATGTTGAGATTCATATCAGTTCATCTGACTGGTTCAAACATAATCACCACTATAATAAAGCATACAATAATGTTATTCTGCAGGCGGTTTATCAGAATGACAGAACCGTTAAACTTCAGAACGGAGGCCATGTCCCCACCATCGAACTGAAGTTTGACAATCGTCTTTATGGTAATTACCGGGATCTGGTCGACAGTAACAGCAGGATTCCATGCCAGGATCGGTTAAAACTGATTGATCCGTTTATCATTGGGGATATCATCAACAGGATGACCATAGAAAGACTTGAAGAGAAGTCGGATGACATTGCCCGGACATTGAAAAATACGGGAAATGACTGGGCAGAGACATTTTATATTCATCTTGCGAAAAACTTTGGATTTAAAATTAATGCGGTACCTTTTGAGATGCTGGCCAGATCTTTGCCATTCAGATACATCGCCAGGCACAAAGATAATCTATTACAGATTGAGGCACTGTTGTTCGGGCAGGCCGGATTCCTCGACAACAGGTCGGATGATGAGTATTATCATTTGCTGGTCAGAGAGTACCGGCTGCTCAGGTCAAAATTCGATCTGAAACCCCTGGAAAAGCATCTTTGGAAATTTTTACGATTAAGACCCTGTAATTTCCCGACCATCAGGCTGGCTCAATTTGCAAGGCTGCTTTCCGGAACATCATCTCTCTTTGCCGTAATTATAGAAACAGGTGAACTGAAACAGCTGAAAAAACATTTTCACCTGACTGCATCTGAATACTGGGACAGCCACTATAACTTTAACAGAGAATCTGACAGCCTGATGAAAAAATCCCTGGGAATGCTGAGTTTTAACAATATTGTTATCAATACCATCGTTCCCGTACTCTTCCTGTATGGCGACCGGAACATAAAAAACGAACTGAAGGAAAGAGCATTGAATTTTCTGACAGAGGTACCCTCAGAAGACAATCATATCATCAGAAACTGGAAAAGAACCGGAATTGCTCCGAAGAATGCCTTTGAGTCACAAGGATTACTGCAGCTGAGAAATAAATACTGCAGGATACGTAAATGCTTAAATTGCAGAATAGGCAATAAAATCATTACCATCCCGAACAAGGAATGAAGAGAGAAAACATCAGAAGCGCATACTTCTCACTCGGATTATTAATAGCAATTATTATCATCGGAGTAACGGGTTATATGCTGATCGAGAAGCTAACTTTCACCGAGGCTTTTTTTATGACCGTCATAACAATTGCAACCGTGGGTTTCCGTGAAGTCGGTCATGAGCTGTCACCAGCAGGAATGTATTTCACCTCTTTTCTAATCATATTTAGTTTTGGTATATTTGCATACGCTGTTACCACATTTATCAGGTATGTTATTGATGGTACATTCAGACATTTATATAAAGACTCAAGGGTGAGAAGAAGAATACAGAGGCTCAGAGACCATGTAATTGTATGCGGCTACGGAAGAAATGGCCGTCAGGCTGTTGAGGAACTTCTTGATCATGAAGTTCCGGTCGTCATCATTGAAAGAGAAGATAAAGTCATGGAACGCATACTTGATAATCCCGGATTATTATATATCCACGGTGATGCTACCCGGGAGAATATTCTCAAATCATCGGGCATTGAAAGTGCAAAAGCTTTGATTGCAGCACTTCCTGTGGATGCAGATAACCTGTTTGTGGTTCTGACTGCCAAGGAAATTAATCCCGGCATTACCATCATCAGCCGTGCATCAGATGAACATTCTGACTCAAAACTGAAAAGGGCCGGGGCCGACAATGTTATCATGCCTGACAGAATCGGTGGTCAGCGCATGGCCAAACTGGTGATTCAACCGGATGTAGTGGAATTCCTGGAGTTCATCATGCTTCAGAGCTCAGAAAATGTTGCACTTGAAGAAATAAACTGCGACCGGCTTGCAACATGTTTTGATGGCAAAACCATTCGCGAACTGGACATCAGGAACGAATCTGGAGCAAACATCATAGGCCTTAAAAGGGCAGACAAAACATATATCATTAATCCGTTGCCGGAAGTTACGCTTTCAACCCGGGATAAGTTATTTGCACTTGGAACCCGGAGGCAGATTGACCGGTTGAAGAATTTGCTGATGCAGGGAGATGCTTCTTAAGTATTTGAAGTCTAAGCTGATGTTTAAATCTGAGATGGGAGAAACTTTTTTATGATAATCATTGATTAATTAAAAAAAATAAATACCTTTGCACTTCTTATTTTTCAAGCGCATACAACAAATTACAGGGAAACATGTACTTAACGTCGGAAAAGAAACTGGAGCTTTTTAAGAAGCATGGGAAGACGGAAAAAAATACAGGATCCGCCGAGAGTCAGATCGCATTATTTACATACCGTATCAATCATCTGACACAACATTTAAAAAGCAATAAAAAAGACTTCAGCACACAGCTGGCTCTCCTGAAACTTGTCGGAAAGAGAAGGAGGCTGCTGGATTACCTCAAGGAAAGAGATATCCAAAGATATCGTGACATTATCAGCAAATTGAATTTGCGTAAGTAAAAAAGGCAATTTCCGGAAATTGCCTTTTTTACTTTATTATAATTGTTTTAAGAAAAGTTTATTTACAGGAAATCATGTACAAAATATACGAGAAATCGATTGATTTCGGGGATGGGAAGTCCATTGTTATTGAAACAGGAAAACTTGCCAGGCAGGCAGATGGTTCGGTTCTGGTTAAAATGGGGAACACCATGTTACTTGCAAGTGTTGTTTCTGCGAAAGAGGCCAGCGAAAATGTTGATTTCATGCCATTATCGGTTGAATACAGGGAAAAATTTGCAGCCATCGGCAGGTTTCCGGGAGGATTTATGAAACGGGAAGCCAGACCAAGTGATTATGAAATTTTGATTTCGAGACTGGTTGATCGTGCACTGCGCCCGATGTTTCCGGAAGATTATCATGCTGAGACATTTGTGAATATCTATCTGATAAGTGCAGATAAAGATACCATGCCTGATGCCCTTGCAGGTCTTGCAGCATCAGCTGCGCTGGCAGTTTCGGATATTCCTTTTAACGGACCGGTTTCTGAAGTGAGAATTGCCAGGGTGAATGGAAAATTTATCATTAATCCTTCATTTACCCAACTCGGCGAAGCCGACCTTGATATCATTGTCGGAGCAACCTATGATAATATTCTGATGGTTGAAGGTGAAATGGATGAGGTCTCGGAACAGGAAATGCTTGAAGCAATTATATTTGCCCACAAGGAGATAAAAAAGCATTGCAAAGCCTTGATGGAGTTGACTGAGGAAGCCGGAAAGACACAGAAAAGAGAATACTGTCACGAAACAAACGATGAGGAATTGAAAAAACTGGTATGGGATCAGACATACGATAAGATTTATCAAATCGCAAAATCCACTCCTGGCAAACAAGACAGGCATAATGCCTATGACCTGGTGAAGCAGGAACTGATCGAATCTTTCACTGAAGAAGAGGCTGAAGAAAAAGCAATCATGATCGACCGGTATTTTCATGAAGTCGAGAAACAAGCCGTCAGATCACTGATACTTGATGAACGTATAAGGGTTGATGGCAGGAAGACAGATGAAATAAGACCCATCTGGTGCGAAGCTGACTATTTGCCTGCAGCACATGGTTCTTCCCTGTTTACAAGGGGTGAGACACAATCACTGACCACAGTGACCCTGGGAACAAAGCTGGATGAAAAGGTAATCGACGAAGTGCTGATTCAGGGAACTGACAAATTTGTGCTGCATTATAATTTTCCTCCGTTCTCCACAGGAGACGCAAGGCCCATCAGGGGTTTAAGCCGAAGGGAGATTGGCCACGGAAACCTTGCCCATCGCGCACTGAAACGCATGATACCATCTGATAATCCTTATGCCATTAGGGTCGTATCAGATATCCTGGAATCCAACGGTTCATCCTCGATGGCAACAGTATGTGCCGGAACAATGGCATTGATGGATGCGGGAATAAAAGTCAGAAAGCCCGTATCGGGAATTGCAATGGGTTTGATCACAGATGCTGAAACCGGTAAATATGCCATTTTATCAGATATACTGGGCGACGAAGATCATCTTGGAGATATGGATTTCAAGGTTGCCGGAACCAGGGACGGTATAACCGCCACTCAGATGGATATTAAAGTTGACGGCCTGTCATACGAAATCCTGAAGGAAGCTCTGGAGCAAGCCAGAAAAGGAAGACTTCATATACTTGATAGAATTCTGGAAACCATACCTGAACCACGTGCAGACTATAAGCCTTTTGTTCCAAGGCTCGTTCAGATAACCATACCAAAAGATCTGATCGGTGCTTTGATTGGTCCGGGAGGAAAAGTTATTCAAAAAATACAGGAAGAAACAGGATCGACCATTATCATTGAAGAGGTCGATAACGTTGGAGTGGTTGATGTTTTTGCTGTGGATAAATCTTCTATTGATGCAGCACTGGAAAAGATAATGGCAATTGTTGAAGTGCCTGAAGCCGGCAAGATATATAAGGGAATTGTCAAATCAATCACAAATTTCGGGGCTTTTATTGAGATCTTACCCGGTAAGCAGGGATTACTGCACATTTCTGAAATAAGCTGGAGAAGACTGAAGGATGTGAAGGAAGAACTAAAGGAAGGCCAGACAGTTGAAGTAAAACTGATGGAAATCGACCCCAAGAACGGTAATCTGAGACTTTCAAGAAAGGCACT
The DNA here is from genome assembly GCA_016933335.1 of Bacteroidales bacterium. Lineage (GTDB taxonomy): Bacteria > Bacteroidota > Bacteroidia > Bacteroidales > UBA10428 > JAFGPL01. The sequence goes on along the minus strand of JAFGBD010000049.1, from coordinate 55,172 downwards.
TTTACCCAGACCCGAAAAGAAAGAGCATCAATAAGGCATATATACTATATGATTGTATATCAATAATTTAATATAATAAGTTTAAATTATTTTGTTGATATTTAATATGTTTGATTTTTTTGCTTATTTTTATTAAAAAATCAGTATAAGAATATTTTATATTTTTTTTTAATGAAAACATTTGTAAGTTTGTAGTTTACATGGCACTTATATAGAAACCACCAATAAAAATGTAAAACAAATAATTTGATCTATTATGAAAAAAATTAAACAAAACTACTTAACAATTGCCGTTGCAGCAGCTTTTATACTAACCAGCTGTGGAGGTATTAATAAAATGCGTGACAACGCATCCGAGGTTGACTATGAAGTTACGCCAAATCCTTTGGAAATGCATGCAGGGGAGGTTCAGGTTACCGTTAAAACTGTATTCCCTGAAAAATATTTTAATAAAAAGGCCGTTGTTGTAGCAACTCCCGTTCTTAAATATGAAGGTGGAGAGACCGCATTTGAATCAACAACGCTTCAGGGTGAATCTGTGGAAGAAAATAACAAGGTAATTCCTTATGCAGGTGGAGATTATACATATACTGGCAAAATACCATACAAGGATGAAATGATGCGTGCTGAACTGATGGTTAACATGTCAGCAAGGATAAAGGATAAAACTCCCATTGAAATTCCCGGAGTTAAAATTGCCGATGGGGTTATAACAACGCCCAACCTGGTAGCTGTAAATCCAAAAGCCATTTTGGTTGGTGATAAGTTTGTCAGGGTTACTCCCGAGTCATATACTGCAGATATCCATTATATTATTAACAAGTTTGATGTTAGGAATTCAGAACTAAAAGCTGATGATGTTAAAGAACTGACAGAGGCTGTTAAAGAAGTTAAGGATGCTGAAAGAAAAGCTGCAAAAGGTGTGCTGATATCTTCATATGCTTCACCGGACGGCGATCTTGAAAAAATAAACAAACCATTATCAGAAAACAGAGGCACATCAGCCGAAAGATATCTGCAGCGGGTATTGAAGAAAGCAGATCTCAGCGAGACTCAGGAAGAAGATTTTCTTAAAATCGTTTCCACACCCGAAGACTGGGAAGGTTTTAAGAAGCTGATGGAAGAATCGGATATCCAGGATAAGGAATTGATCCTGAGAGTTCTCTCCATGCATTCTGACCCGGAAGTCCGTGAAAAAGAGATCAAAAATATCTCAGCCGCCTTTGAAGAAATCGCTGAAAAAGTGCTGCCGAAACTTCGCAGATCTGTGATGACACTTGATGTTGAAGTTACCGGTTATTCTGATGAAGAACTGGCTGAACTTGTAAAAAGCAATCCCGATACACTTAAGATGGAAGAAATTCTGTATGCAGCCACTCTGACAGAAGACTGGAAAGAAAAGCTTGACATTTATAAGAAAGCTGCTGAGAATTTTCCGCAGTGTTTCCGTGCTGTTAATGCCATCGGAGTTGCCAGTATGAACCTTAAAAATTATGCCGCAGCTCAGGAAGCATTTGAAGCAGCCCAGGCCATTAAAGATGAAAATATTGTGAAAAACAACCTGGGTGCAGCCATGCTGGCACAGGGGGATCTGGCAAAAGCTGAAGAACTCTTTACATCAGCAATGGGCGCCGGTGACGAAGTGAATTACAACCTCGGAATCATTAAGATCAAACAGGGCGATTACAAAGCAGCTGTAAATTACTTTGGCAATAAACCCTCATTCAATGCCGCACTGGCAAATCTTCTGAATGGCGACAATGACAAAGCATTATCCATGCTTAATGAACTGGGTGATGTTGACTGCCCGATGGTATATTATCTTAAAGCCGTCGCCAGCGCAAGGGCCGGACAGGATGAAGGCGTATTCAATAACCTGCGTACTGCAGTTGGCAAAAAGGCAGAATTGGCTGCGTATGCCTTAAAGGATATTGAGTTTGCCAAATATGCCGCAAATGAAGCTTTCACTTCCATATTAAAATAAGGCATAAAAGATGATGTAAAAAATCCCGCCGAAAGCGGGATTTTTTTTTAATTAATACAGGAAGTTCAATCCGATATAAAGGCCGCTTTTGCCATCCTCTTTTTTAACAGCCCTTCCGTAATCCACAGCCACAATGAAATTCTCATTCAATGCAAAATGCAGTCCGGCGCCATAGGCAATATGCAGCGATTCTTTTTCATCCGGGAAATAGACTGCTCTTTCCGCTGCAGGAACTCCACTGATATCGACAGGATGTTTTTTAAGCACCATTCCCATGTCTGTGAATGTATTCAGGGCAATATAAAGATTCTGATTAAGAATTACTGTCCTCAGGAACTTCCACCGGAATTCAAAGTTCCCATATGCAAAATCATCTCCCACAACCCTGTTGCGCAATACTCCGCGTATGCTTTTGGCACCACCCAGTCCGTCGCGCGTTAAATTAGGTGCAGTATTATAAACAAAAGGGAGCATATAATAAGGCATTTCTCCGGATATTTTGGCCTGGTATGAAAGGCGGTAGGTAAAAGAAAGCTTCTTCTCGATCAGGGTAAAATATTGTCTGTGGGTTAGTGCAATCCTCGTATAATCATAATCGCTGCCAAGGAACTTCGGTGATATTAAAAACTGCAGATCTGTCCACAGACCTTTCATCGGGTTTGGCTCATTATCGCGGGTATCGTAAATGATCCCAAGTTTCAGAAGTGTTGTATGCCCGCCGTCTGCCTGGTCCTGCGGAATAACACCCCATTCGGCATACCTGTCATACAGGAGGGGTATGTCAGGCAGCATATCTACCGTATCTTTACCTTTATTAAGTTTATCAATATTTACAGTACCAATCCTGTTAGAAGTATATTCCACCCCGCCCATCCATCTGAGCTTTTTCTCAATGATAGAGCCGTAAAATTCCGTTCTCAGTTTCCCGAGTTTACGATCAACGCGGTAAAACATACGTGAAATGTATAACGGATTATCAGCATCATCGTCTTCAAAAGCATGGTTATAAAATGACTCGTAACCGTTAAAACCATAAAAGTCCAGTGCCTGCTCGGTGAAAAGGCTGGCTTCTGCTGACACCCTGATGCCGGGTATCAGGTACTCAGAATCATAGGTAAATTGATTGATCCCGCTTCCTTTGGTGGTTCTCGACCATTCAAGATAGATAGAATGGCGGTATTTTGGATAAGTTGATCCGTCTCCGAAATGGTAAAAATTTACCACTGCACCATACTTGAATCCTACGTCAGAATCATACGCAATGGCAGGTACCCCGCCAAAAGTCCAGCCTGTTTTAATTTTTTCCTTGCTTTCAGATTTTTGTTCTTCGTCCTGGCTGTATGCGATCATACCGGGAAACAACAAAAAAAAGACTGGTATTAACCTGTTGATCTTCATAAATTTGTTTTATAAGTTTAAAAAGTCTAATATAATATTTTTTTTCAAACAATAATTCTCATTAAATTTCAGAAATGCATTGAAGAGAAATACCGGGGAGTAAAAACATGATCCTGGTCATTGTTGGTTATTAAGGCTGTTGTTGAAATAATTGAATCAGAAATATGCTTAAGTGTTATATACAGTTGTGTCTGCTTGCACTGGTTTCTCTGCATGTGGTTTCGCAGGAGCTTTACATCCCGCATAATATCTCGAAGGCATATGAATCAGGTACGAGAAGATATGATGGCAGACCCGGAACGGGTTATTTTCAGAACAAATCATCATACAGGATAAAAGCAGAGTTTGATCCTCATTCCAAAATTTTAAAAGGAAAAGAATGGATTATTTATGAAAACAACAGCAATGAAGTACTAACACGCATTGTATTCAGGTTATACCAGGATTATTATGAAAAAGGAGGTATCCGTGATAAAAGAGTCCATCCTGATGATCTGCACGATGGCACCAGGATTCGCTATTTATCGGTTAATGATAACGTTTATGATGTTTCGGATCCGTTAAAGGTTATCAGGAACGGGACCAACATGGTGGTAATGCTCGGGGATTATTTATTGCCAAAAACAGCATTGAAAATTGTCATCGAATGGGAATTTGATTTTCCGGAGAGAACAACGGAAAGATTTGGTACCTATCATGCATCATCTTTTTTTGTGGCTTACTGGTATCCTCAGGTTTCCGTCTTTGATGATATAGACGGATGGGATAATATTGAATATAACGGTACCCAGGAATTTTATAATGATTTCAATGATTACGATTGCGAGATAACGGTCCCTTCTGATTACCTTGTGTGGGCCACGGGAGACTGGCTAAATCCTGATGATATTCTGAAGGAAGCATACCTGCAGCGATATAACCTTGCCAGATCTTCAGACCAGGTGGTTCATATCGTCTCTGCCAAGGATATGTTTCGTCCTTCAAGAAATAAAAGAAAAAATGTGTATCATTTCAGTGCTGCCAATGTTACAGATTTCGCATTTGCAGCAAGCAGAAAATATCTCTGGGATGCCAGAAGCGTAAGGTGTTCAGCCGGCGAAGAACGGATGCTGGTTCATGCTGTCTATTCAAAGAAGGCTGCCGAATTTCATAATGTACCTGACATTGCAGCCAGAACCATCTGTTTGCTTGCCGATGAGATTATTGGGATCCCTTTTCCTTTTAAAAGCCTTATCGCGTTTAACGGATCAGACGGAATGGAATTCCCGATGATGATCAATGATGAGGATTATCCGGATTACAAGGGGACAGTGAATGTAACCGCTCATGAAATTGCTCATTCATACTTCCCTTTTCTGGTAGGTACCAATGAGAAAAAATATGCATGGATGGACGAGGGTCTGGTTACATTTTTACCCAAAGAAGTGGAAAGAATCCTTACCGGGGACCAGTATCCTTACCATAATAACCTGGCCGTTTTCAAGGCTTTTTCAGGTGAAGAGCAGGAGGTTCCGCTGATGGTTCCTTCCAACCAGCTGAGGGGTATCACATACCAGGTTCATGCCTATTACAGGTCATCAGTGGCTTTTTTTTACCTAAGGGATTATCTTGGGACCGAAGATTTTCAAATGGCATTGAAAGAATTCATTAAACGCTGGGAGGGCAAGCATCCTACTCCTTACGATTTTTTCTTTACCTTCAATGATGTTACCGGTAAAGACCTGAACTGGTTCTGGGATGCATGGTTTTTCAATCCCGGATGGGTTGATCTCTCTGTTGCGGACGTTGAAGTCAGGGATAAAACCTGTCGTGTCGTCATTGAAAATAAAGGAGGACTGCCTGTACCGGTTGATTTGAATTTTATTTATACCGGTGGCAAAACAGAAACTGTCAGAATAGATGCAGATTGCTGGAACAAAGATAAAAGCCGGCATATTTATGAAAAAATATTATCAGATCAAATAAGGCAGGTGTATATTGATGAAAAATACCTGCCTGACAAGCATCCTGAGAACAACTATTTTCTGATCAGTTACTGATGAAGAATCACTTTAAGCGATCCTCCCTTTTTTCGGGATTGTTCTTTAACCGTTCCTTTTACCGGGCTGCCAGGTTATACAGACGGGCAGTCATCTGAATAATAATTAACATAAACCAAGACAGATGAAAATATTAAAAAGAACACTTCAGATCCTGCTGATATTAATCGTTTCCATTTTAATAGCAGGTTTCTTCTTTATCCGCAATATCTCACGGCGTGCTTTACCGGATTACAATGCTGATATATCACTTAAAGGTTTGGCCTCTGATGTGGAGGTGTTCAGGGACCATTACGGGATTCCCCATGTATATGCCGAAACTGAGAGGGATTTGTATACTGCCGTTGGTTACCTGATGGCCCAGGACCGGCTCTGGCAAATGGATCTGTTAAGAAGGGTTACCCTGGGACAACTCTCGGAAATTTTCGGAGAGGGCTATGTAGAAACAGATCTGCTGTTAAGGGCATTGCGTTATTCTGTAAAGTCAAAAAAACTGCTTCAGGTGACGGAACCTGAAATAATCGATGCACTCGAAGCTTTTGCAAACGGGGTTAACCAGTATATAGCAGCCCATCAACGTAAACTGCCACCTGAATTTGCTGTACTCGGCTATAAACCTGAACCCTGGGAACCTTTTCATTCACTAAATCTTATCGGGTATATGGCATGGGATTTAAAGGCGGGATGGAGCGAATTGCTGCTTGAAAAAATAGAAAATGTTACCGATTCGGCACATATGATTGAAATAATACCCGATGTCTCTGTTTATAAGACATTTGTATATCCCGGAATATCCTCTGATACGACATCTTTATCTGTTGTATCAGACCTGATGGAATTAACAGGGAAACTGGATAATCTGGGTGTTGAAATCTTCAGGGGAAGCAACAACTGGGCTGTCTCTGGTAAAAAATCGACGACCGGCAAACCACTTCTTGCGAATGATATGCATCTTTCACTGAGTGTTCCCGGAATCTGGTACCAGATGCATCAGGTTGTCAGAGGGAAGCTGAATGTGACCGGACTGGTACTGCCCGGTCAGCCGCTTGTGATATGTGGTCATAATGAACAGATAGCGTGGGGTATGACCAATACCTATGTTGACAACATGGATTTCTACCTTGAAAAGATCAATCCCTCTGACAGCCATCAATATATGTACATGGATGAATGGAAGGATTTTAATATAGTACAGGAGCAGATTGCCGTTAAGGGAGGAGATACCGTTGTGAAAGATATTCGTTTCAGCCACAGGGGTCCTGTTATTTCAGGATTTAAAAAATTTGAAAAAGAAACTGTCACCATGCATTGGGTTGGAGATGAATTCAGCAATGAGATGAGAACTGTCTATTTATTGAACAGGGCCGGAAACTGGCATGAATTCAACGAAGCCCTGAAAACATTTCGTTCAATCAGCCAGAATATCGTTTATGCAGACAGCGAAGGAAATATCGGACTGTTTTGTGCAGCCGGTATTCCTATCAGGAAAAGAACCGAAGCTTTCGGGATTTTACCCGGCTGGACAGATGAATATAACTGGCAGGGCATGGTCCCTTTTGAAGGACTTCCATACTCCTATAATCCGCCGGGTGGTTTTGTTTCATCTGCCAATAATAAAACAACGGATGAGAACTATCCTTATCATATCGGTAACTGGTATGATGTGCCATACAGAATTGAACGGATCAGGGAGCTTCTTACTGAAAAAGACAAACTTTCAGCGGATGATTTCATGCGTATCCAGCTTGACCAGCAATCAAAAATGGCTGTTCATTTTTTGCCTGAACTGCTGGAAGCTTTAAGGAACCGGCCTGAGGTTTCACAACTGCAAAAGCAATGTATGAACCTTATAGAGAAATGGGATGGCAAAATGAGTAAAGACAGTCCGGAAGCTGCCATTTTTGAAATTTTTTATTTACGATTAAGTAAAAACCTGTTTTCAGACGAACTTGGAATTGCAGTATTCAATCAGCTGAACAATGTCTCCTCCATAATCAGGCCTGCCCTTTACCGCATTCTGGAACGGAACCGGTCAGTATGGGCAGACGATGTCGCAACTGAAAAGAAGGAAACTCTGGCAGATATTTATGTCAGGAGTTTTCAGGATGCTGTGGAGGAGCTGCAGCAGCGCTTTGGTGACAATCCTTCGGAGTGGGAATGGGGAAACCTGCACCGGATTACTTTACAGCATCCGCTTTCCAGTGTCAGAATTCTTGACAGGATCTTTTCACTGAATCGCGGACCTTACAGGGTAGGTGGAAGTTTTCATACTGTCTCGCCTTACTCCTATGGAAAGAATGACCCGAAAGAGGTAAATCATGGCGCGTCACACAGGCATATTTTTACCTTTGAAAACTGGGACGGGTCACTAACAGTCATCCCGACGGGTAATTCAGGCATACCTGCCAGCAGGCATTATTGCGATCAGACAAAAATGTACATTGGAGGAGATTATCATAAAGACCTGTTTTCAAGAAAAGCGGTAGAATCAGATGCAGTATATCATATGAATTTCAGGGTTGCTGAAGAACAATAAACATATTTAATAATAAGCTATCCAGGCACCTTCCTGTTCTGTATTACGGATTTTTTTCAGCTCCTCAAGCGCCGCTGATTTATCAGCAAATGATGAAAAACTGACCGCATGCAGAGTACCGATTTTACCAAACTTTTCAGCCTGGAAGCCTTTTTTTCTGAGCTCAAGAACCAGCTGGTCAGCATTGCTCTCCTCCCTGAAGCATCCTGCAACAATATAATATTCTTTTCTGTCATGCATTGCCGGTTGTGCTGCCGGGGTCATAACAGAAGGTTCCTGATCCTGTACCGTCTTCTGTGGCAGATCAGAACCGGCCGGTGCTTCTGCAGCTTCATCAGGTTCATATTCCTGTTCAATTGCCGGAGTTTCCTGTTCAGCCCCAATATCAGTTGTCATTTCATGTTGCTTGAACCTGTCTCTTTTAAATAGACCGGTGATCTGGTCATTAAAAAGAAACCATGCAACAATGGCGGCATTTACAAGTACTATCAGAATTATCCAGGCTAAAATCTGCATGCTGTTGCTCTTTCTCTTTGTTTTTTTAACAGGTTTCTTCCCTTCAGCAGCAGTATATTCTGCCCTTACTGATTTTTCCTTCATTTCACTCGTTTTGACAGGTGTGACTGATATTTTTTCTTCTTTGGGCTTTTGTTCCTCTTTGGGAGGTGCCGGTTTGATATCGTCTTTTTCAAAGGTGATCTCAACCGGTTTTTCTTCTTTTGTTTTGCTTTCTTCTGCTGGTTTTTTGTCTTTTTCAGTTTGTTCTGCCTTTTCTTCAGCCGGCTTTTTCTCTTCCTTCTCTTCCTTCTCTTCCTTATCTTCCTTATCTTGTTTGACTACATCCTCCTTTTTTGGTTCCGGCCTTGCTTCCGGAGTGACCTTCGCACTTTCTTCCTTTCTGGCAGTTGTCTTTTTGACCTTTTGCTGTGATTTATCTGATTTTGCGGTAATTTCCGAGAATGTCAGTTTACCTGCACTATCCTTTACCAGTGTTCCCAAACCTTCCATTATTACCTCATCACCCCGGTCAAGTTTCTGGTTGATCTCTTCCAGAAACTTTGTTACCCTGGCTTTTGCCGCACTTTTTTCAATACCCTCAGAGCCGGAAATGTAGTCGATTAACAGGCCATCGTTATACCGCAGGAATTCATTGAATACGACCTGCCTTGGATTTTTTTGTTTGATAATGAATGCTCCGAAATCGGGTATAATCACCCGTGCGTTTGTATTTAGTAATTCATTGATTATTTTGTTCATCACCGTAATTTTTATAACTATCAAAAAAAGAAAATTTTAGCTTAATTGACAAAAGATTTATGTCTTTTGTTTCAACATTTTTATCCGCTGATATTCTGTTTGAATTTTATTAAATTTCATTATTTTTAAGCGTTTCTAATAATAACGTAACGGACGGGGATTTAATTTATAAAAACATAATAAAATTACACTTTACGAATGAAATTTAAAAAAATATTGGGCATAGATATTGGAGGCTCGGGAATAAAAGGAGCACCCGTCAATACAAAAAACGGGAAATTTCTCGCAAAAAGACACAGAATAGAAACACCGGTGCCGGCTACGCCGCGGGCAGTAGCAGAAGTTATTAAGATAATTGCAAAACACTTCAAATGGAAGGGCCCCATCGGTTGCGGATTTCCGGCAGTGGTTATGAATGGTGTCATTAAAACTGCTTCCAATATAGATAAATCATGGATTGAGACAGATGCACGCGAATTGTTTACAAGAACCACCGGGTTACCCGTATGGGTGATTAATGATGCTGATGCGGCAGGAATGGCTGCAGTCAGATTCGGGGCAGGAAAGGATGTGAAAGGCTCAGTACTGATGATCACGGTCGGAACAGGTATCGGATCAGCTTTTTTTACAAGGGGCAGGTTGTTGCCGAATACAGAACTCGGACATTTGATACTGAACGGACAGAATGCTGAAAAATATACTTCTGATGCCACCAGGAAAAATGAAAAACTGACATGGGAAGAATGGGGAAAAAGATTCAATGAATACCTGATGGAGATGGAAAGGCTTTTCTGGCCTGAACTGATCGTAATTGGCGGAGGAGTAAGCAAGAAAATGGACAAATTTGCTGATCAGCTGACCTTAAAAACAAAAGTTATACCTGCCTCATTGCTGAATGATGCCGGAATCATTGGTTCTGCCTTGTCGGTGCGTGCCAACCGTGATGTTCTGATGGACTGGTATCAATCCCTTAAAATTTGAAATCAGGTTAATGACGGCTTAAATGGTGTCCGGTTAACAATAGACCGGCCCAGTGTTATCTCATCGGTGTATTCGAGATCATCACCAATGGATACTCCCCTTGCTATTGTTGATATGATGATATCGCTGTCTTTAAACTTCCTGTAAAGGTAAAAGCTTGTGGTATCTCCCTCCATGGTTGTGCTCAATGCCAGGATCAATTCTTTGACCGTGTGTTCACGGATCCTCTCTTCAAGCTCCTTAACTGAAAGATCATTCGGACCGATACCATCCATCGGGGATATGATCCCTCCGAGCACATGGTATAATCCTTTGTATTGATGGGTATTCTCAACCGCAATAACATCTTTTATGCTCTCCACAACACAAATAATAGTCCTGTCACGGGATTTGTCGCTGCATATATCGCAAATATCCGTATCTGAAATATTCTGGCATATTTTGCAATGCCGGATCTCATTAATTAACTGAATGATTGTTTTGCCAAAACTGTTTGCCACTTCTTTATCCTGCCTTAGCAAATGCAAAACAAGTCTCAGTGCAGTTTTTTGTCCGATACCGGGAAGCCTGGTAAATTCCTCAACAGCTGCCTCAAGTAACCTGGATGAAAAATGTATGTAACTCATCGGATGCTTTCTGATATTTAACACTACATTACCGGATGCTAAAATTAATATCTATTCATCCTCTCTACAATTTTTTTGAAGAATTGTTTTTAGTATCCTTGTAAATTATTTTTTGGTATATGACCCCGGGCATACTGATACTGACGATTTCTTTGTACTTTCTTATACTGGTTATCATTTCCTGGATAACCAGCCGGAATGCCTCCAGTTATACTTTTTTCCTCGGCAATCGTCAGTCGCCATGGTTTGTGGTGGCCTTCGGTATGATAGGCGCATCACTGTCGGGCGTTACTTTTATTTCGATACCGGGAGAGGTGGGGTCCAGCAACTTTTCCTATATGCAGATTGTTTTCGGATATCTTGTTGGCTATTTCATCATTGCAAATGTTCTGATACCCCTTTATTATAAGTTGAATCTGACCTCTATCTATGTATATCTCAGAAAACGTTTTGGTATTGTGTCTTACCGGACCGGAGCATTTTTCTTCCTGGTTTCACGTGTGATCGGTGCTTCATTCAGGTTATTCCTTGTGGCCATGGTACTTGATAAGTTTGTTTTCTCGGTGTGGGGCTTACCATTCTGGCTGACGGTTGCCATAACAATCATCTTTATCTGGATATATTCTTTCAGGGCGGGAATAAAGACCATTGTATGGACTGATACCCTGCAGACACTGTTCATGCTTCTGGCTGTTGTTCTTTCCATTGTGTTCATCGCACACCAGCTTGACTTCTCCTTGGGGGACATGGTCCGATCAATCAACGACAGCAGGTATTCACAGATCTTTGTATGGGACTGGAAACCAGGCAATAATTTTTTCAAGCATTTTTTGTCAGGGGCTTTCATAAGTATTGTGATGACTGGCCTTGACCAGGATATGATGCAGAAAAACCTGAGCTGCCGTAATATCAGAGAAGCCAGGAAAAACATTTACTGGATGAGCTCTTCGCTCGTCCTTGTGAATTTCCTGTTTCTTTCCCTCGGTGCATTGTTATATATCTATGCGAATGCTGAAAACCTGATCGTGGAAAACTTCAGCGATCCTGATGCTTCATGCAAAATAGGACTTTTCAACGAAATAATATCTTTGTATGATTGCCACCCGACAGACCAGCTATATCCGTATCTTGCCCTTACCCGTCTGCCGGCCGTTGCAGGTACGGTTTTTATTATCGGACTGGTGGCAGCTGCCTATTCAAGTGCTGATTCTGCCCTTACAGCACTTACAACCTCTTTCTGTATTGATTTCCTGGGATTTTCCGAAGACGATACCAGAATTAAACAACGTTACCTGATCCATGTAGGGTTCTCACTGCTCCTTTTTGTGGTTATCATTTCTTTCCGGCTTCTGAACAACGACAGTGTCATCAATTCGTTGTTCACCATGGCCGGTTATACTTACGGACCTCTTCTCGGATTATATACTTACGGATTATTTACCCGAAAGAAAGTCAGGGACCGGTGGGTACCGGTTGTTGCCGTATTATCACCGGTGATCTGCTATATTATCAGCTCTCATTCACAGCGATGGTTTGGCGGTTATACCTTTGGATTTGAGCTGTTGATCTTAAATGGTGCTTTATCTTTCCTGGGTCTGACCATCCTGCAGCAGGGTAACAAGACGAAATGAATTTTTGTTTGCCTTGTTTCTGAAATATGATTTTTGCAAACAAATAATATCTCAATTTTTTGTAATTTCAGCCTTTCCAGTTAACCTTAAATTAAGAAACAGTATGAAAAAAATTCTTACCCTGTTAACAGCAGCAATCATCGGTCTTGCTTCTGCCAATCAAATCCATGCCCAGAGATTTTTGAATAAACTGCAGGACAGAGCAGAAGACAAGATCCTTGATGAGATCTTTGATGAAGATGAGAAGGAAGCGCCGCCGGACCGGGAAACCGGTAAAACATCCACTTCCAACACACGCGGAGAAGGTTTGTCCGCCTCGGCCATTGATGTTCCGGCATGTATTGATGCAGCCTCGGCTTCCTATAAGTCTGAGAAGTATACCCAATCGCGTAACTCTGTCAGAGAAGCGATTCAGGGAATTGAACTTGAAATCGGCAAAAAAGTACTGGAATCCCTGCCTCAATCAGTCAACGATTTGTCCGGACAGGCTGATGCCGACAGGGTGACAAGTTCAGGTATCAACTTTGCAGGACTGATGATCGAACGTGAGTATGCAAAAGGAGATCAGGAACTGAGAGTTGTGATTGCCAATAATTCTGCATGGCTTACATCGGTCAATTTATACCTGAGCAGCGGAGGTTATGCCACGACAGAAGAACAGCCGGACTATAAAAAGATAACTTTTCAGGGGTACCAGGGAGTGATCGAATATGACGAAGGTTCTGGTTATAAGCTCAGCGTTCCGTTCGGACAGTCTTCGATATTTGTACTGAATGGTATTAATTTCAGCAATGAGCAGCAGGTGATGAATGCAGCCGGAAAATTCAGTATTGATAATATTAAGAGACAATTAGGCGAACAATAAACATTGAAACCATGAACATAAAATCATTGACCATTATATCCCTTATCCTGTTTTTAGTTACAGGTACATTATATCCTCAGAGTTTTGAAAGTAAACTCTCCGAGGCACAGTCTGCCTATAAAAACGGTGAACTTAATGATGCCAGGATGGCATTGCAGGAAGCACTGAACGAAGTAAATATGACTATCGGCAAAGAAGTTCTTGCTCTGCTGCCAAAAACCATGAAAGATTTATCCTCTGACGCAACACAGGATGATGTGAGTGGAACCGGTCTTGGCTATGCAGGGCTGTATGTCAGTCGTACTTACGGACAGGCAGAAAACAAGAAGTCAGCCAGCGTCGTTATTATTACCGATTCTCCGCTGCTTGCAGGCATCAACTCTATTTTATCACTTCCTGCAATCATGACTTCAGGTGCAGACTCAAATCAGAAACGGATTAAAATCGGAACATATAAGGCGCTCCTTCAGATCAACGAAGCCGAAGACGGCACAAAGAATTACGATGTGCAGGTACCTTTTGGCAATTCGTTGCTGACATTTCATTGCGAAGGATACAGCGAAGCTGATGTGGTTGCAATGGCCAATACCATCCCGGTGGCCAGAATTGATGAGAAGATTAGATAGACCGGTTTTGAAATAAAATAAAAAAAGCTCCAGGGAAGGAGCTTTTTTTATCTGGTCTGTATGGACTGAATCTGATTTATCTTAAAGATCATTTTCCAAAGAACAGGTTTACCCCTGCCGAAACGATCCATGTGCTCTTATCATAGGTTTCTGTAAAATTAAGGGTATTTCTTGTCAGGTCTTTTTCACCATCCTTATAAATTGTATAAGCTCCGCCCAGGTTGATTTCAATCATGTCATTCAGTTTATAAGATCCGCCCAGGCCAAACATGCTGGATTGTACATTAAAACTCAGATCGTTGTTGTATGCAGGAGTGGTACCGGGTTTGGTGTACAGGAAGCCGCCGCTGACAGCAAGCTTCTCTGTCAGGTTATACTGCAAACCGAGTGCAAGCTCAAATCCGTTGGCATCCAGTGAATCCTGCCTTCCTTCCCAGTCGGCACTTTTCTCAAGATAATAATACATGTCTGCGGAAACCAGTAATTTGTTTATCGGTTTGACGGCAACACCCAGGGAGATTGTCCCGGGAATATCCAGATTTGCCTCAGCACCATCAGGAAACTGGGTAACGGGTGTGCCTGTTGGTGTAAAACCAACAATGATATCTTTCTCGGTTTCGTTTTTCAGAACGAGTTTGGTATTGTGCTCATATCTGACTGCAATATTTAACATATCGGAAGGATGAAAATCCACACTTATGATCGGGGTAATGCCTGAACCTTTTTTGACGGCATCAGCTTCCTGGTCGCCAAGGACAGTTGCCCTGGCAGTATATGTGGCTGCTGCAGTCTGAAACCCGGCAACTGCCTGTGCATTTGTAAAACCTGTCGCATCAATGCCTAATTGCATTAAATTACCAACAACAGTAAGACTTGCCGGATCACCTGCCTGTAAAATTCCACCATCTATTGCAGCTTGCAGGTTACTGCCACCGGTGGCAGCCGAAGTTGCAAAACCGGTCATGATGACATCGGCTCTTGTCCAGTCAGAGTTATTTAAATAATTATATACTTCAATGTCTTTTAAGTGACCTGCATATGTTTCTTTTGCCATGATGTATCTGCCTCCAAGGGCAACGGACAGCATGTCGCTGATTTTATAGGAGAAGTTCAGCTGGTATCCGTAAAAAACAGAGGTTCCTTCAAAAAATATATCAGCCCTGTAATCATTAACTCCAAGCAGTGCCAAAGCAGGAACAAGGTCTGTCAACGGATATTCAAATGAAGGTACTCCGTTATCATAGGTAGCTCCGCCGCCTCCGCCCAATGGCATAAACCCGAATGAAACGGCAAATTTTTCGGTTTTGTATCCCGCATAAATGCTTGGGAAAATCGGAGCCGATACCTCTCCGGTATATTCTGACTCGTTTAACAGATTATAGGTACTGGTAATGGTTCTTTTCTGACCGATAACCTGGTTGTTCAGTGAGATAAAAATGCCGTTTGAAGGTAACAGGCTGAGTCCGGCAGGGTTATAATAGGTGGCATCAAGGTCCAGGGTGGCCGTCCTTGCCGGCATTCTGACCCACGAAGCACTCTGGTTTGTATTGGTTACAATACCACCACCGTAAAGTACAGCAGATGTAAGTATAAAAACTGACAGTAACAATAATGTCTTTTTCATGGCAGTCATGTTTATGGGTTAATCTGTGCAAGATAGTTTTTATTGGATAATTTTCAAAAAAAATTAAATTAACCGGTTGCGAAAGCTTTTTTTACTTTACAAAGTCCGTCCGGAACAGAATTGAGTATATAGTGAGTGAATAAGGTATTGTTCGTTCATTTAAGATCAGAATTTTGTGATCCTTTAATTCTGTTTCTATATGACTTCATGTTGATAAAATCATTAAGCATATGAAGTGAAAAATCAATTTCAGTAAATAATGTAAATGATTATCTTTGGACTGCATTTGTTAACTGAGAATTGGTGAAACACATCTGTTTATATTCAGTAACTTTTTAAACAAGTATGTTATTAATTCTTCTGCTGCATATAGCTACCTGGGACCCAGGGCCTGTAATAAAACGAAATCAACTGAATTAAAAACGATCAGCTGATGAATTATCTGGCACTTTTACAGGAGAATTTAAGGGTTTCGATAGGAGCCATCTTTTCGAATTTTTTACGGACCATCCTGACCATTTTAATAATAGCTTTCGGGATCATGGCACTGGTCGGGATTCTGACAGCAATTCATTCGATCAGGTTTGTCGTTAATAAACAATTTGCGACAATGGGGACCAATACATTCACCATTGAAAGCAGAAGCTTCAATGTGCAAATCGGGAATAAAAAATACAGGAGAAAGAACCATCCTTATATAAACTACCGGCAGGCAATTGAATTCAAAGAAAGATTCAGGTTCCCGGCAACAGTATCTGTTTCTACTTTTGCTTCACCTGTTGCAACAGTTAAATACCGGTCAAAGAAGACAAATCCAAATGTAACAGTCATTGGCGCTGATGAAAGCTATTTATTTACTGCCGGATACGAACTTAAGAAAGGACGCAATATTGCCGGCGCAGATATATTTCTTAACAGAAATACCGTCATTGTTGGCAGCTCCATTGTAAAGAAACTGTTTAAGGATGGCGAAGATCCGCTGGAAAAAGAAATTACCATCGGAAACGGCAGGTACATTGTTACAGGCGTATTAAAAGAAAAAGGGGAGAGCTTCAACAGCAGCGATAATCTGTGTATCATACCCTATTCAAATGTAAGACAATATTTTTCTGTTCCCAGAAGGAATTACAGCATCAGTGTCACCCCTGATTCAAGAGAATTATATGATGCTGCGGTTGGATATGCAGAAGGGCTTTTTAGAATTGTAAGAAATCTGGATGTGCGGGATGAAGCTGATTTTAATATTACAAGCAGTGATTTCTTATCAGATATCATGAATGATGTGCTGAAAAAAGTATTATATGCCACAACAATCATTGGCTTTATCACGTTATTTGGAGCAGCAATCGGACTTATGAACATCATGCTGGTGCAGGTGAGTGAAAGAACAAGGGAAATCGGTATTCGCAAGGCCATTGGAGCCAGGAATAATCTGATCAAGCAGCAGTTCTTGTTCGAAGCTGTTTTGATATGCCAGTTGGGTGGTATTTTGGGTATCATTTTAGGAATTTTCATCGGAAATATTGTATCTTTAATTCTTAAATCCTCTTTTGTGATACCCTGGATGTGGATACTGGGAGGATTGATTCTCTGTTTTATTGTAGGGTTAGGTGCCGGAATGTTTCCGGCAATTAAGGCTGCAAAACTTAATCCCATTGTAGCACTGCATTATGAATAACGTATCATTAATTATATGAAGGAACTAATTATTGAAAAGACCAGTAGTACCCCATCGGTGATATTTGATCCGGAAACGGGAAAGTTGAAAATAGAAGGCAGATCGATTCCTGAGAATCCCGGAGAATTCTTTGAAACACTGATCAACTGGCTGAAACTGTATTACGATGCTCCTGCCCCTTTTACCCAGATGGATCTGAACCTTGAGTATGTCAATAGCGGTTCTTCCAAATATCTTCTTGGTATTTTCAGGATAATCAAAAAGAAGCATGATGAAGGCAAGAAAAGCATGATAAACTGGTACTATGAGGAAGATGATGAAGCCATTCTCAGCCTCGGTGAGCATTACCGGTCAACAATAAAAATGCCCTTTAACCTGATAGAATATATATAAAAAAACCTGAAGCAATCACTTCAGGTTTTTTTCAATGGTAACCGGTTATTTATTTTACAGTATCCATAAAAGCAATCAATTCTACGACCTTACAAGAGTAACCCCACTCGTTATCATACCATGAGACAACTTTAACGAAATTGGGATTCAGCATGATACCGGCATCAGCATCGAAAATAGAAGCACGTGGATCACCAATAAAATCGCTTGATACGACTTTATCTTCTGTATAACCGAGAATCCCTTTCAGTTCACCTTCTGCTGCAGCTTTCATGGCTGCGCATATTTCCTCGTAAGTGGTTGATTTTTCCAAACGGCATGTCAGGTCTACCACTGAAACATTAAGGGTGGGTACCCTGAGTGCCATACCGGTAAGTTTACCCTTCAGCTCGGGAATCACTTTTGTGACAGCTTTGGCAGCACCTGTGGAAGAAGGTATGATATTTGCAGAGGCAGCACGTCCGCCTCGCCAGTCCTTCATCGAGGGACCGTCAACAGTTCTTTGAGTGGCTGTTGTTGAATGTACCGTGGTCATCAATCCTTCAACAATACCATATTTATCGTGGAGTACTTTTGCAACCGGAGCCAAACAGTTGGTCGTACAGGAAGCATTCGAAACCATATCGATGTTTTTGGTATATGTCTTATGATTGACACCCATCACGAACATCGGGGTATCATCTTTCGACGGGGCAGACATAACAATCCGCTTTGCACCGGCTTTAAGATGCCCTTCAGCCTTTTCCCTGGTAAGGAACAATCCGGTGGATTCCACCACATATTCTGCTCCGACACTGCTCCAATTCAGATTTGAGGGATCTTTTTCAGAAGTGACCCTGATCGGATGTCCGTTTACTATAAGTTTGCCGTCTCTGACCTCAATTGTACCTTTGAACCGCCCGTGTATGGTGTCATACCTTAACATATACGCCATATAATCCACATCGATAAGATCGTTGATACCTACTATTTCAAATTGCGGGTTATTAATGGCTGCATTGAATACAAGGCTTCCGATACGCCCAAAACCGTTGATGCCAACTTTTATTTTTGCCATATTAATGTTATTTATTTAATTATAATTGAATTTCTGAAAACGAAGTGCGAATGTAAAAAAATTTATTGTTAACCGCAAGATGAAAGTCAGTTCACGGGAAAATAATATGAACTCAGCAAAGGGGGGATCAGCAGGTATATTTATCTGCCAGGGTGTTCCTGATATCAGTCGGTAATAATTTCATCAAGTTCGGTTTTCCTCATTTTGAATCGTGCATCAATTACTTTTCCGAATCTGTAACTGGCAAACAGGGTTAAAAAGATCTGATCGTTATGAGATGCCATAATGGGGATTTTCCTGACAAATGCATCTATCATGATACCGGCATCCAGGGCATGAACAGTTTCATTCAACCTTCCAAACTCAAACATCACGCCTAATTTGCCATAAAGGCCCGGGACAAAGGAGATCTCACCGATTCCTTTGAAATAGGATGCCCTGCCTACAATGTAAGCAGTCTGCAAATGCTGGTCATAACTAAACTTTTCAACGAGCTGTGTTTCAGGAATGGCATCATTGTTCAGATCAACATTTATCAGGTAATATATAGGCTTCTTTATTCCGATGGCTGCTCCAAATGCATAATACCTTCTGATGGATATTCCCCCGCGGTCAAATTTGGGAAACATTTCGTCCTGCAGGCCAATTCCGATCCTGAGGTTATAAAACTGATTGATTTTACCGTAAACAAAACTTCGTGTGGAGAAGTAGTATTGGCCGGAATTCAGCTTGATCTCTTTTGGATGTTTGATGTTAACAAAGTCACCTTCATATATTATTTTCCTGAACGCGGTTACACGCTTACCATACCTGTAGTTGATTCCTAGTCCGTTTGAATTTAAGAGGATTGCAAATGTTCTTTCATTTTTGTAAAAAATCTTATCCGGCTCTTCCGGCTCACCCTGGGCAAACAAGCAGAGGTGACTGATCAATAATCCGGTTATAATGGTTATTCTTTTCACAACCCCATATCATGAATACAAAAAATGAGAAAACAAGGTTTTAGGAAAATGATTTTCCTGAATTATTAACCATTATCCCCGCTGGTTTGTTCAGTATTATTTGAACTATAGGCAGGACAAGTTCCTGATGCTCCGTATGAGAAAGATTAAACCGTGATAATTAAAACAACTGTCAAAACAGCGAGGATCTTTCTCATCAATGAATAGCTATTTTGAATAATACTGTAGTAAAAATAGACAAATAAATCGATTAAAAAAATCAATCAGTTCATAACTTCAGTTTGTTCAGCAGTGTCATTGTAAGTATAAGCAGGACATATACTTTTGCTGCAAGAAGATAAAACAGCGACGATAAAAACCACTACCATTAAAATTAAAGTCAGCTTTTTCATAATTACCAGTTTTTGTTTAATAAATATTATTGTTTTAATTTTTTTAGTGATATGAATGAGTTAAAGTATTATCAGCTTCATCAGATCACTTTTGTATTTACTGTAAAGTTGGCAATTAAGTTAGGTATAATTTATGAACGCATTAAATTCTTACACGAAATTATCGATTATTTTGAAGAATGCATGATTTTAACCGGGTTCATTGCATTTTAAATTTCAAGCCCAGATTTTCTGCAACACCTTTCAGATCTTTTGCTATTGCGGGTAAAACATCAATTCCTTCTTTCATGATTTTTTCCTCACATGCTCTTTCCGGATCACCGGGTATGAGTACTTTCGGATTCCCCGGAGCGCTTTTGGCATCTCTGAATGTTTGAATCCATTCATCCATTCTGGACTTAAACTGACCGGCAGGTTGAAATGCATCAATTCTCATGGCCCCGAAAAAATGACCTGTACCTTCTCCCACCTGTTTCTCAAGTAAAGGAAGGAAAACCACGGCCGGAGGGACATATGGTCCGAAGTTGGCCCCGGAGAAAACAGCTGAAAAAATATCCACAATGGCGCCCAGGCAATAACCTTTATGACTGCCGTGTTTATAATCTCCTCCAAGAGGAAGCATCGAACCGCCTTTTTTGAGTATTGAAGGATCATCTGAAGGATTTCCTTCCCTGTCCTGTACATATCCGAAAGGTACTTTTTCTCCCTTCTTTTCTGATATGCCTAATTTGCCTCTGGCAATGGGTGTGGTTGCAAAATCAGCTACAAAGGCAGGCTGCCTGCCTGCAGGTACAGCCACTGCGATCGGATTTGTTCCGAGCATGCGGCTGGCTGAAAAAGTTGGTGCTACCATTGGATTTGCATTGGTCATAGTGATGCCAATCATTTCTTTTTCCAGTGCCATCATTGCATAATAACCTGCGATGCCAAAGTGGTTTGATCCGCGGGTTGAAACCCATCCTGTGCCTGCTTTTTCTGCTTTTTCCATTGCAATTTCCATGGATTTCACAGCTGCAAGCATACCGATGGCACCGTCGCCGTCAACCACCGCCGTGCTCGGGGTTTCATGAATGATCCTGATGTCTGGTTTTACATTAATACGGCCTGCTTTCCATAGTTCATAATAATCGCTTACTCTCATCATTCCGTGTGACGGAATTCCCCTTATTTCGGCAGCCAGTAAAATTTTCGCAATGATCGTGGCATTTTTTCTGCTGTGTCCGATTTTCATAAAAATACCGACAGTGAAGTCAAAAAGATAATCGTATGAATACATATCTGTAGTTTTAATGTTTCTATCGCTATCCGCAAATATAGAAAATTAAGCCGGTCTTTAAGGAATGACTTTTAAAAATGGATATCATTTGATATATCCTGAAATGATGAATAATACAGGTTAAAAAATTAACTTTGTCGGCCTGATTATAGTTTTTAACCGGCAAATTCCTTAATGGCGATCATCGAAGCAGTCATTCATAAATCAAATATAAACATACCGGTTTCATGTCAGCAAAACCATATCATGAAAAATCAGATCACGGCAAAGGGCAGGTCAAATCCATGTTCAACAGGATAGCATACAGGTATGATCTTCTGAATCACCTGCTTTCATTCGGGACAGACAGATACTGGAGAAAGAGAGCAGTTGGTATTCTTAAAGATAAGAAAGGCACCCATATACTTGATGTGGCAACCGGAACTGCAGATCTTGCCATCATTGCATATAAATCCTTAAATCCCCGTAAAATCACCGGAATTGACATATCGGAAAAAATGCTTGAAATCGGTATGAAAAAAGTCAGAAAGAACAAGATTGACAGGATCGAGCTTTTATACGGCGATTCCGAAAGCATGGGCTTTGCAGACAATACATTCGATGCAGCAATGACAGCCTTTGGTATCAGGAATTTTGAAAATCCCGGAAAGGGTCTTTCAGAAATATTCCGGGTACTGAAACCCGGGGGAAAACTGGTTGTCCTTGAATTCTCCCGGCCTCAAAAATTTCCGGTCAGACAGCTCTATGGTTTTTATTTCAGACAAATACTCCCGTTCATCGGGAAAGCAGTTGCCAGGGATCCCTTTGCATATCGTTACCTGCCGGAATCTGTTTTTGACTTTCCGGAGGGGGATGATTTCCTGGATTATCTTTCCGGAACCGGTTTTACCGATGCTTCACAAATTTCCCTTACTTTCGGGATAGCTTCTATTTACAATGCTTCCAAACCATTAGTATAATAACTTGACATATAAATCTTTAAATTAAGATTTCCTGCTGAATTTATGATGTAATATGCGCCGATTTGAAATTAAAATACTATTTTAGCGATGTACTCGTTTTTAATTATGATTAAGAAACCTTGTGCATTGAAAAGACTTTTCATTTTATTCTCATTGTTTGTATCCTTCAGTCTTATGGCGCAAAAGCCAAAAGTTAAGAATGATCCGATCCATGATGACAGACCTGTTCATTTTGGCTTCTCCATCGGGCTCAATACAATGGATTTTAATATCAGGCAATCTAGGCTGGGTTTGGATACAATGGTTCTGACCGACGTAATTACGCTAAGACCCGGATTCCAGGTTCATGCCATATCTAATTTTAAACTTGGCAGATATTTTGATTTCAGAGTTTTACCAGGTATTTCCTTTGGCGGAGAACGGGAAATAACCTACCTCAATCTTAACAATGGGAATGCCATACAATCAGATAGCCTGGTAAGGATAGAATCAAATTTTCTTGAACTTCCGCTGCTGATTAAATACAAGGCAAAACGCATCAATAATTTCAGACCTTTTATCATTGGCGGAACAAACCTGCGTTTTGATCTTGCTGCCACAAAAAAAACATGGGGAGTCTCTCATAAAAACAACAGCCTGGTTTTGCTGAATGTGTTTGACGGATATTATGAAATCGGCTTTGGAGTTGATTTTTATCTGCAGTATTTTAAGTTCACGGTCGAGCTGAAATATTCGGTGGGAGTTACAGATGTACTCAAGAGAAGCATGAGAAACGGTGATGAAGGGAGGGTTTATCCTCCTGCAGAGTTTGCAATATACACCGATGTCATAGACAAAATTAACTCCAGGATGTTCATGGTCTCATTTCACTTTGAATAACCTGGCTGTCTTCACTTTTTTTTGCTCCTGTAAACCAATCGGACTGTGCAAAAGGAAATTGTACTTGAACTTTCTCCGGAAGATGCTTCACATGAAATCCATTATAAGCGACTTATCGTTAAAAAGCTTGGGATCACCGCAGACAGGATCAGTAAAATTCAAATCATACGCAAGTCAATCGATGCCCGGAGAAGAAGAATCAGGATGAACATGGCGTTTCGGGTTTTTATTGACCGGGAACCTTCTGTTGATGCAGGATGGCAGCCCGCCTATCAAAATGTGGAAAAAAACAGGGAAGTTCTTGTGATCGGTTCCGGGCCGGCAGGATTATTTGCTGCACTGAGACTGATTGAACTTGGAATAAGGCCGGTGATTATTGAAAGGGGAAAGCCTGTTGAAGACCGCAAGAAGGATATTATTTTGCTGGAACATGAAAACATATTAACGCCCGATTCAAATTATTGTTTCGGAGAAGGTGGTGCGGGAACATTTTCAGATGGCAAATTATACACACGTGCCAAAAAAAAAGGTGATCATTACAGGATTCTTGAGATACTGTGTTTTCATGGTGCAGATGAATCCATTCTTTATGAAGCACATCCCCATATCGGATCAGACAGGTTACCGGCTGTTGTGGCAGGTATCCGCAAAACCATCCTGGTGGCCGGAGGGATTATTCTTTTCAATACAAAGGTCTCGGATTTTATTGTTAAGAATAACAACATAACCGGCATTGTTACCTCCGGGAATGAAAAACTGTCTGCCGATGCAACCATCCTTGCCACAGGCCATTCAGCACGGGATATTTACCACCTGTTATCTGACAAGGGAATCAGGGTTGAAAATAAACCTTTTGCCATGGGTGTACGTGTGGAGCATCCGCAGCAGCTGATAGACCGTATTCAGTATCACGGACAGAAATCGGCATTCCTGCCGGCAGCAACTTATAATGTTGCGCAGCAGGTCTCAGGCAGGGGAGTCTATTCATTCTGTATGTGTCCGGGCGGGCAGATTGTCCCGGCTAACACAGCAGCCGGTGAAATTGTGGTAAACGGTATGTCCGATGCAATGCGTGATTCACCTTATGCCAATTCGGGACTGGTTGTTCAGATCCTTCCTTCGGATTATAAAGAGTATGATGAATATGGAGGACTTGCTGCACTCAGGTTCCAGGCAAATTATGAGAGGGATGCCTTTGAAGCATCAGGTCATCCACAGGTGGCTCCGGCTCAAAGAATGACCGATTTCATGCGGAACAGATCTTCTTCTACCCTGCCTGAGAATTCGTATCTTCCCGGTGTCGTTTCATCACCCATGCACAGGTGGATGCCTGATTTCATAGTAAAAGCGTTACAGGCCGGATTCAGGGAGATTGATAAAAGGATGCGGGGATTTATTACAGAGGATGCCATTATGACCGGAGTGGAATCACGGACCTCTTCTCCTGTCAGGATTCCCCGGAATCCGGATACAGGTGAACACATCAGGATAAAGGGATTGTTTCCGTGCGGCGAAGGCTCGGGTTATGCCGGGGGAATTGTCTCCTCTGCACTGGATGGTGAACAGGCTGCAGATAAGTGCAAACTATTTCTGGATTTAATCCCGGTGCGACTGCATTAACGGGTAATGTGTGCGTTCCGCTATTTCCGGGGGGATTCATTGATGATGGCATGCATTCTGCCGGTTGTGTTGATATAGATATTACCTGATGTATTATAGATTATTTCGTTCTTTAAGTTACAGGTTATAAACCCAAACCCTCCTTTGCAACCTGCTATTCTCAGATTAAATTTCTATCTTTGCAGTTCAATTCAATAATGAAAAACGGTTGAAAGAATGATAAAGATTACATTTCCGGATCATTCGGCAAAAGAATATAAGGAAGGCATAACCGGCCTGGAGATCGCAAAAGACATAAGTACCGGTCTGTCAAAGGAGGTTCTTGCTGTCTCGGTGAATGGTGAGGTATGGGATCTGACACGTCCTATTAAAAAGGATGCAAACATCAGACTTCATAAATTCGATGATCCCGAAGGCAAGCATGCATTCTGGCATTCATCTGCGCATCTGATGGCTGAAGCTTTGGAGACTTTATATCCGGGTACGAAATTTGGCATCGGGCCGAGCATAGAAAATGGTTTTTACTATGACGTGGACCCGGGTGACGGCCTTGTGATAACCGATGCTGATCTGCCGAAAATCGAGCAGAAAATGGTGGAGTTATCTCGACGTAACAGTCCTTATGTCAGGAAAGAAGTTACCAGGAAAGAGGTCACGGACTACTTCAGGGATAAGGGAGATGAATATAAACTTGAACTGATCAGTGAGCTGGAGGACGGGACCATTTCTGTATACACACATGGTAACTTTACCGACCTGTGCCGTGGTCCTCATCTGCCTGATACCGGGCCGATAAAGGCCATTAAATTGTTGAATGTCGCAGGAGCATACTGGAGAGGTGATGAAAAACGCAAGCAGCTTACCAGGATATATGGGATTACTTTCCCGAAAAAAAGCATGCTGGATGAGTATATTGAGATGCTGGAACAGGCAAAGGCAAGAGATCACAGGAAACTGGGAAAAGAGCTCGAGCTGTTTATGTTTTCCGGGACAGTAGGGCAGGGATTGCCTATCTGGCTTCCCAAAGGAACAATACTGAGAGAAAAGCTGGAAAATTTTCTGCGAAAAGTCCAGATCGATTACGGCTACGAACCTGTAATTACACCACACATTGGACTTAAGGAACTTTATACCACCTCCGGGCATTGGGAAAAATACGGTAAGGATTCGTTCAGGCCCATCCAGACCCCGTCCGAAGGAGAAGAATTTCTTTTAAAACCAATGAATTGCCCTCATCACTGTGAAATTTACCGGTATAAACCCCGGTCGTATAAAGATCTGCCAATACGCCTGGCTGAATTCGGAACGGTCTACCGTTATGAGCAGAGTGGTGAACTGCATGGCCTTACAAGGGTAAGGGGTTTTACACAGGATGATGCACACATTTTCTGCCGTCCTGATCAGCTGAAAGAAGAGTTTATCAAGGTCATTGATATCATCCTGTATATTTTTAAGGTGCTGGAATTCGATGATTATACAACCCAGATTTCATTAAGAGACCCGGATGACAAAGAAAAGTATATCGGTACGGATGAGAACTGGGAAAAATCTGAAAAGGCAATCATTGAAGCCTGCGAGGAAAAAGGTCTGAAAACCACCATTGAAATTGGTGAGGCTGCATTTTATGGACCCAAACTTGATTTCATGGTTAATGATGCACTGGGCCGAAAGTGGCAGCTTGGAACAGTACAGGTGGATTATAACCTGCCTGACAGATTTGATCTTGAATATACCGGAAGCGATGATCAGAAACACAGGCCTGTGATGATCCACCGTGCACCGTTTGGATCAATGGAACGTTTTGTGGCAGTATTAATTGAGCATACCGCCGGTAAATTTCCCCTGTGGCTGACACCTGACCAGGTCGCGATTTTACCTATCAGTGAAAAATTTCATGATTATTCAAAAAAAGTTTTAAAATTTCTAAATAATTACGATATTCGCACCCTGATTGACGATCGCAATGAAAAAATTGGTAAGAAGATAAGAGACAATGAGTTAAAAAGAATTCCTTACCTGCTTATTGTTGGAGAAAAAGAAGAAAAATCAAATACTGTTTCTGTCAGGAGACAAGGCGAAGGAGACAGGGGTGCCATGACTTTAGAAGATCTTGTAATATTTTTAAACAAAGAAATTGAAAAACAACTGAATATTAACTAAAAAAGGAGGATAATATCATAGACAGACCAGTTTTCAGGAGAGGCGGTAAACCGCAGGATCAACCAACCTTCAGGGTAAACCAGGAAATCAGGGCAAAAACAATTCGTTTGGTGGGTGACAATATTGAAAACCCCGGCGTTATTTCCCTGAGAGAAGCCCTGGATCTTGCTGATGCATTGAATCTCGATCTTGTCGAAATTTCACCCAATGCCGATCCGCCTGTATGTAAAATAATTGATTATCAGAAGTTTCTTTATCAACAGAAGAAGAAGCAAAAAGAGCTGAAAGCAAAAACTGTAAAAATTGTTGTCAAAGAAATAAGATTCGGGCCGCATACTGATGATCACGATTACAATTTCAAACTGAGGCATGCTCAAAAGTTCTTACTGGACGGGGCAAAAGTAAAGGCCTACGTTTTCTTCAAGGGGCGTTCGATTGTATACAGTGAAGATGGAGAGATTTTACTCAACCGGCTGATTAATGACCTGGAAGATTACGGAAAACTGGAAATGGAACCGAAACTGGAAGGAAAGAGGATGTCTATTTTATTATCTCCTAAAACCATTAAGAAGAAATAATAAATAAATAACGCGGAACATAATGCCAAAGATGAAGACAAATTCCGGTGCAAAAAAAAGATATTCGCTCACCGGGACAGGGAAAATTAAAAGGAAACACGCTTACAAAAGCCACATACTGACTAAGAAATCCAAGAAAAGAAAAAGAAATCTGGGTTACTTTACCACGGTTAGCAAAGCAGATCAGGATAATGCCAGGCTGCTTTTAGCGATGAAGTAAGCTTAATTTTATTAATCCGGATGATTTAGCACCAAAGAGTTCCGGGAAGCAGGAAACGCTAATCGTTCAAAAATCGTAAAATCATGCCACGATCAGTAAATGCAGTAGCATCAAGAGCAAGAAGAAAAAAAATCCTTAACCGGACAAAGGGAAATTTTGGTTCCAGAAAAAATGTCTGGACTGTTGCAAAAAATACTTATGAAAAGGGTCTCCAGTATGCCTACCGGGACCGGAAAAAAAAGAAAAGCCTTTTCAGAGCTTTATGGATTCAAAGAATCAACGCAGGTGTCAGACCATATGGGATGTCTTATTCGGAGTTTATAGGGAAACTCAATAAGAAAGGTCTTGATATCAACAGAAAAACACTGGCAGATCTTGCCATGAACCATCCAAAGGCTTTTGAAGAAATAGTGAATACAGTAAAATAAACCATCACTTCAGGATAAAAGTGAGGCTGTCTCAAAAGAGAGAACAGCCTCTTTTTTCTTAATTCTAGACATACCCCGGGGTACTCTTAAATATTAAATTCGCCGGAAGATAAAACAAATTTTGAGATGCCTTCTTTTTTGGTTTGATATTAATGCTCCCCTGCCGGATAAAGAATAATTATTAATTTTAAGATTAAAAATTATATCATGAAATTTGCATTACTGGGTTATGGCAAAATGGGCAAGGAAATTGAAAAAATTGCCCTGAATCGTGGACACACTGTCAGTCTGATCATCGATGTCAATAATCTGCATGATCTGAACCCGGAGAATCTGGGTCATGTTGATGTGGCTGTCGATTTCACAACACCTGAAGTGGCCTTTGACAATATAATGACATGCCTGAGGGCAGGGGTACCTGTTGTGTCCGGCACTACCGGATGGCTTGAGAAACTGGAGGATGTTGTAACATATTGCAAAGAAAAGCAGCAGACATTTTTTTATGCTTCAAACTATAGTCTTGGAGTAAATATTTTTTTTCATGTCAATAAAAGACTTGCACAACTGATGAATCCATTCAGCAGCTACAATGTATCTGTTGAGGAGATTCACCATATCCGGAAAAAGGATGCACCAAGCGGAACAGCTATTACGCTGGCCAATGATATTATTGCTCTTATTGACAGAAAAAATAAATGGGAACTGGATAAGGAAACAGAGAAACAGAACCTGAGAATAAAGGCGGTGAGAGAAGATGATGTTCCCGGCACACATATTGTTACCTATGAATCAGATGTTGATTTTATTGAAATAAAACATGTTGCAAGAAACAGGCAGGGATTGGCATATGGAGCCGTGCTTGCAGCAGAATTTGTTTATGGGAAAACAGGTTTTTTTACGATGAATGATTTGCTTCAATTCTAAAATACATCAGAAATTGTTTAAAGCCTTTCATTTCAGAAATCCGTTTTTCCGC
Source organism: Bacteroidales bacterium (assembly GCA_016933335.1). GTDB lineage: Bacteria > Bacteroidota > Bacteroidia > Bacteroidales > UBA10428 > JAFGPL01. Next base: position 26,024 of record JAFGBD010000049.1, on the reverse strand, counting down.
CTTTTTATTTCATCCGTATTGTATACGCTCTTTGTGATATGGCTGGGGAATTTATGGCTGCTTTTCGGACTGCTGATACTGGCTGATATTCATATCACAAAGTTTGTAAACTGGACCTTCTGGAAAAAAAGGCTGAAAAAAGGAGAAAAAAGAAAATTTACAATTGAAGTATTGGATGCTTTTATCATTGCTGTCATTGCAGCATTTTTGCTCAGATTTTTTATGATCGAAGCATTTACCATCCCCACCTCTTCCATGGAAAAAACCATTAATGTGGGCGACTACATTTTTGTAAATAAACTCAGGTTTGGTCCCAGGCTTCCCAATACACCGTTATCTTTGCCTTTCACTCATCATACCATACCATTTTCAAAAACAAGGAAATCATACCTGAAGTGGATACGGCTTCCCTATGAGCGTCTTCAGGGATACGGGCAAATCAGGAATTATGATATAGTTGTGTTTAACTTCCCGGAAGGGGATACGGTGGTGCTCGATTATCCCAAGGCAGATGAGACTTATTACACATTATCAAGAAAATATGGCGGATTGTTTGTGAGGGATTATTACAGGACTGCAATAAGGCCTGTTGACAAGAGGGAATACTATATCAAAAGATGTATTGGTACTCCGGGAGATACAATTGAAATCAGACATGGTATGGCATATATCAATAATAAACAGGAGAAACAGCCACCCCGCCTGCAATATAATTACTTTTTTATTGCCGAAAGTGAAGCTGATTCCTCTCTTTTCTCAGATTATGACATATCGTTGTACGATGTCAATTTCAATGAATTTAATTCCATCTATGAAGTGCCCCTTACAAAGAAAAACCTGGAAATGATAAGAAATAACAGCAAGGTAAAAGGAATCCGAAAGCATGAAAGCATCGATCCGATTGTTTCAAGTTATCAGATCTTTCCTTTCAGTGGAAAATATTTATGGACAGAAGATAACTTTGGCCCGTTAATTGTTCCTAAAAAAAACACAACAGTCAGTTTATCTGCGGATAATTTACCGTTATACAGGAGGATCATCTCGGTTTATGAGCAAAATATGCTTATCCGGCAGGGTGATTCAATATTTATTAACGGATTGCCTGCAGACTCCTATACTTTTAAAATGGATTATTATTTCATGCTGGGTGACAACCGTCATAATTCTAATGACAGCAGGTTCTGGGGATTTGTGCCGGAAGATCATATTATTGGAACGGCATTTTTCGTCTGGCTGTCGCTTGACAGGAATAAACCTTCGTTTAAAAAGATACGTTGGAAAAATATGTTTAAATTTATCCGCTGAATATTCATCTTTAACTTAAAAGACTAAAAAACGTCCATGATAGTATTTTTAATATAATCACAAGAAGTAATGAACCGAATCCCGATGAACCGGGATGAGCTCACCGAAGGTAAAGTATTATATGGTAAGTTTAGCTGCGCTGAGCTCCCGATACACCACGCCGGGAAATACCCCCGACTTTAAAACCGGGACAGGTTCTCCGGGGTTCAAGCGATCAGTAACTTTAATAAAAATTAAACACATGAAATTTCTGAAGAATAAGTATGTAAAATTTGGTATTGCATCAGTGATATATGTTTTATGGGTGATATGGCTGCGAAATTATTGGTTCCTGCTCGGGCTGATCATCATTTTTGATATGTATATCACCGGAAAGGTGAACTGGACCTTATGGAAAAAAAGAGGAGTCAAGAACAGTGCGGTTATTGAATGGCTGGATGCATTGATTTTTGCTGTCATAGCGGTAACCCTGATAAATATTTTCCTTTTTCAGAACTATAAAATTCCTACCGGCTCCATGGAGAAATCGCTGCTGGTGGGTGACCATCTGTATGTAAGCAAGGTGGCCTATGGCCCGAGAATTCCAAATACTCCCATCGCATTCCCGTTTTCGCAACACACATTGCCTTTGACAAAAAAGACCAGATCTTATCTGGAATGGATTAAACTGCCGTACAAGCGCCTGGCCGGGTTTCGCAAAATAAAACGCGATGATGTGGTGGTATTCAATTTTCCTGCCGGGGACACAGTTGTCATACAAAACCAGGCCACCAGCTACTATTCAATTGTCAGGGATTCCGCCCAGATGCTGAAACAAATTGACAGGTATTATAAACGGCCTGTATTGTCTGACAGAGAGTATTATAACATTGCACGTCAGCGTATCTGGGAAAGGTTTGATATGGTTATCCGTCCCGTTGACAGACGCGATAATTATATCAAAAGGTGCGTTGGTATACCCGGTGATTCACTGAAAATTGTTAACGGTAAAGTAATTGTTAACGGAAAACCACAAAAAGAAATAAAGGGTATACAGTTTTATTACATTATCATCGTTAAAAGCGGGGCATCTTTATCAGACAGGGTATTGCAGAGAATGGGCGTTACAGATTACCAGCGTTTCCCCGGCACTCCTCATGTTCATGCTCCTCTTACCGCTGAGCAACTGGAAAAAGTCAGTAACTTTAATAATGTGCTTGAAGTGAGCATAGACACCAGAATAGGGGATACCTATGATTACAATCTTTTCCCGAGCGATACCAATTATAAATGGACCCTTGATAATTTTGGCCCGATATACATTCCAAAAAAGGGAGAAACCATGATCATTGACTCATCAAACCTGCCATTCTATGAAAGGATCATCGGATACTACGAAAAAAACAAGCTGGAAATTAAAGATGGCAAAATATTCATCAATGATGTGGAAACAAATGAATATACTTATAAAATGAATTATTACTGGATGATGGGTGATAACCGGCACAGCAGTCTCGATTCACGGTTCTGGGGATATGTTCCCGAAGATCATGTTGTGGGTAGCCCCAGATTCATATGGTTGTCTATTGACAAAGACAAATCCTTTCTTAAAAAAATACGCTGGAACAGGTTGTTAATGGGTATTAGATAGTTTCGTCTTAAGGTTGGGCGGTCATGACAGGTCAGAAAGGAAATTCCTCTTCCTCTGATTCAATTTCCATTTCATCAAAGTGCGGTTTATTTGCCATCCGGTGGACTTCATTGCCATCCACGTAAATGGCCCTGTATGGTCTGACAGGGCATGCATATTCACATGCTCCGCAGCCGATACATGTTTCGACATGTGTTTCGGGTATGGTCAGCCCGTTTTTGTAAGGCACCATTCTTACTGCCTGGGTCGGACAATGTTCCGAACATGAACCACATGCCGTATTATCTGTATAAACCACGCAATTTTCGATCACAAATTTTACCCTGCCCATCTGGGTGAGCTTTTTTACCCCGGTCTCAAGCGGTAAAATCGCACCGGTCGGACACGCCTCACCACATCTGGTGCAGTCATAATTACAGTAATTGGTATGATAATCCATCCTGGGCTGCATCATACCGGTGAATCCGTATTCAAGAAATGATGGCTGCAGGACGCCTGTGGGACAAACAGATATGCACAGGTGACAGGCGGTGCAATAATCATTAAAGTGCTTCAGGCTGATAGATCCGGGTGGTGAGACCGGGTGGTTCTTTTCCTCCGGAATCAGATTTGTATTGCCGGTACCGGCAGCTCTGATGTTTGCCTTAAGGCTTTTTGACAATCCCAGCAATCCCAGTGTATAAATCATCGTTCCTGTAATAAACGCTCTTTTTGAATTGGCAGAATCATCCATCTTATTGTTTCCGGCGGATTTAAAAGCATGCTGATATTTGATACTATCTGTATCGCATGTGTCCAGGCAATTAAAACAACCGACACACCTGTCAAAATCAAGGGTCATATTCCTGAAATCGATACAACCCGCCTTACAGACAACAGCACATTTCCCGCACCTGGTGCAGGTGGATTTATCCATTTTGATCCTGTATAATGATAATCTGGAGAGCAATCCAAGCAATGTTCCAACAGGACATATGGTATTGCAGTATAACCTGCCATGGAAAAAACTCATCCAGATAACCAGTCCCAGTATACCTGCCGGGAACCATATTGTTGCCCAGTGAAATCCTTTATAATTAACAGGGTATAGAAAATAGATATGCATCTTTTCAAAAATTCCTGCGGCGACATTGTTGATCCCGACAAGTGCAGGCCTTGCAAGACCGGAAAAGATACGCCCGAAATTGCTGTATGGATCAAGAAGATAGACAAGGAAAATTCCTCCGAAAACAAGGAAGATAAACGGTAAGGCAAGAAATACATACCTGATCAGGCTGTAGGATTTTTTAAGCCTGTACCTTTTTCTGATCCTGAGTTTCCTGGAAAGAAATGAGAAAAAATCCTGCAGGATACCCAGCGGACAAATGGTTGAACAATAGATCCTGCCAAACAGCAGTGTTAGTAACAGTACAACCAGGCATCCTGCAGCCGCAATGCTGAAAACACGGACAAAACTGACCAGTGAGGGAATAAACTGCAGAAAAAGGATGGTGCTATACCACTTTTCAGGCACCAGTTCTCTGTAATCAACAAACAACAGGGCTGTTGAAACAAGGAACAACAGCGAAATAACCCACCTGAATTTCCTGAGATTTTTCTGATTCATACGTTGTTACATAGTAATCCTGCTTATTCGCAGACTGTTGAGGTCACTGGTGCCGCTGCCCAGACTTACCGCCATTGGTATATGTTTTAGCTGGTCCGGCTCTATCCCGAATACCCTGGTTGCGGCAGCATCTGTTGCGACAATATCAGTGCCTATGATCTGGTATTTCATTTCAACAACATCGGCAACCGACACGCCCCTTGGCCCATTGCGCTTCAAAACACGAAATGCATCCACGACATTCAGGTGAGGCATTTTATTAAAAGTGGTGAAGTCAGCAATGCACTGGTGCAGGTTGTTGCCATGGTAAAAAGTTCGGTTCCATACCACGCCCATCAGGTTTTTCATGGAAATAGAAAGCCTTGTGCCTCCATGTGTCTTGAGTGTCGGGACATTAATAAAAACATCGGATTCGAGGATCAGTTCATGCACCTTTGCAGACTTAAGGTTTTTTCCTTTCGGAATCTGAACAGAATGGTAATGTCCTTCGCTGTTGCCTGTTACCATAATACCGCCGGCCTTCTTAACAGCAAATTCAATGCCGCTGTTCTTATAACACCTGGTCCATTCATTTACCGGATGGTCAAAAACATAGACACTTTTTGCCCCGGCTTGCAGACAGTGCTCAATGATCCGTCCGACAAGCTCAGGATTTGTGTTTGCAGCGCGCTCCGGACTGCTGTCCCAGCCAATATTGGGTTTGACCACCACAGTCTGGTTTTTCTTTACAAATTTCGACATCCCGCCCATGGCAGCAATTGCTTTATCGAACATTGCAGCAGCACTGCCGCCTTTTACAGCAACCAGGTCAAAAGGCAGACCCGGATTTGCCGGTTCATTGGGCAGCAGTTTGTCAATACGTCCTGCCGCCAGAGAAGTGCCGGCAAGTAATCCGGCTCCCGCCGATTTTAAAATGAATTCCCTGCGTTTCATCCTTATCTGAATTAATAATTTAAATGTAAAAATAGTTACATAATGTCAGTATCATGCCATTAAAGGAATCAAAACTTTATTTTCCTGTAAATTTAGAAAGAATCTAAATAATATATACATATATATATTTAAATATATAAAAAATTAATTAATTTCAGGGCAATATTGTCAAATCCATTCATAATTGTCGCCGATTTGTTATATTTTAGCCAATCCTATTAAATACTTCAGGTATGGCAGGTACAAAGGTGCTTTATTATGACTGTTTTGCCGGTATATCAGGAGATATGAACCTGGGTGCCATGATAGATCTGGGAGTTGATAAGAATTATCTGATAAAGGGACTTGACAAGCTGTCTCTCAGCGGTTACAGGATCTCTGTATCAAAGGAATCAAAAAACGGTATCAGCGGGACCAGGGTATCGGTAAATCTCGGGAAAAACAGTATTAAACATTCAGGATCAGGCCATTCTGATAATAGTGGTGATGGGATTGGAAACAGGAATCTTGAAGACATTATTACAATTATTAATAGCAGCAAACTCTCCGGTTCAATAAAGAAAAACAGTATCCAGATATTCAGGCGGATCGCGGAAGCTGAGGCAAAGGTTCATAACAAACCGGTCAGCAGGATTCATTTCCATGAAGTCGGTGCTACCGACTCCATTATTGATATTGTGGGTGCTGCAATATGTCTCGATTACCTGAAGCCTGACATCATTATGGCTTCATCCGTTGAGCTTGGCGGAGGATTTGTGGAATGTGCACATGGGATCCTGCCGGTACCTGCACCGGCTACAGTCGAGATCCTGAAAGGAATTCCTGTAAGATCAGGTGCGGTGATGCATGAAACCACCACACCGACAGGTGCAGCAATACTTGCTTCAATTGTCAGTGAGTTCACCGACAAGACTGATTTTACAATTGATAAGATCGGATATGGTTTGGGGTATAAAGACTTTGATATCCCAAACCTGCTGAGGGTATATCTTGGTGAATTCAACAAGGCAGCAGATACAGATTCCAACATATCTCTCATCGTAGAATGCAATATAGATGATATGAATCCTGAACTTTACGATTATATTTTCGATTCTTTGTTCAGTGCAGGTGCAAATGATGTTTTCATTACACCCATTATCATGAAAAAGTCCAGGCCTGCTGTTACGCTTAGTGTATTGTGCAGTAATGAGATTGAATATGAAATTGAAAAAATACTTCTCAAAGAGACTTCCACCCTCGGGGTAAGAAAATACAAAGTTACAAAGACCATGCTCAACCGGAAGGTCACCTCCATTGATACACCTTTTGGCAAGGTGAGAATCAAATCGGCATTTTATGGCGGGCGCCCGTTGAAATCCAAACCTGAATATGAAGATTGCCTTAGAATCGCAAAAGAAAATCAGATGTCCATCAGTGAGGTTTATAATATGGTCAGTGAGTTATTGCTGAAAGGTAAACCGGGAAAATGATTGATGATCCGAAATATCATGCGCTTCAGGGATTATTGTTATCTTTTGGCAGCATTGCAGTGGCATTTTCCGGCGGACTTGACAGCACCTTCCTGCTGACAGTTGGCAGGAAAACACTCGGAGACCGTATCATTGCCCTGACCCTGAGAGCTCCGTATATTCCCGGCCGGGAAACAGAAGAATCGAGAAAGATCTGCGTTGATCTGAAGGTTAAGCATATCATTCTGGAATCAGAGATACCGGATCCAATCCGTTACAATCCTGAGAACCGTTGTTACCTTTGCAAATCCTATATATTTGAAAGATTTGTTGCTGAAGCCGGAAGACTGGGTGATTACCAGGTGGTTGACGGTACCAACCTGGATGATACCGGAGATTACCGGCCCGGCATGAAGGCCCTGAAGGAACTTGGCATCAGGAGTCCGTTGCTTGAATGCAACATCACCAAAGATGATATCAGAAGGTTTTCAAAATTACTGGGCTTAAAAAACTGGGATAAACCTGCAAATGCATGCCTGCTTACCCGTATTCCATACCATACCGAAATAAATGAAGAAGAGTTGTCAGGAATTGAGAATGCTGAACTATTTTTACACCAGATGGGATTCAGAACGTCCAGGGTCAGAAGTCAGGGTTCAACTGCCAGAATTGAGATCAATCCGGTACAGTTTGATCATCTTCTGAAACAACCTGTCAGGCAAAAGATCATTGATAAATTTCATGAACTGGGATTTCATTTCATTGCTGTCGATTTGGAAGGATACCGGACCGGAAGCATGAACATAAAAAAGAAAACATGAGACCTGAAGAATTAAAACAACTTTTTACCAGTGTCCGAAATGGTGAGATCGGTATCGATGATGCGGTAAAGAAACTTAAGGAATTTTCATTTACAGATCTCGGGCACAGCAAGATTGACAATCACCGTGAGTTAAGGACAGGCTATCCCGAGGTAATATTCTGTTCAGGAAAAACAGTGGACCAGGTCAGGGATATTGTTCAGCACATGCTGACCGGTAATCAAAATATTCTTGCAACACGTGCAACAGAAAAGATGTATACGGCTGTAAAAAAGATTTGTGACGAAGCCAAATTTCATGCGCTGGCCAGGATCATTTCAATAAAACGCACTCAGCAGAAATTAACACAAACAACCATTGCCGTTGTTACTGCCGGCACATCGGATATACCGGTTGCGGAAGAAGCTGCTGTTACTGCTGAATTTTTCGGGAACAGGGTATCAAGGGTATTTGATGTCGGTGTTGCCGGTATACACAGGTTGTATAATAAACTTCCCGAAATCAGGAATGCCAGGGTTATTGTTGTGGTTGCCGGAATGGAAGGGGCACTCCCGAGCATTGTCGGAGGGCTCGTGGACAAGCCTGTGATTGCCGTTCCGACCAGCGTTGGCTATGGCGCCAGTTTTAATGGCTTATCTGCATTGCTGGGAATGCTTACCAGCTGTGCGAGCGGTGTGAGCGTTGTCAATATCGACAACGGGTTTGGAGCCGGATATATGGCAGGCATGATCAATAAATTGTGATACCCTCATCAATGCAGAAACCCGGATCAGCTTTACTTTCCGTTGCCTATCTGCCCCCTGTTCAATATATGACAAAATTCATGGCTTATGACCGGGTGTATCTGGAAATGCACGAAAACTTCCAGAAACAGTCGTACAGAAACCGTTGTGTAATATATGGCACCAATGGACCGCTAACTTTGGTTATTCCTGTTAAGAAGAAGCATGGTATCAAAAATATCATCACCGACATACGGATTGATTATGATAATGACTGGCAGAATATACACTGGAAATCATTGGTCTCGGCTTATCAGAATTCTCCTTTTTTTGAGTTTTACAAGGATGAGTTATGTGAGCTGATATTCAGCAAGGATGAATATCTTGTTGGCTTCAACCTGAAATTGTTGAATCATATAACCGGTATATTGAATCTGGATGGCTCCTATTCACTGAGCAAGGATTATTCCGGCAATGCTGAATTGCATGATTACCGCCAGACAATCAGTCCAAAAAAAAGGCTCAGAAGGCATGACCGGTTTTTTGAACCGGTTACCTACCGGCAGGTATTTGAAGGGAAGCATGGCTTTATCCCGAATCTGAGTGTTGTGGACCTGATATTTAATGCGGGACCGGATAGTCATCACATTCTCCGGGAATCTATAAAAAAAAGGCACTGACTTTGTTCAGTGCCCTAAAATCACATCTGATGAACCCTGTATAATTATATTAAAATCTGAATCCAACTGTTGCAAGCACCTTAAGGTACCGGTTTTTTAAATCTGCAACATTACTGCCTCCCGGATCATTATAAAGATTGTATTTTTCATTTTGAATAATATATACTGTTCCGAGATCGATGAAAAAGTTTTTATCCCTTATTCCAAAGCCTGCACTTATATTCATATTCCTGGCATCTTCATTCAGCTCTCCTTTTTCATACGGACTTGGAAAGTATGCAAAACCTCCTCTGATAGATATTTTATCAACTCTGATTTCACCGCCGGTTCTAAAATTTATGATGTCTCTGAAAGCGTCGGTAATTTCGTTATTTTCATCATAGAAGTTGTAACCGTCGTATCCCTCACGGAGTCTCATGGAGGCGTAATTAATATATTCCGCTTCAACACCTATCAGTCCGATCTTTCCGAATTGAAGTCCGATGCTTCCGGTGGATTTGAAAGGGGTTACCAGTTTGTATTCGCTGACGAGGTCACCGAGTTCGCTTCCGTCATAGTCTGTCGGATATGAACTGTAGGTACTCGAACCAAAATTGGAAATTAAGGTTGTATAAAAATCATCTTCAATGTTATACCATGTCGGGGTCTGCATGGTTGCTCCGATTCTGATGAATTCCACCGGCCGTGCAATAAAGCCCAGCCTGAAATTGACACCTGTTCCCCGTGCCGTGAGTTCCTGGCTGAATGTGAAATTGTCAAAATCACTTAAATTCTGACTGTCAAACTCATAGTGATCATTTATTTCAGAGTATCTTAAACTGACAACACCCATTCCGGCACCCAGATAAAACTTATGGTTGTAATTCAGGCCAAAGGCAAAATCCCATTCGCCCAGGTTGCCCTTTGTGGTCAGTGTTCTTCTTTGTGAAACATCAAGCAGCACAGGAGTTTGATATTGATATAAGGGTTTTGTTGAATCAATCTCGATGATCATGCCTTCATAGGCCAGCCATTCCCAGTATCCGTCAAGGTAATCAGGGGAAATGCCGTTTGCATTCATCATAAAATAATCTGCAAGCGATGAATTGGGATTTGTTCCTGAAATGATCATATTGCTGTTGAAATCTTTAAGCCTGTTATAGGTTATTCCAAAGCTCACTCCTACGAGTCCCGATGATTTATTCTGATAAGCCGAGACAAATCCGATGTTATCCAGGCTGATTTTATGGATAAAATCTTCGGAACTGTTATGGTGATAATCGGCATTGAAGCCGGAATAATTATAACCGGGTGTCATTGCCAGCTCAGATTTTCTGTAAACTCCCAGGCCGGCCGGATTGGTATAAGCTGAAGATAAATCACCTCCAAAAATACCCATGGTTCCTCCCATGCTCAGATTCCTGGCAGAACCGGTCGGGAAAAACTGTGAGTATCTTAAAGCATCAACATAGTTCTGGGCGCTTATAATGATAGCTATTGTAATGCCTGTTACTGTTAGAAATATTCTTTTCATGACTTTGTATTATTATAATGAATTACCATTTTCTCTGATTTCAGTCAGAAAATCTTTTAATTTGTTTAACGATCATTTATTGTTTATCGTCTGCCGCCGCCTGAGCTGGACCTTGAACCACCTGAGCTCGAGCTGGAACTGGAACGGGAGCTTCCGGAACTTGAACTGCTTCCGGAATAGCTTCTGCCTGATCCGGAGCTGCTGGAACGGCTTGGTGCAGAATAGCTTCTGCTTGATCCTGAGCTGGAAGGTGCAGAATAGCTTCTGCTTGAACTGCTTGAACGGCTTGGTGAAGAATAACTTCTGCTTGATCCGGAGCTGCTCGGTCTTGAATAACTGGAACTTGATCTGCTCGGACTTGAATAGCTTCTGTCTGAACCCGAACTGCCCGGGCTGGAACTGCTTCTGCCTGAACCGGGGCTGGAATAAGTACGACCGGAACTGTTTGGTCCTGTGTATGAAGGTGTGGATGAAGGCCTTGCAGTAGTGCTCTTACTTGTACTGCCCGAATAGGTCCGGCTGGAAGAACTGCTTGACGGTCTTGTATAAATGGTCTGGGTTCTTGAACCTGATTCTGACCTGTAGGTACTGGTAGTTCTTGACTGGGTGGCTCTAGTACTGCTGCCTGAAGGTCTGGTATAAACCGGTCTTTCAGAAGCAGGTCTGGTATATTCAGTAGAATAATTCCGTCTGTCTCCGGTGGTAGTCCTTGACGGTGTTGTACCGGTTCCCTGCCTGGTTGCCGGGTCGGTTCCCGTTGCTCTTCTGCCTGTTGATGTACCGGTAGCAGGGGAAGTACCGGTTCCCTGTGTATTGGTTGAACGGTCAGTGCCTACAACTTCCCTGCGTCCGGATGTTCCACCTGCAGCGTCTCTTGAACCTGACGGGGTTATGGTCCTTCTGCCTGTTTCTGATGCGGCATTTGAAGTGGTTTTTATATTCCCTGCATTAACAGGATTTCTTGTTGCTGTGCCTCTCCCGGTTGAAATGCTTCTGCGTTGACCATAATATACCGGGCTGTGTCTGTAATAATCGTTATGGGAATAATAGTTTCCGTAATAACCTCCGTAATAGGAATCGTAGTATCCGTTTCTGTATCCATGCCAGTATGAGTAATAGGGCGAATGCCAGTAGCTGTGATAATAGCCGCCATACCAGTACGGACTATACCATGATGAATAATAGTATGGCGAACCCCAGTAGTATGGATAACCCCATGAAAAGCCGAAGCTCCATGAAGGATAATATCCCCAGGAATATCCTAATGACCAGTGAATTGGACTGTAATCGTACCAGTAAGGATCATAATACCAGGGATCATAATAGCCAAATGAATAAAAAGGCCTGTGAAACCTTCTTATCCTTGATGCATAATAATAGTCATCGTAATAGTAATTGTTGGTCACATAAGTATTGCCGTCTTCTTCATAATATTCGGTGTCAAGGTAATCCTTGTCGCTTAACAATTCTTCATCTGCATATTGCATGGTATCCTGTTCCTGGATGCCTTCGGTCATTCTATTCTGATTTTCAAGCGAGGCAATATATTTTTCATAATCACTCAGAGGTTCCTCATTGGCAGGAGTGACAACTGTTTCCGTTACCACTGCCGGTCGATCTGACGGGGTATAATAAACATCATCGTATTCGGATGTGGCTCGAAAACTGCTGGAGCATGATGCGAGAAAAAGCGCTCCGGTTATTGTTGTTATGATTGCAAGTGTTTTCATAATTAAGCCTCCTTAAATTTTACTTTGTGAAGATATGATTTTATTTTTTTACTTTGTACCAGTTTTAATTCATATTTAATAACACAAATACCATACCAAAAATCAGAATATGGCCAAAGAATTAACCAGCAAGGAGGATAATTATTCACAGTGGTACAATGATCTTGTTATAAAGGCAGATCTGGCAGAATATTCCGCAGTCAGGGGTTGCATGGTGATAAAACCATATGGTTATGCGATCTGGGAAAAAATACAGGCAGCCCTGGACGGATTATTCAAGAAAACGGGTCATCTGAATGTCTATTTCCCATTATTTATACCAAAGTCGTTTTTAAGCAAAGAGGCTGAGCATGTCGAAGGATTTGCCAAGGAATGTGCGGTTGTGACACATTATCGTCTTAAAAATGATCCCGGGGGCAAAGGACTTATCGTTGATCCTGAGGCAAAACTTGAAGAGGAGCTGGTGATACGTCCCACTTCCGAAACCATTATCTGGAATACATACAGGAACTGGATTCAATCATACAGAGACCTTCCTATACTCTATAACCAGTGGGCCAATATTGTTCGCTGGGAAATGCGAACCAGGCTGTTCCTGAGAACAACTGAATTTCTCTGGCAGGAAGGACATACAGCTCATGCAACACGTGAGGAAGCCATTGAAGAAACGATGAAAATACTGGAAATTTACACCCGGTTTGCTGAAGAATATATGGCGGTGCCGGTCATAAAAGGACTCAAAACAGAATCAGAAAAATTTGCAGGTGCTGTTGATACTTATTGCATTGAAGCTCTTATGCAGGATGGTAAAGCAATACAAGCCGGCACATCACATTTTCTGGGACAGAACTTTGCCAAAGCTTTCGAAGTAACCTTTACCGATAAAAACGGGAAGCTTGATTATGTATGGGCAACTTCCTGGGGTGTAACTACAAGATTAATAGGCGCTTTGATCATGACGCATTCGGATAATAACGGATTGATCATTCCGCCTAAACTTGCCCCGATACACGTTGTAATTGTACCAATATATAAAAATGAGACTCAGCGTTTACAGATAGCCGTAAAGGCTGAGCAGATAAAAAAAATGCTGGAAGAAAAGGGGCTAAGTGTAAAGTTTGATAACAGGGAAACCCATAAGCCAGGATGGAAATTTGCCGAATATGAACTGAAAGGCGTTCCGGTCAGATTGGCCATTGGTCCCAAAGATTATGACGACAACACTGTTGAAATTGCGCGGCGTGATACACTTGAGAAAAAAACCTTGCCACAGGAGGGGATTGAAAGTTATATTGAAGATCTTTTAACTGAGATTCAGCAAAATATATTTCAAAAAGCCCTTGCTTTCAGAGATGCAAACACATTCAAAGCAGATAATTATGATGAAATGAAAGATATCCTCAATAAAAAGGGAGGTTTCATTTCGGCACACTGGGATGGTACTCCTGAAACAGAAAAAAAGATCAATGAAGAAACCAGGGCTACTATCAGGTGTATACCATTGGTCAATGAGTCATCCGAAGGGAAGTGCATTATCACAGGAAAGCCATCGAAGCAAAGGGTATTGATTGCCAGGGGGTACTGAAAATCTGCTTTTTAATCCTTAACCAACCAGTCTTTTGCATCATCAATGTTTCTGAACACCTGGAAATTCAGATTGGCAAATGTCTGTACGATCTGAAGGAGGATTTTTTTATAGCCTGTGATACCGACAATTGCTTCTTTTTTGGTCATTTCACTGATGATCCTGCCCGCCTTCTTCAACTCATCTAGTATCTCAACATTTAAATAACTGTCTGTAATATTTACAAGAACCAGCAGGTCTTTTTTCCCCATGGCCCTTACTTTTTCCCTGAAGGCAGCTGCTTCTCTCATTGTTTTGAGAAATTCCCCTGTTGTTTTGATGTTTGAATAATCAATATAATAGATATCCTTGTTCTTATGTTGTACTATCTGAGCTCCCCCTGCCATAATATTATTTTCTGTTATGAAGTCCGCATTCTTTGTGTCCGGCATCCTCCCACCACCATCTTCCTGACCGGATATCTTCACCGGGTTTTACAGTCCGCGTACACGGCATACAGCCAATGCTTGGAAAACCTTTATCATGCAGCTCATTATAAGGTACATGATTGAATTTGATATATTCCCATACCTGTTTTTCAGTCCAGTTAAGCAAAGGATTTATCTTAAGGAGTTTGTTTTCATTTTCCCATTCCACATGCTTGTTATAGAAACGTGATAAAGACTGGTCTTTTCTGATCCCGGTTATCCATATTTTCATTCCGTGCAAGGCTCTTTTTGAGGGTTCAATTTTACGGATATGACAACAAAGTTTCCGGTTTTCAATACTTTCATAAAAAAGATTAATTCCTTTTTCATTTACCATCTTTTCAACCTGTACCGTATCAGGGAAATAAATCCTGATGTTGATTTGATATTTCCGGTTGGTTTTCTCGATCAGCTGGTATGTTTCAGGGAACAGTCTTCCGGTATCCAGCGTAAAAATTTTCGTTTTCCTGTCAATTTTCACGATCATATCTGTCAGCACCTGGTCTTCAGCACCCAGACTTGAACCAAGTGCCACTTTTCCTTTATATTTATCAAGAAAATAAGCCAGTATTTCAGCAGGTTGCTTGTCTTTAAACAAAGCATTCAATAATTCAGGATCTTCTTTCATTCTTCAGCTGTTTTCTTTTTAACAGTTTTTGATCTGTTTTGTTTCTTGAGTGAAATCCGCAGGATCAGTAATCCCAGAACTGCCGAGATGAATGTTGCAGCCATGATTCCCACTTTTGCTGTGTTTAATAATTCCGGGATGTTGAATGTCTGACCGGCTATGAAAATGGATATTGAAAAACCCATACCACCAAGCAGGGAAGCTCCAAAGATATGAATCAGTTTTACATTCCCGGGCTTCAGGGCAAGCTTAAGCTTAATGGCAAGCCAGGAAAAGATAAACACACCGGCTGTCTTACCAAAGATAAGACTAAAACCTGTACTGGCAGTCAAAGGATGTAGTAAAATATTGATGTCCGGTTTTTCCAGAATCACACCGGCGTTTGCCAGAACAAATACAGGGATGATGAAATATGTAACAGGTCCATGCAGCCTGTGCTCAAGAGATTGCAGAGGACTTTGTACCTTTTTTGTTTCCGATTCCATGTTATAAATGGCAGCCAGTTGTTCATCGGTTAAGGCAACCTTATTATTGGATTCATCATTGCAGAATTCCTGCAGATTTGAATCCATCCTTTTACGGAACGTATTGATCCTGATTTTTCTTCCAAGCGGGATGGTAAATGCTATTAATATACCTGCCAGGGATGGATGGATACCTGACTCAAAAAACATATACCAGATGATCCAGCCAAAAATCATATATACCGGGATAAATCTGAATTTTAACAGGTTAAATAAAACCAGATAAAGAAATAATCCTGAACCGATGAGTAAATATTTCAGGTGAATATAGGTACTGTTAAATATGGCCATTACAGAAACTGCGCCCAGGTTGCTGACAATTACAAATGTTACAAAAAAAACCTTCAGGCTGACAGGTACCCTTTTGCCCAGCAAACCCAGAATACCCAGCGAAAAAGTAATATCCGTTGCCATGGGGATGCTCCATCCTTTGAATGTGGCAGGATCTTCATTGAGGATGACATATGTAAATGCCGGAACAATCATTCCTCCTATTGCAGCAAAAACAGGCAAAAAGGCTTTTTTACCGTTTGAGAGCTCTCCAATCATCAGTTCCCGCTTGATTTCCAAACCTGCCACAAAAAAGAAGATGGTCATCAAACCATCATTTATCCATTGTTTCAATGAAGCTGACAGGTTAAAACCTGCAACCGAGACTGATATTTCATTTTTCCAGAAATTGAGATATGTATCAGAAAATGAAGAATTCACAAGCGTAATTGCTATGATAGTAAAGAAAAGCAGGAGGATACAACCTGATGATTCAATTTGAAAAAACCTTTGAAATGGATTTAAAATAGTCCTTACAACCTCATTGCTCTGCTTTTCCATTTCCCTGAAATTCTTAGAATTTGAAATATGGTGGCAAAATTAACAATAGATTCATAATATGCAGTATAAAAATGCTTTAATTGACAATTTGCCTGTCATTTCTGATGAGTAAAAGAATATCATGGATGAAATATTTATAATCACTTAATGCCGCATGTGCAAGTTATAAATTCAGAAATGTCTGAAAGGGATTCTTTTGTCATAGTGAGGTATGTGAATGCGGGTTTTTTATTGAGGCTTAATTCTATAGGGGCAGTGTGAATGCAAAGGATGATCCTTTGTTTTTTGAACTTTTTACAGATATTGAACCGCCGTTCTTCTCTATAAATTCCTTGCAGATGATCAGTCCGAGACCGGTACCTGATTCTCCTTTGGTGCCTTCGGTTGATTTTGAATTGTCTATTTCAAATAAACCATTCAGTCTTGATTTGGGTATTCCCATACCTGTATCCTCTATCATAAAAGTGACGGAATGATTTGTTTTGTTCACTTTTATTTTGATATCACCGTTTTCTGTGAATTTGATTGCATTGGTCAGTAAGTTGCGGACCACCGTATTTATCATGTTCTTATCGGCAATTATCCTGGTGCCGGAAGCATAATCCCTGATGATTTTCAGGTTTTTGTCTTTGATCTGGTTTGAGGCAAGTTCCAGATTACCATTGATAAGTTCATCCAGCAGGAATTCCTCAGGTTTGAAAGGGATGGCGTCTGTTTGCGATCTTGCCCACTGCAGAAGATTTTCGAGCAATTTGTAAATTCTGGTTACTGAATCGAAGATGATATCGATATATTGCTTTTTCTTTATATCAGCAATTTTATGGTACTTTTTCGATAACAATTCAGAGAATCCCAGGACTGCGTTGAAGGGATTTTTCAGATCATGGGCAATGATTGAGAAAAACTTATCCTTGGTCATATTCAATGTTCTGAGGCTTTTATTTTTTTCACTCAGTTCCTCTGCCTGTGTTTTAAGTTCTTCTGCCTGCTCTTCGATATATTGCTGTCTTTCTTCAAGCTTGGTATTTGTTTCGTTCAACAGGATTGTCTGTTCTGTCAGTATCTTGTTTTTTTCTTCTATTTCGCTTGTTCTTTTTTTAACAAGCTGTTCAAGCTTCTCCTGCTGCCTTTTAAGGCTCTTTACCCTTGAAAAATAGATTCCCAGCAATAATGAAAGGATGAGTGCGGAGAATAAGATGATAAACCATGCCCTTTGCCAGAACGGCGGTGTTATAATAATAACAACGGAGGCTGGTGTTTCGTTCCAGTTACCTTCATGGTTGGAAGCCTTAACCCTGAAAGTGTATTTGCCCGGATCAATGTTTGTATATGATGCTGTGCGTTTGTTCCCGACATAATTATAGTCATCTTCCACACCTTCCAGATAATAGGCATACTGGCATCTCTCAGAATGCAGGAAATCGAGCATTGAAAAATGAAAGGTGAAATAGTTCTGATTGTATTTAAGCGTAATCTTTCCGGTTGATTCAATAGACGTCTGAAGCGGTGAATTTGCAGTGCCGGGAGATACTCTTTCGTTGAACAGATAAAAATCTGTGATAACTACCGGGTATAGTTTTTTGCTTTTTACAATACTGTCGGGGAAGAAGCTCAGAAAACCACTTTTCTGTCCGAAAACAAACTCTTTCCATGGTGCAATGTTACAGGTACTCTCAGAAAACAGGTTATCAACAATCCCTTCTTCAGCGATATAATTTTCCATTTCCTCCCTGTCCGGATCAAATTTACATAAACCATTATCGGTGCCCAGCCAGAGGTTTCCGTTTTTATCTTCCAGGATACTGAAGACAACATCGCCCGGCAGGCCGTTTTCCCTGTCATAAAAAGAAAACCATGATCTGCCTGTTTTATCATCATGATGGAAGAGATTTAAGCCTCCTCCGGAGGTAGCAATCCAGATTCTGGCTTTATGGTCTTCATGGATATAAAAAACGTCGCTGTTGGACAGCGATGAAATATCAGACAGGTCGTTTTTAAAAACAATAAACCGTTTCTCCTGCGATCCGATGAATTTTTCTTTCAACAGGTTCAAACCGTTTGAAGTGCCGATCCACAGATTTTTGTGGCTGTCCTGTGTGATAAATCTGATCCTGGGATCGCTTAATGAGCCGCTGTCTTCTGCATTGTTAACAAAATGCCTGAAACTGGTCTCCTGTAATGGATTTTCGATGAGATCGAGACCGCCGTTATATGTTCCAACCCATATTTGTCCCAGATGATCCTGGTATAACGAAAAGACAGCATCATTGGACAGACTTGCCGCATCTGCAGGATTATTCATGAAACGATTGATCTCATACCTGTCTGATCCCAGGTTTTCTGTCTTTAAAATCCCGTTTATCTTTGTAAGTCCCATCCCTTTGGAACCAATCCAAAGGTTACCCTCATTATCTTCGAGCATGGAATAAACATTGCTCTTTTCATATTTCCCGGCTTTTAAATCGGATGGAAGGGTATAAATGATATCTCCTGCGGAATTCACACAATAAATGGTTCCTTCTTTTGTACCGATCCACAGCCTCCCTTTTTTGTCTGAAATGATGCTTCTCACTTCGTTTGCAGTATTTAATGCTGCATCGGGCAGGGGCTGCCTGAATTTAAAATCATAATGGATCAGTTCTGTTTTGTTAATTCCGCCCTGGAAGGTTCCGACCCAGAGATTCTTTGAGCGATCTTCGTATATTGAAAGGACATAATTGGATGAAAGGCTGTAAAAGTTTTCCGGCTGATGAGCGTATTGGAAAAATTGCTGCTCTTTGCGATCAAATTTGAATAACCCGCCTCCATAGATGCCAATCCAGAAATCATCATTGCTGTCTTCGAAAAAAATATGCTTGTCATCATCTCCCTGAGATTCGCGCTGTCTTGCATTGAGCGAATAATAAACGAAACTTTTCTTCTGAGGGTCAAAGAGTGTGATACCTCTTCTGCCGGGTGTGATCCAGAACTTGCCAAGCCGGTCAACATAAATAACAAAAATATCGAGGCCTTCTCCCTGAGAAATTGAAACCTCGCTTTTATCAAAGTGATCGATCTTTTTTCCATCACCGGTGAGATAATATAATCCGTCATTTTCAGTAACGACCAGAACATCATCGGATATACCGCTTCTCATTCCCCTGATTGTGCCTTTCAGGGGTATGTGATTCAACCGGAGTTCCTCACTGGTTTCATCTGTTTTTTTTACATACAATCCATCTGACCTGGTTGAAAGGAACAGATGATTTTTTGTTCTGCAGGCATGGGTAAAATTGAGATCTTCATTAACTCCGAAAGTAACAGGATCCTGTTTGTCTGATAATGAAAAGCTTTCGGTGTCAAACCTTACTAGCCCGTTGTCAGTCCCTGTCCAGATAAAACCCTGATGGTCTTTTATGACAAAATTTACGATATTTCCCGGCAGGAAATTGGTTGTATCAATAATATCAATTGTGAAATCTTCCGAGTCTGATTTTTCCCTGAACCTGACAAGACCACCAAACCTCATTATCATCCAGAGTGTGCCTGACGAAGTTTCAATTATCCAGTCATTGATGTCAGTTCTGTCATAACCTTCAATCAATTGATTCAGATTGACGAATTTTTCCGAACGGGGATCAAACCGCTGTATCTCATTATTAAATGTTGAAAGCCAGATATAGCCGCAGGAATCTTCCATTAACTGGGAAATGCGGCTGTATGAAAGACTGTGGGGATTGCCCGGTTCGGTCTTGTATATTTTAATGTTGTTGCCGTCATATCTGTTCAGACCGTTCAAAGTGCCAAACCAGAGAAATCCTTTTTTATCCTGTATGATCTGCCTGACTGAGTTGTCAGAAAAACCGTCACCTATCCCGTAATGTTTGAAATGCATCTGCAGATAAGCTGCAGGGCACAGAAGAATGAAAACAAAAAACACAGTCAGACAGCGTTTCATAAAGAAGTATAAATAATTAATACTATTGTCTGCTAATTAAATTTAATCATTTTTTCCCAAATTATTTGAATTCAGGAAAAGTTTATTCGTGGTGTGTTAGGTAAAAAAAATGAAGAAGAATTCAGGGGTGATATCTTTTTATGATTTCAGCAATGATTTGCATGTTTTTCGGATGGTTAAAATTCTCTGTTCGTCCGAGCTCATACCACTGACCATCATTATGCGGGTATACGGCAATCTGATATTTTTCAGCAAGCCTGAGATACAGGCTTGTCATGGTGAACGCACCGGTTTCGGTGATGAGCTCAAAAATTTCCGGATCAATGACATGAATCACGCTGAATCCATAAGCGGTTAATTGTGAATTGCTATGCCGGGTAATGATTTCCTCGCCTGTCAGATTATTTTTCCATCCGCAGAGTACATGATCCCGGTCAACCAGAAAGTCTCTTGTGGATTGGCGTTTCTTAACAGCCAGGGTTGCAATTGCGGCGTGATCCTGATGAAATGCCAGCAGGTCATGAAGGTTCAGGTTCGTGAAAATATCAATACCGGTCAGGAAAAAGGGATTGCCATCATCAAAAAACCATGATGCTTTCTTCAATCCTCCCCCGGTATCAAGCAGCTTATCCTGTTCGTCTGAGAATTCAATCCTGGTTTTATATTGTTTCCGGGTGATGAAGTCTTTGATTTGTTCTGCAAAATGATGAATATTGATGATGATCTCATTCACACCAAAATATGTCAGGTAATTGATCTGATGTTCCAGCATGGTTGTACCATTGACCTCTATCAATGCTTTTGGCTTATGACTGGTGCAGGGTTTTAGTCTTGTACCCTTGCCCGCTGCAAGTATCATGGCCTTCATATCAGTTCAGGTTTTTTATTTTCAGAGTTAATTCCTTATTAAATATTAGCACGGCCACCGTGTCAATGGGATGTTTTCATTCTTCCAGTTCCCTGTGCCTGGTGATTACCTTTATTTTAAATTGCTTCTGAATTCTGCGTGATATTTCTTCCGCACAATACACCGAACGATGCTGTCCTCCCGTGCACCCGAAGTTGATCATAAGATGTGAGAAGCTTCTTGATCCATAGTCTTTCAATGAATGTTCAATAATCGCATAAACGTTGTCAATGAACTGTTTGACTTCCGGTTTTTCTTTCAGGAATTGAATGACCGGTTCATCTTTGCCCGTAAAAGACTGATACTGATCATACCTTCCGGGATTTGGCAATGCCCGGCAATCAAAAACAAAACCTCCGCCATGACCTGTATGATCTGCCGGTATATCTTTTTTATAAGAGAAACTGTTAACCGAAACGCTCAATCCTTCGGCTGGTTCCTTAAAGTCCTTAATCAGATCTGACCGCACCAGCTGTTCAAGACTATTCCGTAAATGAGGTATGCTGACGTCAAGGCGGACATGCTGAAGGAACCATTCAAGATTTTTAACTGCAGGAGGAATGCTTTGCAGAAAAAAATGTTTCCGTTCAAAATATCCCCTGAATCCGAAAGCCCCGAATGCCTGCAGCATGCGAATCAGGGCATAGCCATTAAAGTACTTCAGGAATTCTCTCTTGTTAATATGGCCTTTCCGGGAATAAACCCTGATGTAACAATCCAGCAATTCATTCCTGGTTTCCGGTGCAAGGCCGGTTTTAGCTTCAAACAGGAGTGAGGCAATATCATATTGCAGGGCTCCTTTTCTGCCACCCTGATAGTCAATAAAAAAAATGTTACCCTCATACAGGATGATATTCCTTGACTGAAAATCGCGGTAAAGGAAATAGTCTCTGTCTGCTTTCAGCAGGAAATCTGTGAACCGGCCGAAATCATCTTCCAGTTCCTGCTCGTCAAATCTGATCCCTGCAAGCTTGAGAAAATAATATTTAAAATAATTCAGATCCCAGAGCATGCTTTGCCGGTCGAATTCCGGGCGAGGGTAACACATGCTGTAATCAAGGTCTTTTCCCGCATCAACCTGAATTCGCGGCATCTCTTCAATCACCGCCTGATACATCCTGATGATCTTTTCTTTGCTTTTTATGTTTTCTGATACATATTTGAATAGAAGGATATCTCCCAGATCTTCTTCAAGATAGATGTTTTTATCACGGTCTTCGTCATATACCTCGGGCACATGAACTCCTTTGTTCTTCAGATGCCCGGAGAGGTATACGAAGGCCCTGTTTTCTCTTTTGTCCGGATTGAATACTCCAATGGCCCGCCTTGTTTTACCGGCAATACGGTAATATCTTCTGACAGATCCTGATTCCGGCATGGGCTCAAAGGAACTGATTTCCTCACCTGACCAGTTCCTGTACATCTTTTTCAGGTTCTCAACATGAATGCTGTGTCCTTCCTGTTTGTTCATCCGGCAGGTATGATGTTAGACTGGTAAATTGAAGTTTATTCATAGTTGGCTGTTATCCCGGAGGCAGCATCTTCTATCAGTTTAATTGCTTCCATCACATTTTCATGGGTAACACTGGTCTGGTTTGTCTGGATTCTCAAGGTATATTCTCCATTCAGCCTTGTGTGTGACAGATAGATCTTCCCGGAATCATTGATCTCATGAAGCAGCCGCTCATTCAGTTCATCGAGCTCCTTCTTTCCCATGGATCCTTCAGGTACATAACGGAAACAGACCAGGCCAAAATTTACCGGTGCCATTAATTTAAAGCTTCCGGTCTTTGTAATTTCGTCCGCAAAAAAGCGGGCAAGCGAAATATGTGTTCTCAGCTTTTCCTGAAGACCAATTATTCCGAAGCTTCTCAGCACAAACCAGAGCTTTAAGGCCCTGAATCTTCTGCCGAGCTGGATTCCCCAGTCGGAATAATCATTGACCTCTCCGTCTGTACTGGTTTTGAGGTATTCCGGAACAAGCCGGAATGTATGTACCAGCTTTTCCTTACTCTGTACAAAATATGCCGAGCAGTCGAAATTTATAAACAGCCACTTATGGGGATTAAATACAAAGCTGTCGGCATTTTCAATACCTTTAATCATCCACCTGTATTCAGGTAATATCAGTGCGGAGCCTGCATAGGCAGCATCGATATGAAGCCAGATACCGAATTTTTTGGTGATCTTTGAGATTTGTTCCAGCGGATCAACAGCTGTTGATCCGGTCGTACCCAGGGCTGCAACAACACAAAGTGGTGTAAGTCCACTTTCCACATCCCGTTTTATTGCCTTCTCAAGCTCTTCCGGTATCAGGGCAAATACTGCGTCTGTTTTGATCTTTATCAGGTTCCTGCTTCCGATTCCGGCTATTTTAACGGCTTTTTCAACAGATGAATGTGCTTCTTCCGAACAATAGACCCTGAATTGCTGTCCTGAATAACCTTCACTGTTGATTTTAAAATCAGAAAGGCTTTCCCTGGCGGTAAGTATAGCACAAAGAGTAGCTGTTGATGCGGTATCCTGGATCACCCCGTGAAAAGCCTGTGGAAGTCCTGTCATCTGCTTCAGCCAGTTCATCATCATTTCTTCAAGTTCGGCTGCGGCCGGTGATGTTTCCCATTTCATGCACTGGGCACCCAGTGCAGCAGTGATCATTTCTCCAAGGATTGAAGGAAAACTGGTATTGGCAGGAAAATATGCAAAAAAATCAGGATGTTGCCAGTGTGTCATCCCGGGAATGATAATTTTGTTAAGATCTTCAAGAAGTGTATCAAATTTTTCTCCATGCTCCGGTGGCTTTGCAGGAAGTTGATTGAAGATCTCACGCGGTTTGACCACGGATTTTACCGGATATGCCTTAATGTTTTTATAATAATCAATAATCCAGTTGATTACATCAGATGCATGTTTCCTGAAGGTGGAAATACCTGTCATTTTAATATTATAATTATGTTGATAATCATTGATTTCCTACAGACCATCATTTTTATCCGGGGCAGGCCATATTTTTTTGAACCTGGCTGGATATTTTATTAATTATCATTATACATGTTAAAAATAATATAAATTATTCCTTGATTACCAATATTTTTGTTTTTGATTTTAATTTTAATAACTTTAATAAAACTGAAAAAGCGCTCCTTATGAAGATTGAAATCTATGATTCACAGAGTCTTAATTTTGTTGAGTTGAATATTACCGGCGATAATGATAATTATATCAGGTGCGATCCGGAGTCAAAATATATGGACAGCATTGTATTCAACATTTTTGTTCCGTGCTTTGAAAATGCCAATAAACTGTTTGATTTTTTCGGATCTACCAAATACAATTCAAGGAAGATCATCCCGCTCAGAAATGAGCTGATAAAAAATCTTGAAACCTTTAAAAAGGCCGTTACAATTGAAGAGTTTATTACCATTGTATCACGCAAGCTGCTTGGTAAAGACTTTCTTGAAGAACTGGCAAAGGAGGATAAAGCCTGGCGTGACAAATGGAAAGAGTATTTAAGCAGATTGATTGACATCAACAAATCATTGATTGAATTGACAGAAAAATGTGCCGGTGAAGAAAAAATTTTATGGGTGATAGGTTATTGATTGCTGAAGTTTCCGGGTTACTGGCATATGAATTCTAAAGCTTCCATTTGCCTGTTCTGCTTTTATCAATCAGAGCCTGTTTCAGATAATGCAAAAACTGCTTTCTTGGTATCTCCTCTGCACCCATACTTTTCAAATGCTTTGTGGATTGCTGTGCATCAACCAGCGTGAATCCCCATTGATATAGCCTCTTCACCAAATAATAAAAGGCAACTTTTGAAGCATCTCTCATCAGATAGAACATCGATTCCCCGAAAAACGCCGTACCAATTGAAACACCGTATAAGCCACCCACGAGTTTCTTTTTGCAATAGGTCTCTGCCGAATGCGCATACCCGGCCTCGTGCAGTTTAATATAGGCTTCCTGCATCTCAGGCGTTATCCATGTTCCTGTCTGGCCTTTTCTTTCTATACGGGCGCAATGATGAATGACCTGTTTGAAGCTGTTGTCGAACCTGATTTCAAAGATATTTTTTTTAATGGTCTGAAGCAGGCTTTTGGATGCTTTATAGTTTTCAGGGAACAGTACCAGTCTTGGATCAGGCGACCACCATAGTATGGGGGAGCCTTCGCTGTACCAAGGGAAGATCCCCTGTGAATAGGCTGCCAGCAGTGTCTCAACCTCCAGGTTGCCTCCGCAGGCAAGCAGTCCGTCCCGGTCTGCTGTTTCAGGATCAGGAAAGAATACAGGTGAACGGAAATCAGGCATTCTGTCAAAATAAATCTTCAGTAACCAATGAATAAAATTAAAATAATTATTTGATATCACAGGTTCATCTGTTGGCTTGCGACGGGTAAATATGTATTATTATATTAATAACCAGGTACGGATTATTTAACAGCAGGGGGATCAGATATTTCATTCATCACAGAAAACCAGGCATTCATCCATAACCTGGAACAGAAAGAATTTGTTTATCAATATTATATTGACTGTGACAGGAATAAACGATTGAGAATGATAAGATTAATACAGACATCCTTGATTATAATCCTGGTATTAATTTTGTCAGGAGAATTGCCACTAATTATACGAGGATATTTAAAATCATTAAACAGTAGTAAGTGCCCAGGACAAGACTCGAACTTGCACACCCTTTAACGGGCGCCAGCCCCTCAAGCTGGTGTGTCTACCAATTCCACCACCTGGGC